>NZ_FOOQ01000002.1:0-600000 GCF_900113245.1 Halopelagius inordinatus
CGGCGGCCTCGAACTCGCCCTTCCACGCCTCGTAAGAGCCGAAGTCCTCTTCGATTCGGTCCGCGAGTGCGCCCTCGGGTTCGTCGCCGCCTTCCGGCGACATCGAGTTCCAAAACAGGTCGTGGAGGATGTGTCCGGACCCGTTGTGGGTGACGTTTCGGATGGCGCCGGGCGACGAGGAGAAGTCGCCGTCCTCGCGGTTGGATTCGAGGGTTTCCTCGGCGGAGTTCCAGCCGTTGACGTAGCCCTGATGGTGAGTGTCGTGGTGCCACGTCAGAACCTGTTCGGAGACGTGCGGTTCGAGTGCGTCGTAGTCGTACGGGAGCGGGTCGAGTTCGTAGCTCATGATAATACCTCGTGATACTGTACGTTGACAGATCGGATAAAGTTTGAGAAGTCATACGGTAACACCGACCAAGGAGTCGGCGGAGTCATCGCCGAGAGGTACACCTCGCGTCGGCCGATGGAGTGCCGTCGGAACGGGTGGCCGTTCTAACCGGAAAAAAGCGAGGAGCGTCGGGTCTCAGTGGGTGTGTTGACCGACGACGTCGGCGCTCTGCGCCTGTTCGTACCGTTGCGCCACGTCCTCCCAGTCGACGACGTCCCAGAAACTGTCGACGTACTCGCCGCGGTTGTTCTCGTACTGGAGGTAGTACGCGTGCTCCCAGACGTCGAGGACGAGAATCGGCGTCGAACCGGACACCTGCTGGTTCTGGTGGTTCTCGTTGGCGACGACCATCAGTTGGTCGGCGGCGTGGTCGTACACCAACTGCCCCCACCCGGACCCCTCGACGCCCTTCGAAGCCGCCGCGAAGTCCGATTTGAACTGCTCGAATCCGCCGAACTGTTCGTCGAGGGCGTCGGCGAGTTCGCCCTCGGGTTCGCCGCCGCCGTCGGGACTCATGTTCTCCCAGAAGACGGTGTGGTTCACGTGCCCCGAGAGGTTGAACGCGAGGTTCCGCTTTACGCTCTTTACGTTCCCCATGTCTCCGCTCTCGCGCATCTGTTCGAGTTGCTCCAGCGCGGAGTTCGCACCGTCGACGTATCCCTGGTGGTGTTTGTCGTGGTGCAGTTCCATGATTCGCTCGTCGATAACCGGTTCGAGCGCGTCGTAGTCGTACGGGAGGTCCGGAAGTTCGTAGGTGGACATAGTGCTTCGAACGAATCCACGGCAGGCGTCCGGTTAAATGTTAGCCAAATTATACTTTCGGGGCACTTTCACCGCCGAAAAACAGTCGCGGTCTCCCGTCTGTTCAGTCGATATCGACCGCCGCCGACGCCGCCTCGCGGCGGTCGTACTCTATTTCGCGTGCCACGTCCGCGGCGATATCTCGCCCGAACTCGCGTTCGACGAGGTGGAGTGCCAGGTCAATGCCGGAGGTGACGCCGCCGGCGGTGAGGACGTCGCCGTCGTCTACGAACCGGGCGTCTCGCACGTCGGCACCGGCGTCTTCGAGGTCCGAAATCGCCGAGTGGTGAGTGACCGCCGGACGGCCGTCGAGGAGGCCCGCGCGGGCAAGGAGCATCCCGCCGGTACAGACGCCGGCGACGGTCATCCCGAACTCCGAGAACGCCGCGAGCGCTCCCGGGATATCCCCCTTTTTCGCCTCCATCCCCGCACCCGGCTTCGCGGCGTCGCTCCACCCGCCGCCTGGAACGACGATAAGGTCCGTCGATACCGACGCCTCGGGGTCCAGTTGGCCGTCGACGACCACCTCCATCCCGTGATTCGCGGTGACCGTCGTTCGGTCGTCGAGCGTCACGAGTCGCGCGTCGCAGTCCGCACCGAACCCGGCGGCCGTCCGAAACACCTCGTAAGGCCCGACAGCGTCCAGTTCGTCGAATCCGTCGTAGAGGAGGATGGCAACGTGGTACACGGTATCCAGTCGGTCCCGGTGCGTAAATCCGTTCGGCCTAGTCGCCGCGCGCCGCCTCGAACATCGCAATCGCGTCCTCGCGCCGTTCCGCGTGGTCCACTATCGGGTCCGGGTACCCCTCGGATAACTCCGCTCGCCGGGTCGGCGACAGTTCGTGCCACCGGTGGATATCCGCCGCGGGCACGTCGCGGAGTTCCGGCACGTACCGCCGGATGTACTCGGCGTCCGGGTCGTAGCGTTCGCCCTGTGTCATCGGGTTGAAAATCCGGAAGTACGGTTGGGCGTCCGTCCCGGTGGAGGCGGCCCACTGCCACCCGCCGGTGTCGTTCGCCGTGTCGTGGTCCACCAACCGGTCGCGGAAGTGCGCGTACCCCTCGCGCCAATCGAGAAGCAGGTCTTTCGTCAGAAACGAGGCGACGATCATCCGAACGCGGTTGTGCACGAACGCTTCCGCCTTCAGTTGCCGCATCCCGGCGTCCACGATGGGATAGCCCGTCTGACCCTCCTTCCACGCGCGAAGGGCCTCCGGGTCGTCGCGCCACTCGATGGCGTTCTCGTACTCCTTGTAGTTCTCCGCGACGACGTTCGGGTTGTACCGGAGGACGTGCGAGTAGAACTCCCGCCACGCCAACTGCGACTGAAACTCCCCGACGGACTCGTCTCTCTCGCCCGCGGCGGACGCTCTCGCCTCCGCGGTGGCCTCGTACACCTCTCGAATCCCGATGGTTCCGAACTTCAGGTCCGGAGAAAGGCCCGAGGTGGCGTCTCGCGCCGGATACTCTCGTCCCTCGGCGTACCGGTATATCGGGTCGTCGCAGAACTCCGCGAGGCGGCGTCTGGCGGCGTCCGTCCCCGCCTCCGGCACGTCGGCGTCGGGTCTCTCGAACCCGAGGTCCGAACACGTCGGAATCGGGTCACCCGACACCGAGGCCAACGCGTCCGACTCGGGCGCGGCGACCGGCGCGGGTTTCTCCCTGTCGCGCCACTTCTTCCAGAAGTACGAGTACACCGAGTAGGGGTCGCCCGCGTTGGTCGTTATCGACCCCGGTTCGTGGAAGATGGCGTCGTGAAACGACTCGCTCCGGACGCCCGCCTCGTCGAGGGCGCGCCGAACCGCGGCGTCGCGTTCTCTCGCGAGTCCGGAGTAATCCTCGTTCCAGACGACGCGGTCGATACCGTGCTCCGCGGCCAGTTCCGGGAGGACCGTCCGCGGGTCACCGCGTCGGACGACGAGGTCCGACCCCCGCTCTCGATACCACGCCCGCAGTTCGTCGAGTGCGTCCACGAGAAACTGCACGCGCGAAGCCCCGGCGTGGTCGAGAACCGCGTCGTCGAACACGAACACGGGGACCACGTCTCCCTCCGCCGCGGCCGCAGAGAGGCCGCGGTTGTCCGCCGCCCGCACGTCGCGGCGGTGCCAGTGGAGTTGCATACGCCCTCTCACGAGTCGGATCCCGTTAACGTCTCTGCCACACGCCCCTCGGTCGGGAGTACCCTCGGCTATCAGTCAGGTTGGGAGAACTTTACCGCCCGATAGTGGACGATTAGACGGCAGTCTCTCGGTTCCGGGGGCCGTTAAGAATCGGTAGGAATGGCCAAAAAACGGGAGACGTATCAGTGAAACTGAGTATGCGGCGCATACCTATCGGTGGAAAACGCTACGGTGGAGACGTAGTGCACAGAACTATCGACGGTGTGACGCGTCGCGCCGCGTCTCTGTTCGGGTCGCTTCGGTCGAGAGCGGCCGCGATGGGGCGTCGAAAAGACCCTCGCGTGGTCGTCCTCTCGATGGCGGCGTTCGCCGTCGTCGCGGGCGTCGGCGTCGGGACGATAGCCCAGTGGCCGCTTGCGGGCGTCGTCCTCTCGTTCGTGCTCGTCGGTACGCTTTCGGTCGTCTACACCGCCCCCGACGCGCCCGAATCCACGCGCGACGACCTGCGGGCGTTCTCCGCGGCGTTCCGCCGACCGGGCCGTCGGTGGAGCGACGGCGATTCCGCCTCGACGGACGACTCCCGCACGGCAGAACGGCGTCTCGAAGAGGCCGGACTGCTCGTCGAGGAAGACGGGCTTCCGCGCGTCGAACGCGACTTCGAGTCCGCGTGGCGGCGTCGAATCGTCTCTATGGACGGCCGCGAGGGAGACGCCGCGGCCCTCGCGTCTCTCATGCAGGTGTCCGAAGCGGAGGTGACGGTGGAGTGGGAGCCCGAAGCGTCGTCGCTCGTCGCCACCGTTCGCGGGGAACGCGCGGGCAACTGGCCGTCTCGGGCGGCGTTCGTCGCCGACGTGACCGCAGTCGCCGAGTTCCGGTCGGCGTTCCCGGAGTGGTGGTCGCTCTCTCCGGCGATGCGGACGCGCGTTCTCTCTGCGCTCAGACTCTGTCTCGATTGGTGTCCCGTCTGCGACGGGTCACTCTCGGTCGGGAAGCGACGGCGAAACGAGTTCGACGCGACGACGGTCCTCGCGGCGAGATGCGAGGCGTGCGGCGCGGACCTGTTCTCGGCCGAACTCGACGACGAACGCCTCCCTCCCCCGGCCGTTCCCGTCGATGCGGACGGAGAGCGCTGACGCCGAGTCAACCGAGAGAGACCGGGTCCACGTCCGCCCGCCGTCCGTCGAGGACGCCGAACCGTTCTCCGCGCAGACGCTCCAACAGGTGGAGCAGACGCTCCGCCCAGCGGAGTTTCCGCGCCTTCGCCTCCGTCACCGTCGGGTCGTCGAACTCCCACCCCGCAAAGAGGAGTCGGTCCGCACCGAACGCGTCCGCCGCGAACGCGGCGCGGTCACCGTCGGTGAACCCGCCGAAGTTGTAGACGGCGGCGACGGGCGCCGCTTGGGTCGTCGCGAGGACGTGGTCCGAGTCGTATCTCGGGACCCACTCGCGCACCGCCGAAACGTTGTCGCCGTGGGCGTGTGCCGCGACGGGCGTTCCCTCCCGCGTCAACTCCCGCGCCGTCTCGGGGTTTTTGTCTAAATCCGTCACCATCAGGTCCACGTCGAACCCGGCGTCTCGGACCGCGTCGGCGGCCGTCGACGCGGCGAACACCCGGTCGGCCTCGCCGACGCGTTCGAGTTCCGCCGGAAGCGACGGCGCGGCACCGACGACTGCGACTGTGTCTCCGGTACAGTCGACTCTCTCGAAATCGAACGGCGTCGCGTACTCGGCGAGGACGTCCCTCGCGCGTTCGTCGCCCGCCCGCGGGTAGCCGAAGTCGGACAATATCGACTCGTACACCGGTTCCCACGCTTCGAAACGCACGGCTATCGCTCTCCGATAATAGTACGGTGTGGGCCGGAATGGCACCAAGTACCCCTACCCGTATGCCCTTCCGGCGTCCAGTAGTCCGTTTTACAGTCGTCCGTCATAAGTTTTCTCTTAACTGAGTCCGCGAACGCCCGGAAACGCCCTTCGAGAGGCCGCTGGCACGATATGGACTAGCAAACGTCGGCCTCTTCGGTCTCATCCGTTCACTCCGTCTCCGAGACGACGGCGTCGAGTGCGGCACCGACGGCGTCGGAGGGGGACTCGACCGCCGCACGCGTCGCCTGCAGGGTGGTCGGCGTCCCGAACAGGAGGGTTCCGCTCGTCGTCCCGCGGACGAACGTCGCGCCGCCGTCGGACGCCGCCGCAGAGAGCGTCCGTTCGTCGTCCGGAGAGAGGCCGTCGATTTCGAAGACCCTGACGACGGTGTCTCCGGCCACGTCCGACTCGATTCCGAGGCGTTCGAGGTGCCGTTCGGTCTCTCGGGGCGTCGTCGCGTCGAGTTCCTCGACGGAAACGTCGTCTCTCGTGTGCACTCTGTCGCGGGCGAACGCCTCTCCGATGAGCGCCGCGTCGCGCGTCTCTCGGACGTCGTGGGTCCGAACCACGTGCGCGCCGCGTTCGACGGCCATCGACGTGGCCGCCAGAGACACCGGCAACGCCTCCTCGGTCGAACGCCCGGCGAACTCGCGGAGGAAGTTCTTCCGGTTGATGGAGACGAGAATCGGCTGTCCCAACCCGCGGAACTCCCGGAGACGACGAAACGTCTCTCTGTCGTGTTCGAGCGTCTTCGCTTCCGACCACCCGCCGAACGCCGGGTCGACGATGGTCTTGTCGGTGAGTCCGTTCCGCTTCAACGCCTCGTAGATGTCGTCTACCTCCTCGACCGCGCCCGGCCGTTCGAGGTCAGGGGGACTCGCCATCTTCGCGACGGCGGCGTCGTGCTCCGCACAGACCCGCGGCATCTCCGGGTCGGCGAAGCCGCAGACGTCGTTGACCATGTCGAACCCCCGCGAGAGGGCCGCCTCCGCGACTTCGTGATACCGCGTCTCGATGGAGAAGACGGCGTCGCCGGAGACGGACGCTATCGCGTCGAGGGCCGTCTCCAGTCTGTCGAGTTCCTCGTCGGCCGACAGCACCTCGAACCGCTTGTTCGCCGATTCGAGTCCCACGTCGACGATATCCGCGCCCTCGTCTACGAGTTCGGTATCGACGTACTCGGCGGCGTCGCCGGCGTCGTCGAACACGCTGGGCTCGTACGGCGACTCCTCGGAGACGTTCAGGACGCCCATGATGCGGGGCGGATGGTCGTCGCCGATACCGAGTCCGGCCGCGTCCACGGTTTGCATGTCCCGAGAGAAGGACGGCGGTCACATAGTCCGCACGGTACGGGTAGACCGCCGAGTCACGCTCTTTTTATCCGCCCGTCGGCTACCTTCGACTCATGGCGAAGGTCAGTATCGGACTCCGCGGGTGGCGCTTCGAGGAGTCCGAGGTGTTCACAGACGACGAGGAGTTCAAACCGCTCGACGAGGTGCCCGACGACGCGAGGCGACGGCTCATCCGACTCAGCTATCTCGTCGGGAAACCGTGCGACGCCTGCTATCTCGTCCACGGCGAGGCGGAGAAACGCCGCTGTAATCAGGCGGCCATCGTCTACGGCGAACCGATGGAGGAGGTGCTTCTCTGCGACGACCACGAAGCGGACTTTCTCTACTGGTACCGCGAGGCGGGCGGCAGCGAGTTCCGCGGACGAGAGGAGTTCCGCGACGAGTTCCACGAGTGGTTCGCCGCGGGCGGCCGCGCCCCCGACGGGTACGGCGGACTCGAACACGTCGAGACGGACCCGAGCGAACTCCCGTCGCCGCCGGACCCCGACGAACTGAACGCCCGTCTCAACGAGAACTACGGCGGGAAGCGAAAGCGCATCGACCTCAAGGCGGGGACCGTCACGCACGACGAACCCGGCGGAGAGGCGAAGGACGGAGACGATGCCGCCTCGGAGATAGACGACTCCGACATCGACTTCGACAGAGAGTACCCCACGAAGTAGATGCCTCCGCGAACACAGAAACCGGTCGTCGTCATCGTCGACCCGAAGACGCCCGGTAACGTCGGCACTATCGCCCGCGCGATGAAGAACTTCGGTCTGACTGACCTCAAACTCGTGAATCCGCCGGAGATGGGCCGCGACAGCGAGGCGTACGGCTTCGCCGGACACGCCCGCGAAGACGTCCTCCCGAACGCAGAAGAGGTAACCTTCGAGGAGATAGTCGAGAACTACCACACCGTCGGCACCACCGCGATAACGAACGAAGACAGCAGAAAGCACGTCCGCTTCCCGTTCAAGACGCCTCTCGAAGTTCGAGAGAGCCTCGAAACCGTCGAGACGAAGACCGCACTCGTCTTCGGGCGGGAGGGAAAGGGCCTGAACAACGAGGAACTCGCCCGACTGGACGAGGTGTGTTCCATCCCGGCGAGTTCCGAGTACCCCGTGTTGAACCTCGGTCAGGCCGCGACGGTGCTTTTCTACGAACTGCGAACGCTCACCGTCGAGGAGACGCAACTCCCCGACGTGGAGCGCGAACGCGCCGACGAGGCGGACGTAGACCGCTTCTACGACTTCTTCTCTCAGTTCCTCGACTCCGTCGAACACCGCGACCACAAGCGCCCGAAGACGATGCGGATGATGCGCCGCCTCCTCGGACGCGCCCACCCGACCGAACGCGAGGTACACACCCTCATCGGCATCTTCCGGCGTGCGAACCGCTATCTGGGCGAACGCGCCTACAGCGCCGACGCCGACGCCGATGCCGACTCGGACGCGGACGCGAAGGCGGACGCCGACGCCGACGCGCAGGTCGAACCGCGTCCGGACGACGACTGACCGCCGCGCCCCCGACGCCTCGCGCCGCCGCCTCGGACTCAGTTCTCGCCCTCGCCGCCCTCGCGCCGCGCGAACATCGTCAACGCCACCATCGAACAGACTTCCTCGCCGTCCCCGTTCGCGGTCGTTATCCGCACGCGGACGAGTCCCCGACGCTCCGTCTCCGGCGTCGTCTCGAGTATCTCGGTCCGGACCGACAGCGTCTCGCCGGGTCGAACGGGCCGTCGCCACCGGAGTTCGTCGACGCCTTTCGCACCGAGCGCCGCCGTCTCCGAGAGGAACTCGTCGACCAACATCCGCATCGTCATCGCGGTGGTGTGCCACCCGCTCGCGATGATGCCGCCGTACATCGACTCGGCTTCGGCCCGTTCGGGGTCGGTGTGGAACCACTGGGGGTCGTAGCTCTCCGCGAACTCGCGTATCTCCGCCTCCGTCACGTCGTAACTTCCGAACTCCGCCTCGTCGCCGACGGAGAAATCCTCGAAGAACGTCGTCATTGGACGCACGTCGTCCGCCGCCGCCAAGTACGTACGGGTGCGGGGAACCACCCGACGGGCGCGCAATCGAGCGACTACGCGGCCTCTCGGTAACCGTTTTGCGCGTCGCACCCCAACGAACGGTATGGCCTCTCGTCCACCCCGACGACACCGCCCGCTGATGCTTCTGGTGGGCGTCTCGGTTCTGGCGTTCTACTCGCTTCTGTCGTACGGGAGTTACGTCCTGTTGGTGACGCTGTGGCGGTTGCGCCCCGACCCGGTGACGGCGGGACTCGTCGTCGGCGCGACGACGGTTCTCTTCGGGTACGCGAGTTTCCGCGTCGGCACGCGCCGCCTGCTGTCGCGCCTCGACGCGCGCGAACTCCCCCGGACGGAGTATCCGGGCGTCTACGGCATCTTGGACGGCCTCGCGGCGGAGATGGACCTCGACGCGCCCCGGATATTGGTGACGCGGCTCTCCGTCCCGAACGCGATGGCACTCGACACCGCCGGCCGCGACGCCGTCGTCCTCGACGCCTCGCTGTTTCGACTCCTCGACCGCGAGGAGTTCGCGGGACTGTTGGCGCACGAACTCGCGCACTTAGAGAGCAAAGACAGCCTCGTACAGACCCTCGCGTTCACGGCGCTTCAGACCGCGGTGGGGTTCGTCTCGCTTCTCGTCGCGCCGCCCGTCTTTCTCGTGACCGGCCTCGCCCTCGCGGCGGCGTGGGTCCGCGGCGACCCCGCGTCGTGGCCGCGGACGCTCCCCGGTAGAGTTCGGGCGCGCATAGAGGCGGCTGTCTCCGCCCTCATGCTCGGTATCACGCTTCTCGCGCGTGCGCACTCGCGACGCCGGGAGTTCGCCGCAGACGACAGGGCCGCCGAAGTGACCGGCCGACCGGTGGCTCTCGCCCGCGCGCTTCGGAAGATAGAGCGCACGGCCGACCCGCAGTTCGGCCTGCTCTCTCCGCTCTGGGTGTACGGCGAAGTCGAGTCCGAAGAGGAACGCGCGCTCTCGGACCTGTTCTCGACGCACCCCCGGACCGAAGACAGGGTCGAACGACTCCGCTCGCGCGCCGACTCCGGCCGAACCGAGATACGGGTCCGATAGGAGACAAAAGTTCCCGGCCCGTCCCTCGTCCCCGAGGCGGCGAACACTATCGGGAGAACACCCAATGGCATTCTCGACGGACGGTCACGTATGTCCGATGCAACCGACGCCGCCGACGCGGCCCGACGAACCCTCGACGCGCGCGAGATAGCGGGCGAACCGTTCTCGGAAATCACCGCCGCCCTCGACGAACTCGGCGACGACGAGACGCTTCTGCTCGTGAACAGCTTCGAACCCGAACCGCTGTACGCCGTCCTCGAACGGCGGGGGTTCCGCCACGAGACGACGGACGTCGCACCCGACGAGTGGCACGTCGAAATCACGCGCGCCTGAACGCCGCCGGGAGGCGCGGGTCCGACGACGCCGCGCCTCAGGCGCGCTTTTGAATCTCCTCGCGGAGCACGTCGCTGACGATTTCGCCGTCGGCCCGGCCGCGGAGCGCACCCATCGCTTCGCCCATGAGCGCGGAGAACGCGCCCATCCCCTCTTCTTTCACCTGCCCTTCGTTTCGCTCGACGACGTCGGAGACGGCGTCGCGAACCTCGTCCTCGGAGACGCCGGAGAGTCCGGCCTCCTCTACGGCCGCGTCCGCGGTGAGCGTCGGGTCCTCCGCGACGGTTTCGAGCACGTCGTTTACGCCCTCCTTTGCGAGTTCGTCGTCCTCGACGAGACGCATCACGTCGAGCAAGTGGTCCTCCGTGACGTTCTCGACGGGGACGTCGTCGCGGCGGAGTTCGGTCATGGTGGATTCGAGCAACCCGGCCGCGAACGTCGCGTCGATTCCCTCCGAAATCGCTCGCTCGAACAACGGCATCCGGCGGCCGTAGGCGACCTGTTCTGCCAGTCCCGGTCCGAGACCGAACTCCGACCGGTAGCGTTCGACCTTCTCGGTCAGGAGTTCCGGCGTCTCCACCTCCGAGGGGTCGAGTTCGACCGGCGGCACGTCCGTCTCGGGGTACATCCGCGCCGCGCCGGGAAGCGGGCGGAGATACCGCGTCGTGCCGTCCTCGTTCGCGCCGCGCGTCTCCTCGGGGACGCCGTCGAGGGCGGTCTCGGCGCGTTCCGCGACGGCCTCTATCGAGAGGTCGGCCGTCTCCGCATCCGCGGCGACGATGGCGACGGCGTCGTCGTCGCCCGCGCCCACGGCGTCTCGCAGTGCCGCGACTTCCTCGGCCGTGACGCCGTACGCCGGGAGTTCGTCCGTGTGGAAGATGCCGCCCGCGCCGTGACGTTTGGCGTGGTCGGACAGTTCCGTCCCGAGACGCCGGTCGGGTTGGACCTCCCGGCCGACGAGTCCGTCGAAGCCGAACAGGGGGACCGCCGTCACCTTCCCGCCGGAGTTCACCGCGCCGCCGACGACGCCGCTCTCTGTCTCTTCGAAGACGTCCGTCACGTCCGCCGTCTCGCCCACCGACGCGTCTCGCGCTCTGAGTTCGTCACGGATATCGAGGAGTTCGACCTGGCGGCCGACTTCGAGGCGGACGATTTCGTCTATCTGGTCTAACGCCTGTACGCCTTTGATTTCGACGCGTGCGCCCTCGGCGATGGAGACGTTCACGTCCTGTCGGATGGTCCCGAGTCCGCGCTTTACCGTCCCGGTAGAGCGAAGCAACATCCCGATGGTCTCGGCCGCCTCGCGGGCCTGTTCGGGCGAGGAGATGTCGGGTCGGGTGCCGATTTCGACGAGCGGAATGCCGAGGCGGTCGAGCGAGAAGACGACGCCCTCGTCGGTCTCTTCGACTCGCTGGGCGGACTCCTCTTCGAGCATCAGGTCCTCGACGCCGACCGGCCCGTCGCTCGTCGAAATCTCGCCGTCTTGGGCGACGAGCGCCGACCGCTGGAACCCGGAGGTGTTCGACCCGTCGATGACGAGTTTCCGCATCACGTGCGCTTGGTCTACGGCCTCCATGTCGAGAAGCGACGCGATTTGGAGGACGACGTCGCGCGCCTCGTCGTCGAGGCGGTGGGGCGGTTCCTCGTCTGCTTCGACCAGACAGGTCGTATCGTAGGCGAGATACTCGAACTCGCGGTCGACGCGACTCTCTTCGAGGGCGGCGTCGTCGAGTTCGCCCAGTTCGCTCTTCGTCGGGTGGAGAAACCGCGTGAACCGGCGCGTCGATGCCGACGGCTCTCGAATCTCGGTCGGACAGTTACAGAACAGTTTCGTCGCCGTGTCGAGTTGCTGGTGTATCTCCAACCCCGCGACGAGCCCCAAATCCTGGTAGTCGTACTCGCTCATTGGTGGCAACTGCGTGTGCGGGGAGTAAAAAAGGATTCAGTCCGCGACGCGAGTCGCCGCCGCGGTGTCGGCGAGAGCGGTTCGGCCGAGCGCGTTCGTCGTCGGCTCCCTCTCGTCGAGTCCGTCCGCCGTCTCAGAGCCGTCGTAGCCCCTGTCCGATACCCTTGCCCTCTTCGCACTCGGGACACCGGAAGTGCCACCCGTCGTCGGTCGCTCGCCCCTCGGGGAACGTGGCGCCGCAGCTTCGACATTCGAGCATATCTCGGCCCCGCTCTCGCTGATACTGAAGGCTCGGCATAAAATGAGATTCGTCTGACTAAACCTTGAAAATATCGGTTCCTTGCGCGCCGTGTGACTGCCTCACTCCCCGGAATATCCGGTCGCTACCCGACTTTCGGACGGGGCGCGGGCCGACGCCTCGCGTCGAGCGGAGTGTCGCCGTTCGGGCGTGCGATTCAGTCGTCGCCGAGGATGCCCCGGTGGGTCATCTTCTCGGGGTCGAGAACCTCGTCGGCCTCCGCTTCGGTGAGGTAGCCCTCGTCGACGGCGACTTCGCGGACCGTCTTGTCTTCTGCGAGCGCTTTCTTCGCGACCTTAGACGCCTTGTCGTAGCCGATGGCGGGGTTGAGCGCCGTCGCCAGCGCCATGCTCTGTTCGACCTGCGTCTCGCAGTGGTCTTCGTTCGCTTCCAGTTTCGCGACGAACCGTTCTGCGAACACCTCCGCGGAGTTCGAGAGCAGTTCCGCCGACTGAAGGAAGTTGTGCGCGAGGACGGGTTTGTAGAGGTTGAGGTCTATCTGCCCCTCCGCGGCCCCCGCGGCGACGGCGGCGTCGTTGCCGACGACCTGTTTGTGGACCTGATTGACCGCCTCGGCGACGACCGGATTTATCTTGCCGGGCATGATGGACGACCCCGGTTGGTTCTCGGGTTGCTCGATTTCGCCGAGACCGTTTCGCGGCCCGGAGGCGAGGAGGCGCAGGTCGTTCGCTATCTTGTTCAGCGAACCCGCGATAGTTCGAAGCGCACCGTGGGCCTCGCTCACGGCGTCGTGGGCCGCCTGCGCCTCGAAGTGGTCGTCGGCCTCGCGGAACTCGATGCCCGTCTCCTCGGAGATGTACTCTGCGGCCGTCGCGGGGAACTCGGGGTGGGTGTTCAGACCCGTTCCGACAGCGGTGCCGCCGAGTGCGAGTTCCGCGAGGTGCGGTTGGACGTTCTCTGCGCGTTCGATGCCTTTCTCGACCTGCGTCCGGTAGCCGCCGAACTCCTGTCCGAGGCGGACGGGCGTAGCGTCCTGCAGGTGCGTCCGACCGGTCTTGACGACGCCGTCGAACTCGTCTTCTTTCTCCGCGAGGGAGTCGCGTAGCGTCTCCAACGCGGGGACGAGGTCCTTGACGACGGCTTCGAGGGCGGCGACGTGCATCGCCGTCGGAATCACGTCGTTCGAGGACTGCCCGTAGTTGACGTGGTCGTTCGGGTGAACGGACCGGTCGCCGACTTCCTCGCCCATAATCTCGGCGGCGCGGTTGGCGATGACCTCGTTCGCGTTCATGTTCGAGGAGGTACCCGACCCCGTCTGGAAGACGTCGACCGGGAACTGGTCGTCGAGTTCGCCGGCGATGACTTCGTCCGCCGCCTCGACGACGGCGTCTGCGACGTCCTCCTCGACGAGTCCCAACTCTCGGTTCGCCTGCGCGGCGGACTTTTTCACCACGCCGAGTGCGCGGACGAACCGCCGTCCGAACGCGATTCCGGAGATGGGGAAGTTCTCCACCGCACGCTGAGTCTGTGCACCCCAGTACGCGTCCGCTGGCACTTCCATCTCGCCGAGGCTGTCCCGTTCGGTGCGATAGTCGTCGTCGCTCATATCCGGGGGCACGAAGGGCGGCCGCGTAAAACCCAACGATACGAATCTATCGCGGGAGTCGGACCGACGACGAACGCTCTCTTCACCGACTCCGACCCCCGACCGTCTGAACTATACGAGGGTTTATGATGTGTGGAAGCGAAACCCGACGAGACTCGCGGTATCCGAAACGACGCTGAATTCGGCGCGGAACCGGCGCTACTCCCCATATTTTCTGCCTCGTGATTCCGAATCTAAAAACTGACTCACAAATAAGTAAACTAGTAGAAATCTTTAAGTTAATCGTGTAGAATGGTAGAGTGAAACGCATACCGAGGAACGATTATGAAGGAAAATCAGGATGCGGACGGCGGGGTCTCCCGTCGGACGTACATCAAGCTGAGCGGTATCGTAGGGACCACAGGACTCGTTGCTGGCTGTTCCGGTGGCGGCGACGAGGGGTCGACGGCGACGGACTCCGGCGGCGAAAACACGGACGGAGGGACCGAGACGACGTCCGGCGGCGACGGCGGCGGCGACGGCGGAAACGCGCTCGAAATCGTCCACTGGTGGACCGCGGGCGGCGAACAGGACGCCCTCGACGCTCTCCTCGAAGGTTTCCAAGAGGAGTATCCGGACGCGAGCGTCAACAACAACCCCGCGCCGGGCGGCGCGGGCTCCGCACTCGACACGGTCATCAAGAACCGCGTCCTCAATCAGAACCCCCCGAGCACCTTCCAGATCTGGCCCGGAAAGGCGCTCACGGAGTACGTCGAGGGCGACGTGCTTCGAGACATCGGCGACTCGGTGTGGAACGAGGACATGCGCGGCGCGTACCGCGAGGGCGTCCAGAACCTCGCGCAACCGGGCGGTAGCTACGTCGCGGTACCCATCAACATCCACCGACTGAACAACCTCTTTTACAACACCGCCGTCCTCGACGAGGCGGGCGTCGATCCGTCGAGCATCTCCGACCCGGGAGCGCTCACGGACGCCCTCGAAACCATCTCCAGCGAGACGGATGCGGTGCCGATGGCTCACCAGACGCAGTCGCCGTGGTCGTCGGTTCAACTGTGGGAGAACATCTTCCTCGGTTACAACGGCGTCGACGCTTACACGTCGCTCGTCGAGGGGAACGTCTCCGACCACGAGGACGCCGTCAGAGAGTCGCTGCAGACGCTCAAAGACTACAGCGAGTACTACAACGGCGACGCGGGCTCTATCTCGTGGGACCAAGCCAACGGGAAAGTCGTCAACGGCGACGCCGCGTTCATCCACCAGGGCGACTGGGCCGCGGGTCAGTACCAGTCTGCCGACGGCTTCGAGTACGATTCGGACTGGAGCATGGTTCCGTTCCCCGGCACCGAGGGGATGTACTCCGTCGTGACGGACTCGTTCGTCTTCCCGAAGAACAACCCGTCGCCGGAGACGACGCGGAAGTTCCTCGAATACTGCGGCACCGTCGACGCCCAAGAGCGGTTCAACCCCATCAAGGGCTCTATCCCGCCGCGGACCGACGTGCCGACGGACCCGTTCGGTCCGTTCCTGCAGTCGCAGATAGAGGAGTTCAAAAACTCCGACAGCCAGCCGCCGACCATCGCGCACGGAACGGCGGTCACGCCGGAAGTCCACGGCAACATCGACGAAGTGTTCGCGAGCTTCAACGAACAGGGTAACGTCGACTCCGCGTACAGCGGCCTCGAAAACGCGTTCTCCGAATAGAGGGCGATCAGAATGTCCAACTCACTATTTCGACGACTCGTGAGCCGTCGGTGGGGGGACGACAGCGACGCGGACGGCGTGCGAACCGACGGCGGCACCGTGACGGACTCGCCCGCGACGGCGACGCAGTCGAGTCGGTCGTGGCGCGACAGCGAGTTCGTCCGGTCGCTTCCGTTCTGGCTCCCGCCGGCGCTTCTGATGGGACTGTTCGTCTACGGCGCCATCGGCTGGAACGCCATCATCTCGCTCACCGAGTGGGAGGGGTTCGGGTCACCCGACTACGGAAATCTCGACTTTTCGATGTACTCGCGGATGCTCGGAGACCCCTCGTTCGTGGCCGCCGCGCGCAACACCGTCGTGTTGCTCGTGGTGTTCACCGTCGCGTCCCTTCTCTTGGGCCTCCTCGTCGCCATCCTCGTCGACCGGGGGATACGGTTCGAGAACACGCTTCGAACCATCTATCTGCTCCCGATGAGCCTCTCTTTCGTCGTGACGGCGATATTCTGGGCGTGGATGTACAACCCCGAAATCGGGCTCGTCAACGTCTTCCTTCGCGGTATCGGCCTCGACTTTCTCACCACGGCGTGGATCAGTAATCCGCAGACCAAACTGGGTGCGGTCATCTTCGCGCTGATGTGGCAGTTCAGCGGCTACTGCATGGTCGTCTACCTCGCCGGTCTGCGGGCCATCCCGACGGACCAGTTCGAGGCGGCCCGCATCGACGGCGCGTCCACGATTCGGATGTACTGGCGCGTCATCATCCCGCAACTGCGGGCGTCGACGATGAGTGCCGCCGTCGTTCTGATGGTGTTCGCGCTGAAGGCGTTCGACTTCCTCTACGTCATGTTCGGCGACACGCCCGGCCCCTCGACGGACATCCTCGCGACGATGATGTTCAGACAGGCGTTCAGCTCCTCGAACTGGGCGTACGGCGCGGCGATAGCCACCGTCCTGTTCCTGTTGGCGTTGGTGGTCATCGGACCGTATCTGTACGTGCAGTACAAGCGAGGTGACCTATGAGCGTCCGCGACAGCGTTCGGTCGGTCGGTTCCTCGCGCGCGGCGTTGTACGCCGTCCTCGTCGCGATGGCGGCGTTCTACCTCGCGCCGTTGGAGAGCGGTCTCATGACCGCGATAAAGACGCAGGACGCGTTCTTCTCGACGACGCCGTTCGTCCCGCCACTCGGCGAGGGCTTCACCCTCGACCCGTGGTTCGAGGCGTGGAGCCGTCTCCAAGGACCGCTGACGAACTTCTCGGGCGCGATGTACAACAGCATGTTCGTCGCCGTCCCGGCGACGGTGCTGTCGGGGTTCATCGGGTCCGTCGCGGCGTACGGCCTCACGAACCTCAAGTGGCGCGGACAGGCCGGCGTGTTGATGCTGTTCGTCGCGGGGATGTTCGTCCCCTACCAGTCCGTGTTGGTTCCGCTGACTCGGTTCTGGAGCATCGTCGGACTCAGGGACATCCTCGCCGGAGTGCCGTTCCTCGGCAGTCGCGTCGGACTCCTCCAACTCATAGTCACCCACACGGCCTACGGGATTCCCATCTGTACCATCCTGTTTCGGTCGTACTACTCGGGGTTCGACGACTCGATGCTGGAGGCGGCGCGCATCGACGGCGCGACGTTCACGAGCATCTACCGTCGCATCATCTTCCCCCTGTCGAAGCCGATGTTCGCGGTGGTGCTCATCTACCAGTTCACGCAGGTGTGGAACGACTTCCTGTTCGCACTCGTGCTCGTATCGTCGCCGACCAACGAAGTCGCCACCATCGCCCTGAACAAACTGCAGGGGTCGATGGTCCAACAGTACAACGTCCAGATGGCCGCCGCGTTCGTCGCGGCGTTGCCGACGCTTCTGGTGTACGTCCTGTTCGGAGAACAGTTCGCAGAAGGAGTCGCAGGTAACACATAATGTCAGAACTCGTATTAGACGACGTCACGAAAGTGTTCGACGACGGCGGAGACGACATCGTCGCGGTGGACGAGGTGTCCATCGACATCGCGGACGGTGAGTTTCTCGTCCTCGTCGGCCCCTCGGGGTGTGGGAAGTCGACTACTCTCCGCATGATTGCGGGGTTAGAGACGGTTTCGAGCGGCGAGATTCGCCTCGACGGTGAGGTGGTCAACGCGAAACCGCCGCGGGACCGAGACATCGCGATGGTGTTCCAGTCGTACGCCCTCTACCCGCACATGACCGTCCGGCAGAACATGAGCTTCGGGCTGGAAGAATCGACGGAGAAGACCGACGACGAGATAGACTCGCTCGTCACCGAGACGGGCGAGATGCTCGGCATCTCGCCGCTTTTGGACCGAAAGCCCGGCGAACTCTCCGGCGGGCAACAACAGCGAGTCGCCCTCGGGCGCGCAATCGTCCGCGACCCGAAGGTGTTCTTGATGGACGAACCGCTCTCGAACCTCGACGCGAAACTCCGCTCGCAGATGCGGACCGAACTGCAGCGACTCCAAGAGAACCTCGACGTCACCACCGTCTACGTCACGCACGACCAGACGGAGGCGATGACGATGGGCGACCGAATCGCCATCCTCAACGACGGGGTGCTCCAACAGGTGGCGACACCGCTCGAAGCGTACCACCAACCCGCGAACCTGTTCGTCGCGGGCTTCATCGGCGAACCGTCGATGAACTTCTTCGAGACGGAGTTACAGGGCGACCGACTGACGTGCGACGCGTTCGAGTACCCCCTCTCCCAGGAGACGCTGGACGCAATCGGCGACGCGACGCGCGTCACGCTCGGAATCCGGCCCGAAGACGTGGCAATCGTCGATTCGGAGTCGGCGTCGGCCCGCCACGACTTCGACACCGTCGTGGACGTGGTCGAACCGATGGGTAACGAGAACAACGTCTACCTCTCCTTTGCGTCCGCCGACACCGGCGAGGGTACCACGGTGGGGAGCCAGATCGACTCGGACAACGTCAGCTTCGTCGCGACGATAGACGGGATGCGCTCTCTGGAGGGCGGCCGGTCCGTCGTCGCGCGCTTCCCCGAGTCGGCGGTTCACCTCTTCGACACGCAGAGCGGTCGCACGCTGAAGAACCGCTCTCTCGACGAACTCGAAGAGACCGAACCGCGGCTCTGATTACTCGCGTCCCTCGTACTCGTCGGGCGTGTACGTCTTCATCTCCAAGGCGTGGATGTCCGTCGTCATCGCGTCGCCGAGCGCGTCGTACACCATCTGGTGCTGTTGTACGAGCGACTTCCCTTCGAACGCCGGCGAGACGACGACGGCGGCGAAGTGCGCGTCCTCGTGTTCTTCGTCCGGCATCCGCGGTAACGTCACCGTCGCTTCGGCGTCCGCGATGCCCGCTTCGATGAGACGTTCGACTTCGGCGGTGTCCATGTCGGAACGGTGGGTCGCTCGCGGATAAAACCCTCCGGAGTCGCCGACCGCAGCCTTTTGTCGTCGCGACGAGACGGACCACCGATGTCCCCCGGCACCGACTCGGACGCGAACTCCGTTTCCGCCGCCGTCGCAGACTTCCTCCGCGAGGAACGGCCGACTCTGTTGGCCGCCGTCGCGGACGCCGCAGACGCCGTTGCAGACCGGCGTTCGGCGACCGATTCGACCGCCGACGGAGGCGACGTCGCGGACGAACTCGAACGCGAACTCCGGTCGCGAGGTGTCTTCGAAGCGTTCCCCGACGCACTGGCGGGATGCGTCGCCGCCGCGGGACGAACGCTCCGTGCGACGCCCGTGGCCGCGCCGCCGTACGTCGTCTCTACCTCCTCGGGGCCGGTCCTTCGGGCGACGCTCTCGGACGGTCGACTCGTCGTCACGCTACGCGTCTTCGAGGTAGAGAGAGGCGAGAGCGCTCCGCGGTACGTTCGGGTCGGCGGTGACGGGGTCGGCGTCGCCGTCTCCGTCGAGTTCGTCCGGTGAGGCCCGCGTCTACATCTGGTAGCGGCGTTCGTCGTCGCGTTGGGGGTACTGGTCCTGTCCGGTCATCTCGTCGTACGTCATCCCCGAGAGGTACTCGTCGTACGTCACGTCGTAGCCCTGCCGGAGGTGGAAGTCGAGCGTTCCCCTCTCGACGGTGGTCTGAAACAGGTGGTGGACCGCCCGTCGGACGAGTTCGTCGGGGTCGTCGGTGTCGAAGACGGCCGAGAGCATCGCCAGTTCGTGTCTCGTCTCGCGGTCGAACGATACCGCCGACTCCTCGTCGAGTTCGGCGTACGCGCTTTCTACGTCTTCCGTGAGTTCGTCGAGTCCCATGTCGCGGCCCGAGGGCCGGTTCCCGGATACCGTTTTCGCCTCGGTCCCGTCACGGGCCAGTCGAGGGGTTCGTCGCCCGGCGAATCGAGAGGGATAAACCGCGCCGTGCCCGACGAACCGACGATGACCGACGGCGACGAACGAAGTTCGTCGACCCACCGGACCGCGTCTGGTGACGTCGACGCGGACGCCCCCGCAGACGACGACGCGCCCGCCCTCCCGGACGAGGACGTGGACGCCGTCCGCGAGGCACTCGTCGGATGGTACGGGGAGAGCCACCGTGACTTCCCGTGGCGGCGGACGGACGACCCCTACGAGATTCTCGTCTCGGAGGTGATGAGCCAACAGACGCAACTGGGACGCGTCGTCGAGGCGTGGGAGGCGTTCGTAGACCGGTGGCCGACGGCCGCGGCCCTCGCGTCGGCCGACCGAAGCGACGTGGTCTCCTTTTGGACCGACCACTCTCTGGGGTACAACAACCGCGCGAAGTACCTCCACGAGGCCGCCGGACAGGTCCAAACCGAGTTCGACGGCGAGTTCCCGGAGACGCCCGCGGAACTGTCGGAACTCATGGGCGTCGGCCCCTACACCGCGAACGCCGTCGCCTCCTTCGCGTTCAACAACGGCGACGCGGTGGTAGATACGAACGTCAAGCGAGTTCTCTACCGCGCCTTCGACGTCCCCGACGACGACCGTACGTTCGAGCGAGTCGCCTCAAATCTCATGCCCGATGACGAATCGCGCGTCTGGAACAACGCCATCATGGAACTCGGCGGCGTCGCCTGCGGGAAGACACCCCGGTGCGACGAGGAAGGCTGTCCGTGGCGGCGGTGGTGTCGCGCCTACGAGACGGGAGATTTCACCGCGCCGGACGTTCCGACGCAACCCACGTTCGAAGGAAGCCGCCGGCAGTTCCGAGGGCGCATCGTTCGGACGCTCGGCGAGTACGACGAACTGACGGTAGACGAACTCGGACCGCGGATTCGAGTCGATTACGCGCCCGACGGCGAACACGGACGCGAGTGGCTCCGGGGACTGCTCTCCGACCTGGCCGACGACGGACTGGTCGACGTCGTCGAACGCGACGGAGAGAGCGCCGCGCGACTGCGCCGGTGAGACGCGCGTTCGCGCGTTCGATCACTTCTCGCGGTCGTCGGCGGCGGGCAGGCTGACGGAGAAGACGGACCCTTCGCCGAGTTCGGAGTCGACCCAGATATCGCCGCCGTGTCGTTCGACGATGCGTTCACAGAGCGCCAGTCCGATGCCGGTTCCGGCGTGTTCGTCGGGGGCGTGGAGGCTCTGGAACACCTCGAAGATGCGGTCGGTATCGGCCGGGGCGACGCCGATCCCCTCGTCTTCGACCGAAATCCTCCACCGATCTCCGTCGCGTTCGGCCGAGATGTCGATCCGAGGCCGGTCGTCGCCGCTGTACTCGATAGCGTTGTCGAGCAGATTCTGGAACAGTTGGCGCAACTGGTTCGCGTCGCCGTCGACGCGGGGCAACTCCCCGACGGCGATTTCGGCGTCTGACTCGTCGATTCGGACCTGGAGGTCGTCGCGCACGTCCGCGATGACGGTACTCAGATCGACCGGTTCGAAGGGGTTTCCGCGAGTGTCGACGCGCGAGTACCGGAGCAATCCCGCTATCATGTCGCGCATCCGGTCGGCCCCGTCGACGGCGTACTCGATGAACTCCCGGCCGTCGTCGTCGAGTGCGTCGGCGTAGCGCCTCTCGACGAGTTGCAGATAGCTCGACACCATCCGTAACGGCTCTTGGAGGTCGTGGGAGGCGGCGTACGCGAACTGTTCGAGCCGTTCGTTTGACTCTTCGAGTTTGTCGATCAGTTCTTCGAGTCGCTGCTCGCGCTGTTTTCGCTCGGTGATGTCTTGGGCCGCCCCGCGGAACGAGACGACGTCGCCATCGACCGTCTGCGGGACGCCGTGGAGTCGCAGCCAGCGCACTTCGCCGCTCGCTGCCGCCCGGAGGCGCACCTCGACGTCGAAGGGGTCGCCGGAGGCCAACGCGTTCTCGACTGCGTCTTCGACCACCTGTCGGTCCTCTTCGTGGTACATGTCGAGCGCCTCGTCCAGCGGCGGTTCCTCCGTTCCCTCCGCCTCCAACAGAGAGAACGTGTGGTCGGTCCAGAAGACGTCCGTCGACTCCGGGTCTATCTCCCACCCGCCGACGTCGGCGATTCGCTCCGTCCGTTCGAGAAGTTCGAGGGCCCGTTCGAGTTCGGCTTCGCGTTCGACCTGTTCGGTGATATCCTGAGACATTCCCATCGCGCCGAAGATGGTTCCATCGTCGTCCCGGACGGGGAACGTCTGGTATCTTGCGTGCCTGTCTCCGCTCTCGTGTGCGTACTCGAACGTGCTCGACTCGCCTCGCAGCGCGGCCCGATACCGAGGCGCGAGGAGGTCTGCCAGCGGCGGCGACAGCAGCTCTCGAACCGGGCGGCCCACGAGGTCCTCGGCCGCCAAGTCGGAGTCGGTGAGCGGGCTCCCCCCAATGGTGACGTACCGCATATCCTCGTCGACGAGGGCCACGGCACCGTTCGGGAAGTTCTCGACGACCGTCCGGTAGCGGTGTTCGCTCCGTTCGAGTTCGCGTTCGCGCTCGACCCGGTCCGTGACGTCTTCGCCGATGCCCACGGTTCGAGTTATCTCTCCGTCCGCCGCTTGGACTTCGGTGCCTCGAACGTAGACCCACCTGGTCTCGCCGTCGGGTCGGACGACTCGGAACTCCTCGTCGAACTCGGTCTCCGAGAGCGCGGTGAACCCCTCCCGGACGCGACTGCGGTCGTCGGGGTGGATGGCGTCGAGGAAGGCGAGCGGTTCGTCGTACAGCGTCTCTCTGTCGATTCCCCACACCTCCTCGAAGGCGGGGTTGATGTAGAGGAACTCCTCTCTGTCCGCGGTCGCCATCCAGACGATTTCGTCCAGGTTCTCGGCCATCATCCTGAACTTCGCTTCGCTCTCGCGAAGTTCCCGTTCGGCCTCCCGGCGTTCGGTGACGTCCTGGACGACGATCATTCCCGCGTTCACCTCGCCGTCGGCGTCTCTGACGGGGAGCGTGCGCGCAAAGAGGTGACGACCCCGAATCTCGGTCTCGAAGGAGTTCGCCTCGCCGTCGAGGGCGGCCCGGAAGTACGGTCTGATCTCCTCGACGCGTTCGTCGGGGTAGATATCGAAGGGGCTGTGTCCGATCCGGTCTCGCTTCGAGATACCGACGTCTTCGAGGAGTTGTCCGCCGACGGCGGTGTACCGGAACTCCTCGTCGAACAGCCCCACCGCGCCGTTCGGGAAGTTCTCGACGAGCACCCGGTAGCGTCGCTCTGACTCCTCGATTTCGCGCTGGGCCTCCTTGCGTTCGGTGATGTCGGTGAGGGCACCCGGGAACTGGACGGCTGTCCCGGCGTCGTCGCACTCGACGTGACCGCGAGCGACGACCCACCGGATGTCGCCGTCGGCGTTCCGGACGCGGTACTCGGACTCGTACTCGCCGCAGGACTCGACGGCGTTCTCTATCTCCCGTCTCACGCGCTCGCGGTCGGGGTCGTAGACAGACGAGACGAGGCGGTCGATCGAGACGCCCTCGCGGGCCGCTTCGGAGTCGATGCCGAACTTCCTCGCGAGAGACGCGTCGGCGACGAGTCGGTCCTCTGGGACGTGCCACTCCCACGTGCCGACCGCACCGGCCTCGGCCGCGGCTTCCAGTTGCGACTTCGCGTCGGACAAGTACCGCTCGTGTTCTTTCTGTTCTGTCACGTCGCGGACGATGCCGATGGCGCGAACCGGGTCGCCGTCGCCGTCGTAGTAGAACTCCCCTCGGGCCGATACCCACCGAACGCCGTCGTCCGCGCGGACGATGCGACACTCGAACTCCCACTCGCCCGTCTCGGAGGCGTCCTCGAAGCTCCGTCTCACGTCCTCTCTGTCGGCCGGATGGACGTGGTCGATGAAGATGTCGAAGCTCCACTCTTCGAGGGGGTCTTCGTAGCCGAAGATTCGGTCGTGTTGCGCCGAGCGAACGGGCGCGTCGTTCGTCCGCAAGTCGAGTTCCCACGCGCCCATATTCCCGGCCTCGAACGCGAGGTTCAACCACTCTTTGCTCTCTCGCAACTCGGTGATCGTCTCGTCGAGTCGCCGTTCACGCTCTTTCCGTTCGGTGATGTCTTGGCTCACCGTCATCCCCCCGAAGACGTCGCCCCGAGCGTCGGTGAGCGGAACGACGTGGACGACCCAGTCGCGACCCGCGTACTCGAGTTCGGTCGACCGTTCGTCGCCGTCGAGCGCGCCCCGAAACAGGGGGTCGAGCATCTCGGTCGTGGCCTCGTCCCAGACGTCGTCGAACCGGTTTCCCTCGACGTCTTCGGGGTCGACCGGTATCTCGTCGAACCCCCGCCCCGCCGCCAGCGTGTACGTCAGGTCGCGGTCGAAAAGCGTCACGAGACCGTTCGGAAAGTGCTCCGCGAGCGTCCGATATCGGCGCTCGGACTCCTCGAGTCGGCGCTCGCGTTCGTTCCGCTCGCGGTCTCTCGACCGCGCCTCTCCGTCCGATTCGCTCCGTTCGCGGACGACGCCGACGGCCCCGTCGGCGTCCAGCGCCGCCGTCCGAACGTCGCAGAGAATCCGTTCCCCGTCGGCGGTTCGGAGGGTGAGTCCGAGAGGGGAGCTTCGTTCGGCGGGATTCTCCCGGAGGCGGTCCACCTCGCGCTCTATCGCCGCTCCGCCGTCGGCGCCGAAGACCGCAGAGACGTGCTCGCCGAGCAGTTCCTCGCGGGGGTGGCCTGTTAGCTCTACGACGGCGTCGTTGACCGCGACGACGGTAGCCTCCGCGTCGAGTCGGTAGATTCCGTCGTCTATCGCGTCCACGAGCGTCTGATACCGCTTGCGGGCCTCGGTGTCGTCGGCGTCCCCCCAGAACGCCGAGTCGGAGGCGTCAGCCCGTTCACTCATGGGGGCACCAAAGGCTGCCGGGTGAATAAGCTTCTTCCCGAGAGGTGAACCCGCGCGACCACCGCACGGACCCGTCTCGACCCCTGTGTGGCGATGCGTCGCCGCGCGAGAGCACCGTGCGCCCCGGCGGCAACACTTGCTGAAAGGTACGAGACAGACGGCGTCCCCGTTCGTCTCGATATCGCGGACGTACACTTCCGAGACACCGAATTCGGTCCCCTGTCGCGTCAGCGGTCAGGGAACGCTACACCGCTTCGATAGCACGTTAGGTCGTCGGGCCCCTACGGCGAGTACGGATGATACCGACGGTGGTCGTCGCGGCAGTCGTCGGCCTGACGCTCGGAGTGTTCCTCCAGAAGGGCCGCTTTTGCTTCGTGAACGCCTTCCGGGACTTCTTCGCGTACAAAGACTCCCGGGTGACGAAAGGCGTCTTCGCCGCGACGTTTCTCACGATGATATTCTGGGGCATCGCCTATCAGCTAGGGTACTATCAGGGCTTTTGGACGCCCGACTGGGGACTGACCGGCCTCGTCGGCGGGTTCGTCTTCGGCGTGGGAATGACCTACGCGGGCGGGTGCGCCAGCGGAACGCTCTACCGGGCCGGCGAGGGCTACCTCCAGTTTTGGCTGACGCTCCTTTTCATGGGCGTGGGCTACGCAGCGTTCACCGCCGCGTTCCCGACGCTCCAATCGACGTACTTCGAACCGCTCACGGTCGCCGAGGGCGTCAGTCTGTTCAGCATCTCACCCATCCCGGCGGGCCTGTTGGCGCTTCTCGTGGCCGCCGCGTTCACACTCGTCTACGCGACGGTCATCGGTCGCTCCGGACGCGACGCCGACCCTTCCGAACGCGCGTCGACCGGTCGGGTCCAGTTGACCGTGCTTCTCGCGCCCGTCGTCGGACTCCGGCGATTCGCGGCCGGGACGGAGACGTACGTCCGCGGTCTCGTCCGCGCGTGGCGAAACCCGCTCGAATCGAGCAAGCGCCCGTGGGACCCTCGGACCGCCGCTCTCGGCATCACCGCCGCGGCCGTCCTCTGGTTCACGCAGGTGTCGATAGTCGGCGTCACCGGCCCCGAAGCCCGCTGGACGGGCTATCTGCTCTCGCAAGTCGGCGTCGACGCGTCGTCGTTCGAGTACTGGGGGTCGGTCCTCTTTCAGGGACAGGGCGTCGGCGTCACCGTCGACATGGCGATGATAGGCTTCGTCATCGTCGGCGCGTTTCTCGCCGCCCTCTGGAGTGGGGACTTTTCCCTGCGCGTCCCCAAGCGACGACGCCTGCCGAACGCCGTCGTCGGCGGTTTCCTCATGGGCGCGGGGTCGCGACTCGCGCCCGGATGCAACATCGGAAACATCTACTCCGGCATCGCGGAACTCTCGGTGCACTCGTTCGTCGCGGCGGTCGGTATCGTCGCCGGCGTCTACGTGATGACCCACTGGATATACCGCGAAGTCGGCTGCGCCATCTGACTCTCGAATCGCTCGACAACCGACAGACGAACGCCGAACACGAACACACGACACGATGGTTTCGATAGACGACGTTACCGACGCACCGGACGAACTGGACGACGAACGGGCCGAACAACTCCTCGACGAGGCTGACCTCGTCCAAGACATGATGGGCGAAGTCTGCCCGTACCCGCAGGTCGAGGCCAAGAAGGGACTACAGGAGATAGCGCCGGGTGACCTTCTCGTTCAGGAGACGGACCACGTCCCCTGCACCGAGAACGTCCCCCGGGCCGTCGGCGACGACGCCGACGCGCAGGTGTGGCGTAGCGGCGACGGAACGTACCGCATCTACCTCCAGAAACAGTAATGGTCGAGGAACTGCCACCCGAGACGGTCCGCGACTATCTCGAACGCGACGAGGAGTTCGACCTCGTCGACATCCGCGATGAGGACGACTACGCCGATGGACACGTCGAAGGCGCGGAGAACCTCTCTATCGAGGAACTCGAAGACACCGTCATCGACAGAGAGTGGGCCGACGACGTCGTCGTCTACTGCTACATCGGCCAGACGTCGATCCAAGCCGGCCGCCTGATAGAAGAGTACGGCGACGCCGACTCCGTCGCCAGCATGGCCGGCGGGTACGACGCGTGGGACGACGCCGACGCGGAGACGCCCGCCTCCGACTGACGGACGAAATCGGCCTCTCCACCGGTCATCGACGACCGACCGAACCCCTCCGGTACGGACGGCGCGAACTACTGCGTTTCGGTCGTCGCGTCGGCTGCGACTCGTCCCGAGATTAATTATGTAGAATAGATGTCACTTGGGCATGGTCGACGCCACCATCGACGTCATCGACCGCGGCGGACTGAAGTGCGACCTCAACTATCTCGTAGAGGGAAACACGCTCGGGTCGCACGACGAACCGAACCCGGACACGGACTACGTCGAGATTCCGGTTTGGAACCTCGTCATCGACCACCCCGAGGGGACCATCCTCTGGGACACCGGCAACCACGAGGACGCGTTGGACGGCCACTGGCCCGAGGGGTTGAAGCAGGCGTTCTACCCGCACGACGTCCGTGACCACACCCTCCGCGGCGACCTGCAGGACGCCGGATACGACCTCGACGACATCGACTACGTGTTCCAGACGCACCTCCACCTCGACCACGCCGGCGGCCTCCACCACTTCGACGGGACGGACGTCCCGGTGTTCGTCCACGAGGAGGAACTGAAGTTCGCGTACTACTCCGCGAAGACCGACGAGGGAAGCGCGGCGTACATCTTAGAGGACTTCGACCACGACCTGAACTGGACGGTACTCCACCGAGACCGCGAGACGCACTTCGAGGACGTCGAGTTCGTCAGACTGCCGGGGCACACGCCCGGCCTGACCGGCACCGTCGTCCACCTCGACGACGCGGGTACCGTCGCGTTCGCAGGCGACGAAATCTACCAGACGGAGAACTACGACGACGAGGTGCCCCTCGGCGCCGGTCTCCTGTGGAGCCACCGCCACTGGTACGAGAGCCTCCGACGCCTGAAGGAGATAGAACGGAGACACGACGCGGAGGTCGTGTACGGCCACGACCCGGACCAGTTCGAACGCATCCGCGAGGGGTGGTGACGGATGGGATACGAACGCTCGGTCTCCGCGGGGAACTCCGGTCTCTCGCCGGAGACGGTCTGGAGCATCAAGATGCCGGAACTCCGCTTCGGTCGAGACGCGACCGACGAACTCGCCTTCCAGTTACGCGATTTGGGTGTCGGCGACGACGCGCACGGCCTCGTCGTGACCGACGAGAACCTCGTCGATATCGGGCACGCCGGGCGGGTTCGGGCGCATCTCGAAGACGCCGGGTTCGCCGTCGACGTCTACGACGAATCCGAACGCGAACCGTCCGTCGAGGCGGTCGAAGACTGCATCTCGTTCGTCCGCGACGAGACGGGCGAGGCGGGGTACGACTTCTACGTCGGCCTCGGCGGCGGAAGTTGCATGGACACCGCGAAGGCGACGCGGGCGGTCATCGCCAACGGCGGCGGTCCCCTCGATTACGTCGCGGAACCGACCGGCGAGGGGAACTCGCTGACGCAGTCGGGCGAACCGCTGGTGTTGATGCCGACCACCGCCGGGACGGGCGCGGAGATATCGCCGGTGGCTATCCTCTCGGTACCGGAAAAACAGATAAAAGAGGGCATCTCCAGCGGGCACCTGCGCGCCGACGCGGCGGTACTCGACCCGACGCTGACGACGACGCTCCCGCCGGACCTCACGGCCAAGACGGCGATGGACGCGCTCGGACACGCCATCGAGGGCTACACCACCCACGAGTACGACTCGCTTTTGCGGCCCGAAGACCCCTCGGAACGCCCCGTCTACGCCGGGCGGACGCCGCTGACGGAGATGTTCTCCGAGAAGGCCATCGACCTCCTCTCGTCGAACGTTCGGGCCGCCGTCCACAACGGCGACGACTTGGAGGCCCGCGAACGCATGCTTCAGGGCGCGCTGTTCGGCGCTATCGCGGGACTCACCGCGGGCGCGAGCCTCTGTCACGCGATGGCGTATCCGGTCGGAAACAAGTACCACACGAAACACGGCGAGACCATCGCGGTCTTGACGCCCGCGAGCACGATAGATTACAACTCGGCGAGCGACCCCGCGCGGTTCGCGAAACTCGCCGAGATGTTCGACGTGGACACGGCGGGGATGACGAACCGAGAGGCGGCAGACGCCCTCAAAGAGCAGTACATCCAACTCCAACGGGACCTGAACGTCCTCCCGAGCGGTCTCACCGAGTTGGCGGATATCACCGCGGACGACGTGGACTGGCTGGCGAAACAGACCGTCGAGACGCAGGACCGACTCCTGCGGTGCAACCCCCGTCCGGTGACCGAATCGGACGTCCGAGAGATATTTCTCGACGCGCTTCGGAACTGGGAGGAGTGACGCAACGCCCGCGCCAAGCGGTGGGGTCTCTCCTCGCCTCTCCAACGGCGAAGCGACGGGGCGGTGCGGCGACGCGACCACGGCCCGCCACCGGCGCTTATACTCTTTCCGTCCGTCGGACCGCGCATGACGGACACTCACGTCGTCGCCGTCTGCGGAAGTCTCCGAGACCGAAGCTACACCCGACTCTCGCTCGAACGCGTCCTCGACGGGGTTCGAGACGCGGGCGCGACGGGCGAGATGCTGGACCTGCGCGAGTACGACCTGCCGCCGATGAACGCCGACAGAGACGGACAGGGCGACAGCGCGGACGTGGTCCGACGCATCCGCGAGGCGGACGCCGTCGTCCTCGGGACGCCGATGTACCACGGGTCGTACTCGGGCGTCCTGAAGAACGCACTCGACTACTGCGGGTTCGACGAGTTCGACGGGAAGACGGTCGGCCTCGTCGCCGTCGCGGGCGGGTCGTTCCCGGTGACCGCCCTCGACCACCTCCGCTCCGTCTGTCGGTCGCTGAACGCGTGGGTGCTTCCCCACCAGGCCGCCGTTCCGAACGCCTCCTCGCAGTTCGACGGGAGGGAACTCGAAAACGAGTCGATAGGCGAACGACTCGCCGTCCTCGGGCGGCGGACGGTCGGATTCGCCTCCATCGAACCCGACCCCGCGACGTTCGAAAGCGGAGAGAACGTCGGGGCCGAAGGGAAGTAGCCGCGGCGGCGACCCGGCGGAAAACGGAGTCGAAGCGAGCGGATATGACACGCGACCGCGAGGTCTCCGTTCGAAGAGACAACCGTTTTGACGTTCCTTCACGCCCGAAGGAGATATGCACGCCATCACGAACAGCGGATGGATAGAGGTCATCTCGGGCTCTATGTTCTCGGGGAAGACAGAGGAGTTACTCCGCCGCCTCCGACGGGCCGAAATCGCGGGGCAGGAAGTCGCGGCGTTCAAACCCGAACTCGACGACCGGTACGGCGAGACGACGGTCGGGTCACACGTCGGCCGGCAGTGGGAGGCGACGGTCATCCCCGCCGAGGGCGAGGAGATGTGGGACGCCTTGGACGCTCTCAACGGCCACGAGGTGGTCGCGATAGACGAGGCGAACTTCTTTTCGAACGAACTCGTCGAACTCTGCGAACACCTCGCAGACGAGGGCCGCCGCGTCCTCGTCTCCGGCACCGACCAGACGTACCGCGGCGAAGCCTTCGAACCGCTCCCGCAGTTGATGGCGGTGGCGGAGTACGTCGACAAACTGCAGGCCATCTGCTCGATATGCGGCGAACCCGCGACGCGGAATCAGCGACTCATCGACGGCGAACCGGCCCACGAGAACGACCCCACCTACCTCGTCGGCGCGGAGGAGTCCTACGAGGCGCGGTGTCGGAACTGTCATACGTTCCGACGCGGATAGTCGAACAGACGTGACCACCTGGGTCCAACATCCCGAGGGCGGGCGAGAGCGCGGACCGCGCGGTATCGCTCGCGCGTGGGTCGAAGTGCTGGTTCGCCCCCGTCGGTTCTTCCGAAACGGCGTCGCGCCGGGCGACCAAGCCCCCGGCCTCGTCTTCGCCGTCGTCGTCGCCGTCGCGTACGTCTGCGGTCTGTTCGCGTTCGTCCCGGGGCGACTGCCGTCTCTCGGCGGCGGCCCGGCCGTCTCGGCGTTTCTCGGCCTCGCGGTCGTCGCTCTCCTCGTCGCGCCCGCCGTCCTCCATCTGACCGCCGCGTTGCAGACGGTCCTTCTCATCCTCCTCGTTCGCGACCGGGCGGGCGTCAGCGAGACGGTGCAGGTCATCGCCTACGCCACCGCGCCGTGCGTCTTCGCGGGCGTCCCCATCCCGGCCGTCCGAGTCGCCTGCGCCGCCTACGGTGTCGGGTTGCTCGTCCTCGGCGTCGCCGAAGTCCACGAGACGTCCCTCACGCGGGCCGCCGTCGCCGCCGCCCTCCCCGCCGCACTCCTCTTCGGATACGGCTTCGGCGGGTTCGACGCAGTCGACGCCGTCGCGCGCGCGATAGGTTTCCTCTAAGAGGTTCCGTGGGACGCTCACACGCTGGCGGCGCGTCGCGGGCGAACGCGACGAACGCCTCTCGCCGACCGGAGATGTCGTCCGTATGACCCTCTCACCGGCGAGAGAGGCGGCGTTCTGGAAAAACGGTCGAACTTCGGCGCGAGGGCGTAGTTTTCGCGGAGCTTTCGACAATCGTTTTAGGCCGCGGTCTTTTGTAGCACTCAATGGATTGGATAACACACGAAGAAGACGTGTGGTTTGAATTCAGGGGCAACTCCCCGCAGCAACTCACTCCCGGGCGGTACTACAAGGGTACCGTCGACGGCTTCGCCGAATTCGGTGTTTTCGTCGACCTCTCTCCCGGCGTCACCGGTCTCCTCCACCGGAGCGAACTCGACCGCAGACTCGAGACCCTCGATTGGGAGTCCGGCGACACGGTGTTCGTCCAGGTGAAGAACATCCGCGACAACGGAAACATAGACCTCGGGTGGTCGATTCGCCAGGCGGAACGCGAGTTCCGCGGCGCGCGCATCCACGACCCGAACGGCGACGCCGACGGCGAGAAGATCACCTCCACGTCGGACGACGACGGCCCGGTGAAGACGAAGCCGAAGGACCTCTCACAGCCCGCCCGTTCGCAGAACGGCGAGGACGAGGCGACCGACGACGACGAGACTGCCTCCGCGTCCGCGTCCGCGTCCGCAGAGGACGACGAATCTGCGTCCGACTCGGACTCCGCGTCCGACGACGAGAGCGGTTCCGCCCGCGCGGAAACCCAAGCCGAGGCTCGGTCTCGGTCCGACTCCGCCGACGTGGACGTGACAGACGAGAGCGACGACGACCGAACTGACGCCGACGAGGGCGACGCTGACGCCGACGAGTCTGCCGACCGCGTGAGCGTCGACAGCCTCGCCGACCGCGTGGGCGACGTCGTCACCATCGAAGGTACCATCGCGAGTGCGCGCCAGACCGGCGGTCCGACCATCTTCGAGGTGCGCGACGAGACGGGCACCGTCGACTGCGCCGCCTTCGTCGAGGCGGGCGTCCGCGCGTACCCCGAAGTGGACGAGGGCGACGCCGTCCGACTCACCGGCGAAGTCGAACGCCGCCGCGGCGAACTGCAGGTCGAAACCGAAGACCTCGTCGTTCTCTCGGACGACGAGGCGGACGAAATCGAAAAGCGACTCGACGACGCCCTCTCGGCGAAGGCCCGACCCGACGACGTGACCGCGCTCGCGGCGCACGACCCCGTCGACGCCGTCTCGGACCAACTGCTCGACGCCGCAGAGACCGTCCGACGCGCCGTTCTCCAGTCGCGCCCCATCGTCGTTCGCCACGCCGCCACCGCGGACGGCTACGTCGCCGGTGCCGCGGTCGAACGCGCGGTTCTGCCCCTCATCGAGGACGAACACGCACGAGACGACGCGCAGTACCACTACTTCGTCCGCCGTCCCCTCGACGAGGCCGTCTACGGCATGGACGCCGCGACGAACGACGTGACCCGGATGCTGCAGGACAGAGACCGCCACGACGAGAAACTGCCGCTCGTCCTGTTGGTCGGAACCGGCGGCACCACCGAGTCGCTCGACGGCCTCGGTCTCCTCGGCGTCTACGACGCGGAACGCGTCGTGGTCGAGGCGGCCGACGCGGACGAGGAAGTCCAAGAAGAGGCGGAAGTGCTCGTCAACCCCGGCCTCGCCGGGGCGGACGCTCACGACCTCTCGACGGGTGCCCTCGGCGCGACGCTCGCGGCGACGGTCAACGAGGACGTGCGCGACGACGTCGCGCACCTCCCCGCGGTGAGTTACTGGGAGGACACGCCCGAGGCGTACGTCGAACTGGCCGACGAGGCCGGAGTCGACGCCGAACGCGCGCGGGAACTCCGCGAAGCGGTCGCTCTGGAGGCGTACTACCAGTCTTACGAGGACAAGCGCGAACTCGTCACGGACCTCCTCTTCGACGGCGACGCCGCCGGAGACGGCGGCCTCGCCGGACACGTCGCAGAGCAGTTCCGCATCAAACTCGACGACGAAGTCGAGACGGCGCAGGCGAACCTCGAAACCCGAGACGTGGAGGGCGTCACCGTCGCCGTCCTCGACGCCGACTCCTTCACGCACCGGTACGACTTCCCGCCGACGTCGCTTCTCGTCGACGAACTCCACCGCCGTAACCGCGAGGGCGACCGGTACGTCACCGTCGCCGCCGCGATGGACGAACTGTTCGTCCGTTCGACGGCCGACATCGACGTGCGCGCCGCGGCGGCGGCCGCCCGCGACGCCGTCCCCGAAGGCGGCGTAACCGCAGTCGGCGTCCGCGAGAACCGCATCGAGTTCCTCTCGGGCGCACGCGACTCGGTCATCGACGCCGTCATCGACGCCGTCGTCGACCAGTTCTAACGCACGGACCCTCACGTTCTCCGTCCGTTCGTCCCCGCTCCGAGAGCGGCGTCGCCGTCTCTCTTCTCTCTCGTCTCCCGACTCGCGCCCCTCCGAGCGACACCCTTAACCACGAAACGCGACGATTCACCGGTAATGACAGACGTCTCTCTCCCGGTACGCTTCGCCGAGGTGTCGACGGTACGTCGACAGCGCGTCAGACGCGGTCCGACCGAGGTGAGTCGGCCGTGAGCACCGACGCCGAACCGGACGCGGACGACCCCACGGAGACGGAGGCGTTCCGCCGGACGTGCGAGGAACTCGTCGAACGCATCCTCGACGGGGAGATAGAGCGCGACGACCTCGAATCGGCGAAGCTGAACGCCTGTTCGAACCACTCCTCGCCGAAGGTGCCGAAGAACTCCGACATCCTCGGGTACGCGCCCGAGGCGCGCCGCGAGGAGGTCAAAAAGGTGGTCATGCGAAAGCCCGTCCGCACCGCGTCGGGCGTCTCGCCGGTGGCCATCATGACCTCGCCGAAGATGTGTCCGCACGGGAAGTGTCTCTACTGTCCCGGCGGCCCCGCATCGGAGTTCTCGTCGTCGCAGTCGTACACGGGCCACGAACCCGCCGCCGCCCGCGGCGTCCAAAACGACTACGACCCGTACGGACAGGTCACCCTCCGCCTCGAACAACTGCGGAACATCGGCCACCCCGTCGACAAGGTGGAACTCATCCTGATGGGCGGGACGATGACCGCGCGCAGTCACGACTACCAAGAGTGGTTCGTAAAGCGGGCGTTGGAGGCGATGAACGACTACGACCTCGATTCGGAACCGACCCCCGCCGAGGACCAGTCGTTCAAACCCGACCCCGAGGACGTGGAGTTCCGCTACCTCGAAGACGTCATCGCCGAAAACGAGACGGCGGACGTCCGGAACATCGGGACGACGTTCGAGACGAAACCCGACTGGTGCGACCCAGAACAGATAGACCGGATGCTCGATTTGGGCGCGACGAAGGTGGAAGTCGGCGTCCAGACGACGTACGAACGCGTCAACCGCGAGATGCACCGCGGCCACGGCGTGCAGGCCTCCATCGACGCGAACCGCCGCCTCCGCGACGCCGCGTTCAAGGTGGGCTTTCACATGATGCCGGGACAACCGGGGATGACCAAAGAGATGATCCTCGAAGACTTCCGGCAGGTGTTCGAAAACGAGGACTACCGCCCGGACTACCTGAAGATATACCCGACGCTCGTCGTCCGCGGGACGCGCATCTACGACCAGTGGCGACGAGACGAGTTCGAACCGCTCGACAACGAGGACGCCGCCGACATCGTCGCGGAGGTGATGGGGATGATTCCGAAGTACACCCGCCTCCAACGCGTCCAGCGAGACATCCCCGCGGACTTCATCGACGCGGGCGTCTGGAAGTCGAACCTCCGGCAACTCGCCGCCCAGAAAGCCGAAGAGAAGGGCATCGAAATCGGGGACGTCCGCGCCCGCGAGGTGGGGATGAACGAGGAGGACCCCGACCCCGAGAACGTCGAACTCGACGTGATGACGTACGACGTCGCGGGCGGCACGGAGCAGTTCATCTCCTTCGAGGACAGAGAGAAGGACCTCCTGGTCGGGTTCTGTCGGCTTCGGTTCCCGAACGACCCGGTGCGCCGCGAACTCGAAAACGCCGCTCTCGTCCGCGAACTCCACGTCTACGGGAGCGAGGTGGGAATCGGAGGCGAGGGCGACTGGCAACACAAAGGCTACGGCCGAAGACTCGTCGAACGCGCAGAAGAGATGTCCCGAGACGCCGGTTATGACAAGTTGAGCATCATAAGCGGTATCGGCGTCCGCGAGTACTACACGAGAAAACTCGGCTACCACCAAGACGGCCCGTACGTCTCGAAACGACTGCGGTAGAGCCGGTTTCGTCCGTATTCTTCTCCGGGCTTCGTGACCGACCCGAGAGCGTTCGGAGAGTGGAGACAGAGAGAATATCTCATTTTATAGAAAGAAATAATACCGTGGGTGTTTTGTAACCGCTCTATAGGTGTAGAGATGATGAAGGGGAAGGGGAAGGCGGTACGCAGAGATTATAGAGCGGAGGACGCGGTGTGAAGCTCTCGGCGTGGCTCGCGAACGTTGAGTCGACGTTAGCGCAGTTCGCGTCCACGGAGGCCCGTCTCGGGGCGACGGCGGCTCTCGTCGTGGTGGCTCTCTCGACCGGTCTGTTAGTCGCACCGCGAGTCGTGTCGAGAGTGGCGAGCGAACTTCGAGAGCGCGTGATTTCGCATCCGAGAGTTCCGGAGGCCGTAGACGACGTGGTGTGGCTGTTCCCGCCGTCCGTGGTCGTTCGCCTCCTGCAGTGTTCGGTGGGTGCGGCGACGGGACTCGCTCTCTTCGTCGTCTGGGGGTTCGAAGACGTTGCGCTCACCGGCGCGACGCTGTTAGCGACGCTCGCGCCCGAAATCGCCCGAGTAGCCGTCACGCTGGTGCTCCTCGCGGCGGCCGTCGTCGCCACCGACCTGCTCGAAAGCAACCTCGAAGCGTACGCCGCGGACTCCGAGCGAATCAACGAACACCAGGAGGGAATCGTCTTCCGAGTCCTCCAACTGGTCGTCCTGTTGGCGGTGGGCCTCGCGACGATGACCGTGTGGAACATCAATCTCGGCGGACTCCTCGTCGGGGCCGGGTTCCTCGGCATCGTCGTCGGTATGGCCGCGAGGCAGACGCTCGGGTCTCTCATCGCGGGGTTCGTCCTCATGTTCTCGCGGCCGTTCGAAATCGGCGACTGGGTCGAGATAGACGGCGAGGAGGGAATCGTCTCCGACATCACCATCGTCAACACCCGCCTGCGGAACTTCGACGGCGAGGAGATAGTCTTCCCGAACGACCGAGTGACGAACGCGACGGTGACGAACCGGACCCGTCGCGGGCAACTCCGCCTGACGGTCGACGTCGGCGTCGACTACGGGACCGACCTCCAGCGCGCAGAGCAGATCGCAGAATCGGCGATAGAGGACGCGGACGTGGTCGCGGACGTGCCCGCACCGCGCGTCCTGCCCGCGACGTTCGACGACTCGGCCGTGGGACTCAAAGTCCGCTTTTGGATACAGAACCCCTCCGCGCCGCGACGGGCCCGCGCCCGCGCCGCCGTCGTCCGCGCGGTGAAGACGGCGTTCGATGGGGAGGGAATCAAGATTCCCTACCCGCAGCGAGAACTGCAGGGTCGCGCGGAGACGAACGGCTTTCGGGTTCGGCACTCCGAGACGTCCTTCGGGGCCCGCGAGGACCGACGGAGCGAGCGAGTGTCGAACACCACGGACGACTGAGACCGAGCGTCGCCGCCGACGCTTCGCCCCCCGGGACGCCGTCTCAGAGCGACTTGCGCATCTCGACGTGCGGGATGTCCGCTTCGACGAACTCCTCGCCGACCGATTCGTAGCCGAGCGATTCGTAGAACCCCTCGACGCGCGTCTGCGCGTGGAGCGTTATCCGATCGAATCCCTCCTCTCGTGCCGTCTGTTCTACGCTCTCCATCACGCGCTTTCCCCAGTCTTCGCCGCGTCTGGCCTCGGCGACGACGACGCGTTCGACTTTGCCGACGCCGGGGGCCGCCTCTCGGAGTCGCGCCGCGCCGACAACCTCGCCGTCGTCGTAGGCGACGAAGTGGGTGGCGTCGGCGTCGGGTTCGTCGTGTTCGTCCCACTCCAGTTCCTCGTCTACGCCCTGTTCGTCGACGAAGACGGCCCGTCTGACGGCGAAGGCGTCCTCGCGTTCCGCGTCGGTGGTGACGACGCGGACGTCTGTGTCGGTCATGGTCGGAGGTTCCGCGTCGGAGTACCTGACGGTTGTGGATTCGCCGGGTCAATCGACCGCTCGTCCCGCGTCGGCCGCCAGCGCCCACCCGAGACGGTAGACGAGAAGTCCGACGACGAGGGTGACGAGCGTCCACCCGGTGATGAGCATCGCCGCGAACGGCGGGCCGAACCCACCGATGGGAAGCATCGGGACGGCGAAGGCGACGGGCGCGGCGACGATAGCGGCGACGAGCGGTCGGCGTTCGGTCCCCCGACGCGTCGCGTACCCGAGGGGGAGAAACAGGGACACCGTCACCGCCGGAGAGACGACGCCGGGAGCGTTCCACGTGAGAGGCGAGTCCGCGAGGGCGGAGACGACGCCCGCGACGACGACTGGCGGTGCGACGGCGGCGGCGAGGAGTCTGCGGAACGTCACCGACTCCGGGGAGTTGGCGGCGACGACACCGACGGCGGCGAACTGCGCGCCCACCGTCCACGCGACGGCACCCGCGCCGTAGAACCTCACGCGAGAGGCGGCGAGGAGGAGCACCCACGCGCCCGCGAGGCCGACGACGAGGTAACCGAGCGTCCGCGGCGACGACGCGTCGCCGTCGAACCGGCGGGCGAGTCGTCCGACGACGACGACGCCGAGACCCATCAGGACGGTCGGCACGAGGGCCGCGCCAAGGAGGTCCGAGAGGAGGTACGGCGCGGCGTCGGCGGCGATTTTTCCTTCCGCCGCGACGCGAGTTCCGAGACTCCGGTCGGGTCCGAACGCGAGGTACGTTTCTGAGTCTATCGACTCCCGTCCGTCGTCGCCGCGCGGCCAGTACGCCGCACCGTCCGCTTCGAGGGCGTCTGGCGGGTCGTTCACGAGGACGGTTCCCTCGGGTCCTCTGACCTCGAAGCGGTCGACGGGCACGTACACCCAGCGAGTGGTCCCCTCGGAGTTGAAGTAGTCCACGAGGAGGACGCCGCCCGTCCCCTCGTGGGCCATCTCGGGGACGGCGAACGTGACGACGACGGTGTCGCCGTCGAGTTCCGCGGTGACGTTCTCGGCGTCGTCGTCGACGAGAGAACGCCCGTTCTCGAACGCGTCTCGCACGGTTCGGTCGAGGCGGGCGGGGTCCTCGCGGAACGCGTCCGCCGCGTCCGGGTCCACCGTCGTCCGCGCGGTCCATCGCCCGGTGCCGTCGTCGTCGATTCGGACGGTCGCGGTGCTCGATTCGACGGTGAGGTCGACGCCCGCCTCGTGGGCCGCCGACTTCAGGGAACTCCCGCAGACGCCGCAGACCGGTTCGGGCGGGGAACTGGCGGCGACCGGTGCGGGCGTCGCGAGAACGGTACCGACGACGAGGAGAGCGAGGAGGGCGGCGGGGACACGTCTCATTCGACCGAACAGAGTTCGAGTCATCGGTAAGTGCTTTCCCCTCGGGGCGACCGAACCGCCCGAAGCGACACCCCTTTTCCCCCGCCGACGAAAAACGAGTCCATGGACCCGAAGCGGGAGTTGACGAGCATCGACCTCGCGGCCCTCGTCACCGAGTTGAACCGGTACGAGGGAGCGAAGGTCGATAAGGCCTACCTGTACGGCGACGACCTGCTTCGTCTCCGCATGCGCGACTTCGAGAGGGGTCGCGTCGAACTCTTAATCGAAGTCGGCGAGATAAAGCGCGCGCACGCCGCGAAACCCGAACACGTCCCCGACGCGCCGGGGCGGCCGCCGAACTTCGCGATGATGCTGCGGAACCGCCTCTCCGGGGCGGATTTTGCGGGCGTCGAGCAGTTCGAGTTCGACCGCATCCTCACGTTCGAGTTCGAACGCGGCGACGAGAACACGAAGATAGTCGCCGAACTGTTCGGACAGGGCAACATCGCCGTCTTAGACGAGACGGGCGAAGTCGTTCGGAGCCTCGAAACCGTCCGCCTGAAGTCGAGAACCGTCGCGCCGGGCGCGCAGTACGAGTACCCCTCGTCGCGACTCAATCCGCTCACCGTGGGGTACGACGCGTTGAAGCGTCAGATGGACGAGTCGGACACGGACGTGGTGCGGACGCTGGCGACGCAGTTGAACCTCGGCGGCCTCTACGCGGAGGAACTCTGCACCCGCGCGGGCGTCGAGAAGACCATCCCGATAGAAGACGCGGGCGACGACGAGTACCGCGCCATCCACGGCGCGATGGAGGAACTCCGAGAGACGGTCAAATCCGGCGACTTCGACCCGCGCGTCTACGTCGAAGACGACTCCGTCGTCGACGTGACGCCGTTCCCCCTCGAAGAACACGAGCGTGACGACCTGAACAGCGAGGCGTTCGACACGTTCAACGACGCCTTAGACGCCTACTTCCACCGTCTGGACCTCTCGGACGACGAACCCGAGGAGAACGACAACCGCCCGGACTTCGAGGCCGAAATCGCGAAGAAACAGCGCATCATCGACCAACAGGAGGGCGCTATCGAGGGCTTCGAAGAGCAGGCCCAAGAAGAGCGTCGCCGCGCGGAACTGCTGTACGCGAACTACGAACTCGTAGACGAGGTGCTTTCGACCGTTCGCGGCGCGCGCGAGGAGGGCGTCCCGTGGGACGACATCGAGGAGACGCTTCAATCGGGGGCAGAGCGAGGAATCACCGCCGCGGAAGCGGTCAGAGACATCGACAGCGCCGAGGGGACGGTCACGGTCGAGATAGAGGACGTGACGGTCGAACTCGACGTCTCGACCGGCGTCGAGAAGAACGCGGACCGCCTGTACACGGAGGCAAAGCGCATCGAAGAGAAGAAAGAGGGCGCACTCGCGGCCATAGAGGACACCCGCGAGGACTTAGCCGACGTACAGAAGCGACGCGACGAGTGGGAAAGAGAGGACCAAGACGACGACGAAGACGAGGAGGTAGAACCGAAAGACATCGACTGGCTGAACCGCGAGTCGATACCGCTTCGGACCGAGGAGTACTGGTACGAGCGGTTCCGGTGGTTCCACACCTCCGACGGCTATCTCGTCATCGGCGGGCGCAACGCCGACCAAAACGAGGAGATAGTCAAGAAGTACACGAACAAACACGACCTGTTCTTCCACACGCAGGCCCACGGCGGCCCGGTCACCGTCGTGAAGGCGACGGGCCCGTCCGAACCGTCGAAGCCGGTGGAGTTCCCCGACTCGACGAAACGGGAGGCCGCGCAGTTCGCCGTCTCGTACTCCTCCATCTGGAAGGAGGGTCGATTCGCCGACGACGCGTACATGGTGTCGCCCGATCAGGTGTCGAAGACGCCCGAGTCCGGCGAGTACATAGAGAAGGGGTCGTTCGTGGTTCGCGGCGACAGGACGTACTTCCGCGACGTGGCCGCCGAAGTCGCAGTCGGCATCCAGTGCGTGGGCGAGACGCGCGTCGTCGGCGGCCCGCCGTCGGCCATCGAGGGGAAAGCGGAGACGACGATTCGCCTCCAACCCGGACAGTACGCGCAGAACGACGCCGCGATGATGTGCTACCGGAAGTTCCGAGAACGGTTCGCAGATACCTCCTTCGTCCGCAAGATAGCGAGCGCGGACAAGATACAGGAGTTCCTCCCGTCGGGCGGGAGTCAGATTATGGACGACTGAACGCGGCGCACAGAGCGTGACGCGCCGCGCGACCCCGTCTGCTTTCGCGTCCGATACTCTATATTTATCTCCTCGAACGACGTAACTGAGCGGTAGAGCGCGTACGAAACTCCGTACGCGGCGTCGAACTGGCGGCGGAGTTCGGACCGGCCGAGACGCCTCCCGAGACGCATCGTCGGACGACGCGAGCGCTCGGTGACACACCATGATAAACGACTCACTCAACTACCTGCGCACGAGCGAAAACTGGGTCCGAACCCTCCTCGTCGGCGGTATCCTCACACTCCTCGGGTTCCTCGTCGTCCCCGCCGTCTTCGTCCTCGGATACATCGTCCGCGTCATCCGCGCGACGATGCACGGCGACGACGCCGTTCCGGCGTTCGACGACTGGGGCGAACTCGGGATGGACGGCCTGAAGGCGGCGGTCATCACGTTCGTCTACGGTTTCGTCCCGACTGCCCTCGCGGGCCTCCTCGTCGGCGGGAGCATCATGACCATCGTCGTGGGCGGAAACGGTAACTCCGGCGGCCTCGTGGCCCTCGGCGGCATCGCCCTGTTCGTCGGCGTCCTCGCGATGTTCGCTCTCGGACTCTTCGCGATGTACGTCGTCCCCGCGGCCATCGCGAACTTCGCGGAGACGGGCGAACTCGGCGCGGGCTTTCGCGTCGGCGAACTCCGGCCCGTGTTGACCTCCGGGAAGTACTTCACCGCGTGGGTGAGCGGACTCGCAATCATCGTCGCGGGGAGCATCGTCTCGGGCCTGCTGAACGTCGTGCCCTTCCTCGGCGTCGTCGTCGGCGGGTTCGTCGGCTTCTACGCCGCCGTCGCCGCGTACTACCTCGTCGGACACGCGTGGGGCGACCTGCGCGAAATCGAGATGCACGAGGGCGGCGAGACCATCGACGAACGACCCGTCGTCTGAACGGCAGACGGCGACCCGATTCGGCGTATTTGTGGGCAAGAGTTAACCCAGCTACGTCAGTCTTTCAACTCATGCTAGGTGACTCCCTCTCGTATCCCCTGAACAGCGACGACAGGATAGCCACGATACTCATCGGCGGCTTGCTGAGCGTCCTCGGAGTTCTCGTGATTCCGGCCTTCGTCATCCAAGGCTACCTCGTGCGCGTCCTCCGGGGCGCGGCCAAAGGCGAACCGGCCGCCCCTTCCTTCACCGACTGGGGGGACCTCATCGTGGACGGCATCAAACTGTTCGTCGTCAACCTCGCGTACGGTCTCCTCATCGCGATTCCGATGGCGGTCTTCAGTTTCGCGCTGTTCGTCCCCGTGAGCGTCAGTTCTAACGGCGGTTCCCCGCAACCGAGCGCCGCCGTCGGTATCGTCGCCGTCGTCGGCGGCTTGCTCCTCCTCGTCTTCGCTCTCCTCGTCGCGTACGTCCTCCCTGCGGCCATGACGAACTTCGCCGTCGAGGACTCTCTCGGCGCGGCGTTCGACTTCTCTACCATCTGGTCCGGAGCGACCACGAGCGAGTACTTCGTCGGGTGGGTGCTCGCCATCGTCGTCGGCGTCGTCGGCGGCCTCGTCGGGAGCGCTCTCTCGGTCGTTCTCGTCGGCATCTTCGTCCTCTTCTACGTGCAGGTGGTCAGTTACTACCTGTTCGGTCGCGGGTTCACCGAGGGTCTGAGCGAGAAGCGCCGCGCCGCCGCCGAGACGAACGTCTGAAACGGTCAGTACACTCTTCCGTCAGACCGTTGATGACAACTGCGTGTCCTATCGAACGACTATCGGTTGGTCCCTCATCACGTCGGGTATCGTCACGCTCCTCTTAGCGTACCTCCCGTACCCCTCCCTCTACTGGGGCATCGGGTTGCTCGTGGTCGGCATCCTCGTGTTCTTCACCCGACGGATAATCTAACCGTCAAGCGTCCGTCTCGCTCGAATCGGGACGGAGCACGACCCCCCTCTCGCGGATAGCAGGACACTTACCCGCGGGCGTCGGACGCCACAGTATGCGAATTTCGAGTCGCGGACGCGGCGAGGAGGGCCGCGAACGCATCACGCTCGTCCCCGAGAACGTGGACGACCTCTGGCATCTCTCGCACGTCCTCGAATCGGGCGATTCGGTCTCCGGCGACACCACCCGACGAATCCAACGGAACGAGGAGAACCTCCGCGACACGGGCGGAGAGCGCGAACACCTCTTTCTCACCATCGAAGTCGACGACGTGGAGTTCGCGCGGTTCGCGAACCGCCTGCGCGTCGGCGGCGAGATAGTCTCCTGTTCCCGCGAGGACCAACTCGGCCACCACCACACGCTGAACGTGGAGGAACACGACGAGATAACCGTCGAGAAACACTTCAAGCCGGATCAACTCGACCGCATCGAGGAGGCCAAAGAGGCGGCCGAGAACCCGGACGTTGCCATCGCGACGGTCGAAGAGGGCGAGGCGCACATCCACACCGTCGCGCAGTACGGCACCGAGGAGCGCTTCTCCTACACCGCGCCGACGGGGAAAGGCGAGTACGCTCGCCCCCGGTCGGAACTGTTCGCCGAACTCGGGCAGGCCCTCGGCCGGATGGACGTAGACGCCGTCATCCTCGCTGGACCCGGGTTCACGAAACAGGACGCCCGCGACTACATAAAGGAGAACCACGCCGACGTGGCCGAGAAGATGACCGTCGTGGACACCGCCGGCGTCGGGGACAGGGGCGTTCACGAGGTGCTGAAACGCGGCGCGGTGGACGAGGTGCAGACGCAGACGCGCATCTCTCGGGAGGCCGACCTCATAGACGACCTGACCGAGGGCATCTCGACGGGAGAGAAGGTGGCCTACGGTATCGACCAAGTCACGGAGGCCGCCGAGTTCGGGGCCGTCGAGACGCTTTTGGTCGTGGACGAACGCCTCCGCGAGGAACGACAGGGCGAGGGCGACTGGGACGTGGACGTAAACGAGGTCATCCAGAACGTCGAACGACAGGGCGGCGAGGTCACCGTCTTCTCCGGTGAGTTCGACCCCGGACGCCAACTCAGCAATCTCGGCGGTATCGCGGCGTTACTTCGGTACCGACTCCAGTAATCGTCTCGGGGTCGCCGCCTCGCGTCTCTCGGTCTGCGGGCGGCACCGCTCGGAACACAAAGCCCATACCGACGGTCGGGCGTGAGTACGACGATGGCCGTCGAACCGCTCTCGATACTCCACACGGGCGTCTTTCTCGCCGTCGTTTACGGACTGTACGGCTGGCTCGTCGCCGTCCCGTGGGCGCCGTTTCTCCTCGCCGGGCGCGTGCGACGGCTGTTCGACTCGATTCCGCCCTCCGAGTGGCGCGTCAACTACGCCCTCTGGCTGCCGGTGCCGGGAGCGGTGTGGGGGTTTCTCTGCGGCTGCGTCGTCTCTCTGAGTCTCGACGTCCGACCGACGGGGAAGGCGTCGCCGCTCTACGTCTCGGGCGTGGACGGCATCGCCGCCGCGACGGCGGTTTCGCTGCTCTTGTGGCCGACGCTGCTTCTGTACGTCCTGCCGAACAGGGGGTTCGACTGGTACGCCGAGGACCGCGTCCCGACGACGGTTCTGCTCGTCGTCGCGGCCGCCGTCTGGTACCTCCTGTGGCTGGTCGTTCCGACGTACGTTCTCGCCGTCTTCGCCGGATTCGGTGACAGTTTCAGCGCGACGTAGTCGGTGCGTCCGCGGACGCATCGATAGAGAACGGACCCTACGACTCTTCCCGAGAGTCCGCGCGGGGGTGGTTCGTTCAGGCGATAATCCGAGCGTACTGCCAGCGTCCGCCTCGGCTACTCTCCGGTGAGCGATTCGCTCGCGGGCGAGAAGTCGATGGTCGTGCCGAGACCCTCCTCTCGGGCTTTCTCGTAGAGCAGGTGCGCCGCGGCGACGGTTTCGATTCCGGTCCCGCCGCTGTCGAAGACGGTTATCTCGTCGTCGTCGGTCCGGCCCGGTTCGGTGCCCGCGACGACGTCGCCCAGTTCCGCGTGGACGTGGTCTTCGTCGACGACGCCCTCCGCTACGGCGTGGATGAACGACCCCGCGTCCCGCATGACTCGGTCTCTCAGGTCCGGCACGTATTTGGACTTCTGGATGGTCGTCGCGTCCAGTTCGCGCTTTTTCGCGTTGTACTGGCCCATCGCCGTGACGTGCGCGCCGGGTTCGAGGTGGTCGCCGTCGAACACCGGTTCGGAGGCGTTCGTCGCGGTGATGACGACGTCCGCTCCCTCGACTGCCGCCGCGGAGGAGGCGACGGCGGCCACGCTAGCGTCGAGCGTTCGGTCCATCTCGCCCGCGAACTTCTCTCTGTGTTCTTTCGTCGGCGAGTAGACCCAGACCGTGTCCACGTCTCTGACCGCGGCGGCGGCGCGGAGTTGCCCGCGGGCCTGCGACCCGCTTCCGACGAGGGCAATCGAGGAGGCGTCCTCGCGGGCGAGTGCGTCCACGCCGACTGCGCCCGCCGCGCCGGTTTTAAACGGGTTCATGCTTGCCCCGTCGAGGAGCGCGAGCGGTTCGCCCGACTCGGCGTCGAAAAGCGGCGTCATGAACCACGCATCTCTCGCGCCGAACCCCGCAGAGTAGGTGTATCCGCCCATCGCACCCGTCTCGGGGAGGACGGCGGCGTACGTCGTCAGAAAGCCCGGCGGGTCGGCGTTCGTCAGTTTCGTGCGCGGTTCCGCGTCCGCACCCTCGCCTCGCTGGCGGTACGCGTCGCGGACGGCGTCGACGAACTCGGCCGGCGTCGCCAAGCCGGACACCTCGTCGCTCGTCAGAAACAGCGTTTCCGTCATGTGCGGGCAATCGTCGCCCAGCGTGAAAACCGTGCGGGAGAACGTCCGCGAGAACGAGAGCGGTAGTTAGGCGGCGGTTCGAGTCGGAGACGAAAAGACGCGCAGTGCGCGTCGGACAGGGTTCGGGTGTTCAGTCGGCGTCGACGGGAGCGCTCGGGTTCCGGTTCGAGCGCGGGTCGGCGGCGGCCGCTGATTCGACGGTCCGCGCGGCGACTTCGGAGACGGGGCCGTTGACGAACAGCGCGTGGCCCACGATACCGGCGGCGACGCCTGCAGCGATGGGAACGGCCTGCGTCACGCCGAGTCCGGCGACGTGAAGCGTTCCGGTGAGTCCGAAGAGTGCGAGCGGGATGAGTCCAAGTACGTAGTCGTAATACCCTGTCATAAGACATTATGATATACGGACACACGTCATATAATTCTTTCCCATGAGACACAGATATCTCCTCAGTTGGTACTGAGTTGGATACCCATAACTTATGAGTTGGCGATGGGTCGGTAACCGGTCTCTTCTGCTCGAAAACGCGATACCATCGAATTCGAAGAACGTTTACGCCGTCCGATAGCTGGCGTCGCTTGACCCCCGGCTTCGTCCGGCCGAGTTCCGCGCGCTGAGGCCGCGCGTTCACCCTCGCCGACTGCCCACACCGGTGGGTTGAATTGGACGCTCGTGCGTACAACGCACGTGAACCGGAACGACCGCGCCATCGTGGCTCTCGTGATGCTCGCACACGGGATGGTGCACACGTACGAACTGTCTATCCCCATCTTCGTCTCCATCTGGCTCGTGGAGTACGACGTGGTGAATCTCGGCTTGACGCAGTTCGAGGTGACCGCCGCGACGCTCGGTCTGGTCGTGACCGCGGGGTACGGTCTGTTCGGCGTCGGCGCGCTTCCCGGTGGCGTCCTCGTAGACAGAATCGGCTCGCGGCGACTCATCGGCATCTGCCTCTTCGGCATGTCGGCGTCGTTCCTGCTTCTCGGACTCGCTCCCGGCGTCGTCGTCATCACGCTCGCGTTGCTCCTCTGGGGGGCCGCAGCGAGCGTCTACCACCCGGCCGGGCTCGCTCTCATCTCGAAGGGCGTCGAAGAGCGCGGGACGGGCTTTGCCTACCACGGTATCGCGGGCAACGTCGGCATCGGGCTCGGACCGCTCTTGACCGCCATCTTGCTTCTGTTCTTCGAGTGGCAACTCGTCGCGGGTCTGCTCGCGATTCCGGCTCTCGTCGCCGGGGCGTACGCCACCCGCGCGCAGTTCGACGAGACGGCCGCAGTCGCCGCCGACGGCGGTGACGGAGGCGACTCGAAAGCCGGAAGCGGCGTCGATTCTCTGGCGGAGTTCCTCGGCGAGTCAAAGCGCATGTTCGTCGGCGGGTTCGCCGTCGTCTTTCTCGTCGTGATGTGTTCGGGGCTGTACTACCGCGGCATCCTCACGTTCCTGCCGAACCTCCTCGAAGGCATCCCGACGTTCCGGCCGATTCCGCTCTCGACGTTCCTCCCCGTGGGCGTCGCGGAGGCTCTCGGCGTCGAATCCGGCTCCGGCCGGACGCTCAACCCCGAGCGGTACTTCTACTCGGGCCTTCTCATGGTCGGCGTCGTCGGCCAGTACGTCGGCGGCAAACTCACCGACCGAATCCCCGTCGAGTGGGGTATCGTCGGCTCGTTCGGCGTCCTCGCCGCGTTGGCCGTCGTCTTTCTGCCCGTCGCGAACGCCGGTCTGATTCCGCTGTTGGCTCTGGGTGCGGTGTTGGGCTGTTTCCTCTTCGTCATCCAGCCGTTCTACCAAGCCACCGTCGCGGAGTACACGCCCGCCGGGACGCGCGGCCTCTCGTACGGCTTCACGTATCTCGGCGTCTTCGGCGTCGGCGCTCTCGGTGGTGCCGTCGCGGGGACGATTTTGACGTACAGCACGCCTCAAGTGCTGTTTCTCACGCTCGCGGGGTTCGCCGCTACCGGGGCCGGATTGGGTCTCTATCTCGTCCGACAGCGCGGAGCGAACGAAGACGCGGGCGCGACCGCCGATTGAGCGCAGCGTCGAGAACGTATCGCGTCGAGAAAGCGAGGAAGAGTCGGGTCGGGGTCAGCCGACGATTTTGAAGTACAGCCACCGCCAGACGCCGAGTGCGAGGGCCCCGGTGACGAGGGTGATTGCCGCGAAGACGAGGGCGACGCCGCCCTCGAAAAGCGGCGTCCACCGGAGTCCGAGGCCGATTATCGCGGCGGGAATCCACCCGCGGACCGCGAGCGGAATCGCGGCTTTCGCCGACTCTGCGGCCCCCGCGGAGTACGCGCCGATGAGCGGTCCGGCGATGGCCCACCCGATGAGGAACGGAACGAGCGTCAAGAGCCACGCCACGGTGAACGTGGCGAGGTAGTCCACCCCGTTGTGCATGACGACGCCGACGGTGAGAATCGCCGACAGAGCCACCAGGTCCCCCACCGCGAGCGGGAGCGCCCCGGAGTCGATACGGCGGTCGATGAACGACGCGACCGAAGTTGCCATATCCGAAGCATTCACCCGGTCCCTAATGTCTCTCTCGTTTTCGCTCGTCCGAAGCGACGGGAACGTCCTCCGGGCGCCGCCCGGCGACCACGTACTCGAACCCGTCGCGGACGATGCGGGTTCGTAATCCCGCTTGCCCGAACATCTCGCACAACTCGGCCGGCGTCCAGAACGTGGAATCGAACCCGACAGCGCTCTCTGCGAGGACGAGCCCCCGGCCCAACGTCGTCGTGGGGTGGAACTCTTGGACGACGAGGACGCCGCCGGGCGCGAGAACGCGGGCCGCCTCGGCGATTGCGCGCTTCGGGTCGGGAAGGTGGTGCAGAGCGTCCACCACGACGACGGCGTCGACGGCACCGTCGCGCACCGGGAGCGTTCCGGCGTCGGCTCTCACCCCCTCTCGCCCGTCGGCGCGCGCCCGAGCGAGCATCCCCGCCGAGAAGTCCACGACGACCGGTTCCGGACCCTCCCGCGAGAGCGCGCGAGTCGCTCGGCCCGTTCCGCCGGCCACGTCGAGGACGCGTTCGACCGGTCGCCGGGCGTACTCCAGTCCGGACAGAAGCGGACCGACGCGCGCGGACGGCATCGCCACGTCGTACAGGCGGGCGATTCGGTCGAAAAAGCGCACGTCTCCGGACCCGTACAGAGAGGACATACGCTCCGGTACGGTCTCGGGTGGCAAGAACCAACGGTCTCTTTCCGCGCGCCGACGTGTAGCCGGTATGGAGTTCGTCCTCCTCGGGTGGCCCGCAGACGGGCCGACGCTCCGCCTCGACTACCGGCGGTTCGCCTACGCCGGGAAGTTCGTGATGTCGAACACCGGGAAGGCCGTCGCCTCCGACCGCACCGCCGACGCGTCCGTCCCGAGCGAGGAGTACGAGTCGGACGTTCTCGCCGCCGTCGCGTTCAACGAGGACCGAACCGACGAGGGAACGCTTTGGCTTCGGTACGTCACCGTCCGCGACGACCGGAAAGGAGAGAACCTCGGCCCGGAACTCTGCGCGTTCGTCGTCGCCCGCGCGGCCGAACGCGGTTACGACCGCCTCCGCATCGCGGTGAACAACCCCTTCGCGTACGAGGCGTTGTACGAGGCGGGCTTCGCGTGGACCGGAGCGACGACGGGCATCGCGGAACTCGTCCTCGAACGACCCGCCGACGCCCCCGCAGACAGAGAGACGGACCGCTATCAGCGCGGACTCGACGAGTTCCGCGAACGCGACCTGAGCGCCGCGGAGTCGTCGTTTCTCGACGACCGACGTGGCTCTGCGCCCCCCGCCCCCGTCGAACGCGCGGCGTTCGGAGACGGCCGCGACGGCGACGCGAACGCGGGATATTAAAGCGAATCGGGGCCCAACGGGGGGCAATGGGAAACGCAGACCTCCGGAGTCTGGCATCGCTCTCGGACGTGTCGTTCGACGACGTGTCGGGGAGCGTCGTCGCCGTCGACGCGCACAACTGGCTGTACCGCTATCTCACGACGACGGTGAAGTTCACCCGCGAGGAGGCGTACACGACCGAAGACGGCGTCGAAGTGGCGAACCTCATCGGCGTCGTGCAGGGTCTCCCGAAGTTTCTGGACCACGACATCGTCCCGGTGTTCGTCTTCGACGGCGGCGTCACGGAGTTGAAAGACGACGAGGTGGAGTCGCGCCGGGAAAAACGAAAGCAGGCTGAGGAGCTCCAAGCGGCGGCCAGAGAGCGCGGCGACTCCGTGGCCGCCGCGCGCCTCGAAGCGCGCACCCAGCGACTCACCTCGACGATTCACGAGACGACGCGCGGCCTCCTCGAACGCCTCGACGTACCGATGGTCGAAGCCCCCGCCGAGGGCGAAGCGCAGGCGTCGTACATGGCGAGGCGAGGCGACGCGGACTACGTCGGCAGCGAGGACTACGACACGTTGCTGTTCGGCGCGCCGTACACGCTCCGACAGATCACCTCGAAGGGCGACCCCGAACTGATGGACCTCGAAGCGACGCTCTCGAACCTCGACGTGACCCGAGAGCAGTTGATAGATATCGGGATGCTCTGCGGAACCGACTTCAACGAGGGCGTCGCGGGCGTCGGCCCGAAGACGGCGCTGAAGGAGGTCAAAGAGCACGGCGACCTGTGGGGCGTCCTCGAATCCCGCGACGTCTACATCGACAACGCAGACCGGGTCCGGGACCTGTTCGTCGACCCGCCGGTCACGGACGACTACGAGTTCGACACCGACATCGACCCCGACTTGGACGCCGCCCGCGCGTACGTCGTCGATGAGTGGGACGTCGCGGCCGACGAAGTCGAACGCGGCTTCGAGCGAATCGAGGAGGCGGCGGTCCAGACCGGTCTCGACCGCTGGACCTGACGACCGCTCACCGGTCGGGGCACTTTACTCCCCGTCGCCTTCCGACTCTATGAGGCCGAGCCACTCTTCTATCCCCTCGTCTCGGTGATATCGGAGCGTCTCCGCCGACTCGTCGTAGGTGACCAGTCCCGCGTGACTTAGCTTCGGCAGGTGGACGTGGTGGAGGGTGATTCTCAGGTGGTCGGGACCGGGTATCTGCCCCGTCCGCTCCCGTTCTCGTTCGACGAGGTGACTCACGCACCGTTCGAAATCGACCACCTTCGTCGATTCCTCCCGAAACAGACGAAACAGGTCGCGACGGTGGTGATGGCTTAATATCTCTAACACGGTATCGAGAGCCAACGGGGGTCCTTCGCTTTCGGGACTGTCACCGCCACATGTAGTCATAGGTACATTTGTCACACGTCTCTGTCATCCATAAGTGTGCGGGTGAGGTCGAAGAAAAGAACGTCAGACGAGCTCTGTGGCCGCCGTTCGAACCGGCCGGACGCGAGGCGGCGGACTTTACGAGCAGTCTTCGATAGCCTCCGCGAGGAGCGTCGCGCCGAGTTCTATCTCGCGTTCGGTCACGTCGAGAGGCGGGAGGACGCGGAGCACCTTGTACCCGCAGGCGAGGGTGAGAAGCCCCGACTGCAGACAGGCCTCTTGGACGGCGTTTCGGCGCTCTTTGGTGTCGAACTCGACGCCGAGCATGAGACCTTTCCCGCGCACGTCGACGACGGCGTCGAGAGCGGCGTCCGACAGCGTCTCCGTGAACTGGCGGCCCCGCGCGACGGCGTTGTCCATCAGGTCGTACTCGTGGATGGCGTCGAGGGTGAGCGCACCCTGAAGCGAGGCGATGATGTCGCCCGCGCCCCACGTAGAGGAGAGGCGGGACTTCCGTTCGGGGAACACGTCTGTTCGGGAGATGGTCGCGCCGACGCGGAGCGCTTTCGCGGAGGTGATGACGTCCGGTTCGATGGCGAAGTGGTCGGCCCCCCACATCTTGCCCGTCCGGCCGACGCCGGACTGAATCTCGTCTGCGACGAGCGTGATGTCGTGCTCGTCGACGAGGGCGGCGAGTTCGTCCATGAACGCGTCGGAGGGGATTCTGTAGCCGCCTTCGCCCTGAATCGGCTCTACGATGACGTACGCCACGTCCTCCGGGTCGACGTGGCCCCGGTCGGGGTCAAGTTTCCGCCGGAGGCGGGAGGCGGCCGACTCGTCGTCGGGGAAGAAGCCGCACGAACAGGAGTCGGCCGAACACGTCCGGTCGTCGCAGAACGGCAGGTCGACGATACCCGACACCTCGGGGAACTTCCGTCGGTACACCGACTTCGAGCGGTTCAAAGAGAGCGCGCCGAGCGTCCGGCCGTGGAACGCCCCCTCGAACGTGACGCCGTACTTCGCGCCGTCCGACTCGTCGTAGGCTATCTTGATGGCGTTCTCCACCGCCTCCGCGCCGGAGTTCGACAGGAAGACGGTGTCCATGTCGTAGTGGTCCGTGATGTCGACGAGTCGCTGCATCAGTCCCGCCGGGCCGGGGAGTTCCTCCTCTCCGGGGTCGTCGCCGCCGGAGGCGTAGAAGTCCTGTCCGGCTATCTTCAGGGGGTCCACCAGGTCGAACTCTCGCATTCGGTCCATGATCTTCGGGTTGTTGTAGCCGAGGGGCGCGGCGGCGACGTGACTGGTGAAATCGAGGAGGACGTTGCCGTCGGCGTCGGTGCAGAACGGACCTTCGGCGTCTTCGGTGATATCCCAGACGAAGTCGTAGACGTAGGTGCTCGGAGCCGCGTTCTCGCGGTGGTACTCGACCCACTCGCGCGCGCGTTCACCGGGGAGAGAATCGACCTGCGGGACGGCCGTGTCTCGGTCCATGACCCGCGTACGAATACTTGCCGGTTAAATAGTTCGCTCTCCGGAGTGTCGCGTCCGACTCACAGGACGCCCGCCCACGCGACCAGTCCGGTGAGGAGTCCCGCCCCGACGAGGAGTCCGGCCGACCACCCGGTCACGCTACGGGCGAACGCTTTTGGTCCGGTCGCGGCGAGAATCACCTTCACGCCGACGCTCGCGGCCGTCGCCAACAGGATAGCGATGACCGCGGGCGCGGAGCCGATGGTCCCGCCCCGGTACAGAAGCACCGCCGTCGTCGTCGCGCCCGCAGAGGAGACGAATCCCGAGAGGAGGGCGCTGACGTACAGGCCGTACGTGCCGAACTCGCTCTGTGCGGCCGCGCCCACGACGAGGATGAACAGGAACATCGCGCCGAACGCCAGCGCGTTCTTGAGCGAGAAGGGGCTTTCGAGCGGGATATCGACGTGCGCCCGCCAGTCGGTGACGTACCACGCGGCGGCGACGCTCCCGACGACGAGTGCGCCGAGAGGAACGAAGACGCCGACGAGCGTCTGTCGCGGGAAGGTGAAGGCGAGTGCGATGCCGAGGTTCCGAAGCGCCATCGCCGCGTCGGCGAGGAGGACGGCGGCGACGCCGTACATCCGAGCGTCGGGTTGCTGTTTGACGTGGTCGAGCATCGTCCCGACGACGGCCGACGAGGAGGCCAGACCGCCGAAAAAGCCCGTGACCGCGACGCCGCGACCCCCGTACTGCTGGACGACGGCGTAGTTGACGATGCCGATTCCGGCGACGGTGACGACCATCAACCACGCGACGCGGGGTTCGAAATTCACGCCGAGAGCCGTCACCGACCCGGCGGGAAGCAACGGGTACGCGACGAACGCGAGGATGGCGAACTCCGCCGTCGAGCGGAGTTCCTGCCGGTCGAGTCGCCCCGCGAGACTGTGGAGTTCGCGCTTCAACACGAGCAACAGAGAGGAGACGACGGCGACGGTGACGCCCGCGAGAACGTCGCCCGCGGCGACGAGGACGCCGACGCCGTACGCCGCCATCAGAGAGACCGACGTCGTCAAAGAGAGCGCGTCTTGGCCCTCCTTTCGGAGTCCTTGGATAGCCAAGAGGATACCCTGCACGACGACGAGGACGCCGCCGACGCCGAGAAGCACCGCTCCGAACGTCTCTTCGACGGCGACGAGAGTGAAGACGGCGGCGACGAGACTCGTCAGAGAGAACGTCCGGATGCCCGCAGTCTTCTCGGACCACTCCCGTTCGAGTCCGAGAAACAGACCCAACAGGGCCGCGAGGACGAGTCGAACCACGGGGTTGGCCAGTAACGGCGCCGTGCCGAGCGCTCCCGTCTGGAGGACGTCGGCCGAGAGAACGGCGAGGGGCGGAGACATCGAGTCGATGTTGCACGAATCGTCACTTGAACCCGCTGGCTAGCTGCGTGACCAGTCAGTTCCTCGATAGACTTTTGCACCGACGGTACCCGTACACGAACATGAATCTACTGGACATGGAACGGTCACGACTGGTGTGGTGGTCTCTGGGGGGACTGCTCGCCGCCGCCATCCTCTATGTCCTCTACTCGTTCGTCGGCACCGTCGTGTTCGGACTCTTCATCTACTACGCCACGCGACCCATCTACCGGCGACTCAGGAGGCGCGTCCACCCGCCGAGTGTCGCCGCCGCCGTCGCCCTCTTCGCTCTCGCCTTACCCGCGCTCTCTTTGGTCGCCTACGCAGTCGCCGTCGCGGCGGGCGAGGCGCTGAAACTGACGGACAGCGGGGTGTTCGACCTCTCGAACTACCCCATCACCACAGACCAGTTCTACCTGCTCGCCGACCCGAACACCCTCTTTTCGCTCGACTTCGCCGCCCTCTCGCCGGAGCAACTCCGCTCGGTCTTCGACTCGCTGAACTCCGCGGCCGGTACCGCCGCGTTCCTCGGCGTCGGCGCGGTTCACCTGTTCGTGATGGTCGCGCTGGCGTTTTACCTCCTGCGCGACGACCACCGCCTCGCGAAGTGGACGCGAACCCGATTCGCCGACGATAGGGGCGTCTTCGAGGCGTACGCGAGGGCCGTCGACCGAGACTTCCACAACATCTTCTTCGGGAACATCCTCAACGCGGTGCTGACGGGGACAATCGGCGTCATCGCCTACACCGGCTTGAACATGGTCGCACCCGCGGGCGTCGCAATTCCTGCGGCCGCACTCGTCGGTCTGTTGGCGGGCGCGGCGAGTCTCGTCCCCGTCGTCGGCATGAAACTCGTCTACGTCCCCGTCGCGGCGTACGTCGCACTCACGGCGTACCTCTCTGACCCCGGGACGCTCTGGTTCGTCTTCGTCTTCGTCGCCGTCTCGTTCGTCGTCGTCGATACCATCCCCGACCTGGTTCTCAGACCGTACGTCTCGGGCCGGTCGCTCCACGTCGGTGCGGTGATGATAGCGTACACGCTCGGCCCCTTCATGTTCGGCTGGTACGGTATCTTCCTCATGCCGATTCTGCTCGTTCTCGCCGTGAACTTCGCGAAGTTCGTCCTCCCGGAACTCCTCGGCGGGACGCCCATCGAACCGTACGCCGTCGACCCGGCGGCGGAGGGACTGGTCGAACCGCTCTCGGGCGCGGACGCCGAACTCGTCGCAGACGCCGTCGGTGCCGACGACGCCGCGGGTGAAAGCCCTCACGCGGGAGTGGAAAAAGAGTCCCAGAGGGCCGCCGGAGACGACAGAGAGCGCTTGGACGCGCCGGGCGACGACGAGGGTCCGACGCCGTCGTGACCGACGCCACGGATTCCAGCGGTGCCGTTGCTCTCTGTTCGCTGTCGCTTCGGGGAACCACTCGGTCGAAGGCGGGCGTTCGTTCCGAACCGTTCAGACGCTGATTCCGTCGTACTGGATGTCGATGTAGTTCGATTCCCACTCCTTGCGGGCCTTTATCTCGCGGCGGCCGCGGCGAGTGAGGGTGTAGTAGTTCGTTCGACGGTCACGTTGGCCCTTGTCGACGAGTCCCTTCTCGACGAGAGTGTCGAGGTTGGGGTAGAGTCGGCCGTGGTGTATCTCCTTTTCGTAGTACTCTTCTAGCTCCTCTTTGATGGCCAGTCCGTGGGGTTCGTCGAGTCCCGCAATCACGTACAGCAAGTCACGCTGGAATCCTGTCAAGTCGTACATCGGTAAATTCAGTTAGTATGTTACTGTGTGGTTGAAATAAACATATCGGACTAGATGTTCGGCAACTGCGGGAAGCACCGCTGTCTCGGTCAGTATCGATGCCGTCACCGGTGTGACACCACGTACACCGCCGTTCGACGGACGGTCCGAGCCCCGGACCGAACTGTCTCCGAACTAACTAGACGCCTCGGACCGGCGGGCGGTGCATGACTTATACCCCCTCGGTGCGTCTTCGCGGGTATGCCCGAAGAAGTACTCTTCGAGACGGAGTCGAAGCACAGTCGCGACGAGATCGCCGCCTACCTCCGGTCCGTGGCCGACAGACTCGACGACGACGGGAACATCTCGCTTCGGTCCGGCAGCGAATCGCTCGATATGTCGGTTCCGGGCTCTCTCACGTTCGAGGTCAAAGCCGAACGCGAGACGTCGGGCGGGGCGTCGGCGGACGAACTCAGCATCGAGTTCGAACTGGAGTGGGACGAAGGCGCGGACGGCGACGGGTCCGGAAGCGGCGAACTGAGTATCGAGTGAACGCCGCGACGGCGGGGCGTCTGAATGTCTGAGACGGACGCGAGGCTCACCCGGTCGAATCGAGACGAAAAGAACGCATCGCTCGTCGGTGTCGTATCGTCGAAAGGAAGCAAGCCACGCGGAAAAACCGCGTGGTGCTTGCCGCCCTGAATTGGTCCCCGCTGACGCTTCGGCCCTCCAAAGCGAAGCGTCGATAACGACTACCGGCCGATTGGGCTTAAAGATACCGACCGGCGACATCGTTTGTCAGTTTATCCCAGCCTCGCGACTGTCGAACTGTCCGTTTGTCCGTCTCGGCTCACATGTGCTCTTCCTCCAAGACCCAGCCCAGAGCGCGTTTGTAGTGGGTGAAGAGCTCTCGAACGCCCTGGTGGCGCATCTCCTCGGATTCTAACTGCTCTGTCAGGAACTCGTACTGCTCGCGAACGTCCTCCTCGGAGCGCATGGTCGCCCGTAGGCGCGTTCGAGTCAAGAAGGTGGCGCGCGTCCGCCGCGGCGGGGGCGTCGGGCTTTTCACTCGGCGCGTCCCACCGATACGTATGCGCATCCGGGGCCGCAGACGATGCAAAGACTGTCACCGAGAGTGGGCGTACTACGACACGGGGAGCGTCACCTGTCCGGACTGCGGGAGTCTCCGGAGCGTCGGCATCGGCGACCGGAAGCGTCACACGGACGCCGCGGCGGAACTCGACCTCACGCCGCACCGAAACGCAATCGGCGGGTTCGACGAGGAGGCTTCGACCGGACGCCACGCGCTTCCGGCGGACGCGGCGGACGACCTGAAGTCCGACCTCCGCGCGTACGTTCGCGAACGGGGGTTCGTGCGCGGCGGCGAACTCCGCGACGTGGACGACACCTACCTCGCGGCGAACGAACTCCTCCACGCGGCCGACGCCTACGCCCGACTCCGGGACGTGAGCGAGGACGAACACCTGTACGTCATCTCGCTTCTGCGCGGCGCGGACCGAGGGGAGCGTCCCGACCCGGCGGAGGTGCCGCCCTCTCTGACCGCCGCGCGCGGGTTGGCCTACGCGGAGACGCTCTCTGCGTTCCGGCGCGACTGTTCGCTCTGGCTCGACGACAACCCCGACGCCGACGCGCGCCGGACGCTCGAAACGCTCGGCGACCACCTCACGCGGGTCGAAGCGCTCGAAGGCGACGTTCCGCTCCGAGAATCGGAGGCTCTCGTCCGCGCCGCGCGAGAACTCGCACGGTACGCTCGCGAGGGCGACGAGGCGGCGTTGGCCACCGCCCGCGACAGGCTCACCCGGCTTTCCTAACCTCTTTTGCCCGCCGGGACGCGTCTCGACCGATGGCCGACCGATTCGACCAACACGCGGTCCGTCACCGGATGAAACTGCTCCGAGACACCGGCGAGACGACGCTGTACGAGAACAGAGACGACGTCGCCTGCCCGGCCTGCGGCGACCCGTTCGACCGCGTTCTCCTCACGGAACGCGACGCGCACAGTTTCGACCTCGACGGCGGAACGCTCTGCGTGACGCGCGAGGAGGGTCGGTTGGTCGTGTCGATGCACCGGTAGTCCGCGGTTCGTCCGGTTTGCGAGTTCCGCCGCGGTCAGGGCAGGTCCACGTCCACGTCCGCGGCTTCTCCGGCGGATTTGACCGTGTTCCAGAGCAACATCGCGCGCGTCATCGGGCCGACGCCGCCGGGGACGGGCGTGATGGCGCTCGCTTTCTCTTCTGCGGAGTCGTACTCCACGTCGCCGACGAGTTCGTAGCCCTTCTCCGTGTCCGCGTCGACGCGGTTGATGCCCACGTCGACGACGACGACGCCCGCAGAGAGCATCTCGCCGGTGACGAGTTCGGGGACGCCGCAGGCGGCGATGACGATATCGGCCTGTTTGGTCTTCGCCGCCAAGTCCTCGGTTCGAGAGTGACAGACCGTCACGGTGGCGTTGCCGCCCTCGGCCTTCTGGACGAGGAGGTTCGCCATCGGTTTGCCCACGATGTTCGACCGGCCGACGACGACCACGTCTTTGCCCTCCGTGTCGACGTCCGCCGACTGGAGGAGCTTCTGGATACCGTGGGGCGTACACGGCTTGAACCGGGGGTTCCCGGCGACGAGGCGGCCGACGTTCTCGGGGTGAAAACCGTCGACGTCCTTCGCCGGGTCGATGCGCCGGAGCACTTCGCGTTCGTCGACGTGGTCCGGGAGGGGCATCTGGACGAGAACGCCGTGCACCGAGTCGTCCGCGTTCAGGTCGTCGACGAGTTCGTACAGTTCCTCGGCGGGCGCGTCGGGGTCGAGTTCGTAGTCGAGCGCCTCGATACCGACCTCCTCGCAGTCTCGCTGTTTCATCGAGACGTACGTCTGACTCGCGGGGTCGTCGCTCATCAGCACCGTCGCCAACCCGGGCGTCACGCCCGCCTCGGAGAGAGCGTCGATGGCATCTGTCAGACCCGCGCGCACGTCTTCGGCCACCGCGTTTCCGTCGATGATGTCGGTCATACCTACTTCGGCGTCCCCCGCACACTTCAAACTCGCGGATTCGTGCATACATGAGGGTCGAGAAATGGTTATATGAACACATACGTGTATACCGTGGCTCAACAGACGTCGTCGGCGATGTCGGAGTCCGCCTCCGAGCCCTGTCTGACAGGCGTCGTCTCCTCCGTCTCCAGATTCACGACCATCGCCTGCCCGCCGAACCCGTGCGTTTGGTCGTGTCCGCGGACGACGAGGCAGGTGACGCCGTCGGGCACTCGGACGTTCTCTGAGCGAGTGAACTCGCGCGTCCCGTGGGAGTGGAGCAAGTCGCGGCGGACGAGTACCGTCCCGTCCGTCGTCTCTATCTGCCACCAGTCCGCGTACCCCGCCTCGCCGTCGTCGTCGTGATAGAGCGTCACGTCGAACCGGTGGACGCCGTTCATGACTCGCCACTCGACGGCGACGACGTTCGCCTCCCGGAGGTCGAACTCGCGTTCGGGCGTCCCGGTTGCGGTGGCCGTTCCGTCGGTCACCGTTCCGTTGGTCGCCGTCTTGTTCGAGTGCGCCGAGTCGTTCGCCGTCCGTGTTCCCGTGACCGTCTCCGTCGGCGTCTCGGTGACGCTCACCGCGGTCACGGTGTCGTCTACGGGCGTTCCGAACCCGCCCGGATTATCCGTTCCGGGCGTTCGGCGCTCCCTGTCGGAACACCCGGCGAGTGGAACGCCCGCGGCACCGAGAAGGGCGAGGAGGCGTCTCCGAGTCACCATACGTCGTCATCGGGCGGGTGCCGCAAAAAGTAGACGCGGCGCGTCAGTCCGTGCGAACGAGAGATAGCGCGAAGCGCCGAACGGGGGTTACTCCTCGTACAGGGGGTGGTCGTCGCAGAGTTCCTGCACCCTGTCTGCCACCTCGGAGACGACGGCGTCGTCGTCGTAGTTGTCGATGACGCGGACGATGAGTTCGCCCACCTCGCGCGTCGCCTCCTCGTCGAACCCGCGAGTCGTCAGTGCGGGCGTGCCGGCGCGGATACCGCTGGGGTTGAACGCCGAACGCGTCTCGCCGGGGACGGTGTTGGCGTTGAGGACGATGCCGGCGTCCTCCAGTGCCGACTCTACGTCCTTGCCGGTGGTATCTGGGTTCGAGGGCCGCAGGTCCACGAGGACGAGGTGGTTGTCGGTGCCGCCGGAGACGACTTCCAGCCCCTCCGCCTCGAACGTCTCCGCGAGGGCCTTCGCGTTGGCGACGGTCCGTTCAGCGTACTCCTCGAACTCCGGTCGAAGCGCCTCGCGGAAGCCGACGGCCTTGCCCGCGATGTTGTGCATGAGGGGGCCGCCCTGCCCGCCGGGGAAGACGGCTTTGTCGAGGGCGTCCGCGTGTTCTTCCGAGGACATGATGATGCCGCCGCGACCCGCGCGGATGGTCTTGTGCGTCGAACCAGTGACGAAGTCGGCGACGCCGACGGGCGAGGGGTGGACGCCCGCGGCGACGAGTCCGGTGATGTGTGCGATGTCTGCGAGGTGGTAGGCGTCCGCGTCGTCGGCCACGTCTTGGATGCGTTCCCACTCCACCGCCCGCGGGTACGCGGAGTACCCCGAGACGATGATGTCCGGGTCGAACTCCTCGGCCTTCTGTTCGAGGCTCTCGTAGTCGATGTAGCCCGTTTCGGGGTCGACCTTGTACTGTTCGACGTCGTACAGTTGACCCGTGAAGTTCGCGGGGTGGCCGTGGCTGAGGTGGCCGCCGTGGCTCAGTTCCAACGAGAGAATCTTATCGCCCGGTTCCAACATCGCGAGGTAGACGCCCATGTTCGCCTGCGTCCCCGAGTGCGGTTGCACGTTGACGTACTCCGCGCCCCACAGTTCCTTCGCGCGGTCGATAGCGAGGTTCTCGACCTCGTCGGCGTACTCACAGCCAGCGTAGTACCGAGAGCCGGGATACCCCTCGGCGTACTTGTTGGTCAGGGTGCTCCCTTGGGCTTCGAGAACCGCGCGACTGACGTGGTTCTCGCTCGCTATCATCGCGAGCGTGTTCCGTTGTCGCTCGTCTTCGCCCGACAGCGCATCTGCGACGGCGGGGTCGACGTCGCGGACGTGACTGTAATCCATGTCAGAGAGGGGGGCCGTGTGACCAATAAGTGTGTCCACTTTGGCTACGACTGCCCCTTCTTCTGTGCACGTCGGTGCAACCTGGGCCCGGCGCGCTCGCCGCGCGGAGACGACGGAGAGTCCGTCTCTCCGCCCGCCAGACGCCAGATTCAAATTACGCCACGAGAAACAGCTGAATACGCGGCTACGTCGAGTTTATTAATTCGTCCTCGAACGGGTATTCTTACTCGGAATAAAAACAGAATTTCTACGCATTGAGCTTGTTACAAGGCGCTACGAAGGTGATTACGATACCGGTAGTGCGTTAATATTAAATAATCTCTCACTCATATTGTGGGTATGGCTATCCGTTCTAATATGCTCGCGGAGGGGGTCGAGGAGATTCTTCAGTCAGTTCTCTCGGCGGGCGGCGACGAGGTTCTCGTCGTCGACCCGACGGCGGACGTCGTCGAGACTCTCGTCGCCGTCGCGTCGGAACTCGGCGGAGAGACTCCGACGATCAGGATGGTTGCTGACGAACCGCTCTTGAAAGACGTGATGGACGACTTCATCGTCGCGAGCAACGCCGCCGACCTCGTAGACGCCGAGACGCTGTCGATGCGGACGGCGACCGAGGGGGCCGAAAACGCCCTTCTCGTGACCGGAGACTCCGTGGTCGCACTCGTCTCGGCGGGTGACCGCGTCGCCGGACTCGTCACCGAAGACGAGGCGTTCGTCGAACAGGCGCGCGACGCCTACCGAACCGAGTGGGAGGAGTCCCCGACGTTCAAACTCCGAACCCCGCCGATATCGAAGGTTCGCTCGACGCTCGAAGCGGACGTCGGACCGAAGGCGCGCGACGACTTCGACGCCGTCCTCTCGTCGCTTCAGACCGCCCGCGGCGACGGCGACGGACTGGACGAGGTGACCATCAGTCTCCTCGTCGCCGCGAAGAACGACGTGTTGCTCTACGACATCTCCAAGTGGGGCGAAGACGTCGGCATCGCGAGCAAAGCGACGTTCTCTCGGACGAAGACCAAACTCGAAGACTTGGGCCTCATCGACACCGAGAAGGTGCCGATCGACGTGGGCCGACCCCGCCTCCGCCTCAAACTCGGCGACGACAGACTGGTCAACGCCGACCCGACCCAACTCGCAGGCGTCGCTCAGACCCTCCTCGACTGACCCGTCGGATTCCCTGCTCGCGTTTCGGTCGCGGCCCCCTGCGTCCGTTCGCTCCGTCTCGGATCCCCTCGCTTTTTCCGCCACTCGCGTCTCTATCGGTCCGTGACATCGAACGACATCGCCCTCGTGGGGAGTGGACCGGCCGCCGAGGCGGTCCGCGCGGCGTTCGCGGACGTAGACGCCACCGTCTCCGACGCCTCGCCGGACGAGGCGGGAGACGCGCGTCTGAGCGTCGTCGTCGCGCCCGCCGGAACCGACGCGCCTCGCGCGGTGGACGAACGCGGCGGCGGACTCGTCGTCGTCGAACTGGGCGGCGTCGGCGGGCACCCCGTCGAGGAAGTAGACGCCGCAGTCTCCGTGTTCGGCACCGACGGCGCGCGGTTCTCGGACCTCTGCGGCCGCGTCGCCGCGACGACGGACGGCGACGGGTCGCCGTCGGGAGACAGAAGCGCCGTCCGATTTGCCGGGGCACTCGCCGGTCGGCGCGGGGTTGCGCTCCTCGCGAACGACGAGTCGGTGGTCGGTACCGTCGCGGAAGTCGCGGGCACGGGCGTCGTAGCGGAGAGACCGATTCTTCCGGTACCGGACCCGTCGACGCGCGATAGGAGGGTGCGGCGAGAGTACCGCGAGGCGAGCGTGGACGACTCGCTGACGCGGGCCGAACGCGCACTCGACGACCGAACCGGCCTCGTCGCACAGGTGGGCGAACGCGAGTCGTTCCCGGTTCCGTACTACCTCGCACAGACGACGGAAACCAGAGGGTTCAGCGACGTTCGCGCCGCCGAGTTCGCGGCGGGCGTCGACCCCGACTGGGACGCCGCCTTCATGAAGGCTCTCGGCGAGGGTCTCGAACGCTACTGCGCGGGCGTGTTCCGTTCGACCGAGTTCACCGTCGCGCCGGAACGAACGCGCGCGACCCCCGTCTCGCCGTCTCGGTTCGTTCGCCCCGAGTCGTACCGCCCGCCCGACCCCGAAGAGCCGATTCCGTGGGTCGACGGCGAGAACCTCGACACCGGCGACGCCGTCTCCCTTCCGGCGGAGTTCGTCCACTATCCTCCGCCGAGCGACCGACACAAACCATCCATCACGACCGGGTTGGGCCTCGGGAACTCGGGCGTGGAGGCGCTTCTCTCGGGTCTGTACGAAGTCGTCGAACGCGACGCGACGATGCTCTCGTGGTACTCGACGTTCGACCCCCTCGCTCTCGACGTCGAGGACGAGGCGTACGCCGAACTGGAGAAGCGAGCGCACGCGGAGAACCTGACTGCGACGCCGCTTTTGGTGACGCAGGACGTGGACGTTCCGGTCGTCGCCGCGGCGGTTCACCGCGACGGCGAGTGGCCGAACTTCGCCGTCGGGTCGGGGGCGTCGTTGGACCCGACGGACGCCGCGCGGTCCGCGCTGGCCGAAGCGCTCCAAAATTGGATGGAACTCAGAGCGCTGGGGCCCGACGAGGCGAACGCGGAGGGCGGCGCTATCGGCGCGTACGCGGAGTTTCCGGACGCGGCCCGGGAGTTCGTCGACGCCAGTCCGGCGGTTCCGGCGTCGAGCGTCGGCCCCGACGACGTTCCGACGGGCACCGAGGAACTCGCCGCCGTCGTCGAACGCGTCTCGGACGCCGAGTTAGACGCGTACGCCGCGCGGACGACGACCGAGGACGTGGAGCGACTCGGATTCGAGGCCGTCCGCGTGCTGCTTCCGGAGGCCCAACCCCTGTTTCAGGGAGACCCCTTCTTCGGCGACAGGGCCGAGTCGGTTCCGGCGGACCTAGGGTTCGACCCGCGACTCGACGGCCCGTACCATCCGTATCCGTAGGCGAACAGCCGACACGGTTGTCGCCCGCACGGCGGCGTGTCGGACACCCGCGTGTCGCCGTGCGGTGAGTTTGCGGCGGATGCGGCGACTGGCCGCCGCATCCGACAAAAAGTCTCGTCCGGTTCAGACGCCGAACGTCGCCCGGAGCATGTCGCGCGTTCCGGGGCCGAGTCCGACGGCGAGGACGGCCACGAGCAGTAGCATCGAGTACCGCGGACTCTCCTCGAAGATACCCTCCTCGAACACCCAGACGACGAACGTCGCCGCCACGAGTTTGATCACGAGGAACGGCCACGTGTCGCCCGTTACGGCGACGACACTCGCGGGGAGGACGCTGGCTGTGACGTCCACGACGAACTGGTTGACCGGGTGTTTCGGGACGAGGTTCCGCCCGGCGTTCAGGGCGGGCATCCAGTCGAGGCCGACGACGTTCGCGACGCCGTCGACGGCGTGTCCCCAGATGATGACGAAGCCGATGAGTCCCGTCCCGGCGTTTATCTCCGGCGCGAAGCGTTCGATGACCCACCACGTCGCGCCCGCCGCGAGCGTCGCGCCGACGAGAGTCACGAGAAGCACCTGCGGGTGGAACTCGACGCCCGGCGCGTCCGTGACGACGAGCGAGACGAGATAGCCCAACGAGAGCGCGAGAGCGCCGGTTCCGATGCCGAACAGCGGAACCTCGTAGCCGTCGATGGCCCCGGAGCGTTCGGCCGCGACGCTGACGACGACTGCCGCGAGCGTGATAGCGAAGACGGTGAAGTAGATTATCGGGCTGATGACGAGCGTGTTCCACGGGTAACTGACGAGTGCGTCCGTCGCGCTGGGGGTATCGTTCGCGTCCTCGACGACGCGCAACGCGCCGCCGAAGAGCATGAACGGGAACAGAGCGTAGAAGAAACGCCGGTCCGTGCCGATATCGAGTCGTCGCAGGAGGAAGACGAGACCCGAGAGAGCGACCAAGAGCGTGACCATGTACCCCACTTCGGAGACGAGCGTGTAGCCGGGGTACGCGACCGGTTCAGGGGCAGTAGCGCACGCTTGCGTGCTGCTCAGGTACTGGACGACGCCGTCGGCCCGCGTCGCACAGACGGCCGAGTTGGCGTCGGCCTGTACCGGTCCCCAGAAGTACTGCCAGATGAAGCGGTCGTAGACGAGTTCGGGAAAGACGACCCATCCGGCGACGAGAACCGCGATAACGGCCGCCACCGACCCACCCCACAGACGTTCGGGGTCGGCGCCGACCCGTTCTGCAACCGTTGCCATACCTCAATTCCTGGCGTCGGTAGTGTTGAGGATTCCGGTCTCTGACGCGCCGCGCCGTCGGACGAACGCTCCCGTTCCGGGGAGACGACCTCAGAGCGGGAGCGAACGGTCCTCGAAGTCGGTCCCGAGTATGACCATCGTCTGGGAGCGCGAGAAGCCGTCCATCTCGGCGATTTCGTCGAACATGAGTTCGCGCAGGGCGTCCGTGTCCTCCGCGAACACCCGGAGCATCACGTCCCACTCGCCGGTCGTGAGGTGGACCTCTTGGACGCCGTCTATCTCGCGCAGTCGTTCGAGCGCGTTCTCCTCGCGGCCCTGTTGGACGCGGAGACCGACGAGCGCCGAGGTTCCGAGTCCGACCTCTTTCGTGTTTACTTTCGCGTGGTAGCCCTCTATGACGCCCGCCTCCTCCATCCGACCGACTCTGTCGTGGACTGTCGCGCTGGACATGTCGATTTGGCGCGCAATCTCGCTGAACGGGGTTCGCGCGTCCGCTTGGAGGATACGGAGAATCGCCCGGTCCGTCTCGTCGAGTTCCATAATGATACGTAGGTGAGCCGTGACTTTTGGGTTGCGAATCCCACACTCGACGCGGTACGAACCCGGCAGGTTTTACTCTCGCACCCCGTCTCCCTCGGACGTGTCCGACGAGTTGCCGCCAGACGTGCGCGCGACCCTCACGCAGCTACTCGAATCGGCGGCGGAGGACGCGCGCACCCGCGACGCCGATTCGGTTCGCGACCGCCTCCGGAGAGTCGAAACGGTCACCGACGAAGAGGTACCCGGCGGTTCCGGGAAAGAACGGCTTCGACACGGGGTTCGACAGGTTCGAAGGACCGTCGAGACCGAACCGCTCGTCGCGGCCGAATATCTGGCGTCGATGCGACGACTCGTCGAAGACGAGGGCGGTGCAGGAGAGCCAACGGACGACGGAGACGAGAACGGAGACGCGGACTCCGACGAGAGCAGAGACGCGGACTCCACCTGAGTCGCGGCCGCCACCGCCCGGCGCGTCCGCTCCCCAAACCCGGTTCTCAAGCCCTGGGACACGCTCTCACGGCACCGCACGACATACTCTGAGAGACAATTAACTCAATTTCGAGTCTGAGTACCTTTTTATTACTCCCGACCGTTCGTTCGTGTATGCACCCCGCCGATGCGGTCCGACAACTCGAATACGCCGTTGCACCGACCACCGGTTCGTACGACTACGAGATAACCCACTGGGCAGACGCGTACGAAGACGTGTTCGCCGACGTGACGGAGCGTGGCGACCTCTACGACGTGATGAGCGTCATAGAACAGGTGTCCAAGGACTGCTCCGAGGACTCCCGACCGTCTCCGGAACAGGTGAAGGTAGTCGCCGATTCGGTTCTGACGGACGGCGGACGACCCCTCACCGACGGCGGCGACGAGATGGAATCGTCGGACTGACGGCGACACCTCCCTCCACATCGGTTTTTCTTCGTTTTCGCTCGACCCCCCGAGGCGCGGCCACGAGCAGTACCGCCGCTGTACCACGGTTACGCGGACGCTTCCGAAAGCGGCACCGTCTCTCTGCGAGAGATGCGGCGGGCGTCGTCGGACGCGGCGTCGCACGGGTTACTGCCCGTAACTCCCGTACTGGGAGAATAGAACGTCCGATATGTGCCGACGGGCGAATCTGCCGTCCGCACGCTATGCTCTGTGCGTTCGTTCGGGCCGGAGAAAATGCGAGGGGAGGGATTTGAACCCACGGACTCCTACGAGAGCGGATCTTGAGTCCGCCGCTTTTTCCTGACTTAGCTACCCTCGCGCGTGTAGAGGTGGGGACCCCCCGCCGCTAAAACGTTGCGAATCCGTGTCTGCGGACATCTCTCACCGACCCGACGGGCGCCGTTCGACGGCAGTGTCGGGTCGGTCGCCGAACGGTTCGGGCCGCGACGACCCGAACCGCTCTCGGACGAGGGGCGGAACCTTCGATTTCGCGAGCGAGAACACCCCGACGCCGAGGGCTGGGAGGACGACTGCGAGGAGAACCGCGAGGAGTCCCGCGCCGAACGGGGCCAACCCCACGCCCAAGAACGCCAGAACGAACACCGCCGCACGCGGGAGATTCTCCTCCACCACCGCCGCGACTCCCGCCGCCCAGTCGCCGATTGCGCCCGGCACCTCCGCCACTCGCTGTCTCGTCGTGGTCATACGTACACGATGGACGACACGACCCATAGCCCTTCGCCCCGAGCGACGTCCGAAGGGCCGAGTCGAGCGATGGGATTAGGTGACTCACGACCCGAACGGTGGTATGGACGAACACACCCGCGACCCGAGCGTCGCCCCGCCACTCGGGGACCCGACGGGGTGGCGAACGGACGAACGCGTGTGGGAACACGCGACGCTCCGTCGCGCAGTCGAACACGGCGTCCGTCTGTTCAACTCGGGCGACTACCACGAGAGCCACGACTGCTTCGAAGACGAGTGGTACAACTACGGTTCCGGAAACAGAGAGTCCGCCTTCCTCCACGGGATGGTCCAAGTCGCCGCCGGTGCGTACAAGCACTTCGATTTCGACAGCGACGCGGGCATGCGGTCTCTCTTCACGACCGCCTTGGAGTATCTCCGGGGCACGCCCGACGACTTCTACGGCGTCGACGTCGCGGATATCCGCGAGACGCTGACGGACGCGCTCGAAGACCCGACGGTCATCCACGGCTGGCAGATAACGATAGACGGCCAGAGACCCGAGGCGTACGACGCAGACTACGAGTACGCCGAGAGACTGGACTGACGCGGACGCGCGACGCGGCGTCTCGGCCCGAATCTTAACCCATTTCACCCTCCACCCGTAGAGTATCTCCATGCAAATCTACGAACTGGGGGAGGGAACGCCGGAGGTGGCCGTCGTCGGGACCATCCACGGCGACGAACCCTGCGGCGTCAGAGCCATAGAGCGATTCGTCGCGACGGAACCCGACGTGGAACGCCCGGTGAAACTCGTCGTCGCGAACGAGGAGGCTCTCGAAGCGAACGTTCGCTACCTCGAAGAGGACCTCAACCGCGTCTTCCCCGGCGACCCGAACGCCGACAGCCACGAACGCCGACTCGCCCACGACCTGCTTCGCGAGGTTCGGGGCTGTACGACGCTCTCTCTGCACTCGACGCAGTCGTACGGAAAGCCGTTCGCCCTCGTCGACACCGTCGGGGCCGTCTCGCGGTCTATCTGTCCGTTCTTGCCCATCGAGGAACTAGTCGAAACCGCGGAGTTCGTCGGCGGCCGCCTCATCGACCACGCCCACACCATCGACGTCGAGTGCGGCCTCCAAGGAACCGACGAGGCCGCGGAGAACGCGTACTGGCTCGTCCGGGCGTTTCTCGCCGCCACGGGCGTGCTCGCCGCACCTCTCGAAGAGGGGACCGAAGCCCCCCTCTCGTTGGAACGGCGCGGCGCGGACGAAGTGGCGGTCTACCGGATGCTCGAACGCATCCCGAAGGAACCCGCGAGCACGTACGAGGTGTTCGTGGACAACTTCGAACTCGTCTCGGAAGGCGACCGGTTCGCGGCGGCGGACGACCGAGAGTTCACCGCCGACCGCGACTTCTACCCGGTGCTTCTCTCCGCGTACGGGTACGAGGACGTGTTCGGCTTCGCCGCCGACAAAGTCGGAACGCTCGCCTGAGTCTCTCGACTCCCCCGACCCGTTCCGTTCTCTCCTGTCGTCTCGGTTCGCCGCGCTACTCCTCTTTGGGCGCGAACTCGACCAGCGTCAGGTCGCGGTCCAGATAGCAGGTGTCGTGCGGCGGGTCGCCGAGAACCTCGGCGATGCGGTACTCCGTTCCGAACTCCGCGCCGTCGGGCACGCAGTACTCGTGACTCGGACACTGCGTGTGCGGGCACGGCCCTTCGAGTGTGGCTTTGCTCCCGGCGTAGGTTCCCTTCGCGGAGACGTTCGCCGCCACCGGGGCGGGTTCGACTTCGACGGCGCGAACGCCGGTGTCGTGGACGGCGCACTCGAGCAGTTGCGCGTTCTCGCGGACGTCGGTCACGCGATAGCGGGTCCCCTCGGTGAGATTCAGACACTGCTTGCGGTACGGGCAGCCTTCACACAGTTCGGACGGACCCTCGTAGACGAACTCCCGTCCGACGTCCGCGAGACGGTCCCCGATGAGTGTGACCTTCGTCATTCGTCGTCGTCACTAGTCGAGCCGTCCGCATAACGTTGTGTGTCGCGTCCGGTCAGTTCGTCCAGTCTCTCGAAGTACTCCTCGCGCGGCACCTGATACAGAGACCGGTAGTCCACCTCGCCGCCGTCGAACTTCCGGGCGAGTTCCGCGGCGGCGTCCACCGCCGCCTCGCGACTGTCGTACGTCTCCGCCTCCGCGTCCACCTGTGGTTCGAGGTAGAGCGTCACGTCCCACGTCGGGTCCCGCGGCGTGGACCCCGGACGGGTCCCCCGCGACCCGTTCGAGACGAAGATGGTCGGGAGACACTCCGACGGGAAGTCGCTCTCTTTGAACACGTCGGGCCGGTAGACGAGGATTCGCCGCCCCTCGGGTTCGTCGTTCCACAACGTCCACCCCGCGGGCGCGTCGCCCTCCGTTTTGCCCTCTGCGGCGTCGTCGGCGTTCATGCGGCACCGTTCGTGACGGACGGGCAACACCCCTTCGGTCGGTCGCTCTCGCGCCCGACGACTACCTGTCAGTAATAAAGCAGCCCATACTCGGGAGAATTCACGCGTACTACCCCCTTCAGGTGTCCCATTTAGGCGTTCGGCAGATATTGCTCGCGGAAAGGCTTATGTATGTTGGTCACTCACACACATTCAGTCTCGGTCGACCGGACCGAGCGACCGACTCTCACCGGACCGCCCGCCGAACCAAGACGTTCTGTCGCTATTCGTCGACTCGTCGCCGTCGCCCACCGCCGACCCGTTGTGCGTCCGGAGAGGGTGGTATGGAGAAACATGCCACGAAACCGGGCTCGGACGAGCGGAGTTCAGACGACAGGTAGCGAGAGCTTCCGCGCCGAATTCGCTCGTCTCCGTCCGACGACGCTCGTGGGGCGTTCGTCCGAACAACGTCCCGAGCGTCCGGTCGCTCTTCCCGTCGAGACTCCGTCCCTCAACAATGAACGGTGATATCGAAACCCTCGCAGACCTGAGCAAGCACTACAAAGACTCCGTGCCCGCGGACCTCCGCGAGGCAAAGAGCTTCGATTGGTACCTGCAAGAGGTCTACGACGACCCCAGAATCGCTCGCAACGCCCACCAGCGCGTTGCTGACATGTTCGACCACTACGGCACCACCTACGACGAAGAGGCGGGTGTCGTCGAGTACCTGATGGCCTCGGAGGACCCCATACACGACGGGGAGAACACCTTCTACGGCCGCGAAGTCCACGAGTCCATCCACGAGTTCGTGAACAAGGTCAAGTCGGGCGCTCGCGGCCTCGGGCCGGAGAAGCGCATCAAACTCCTCCTCGGCCCCGTCGGGTCGGGTAAATCACACTTCGACTGGATGGTCCGCCGCTACTTCGAGGACTACACGATGACCGACGACGGTCGGATGTACACCTTCCGGTGGACGAACCTGACCGACGTCATCCGCGACCAAGACCCAGCGGACACCGTCGTGCAGTCCCCGATGAACCAAGACCCTCTCGTTCTCCTCCCGCAGGAGCAACGAGACGTGATCATAGAGCGTCTCAACGAGACGTTCGACGCGCCCTACACAATCCGGAACGACCAGGCCCTCGACCCGGCGTCGGAGTTCTACATGGACACCCTGCTCGCGTACTACGACGACGACTTGCAGGAGGTCTTAGAGAACCACGTCGAGATAATCCGCCTCGTCGCCTCCGAGAACAAACGGCAGTGCGTCGAGACGTTCGAGCCGAAAGACAAGAAAAACCAAGACGAGACGGAACTCACCGGCGACGTCAACTACTCGAAACTGGCGGTGTACGGCGAGTCCGACCCGCGAGCGTTCGACTACTCCGGCGCGTTCTGTAACGCCAACAGGGGGCTGTTCTCCGGCGAGGAACTGCTGAAACTACAGCGAGAGTTCCTCTACGACTTCCTGCACGCCTCCCAAGAGCAGACCATCAAGCCGTCGAACAACCCGCGCATCGACATCGACCAGGTCATCGTCGGCCGGACGAACATGCCGGAGTACCGCGAGAAGAAAGGCGACGAGAAGATGGAGGCGTTCAACGACCGGACGAAGCGCATCGACTTCCCGTACGTCCTCGAATACTCCCAAGAGTCCGAGATCTACCGCAAGATGCTCCGGAACGCCGACGTGCCGGACATGCACATCGAACCTCACACGTTGGAGATGGCCGGTCTGTTCGGCGTTCTCACCCGCATCGCGGAACCCGACGGCGGGAACATCACGCTCACGCAGAAGGCGAAAGCCTACAACGGCGAGATAGACGAATCCGACGACGTGGACGTGAAGAAACTCCGCGAGGAGGGCGAAGCGAAGTCCGACATCGCCGAAGGGATGGAAGGTATCTCCGCGCGCTTCATCGGCGACGAGATAGCCGAAGCCATCATGGACTCGACGCACCGCGGCCGGTCGTACCTCTCGCCGCTTTCGGTGTTCACCCACTTCGAGGAGAACTTGGAGAACCACGGCTCGATTCCCGAGGAGAACCTCGAACGCTACCACCGCTATCTGGAGATGGTGCGCGAAGAGTACAAAGAGCGCGCCATCGAGGACGTCCGCCACGCGTTGGCGTACGACCTAGACGAGATTCAGCGGCAGGGCGAGAAGTACATGGACCACGTCATGGCGTACATCGACGACGCGACGGTCCAAGACGAACTCACGGGGCGCGAACAGGAACCCGACGAGAAGTTCCTGCGCTCCGTCGAAGAGAAGTTGGAGATTCCCGAGGACAGAAAGGAGGACTTCCGCCAAGAGGTGTCGAACTGGGTATCGCGGCGCGCCCGCGAGGGACAGGCGTTCGACCCGCAGGACAACGACAGACTCCGCCGCGCACTGGAGCGGAAACTCTGGGAAGACAAGAAACACAACATCAACTTCTCGGCGTTGGTGTCCGCGAACGAACTCGACGACGACGAGCGCAACGCGTGGATAGACGCCCTCGTCGAACAGGGCTACTCACGCGAGGGAGCCCGCGAAGTGCTCGAATTCGCCGGCGCGGAAGTCGCAAAGAGCGAACTCGAGGCCTGATACAGTGATGGGACCGAAGAAGAACTACGTCCGTCGGGCGGACGAACGCCTCCGCGGCACCTACGAGGAGCCGATGAGCCTCGGCGAGTACGTCGACGCGGTGTTCGAACAGCCGTCGATAGCCTCGCACGCCTCGAAATACCTCGTGGAGGCCATCGAAGCGAAAGGCACGCGAACCGTCATCGAGGAGGGCGAGGAGCGACAGCGGTATCGCTTCTTCGACGACCCGGCAAACGACGGCGAACACGCGATTCTCGGCAACACCGAGGTTCTCAGCCGGTTCGTCGACGACCTCCGGACCATCGCCGCCGAACGGGGGAAAGGAGAGAAGATAATCTGGTTCGACGGTCCCACCGCGACGGGCAAGTCCGAACTGAAGCGCTGTCTCGTCAACGGCCTCCGCGAGTACTCGAAGACGAAAGCGGGTCGTCGCTACACCGTCGAGTGGAACGTCGCGGCCGCCTCCTCGGACACGCGCGGCCTCTCGTACGGCGGCGACACCGACGAGCAACGCGAGGACGACTGGTACGAGAGCCCGGTCCAGTCGCATCCGCTGTCGGTGTTCCCGGACGAGGTCAAACGCGAACTGCTCGCCGACCTCAACGACAGGGGCGGCGACCACATCCCGGTATCTCTGAACGAGAGCCTCGACCCGTTCTGCCGGGAAGCGTACGACTACCTCGAAGAGACGTACCGCCGGGCGGGCAAGCGCGAACTGTTCAGCGAAGTCACGGACCCGAAACATCTGCGCGTGAAAAACTACGTCGTCGACGTGGGGCGAGGCATCGGCGTCCTCCACTCCGAGGACGACGGGACGCCCAAAGAGCGACTGGTCGGGTCGTGGATGCCGAGCATGCTCCGCGAACTCGACTCCCGCGGGCGGAAGAACCCGCAGGCGTTCAGCTACGACGGCGTCCTCTCGCAGGGCAACAGCCTGTTGACCATCGTCGAGGACGCCACGCAACACGCCGACCTGCTTCAGAAACTGCTGAACGTCCCCGACGAGGGGCACGTGAAACTGGACAAGGGAATCGGGATGGACATCGACACCCAGATGGTCATCATCTCGAACCCGGACTTGGACGTCGAGTTGGACAAATACTCCGACAGAAACGGTCGGGACCCGCTGAAGGCGCTGAAGCGCCGCCTCGACAAACACGAGTTCCGGTACCTGACGAACCTCTCTTTGGAGACGGAACTGATCCACCGCGAACTCACCAACGAGAAGGCGGTTTGGGACGTCGAAGACGAGGCGGAACTGCAAGAGCGCATCCGGCAACCCGTCTCTCTCGACGTTCGCGAGGGGCCCGGTTCGGTGCGACGGCGAGAACTCGCCCCGCACACCGTCGAAGCCGCCGGGATGTACAGCGTCGTCACGCGCCTCGAATCCGAGGACGTGCCCGGCGAGTACGACATCGTGGACAAGGCACTCCTCTTCGACAGAGGCTACCTCCAAGAGGGCGACACGCGCGTCGAAATCGACCAGTTCGAGTTCGACGCCGACGACGAGGGGACGCACGGCATCCCCGTGACGTTCACCCGCGACGTCATCGCCGACCTCCTCCACGACGACAGGGACAGACACCACCCCGAACTCGACGTCGGTGCCGTGGTGATGCCGGAGGACGTCTTGGACGCGATGGCGGACGGCCTCCACGACGCGCCGGTGTTCTCGCGCGCCGAACGCGCCGAGTACGAAGGCCGCGTCGCCCTCGTCAAAGAGTACATCCTCGACAGACAGGAAGAGGACGTGCTCTCTGCGGTACTGGCGGAGAAGAACGTCGATCAAGCGACCGTAGAGCAGTACGTCGAACACGTCTACGCGTGGGCGGCGGACGAACAGGTGGAGACGGACCGCGGCCCCGCGGACCCCGACCCCCTCATCATGAAACTGTTCGAGACGGAGCATCTCGGTCGGTTCGACGAGAGCGAGTACGCCGGTAACGAACCCTCCTCGACGGTCGAGGAGTTCCGCCGCGAGAAGGTCATCACGGCGCTGAACCGTTACGCGTGGGAGAACCGCGACGAGGGGTTCACCGTCCGAGACGTCGAACTCTCGGAGATACCGGTCATCCGCGCGGTGCTCGAATCTCACGACTGGGACGACGTCCGCCGCCTCTTCGAGGACTTCGACCCCGCCCAGTGGGACGACCCGCCGGCGAACACCGAGACGGAAGCGGTGAAGGAAGCGACCATAGACCGGATGGTCGACGCCGGGTACAGTCCGGCCTCGGCCGAACTCACGAGTCGCGCTGTCATGCGCGAGGTGCGTTACAGATGGGACTGAGAGAAGACCTCGAACGGTTCCGCGAAGTCGGCGAGGAACGCCGCCAAGACTTAGAGCAGTTCATCAGTTACGGCAACCTCGGCGGGTCCGGCCCCGAGAACATCCAGATACCGATAAAGGTCGTCGACCTCCCGGAGTTCAAGTACGACCGCCTCGACCAAGGCGGCGTCGGACAGGGGAACGGCGACACGCCCGACGTGGGGCAACCCGTCGGCCCGCCGCAACCCGGCGACGGGGACGGCGACGGCGACGAGGACGGCGACCCCGGCGAGGAGGGCGCAGAGCACGAGTACTACGAGATGGACCCCGAAGAGTTCGCAGAGCAACTCGACGAGGAACTCGGCCTCGACCTCGAACCGAAAGGCAAGGAGGTCATAGAGGAGGTCGAAGGCGACTTCACGGACGTGACGCGCACCGGGCCGAACAGCACGCTCGACTTCGAGCGTCTGTTCAAGGAGGGTCTGAAGCGCAAACTGTCGATGGACTTCGACGAGGAGTTCGTCCGCGAGGCGATGAAAGTCGCGGGCCAGACGCCCGAGTCCGTCTACCGGTGGTGCCGCGAAAAGAACATCCTCGTCTCGCACGCGTGGGTCGAGGGCGCGTGGGACGACATCCCGGACGAGGAACGCGGCGCGTGGGACTCCTTCGAGGAGATGGAAGAGAACGTCGACCGCCAGACGACGCTCCAGCGCATCCGCCGCGAGGGACTCAAGAACGTCCCGTTCCGCCAAGAGGACGAACGCTACCGCCACCCCGAGATAGTCGAGAAGAAACAGAAGAACGTCGTCGTGGTGAACATCCGCGACGTGTCGGGGTCGATGCGCGAACGCAAGCGCGAACTCGTCGAGCGGACGTTCATGCCGTTGGACTGGTATCTCACCGGCAAGTACGACAACGCCGAGTTCGTCTACATCGCCCACGACGCCGACGCGTGGGAGGTCGAACGCGAGGAGTTCTTCGGCATCCGTTCGGGCGGGGGGACGCGCATCTCCAGTGCGTACCGCCTCGCAAAAGAGATACTCGACGAGCAGTACCCCTGGAGCGACTGGAACCGCTACGTCTTCGCCGCGGGCGACTCGGAGAACTCCTCGAACGACACGACGGAGAACGTCGTCCCGTTGATGGAGGAGATAGACGCGAACCTCCACGCCTACGTCGAGACGCAACCCGGCGGCACCGCGATCAACGCGACGCACGCAGAGGAGGTAGAGCGCTCGCTGAGCGACCGGGGTAACGTCGTCGTCTCGTACGTCTCCTCGCCGGAGGACGTGATGGACGCGATATACGAGATACTGAGCACGGAGCAACAATGAGCACGAAACGTTTCAGACTGACCGCGCGGCGCGAGGCCGAGTCCCTGGAGGAACCCGTCGAGGAGGCGAACGAACTCGCGAAAAAGCTCGGACTCGAACCGTACCCGGTCAACTACTGGGTCGTAGACCACGACGAGATGAACCAACTCATCGCCTACGGCGGGTTCCAGCGACGCTACCCGCACTGGCGGTGGGGCATGACGTACGACCGCCAACGCAAGCAAGACCAGTTCGGCATGGGCAAGGCGTTCGAAATCGTCAACAACGACAACCCGAGTCACGCCTTCCTGCAGGAGTCGAACTCCCTCGCGGACCAGAAGGCGGTCATCACGCACGTCGAGGCTCACGCGGACTTCTTCCGCAACAACGAGTGGTTCGGCCTGTTCGTCGGCGACACCGAACTCGACGCCGCGGCGATGCTCGAACGCCACGGGGAGGCCATCCAGTCGTACATGGAAGACCCCGAGATAGACCGCGAGGAGGTCGAGAAGTTCATCGACGCCGCACTCTGTCTCGAAGACACCATCGACCAACACCGAACCCTCGCCGACGCCCTCGATGGCCGTGACCGCGTCCAACCCGAGGACCTCCGAAAGCGTCTCGAAGAGATGGACATCTCCGCCGACGTGCGCAAGCAGGTGTTCGACGAAGAGTGGTTAGACGACTTCGCCGAAGCCGAGGCCGAAGCCGCGAAACTCGACCAACCGCGGAAAGACGTGTTGGCGTTCGTCCGCGAACACGGCATGCGCTACGACGAGGAGGAGGGCAGAGCCGTCGAGATGGAACCGTGGCAGAAGGACGTCTTGGACATGCTTCGGACGGAGGCGTACTACTTCGCCGCCCAGAAGATGACGAAAGTGATGAACGAGGGGTGGGCCGCCTACTGGGAGTCGCTCATGATGGGCGAAGAGCAGTTCGCGGGCACGGACGAGTTCATCACGTACGCGGACCACCAAGCCCGCGTCCTCGGGTCGCCCGGACTCAACCCCTACAAACTGGGCAAGGAACTCTGGGAGTACGTCGAGAACACGACGAACCGCGCCGAAGTCGCGGACAAACTCCTGCGCGTGAAGGGCGTCACGTGGCGGAACTTCCACGAGGTCATCGACTTCGAGGAGGTGAGCGAACGCATCCAACCGGACCCGGCGATAGACGCCGTCCGCGCGGAGACGCTCGACGACCTCGCCGCCTTCGACGAGGACGACCCGCGCATCGACTGGGAGACGCTCGACGCCGCCCGTTCGGGCGCGGACGTGGACGTAGACCGGTATCCGTGGAAGGTCCTCACCTACGAGGGTCTCGCGGAACGGCACTTCTCGCTCGTCAAACCGCAGAACCGCGGCTTCCTCCGGCGCATCCGCCGGTCGGAACTCGAACAGCTCTCGCGGTACATGTTCGACGACGAACAGTACGACACCGTCGAAGCGGCACTCGCGGACGTGGACTACGCGGCGGGCTGGGACCGGATGCGCGAGATTCGCGAGAGCCACAACGACGTGACGTTCCTCGACGCGTTCTTGACTCAAGAGTTCGTCACGGACAACAACTACTTCACCTACGAGTTCACTCGGTCGACGGACCAGTTCCGCGTCGCGAGCGTCGACTACCAGGACGTAAAGAAGAAACTGCTGTTGCAGTTCACGAACTTCGGAAAGCCGACGATAGCCGTCTACGACGGCAACTTCCGCAATCGAAACGAACTGCTGTTGGGTCACCAGTACAACGGCATCATGCTGGACGCGGAGGAGGCGAAAGGCGTGCTCGAACGTCTCTACGACATCTGGGGCCGACCGGTCAACCTCATGACTATCGTAAAGGAGTTCGACGAACACGAGGTGGAAGTCGCCCGTCGCCGCAACCGCGAACCCGTCCCGACGGAAGTCGGTAAACGAATCCGCTACGACGGGGCGGCGTTCGAGACGTACGACTTGGACCCGGAACTCGAAGAGCGCATCCAAGCGACCGATATCGACTACGACACGAAACCCGACGAGTGGCTGTCGTAGCTCTCCGGTGGCCACTCGTTACGGTCGTATTCGGTGACTGTCAATATAGGTTATATTCTTAACCCCCCGCCCGAGATGCAGAGACGAACATGTCTGCGGGTGGGGTCGAGTCGCGGGGGGCGACCGACGACGGAGACGGCGAGACGTTGGGTGAAGCGGAGATACACGACGTTCTCAGAAACGACAGGCGCAGACTCGTCATCGAACGCCTGCGCGAGGAGAGCGGCGAGGAGTCCGTCGCCGACTTAGCCGAGTTGATAGCGAGCATCGAGTCCGGCGAGTCGCCGCCGCCGCGCAACGTCCGACAGAGCGTCTACGTCTCGCTTCACCAGACGCACCTCCCGAAACTCGACGATTTGGGAATCGTGACGTACGACGACGACGAGAAGCGAGTCGCCATCGCGGAGGGGGCCGAAGAAGTCGCAGTGTACATGGAAGTCGTCCCGAAGTACGGCATCTCGTGGGCCGAGTACTACCTCGGACTCGGCGTTCTCGGCCTGCTTTCGGTGCTCGGAAACGGCGTCGGCGTTCCGACGCTCTCGGCTCTCGACCCGACGTACGTCGCCGCGGCATTCCTCGCTCTCGTCGTTCTCTCGGCGGCGTACCAACTGCTGGAGCAACGGAGTTCGCTCCTCCACAGACTGCGGGAGTGAGTCGAGGGGCCGCAAACCGAACCGCGTTCTACGGTCGTCAGACCGTCACGAGATACTTCGCCGGGCGTTCGCCGCCCACGCGTCCTCTCTGGTAAGCGCCAGCGTCGCGGCGAGGCCCGTTATCAGGAGGAACGCCAGAAGTGACAGGCGCGGAATCGTGAGCAGTCCGCCGAGCATCGCGTACTGAATCGACGCGCATCCGCCGCCGAGCGAACACGTTCCGCCGCCGGGCGCGACTTGGAGGTAGACGTGATACGACGAGACGACGACGCCGAGTGCCGACAGCGGAAGGACGGTCCAAAACACCGTCCTGCGCCGTTCGACGGCGGCGACGCCGAGGACGACCACGAGGGGGTACATCAGAATCCGCTGGTACCAACAGAGGTCACACGGCACCAATCCGAGTCCGAGACTGAAGTAGAGGCTTCCGGCGGTGGCGACCGCAGCGACTGCCGTCGCGGCGGCGAGAACGACCCGCGTCCGGCGAGTGGACATGTGTTCGACGGCGCATCGAACGCTCTTCAACGTGTCGTTGGTTCGGTCGGTGGCGCGAGACTGCGTCCGATGAGACGGCGAGCGTCACTCGTCGCCGCCGGTGTCGGCGGCAGTCTCGTCGGCTCGGGTCCGACTGGGCCGGGCGGAGTCGGGCGGTTCGGCGTCGGCGTCGACGGTCGCAGAGCGAGTCTGGTACGCGTGAACCACCGCCGACGCGGCAAAGAGGCCCGTCACGAGAGCAGCGTAGGCGATGTCGGAAAGCAACGGGAAGGGAAAAAGTCCGGTCCACGCGAAGGTGACGACGAGCACGGACAGTCCGGACAACGCGAGGTAGTAGAGAGGCCACGACGCCACCGGTTCGCTCTGGACCTGGAGGTACGGTTCTAACTCGGCGGCTCTGTCGGTGAGGTTCACCGACCCCCCGTCTCGGTCGTAGACGACGACGCCCTCGTCGTCGAGTTTCGGGAGGTGCGTCTGGTGGAGCGACGTGTACACCCGCTTTCGCTGCTTGTACGTCAGGTCCTCCATCTCGACGCCGTTCTCCCACGCTGCGACCTGTTTCGAAAGCTCTCGAACGGAGACGGTTCCCGACCCCCGGTGGAGGTGATGGAGGACCAGACGACGCCTGCGATTGCTCAGCACGGAGAAGATGTCGTCTTTCGTCAGGCGCTGTCTTCGGTCGGCGTCCGCGAAGAGTCGCTCGGTGTCTAACACGTCTTTCCTCCCCTCACTCTCCCTGTAGTTATTCTAGCGGCAGATATAAACTACCCCCTCGAAACGGCCGTTTCCGCGGGAATCCGGTTCGGTCTCGGTACTCTCTTCGGTCGCCGCCGAACCTACACTACGGAGAGACACCGCCAGAATCGGGGTCCGCCCTCGAACTCGCCGTCGCGTTGCTCGACTGCGGCTATCGCCCCATCTGCGCTTCAGTATCTCTCGACTGCCTCCTCAGTGTTCTCTTCGATACTCTGGTCCGGCGATTCGGGCGTTCCACTCATCCAAACAACTCACTTAGTACCGCAGATTTCGTCGGCTCCAGTTCTTCCGGCCCGCCCATCTCTCGAAGGGAATCACCTGTCGGGTCGAAAAAGGCGTTACAGCTCTCACATTCGACGACTCTGACTTGTCCACCCTCTACACGTATCCGACGCTTCTCTACGTGATCTGGTCTCAGTCCAACTTCACGGGGCGTAGAACGGTCAGTTCCTCGACCTCGTACTCTACCTCACTATTCAGATTCAGAAGAGACGGCTCTGCCCGAGAGAATTGATATCTCCCGCCTCGATTTCCCTCGATCTCGAACGTACTCTCGTCAGAACCGCCTTCGACCACCTCCTGCGGTACCGCACGACCGTTCCAGAGGAGATAGTCGCCCTCCTCGACCTGCGCTAACTTTCTCAGGATATCTCGAGAAGCGTTCATCTCTGTCTATTCGACGACCCCGCTGATAGAGTCTTGGACGAAGGGGGTCCACGCATCTTCTGTTTTCGGCCGCTACTCACGGGACGCACAGGGGCTCCCTAGTCGAATCACCACCTGCTTGTCCACCGAGAAAGATCGATTCGACCCGACAGTACTGCTTCCGTGTCGTCGACCGAGTGATCGTTCCGCCGATCGTGGACGCGTACCGCGAGTACTACGGCACGAAGTTCGCGGCGATACTGTCGGGGATGATCTTCGTCTCGGCGGTGGTGACTGGCGTCTTCATCCACTGTCTCTTTCTCGGTGCCGGGTGGATCCCCGCCCGTTCGACCGCGACCATCGCAGAGGTCTCTATCGAACTGAACTACAAACTCGTGCTGAACGCCTTAGCGACGGTCTTCTTCCTGTTTCTCTACTGGCTCCATCGCTCCGATCCGACCGGAGGTGAAGGCGGGCACGAGGAACACACTCACACCGCAGACTAATCTCTGCGGTGAAATCGGATTCAAAGCTCGAATAAGCACATCGGCACAGGAGACAACCATCACCCTCGTTAACGTAGCTCGAGACTGAGGATTCACATATGGACGACCACGATAAACCGAACGACGACCACTCAGGACATCACGACCACGAAGACCGTCCTCCCACTGACCACGACAGATCTACGACCAACGCAGATGACCGAGTAGAGCAGTCACTCCTCGAAGAGGAAGCCGACGCTGATGAGGCGACAGAACACGTCGAACATCACGGCGGTCACAACGGAGGCGAGCACGATCACGGTCACGGCGGAATGCACGAGGGCCACGAACAGATGTTCCGCCGGCGGTTCTTCGTCTCGACGCTCCTCTCGATCCCCGTCCTCCTCTACAGTGAGGCCCTTCAGGAGTGGCTCGGATTCTCCGTCCCGGCGTTCCCCGGGAGCGAATTGATTAACCCCGTATTCGCTGTGATCGTCTTCGCGTACGGTGGTGTTCCGTTCCTCCGGATGGCCATCCCCGAACTCCGGGACCGCTCACCGGGGATGATGACGCTCATCTCGATGGCGATCACCGTCGCGTTCGTCTATAGCCTGGCGAGCGTCGTCTTTCCCACGCAATCGGCGTTCTTCTGGGAACTCGTCACGCTGATCGACATCATGTTGTTGGGCCACTGGATCGAGATGCGGTCGGTCCGCCGGGCGTCGAGCGCGCTCGACGAACTGGCCAAGCTGATTCCGGATACCGCCGAACGTATCACCGAGAGCGGCGAGACGGAGGAGGTCCCCGTGAATGAGCTCAACGATGGAGACCTCGTCCTCGTGCGCCCCGGCGCGAACGTTCCCGCTGACGGCGTGGTCGACGAGGGTGACTCTGACGTCGACGAAGCGATGATCACGGGAGAGTCACGTCCTGTCTCGAAGGAACCCGGCGACGAGGTAGTCGGGGGTACCATCAACGGTGACGGCAGTCTCCGAGTTCGTATCACGGCGACGGGTGACGATACTGCCCTCGCGGGGATCATGCGACTCGTCGAAGAAGCCCAGCAGAGCAGGTCCAAGACGCAGATGCTCGCCGACCGCGCGGCCGGGTGGTTGTTCTACGTTGCGGTCGCATCAGCAGTAGTCACGACGGTCGCGTGGACGGTCGCAACCTCCTTCGGTGCACCAGTAATCGAGCGAGCCGTCACGGTACTGGTGATCGCCTGTCCGCACGCACTCGGACTCGCTATCCCACTCGTCGTCGCCATCAACACGTCGCTCGCCGCTCGAAACGGGATGCTCGTTCGCGACCGAATCGCCATGGAGCAAGCACGCGACCTCGACACGGTCGTCTTCGACAAGACGGGCACGCTCACAGAGGGAGAGCAGGGAGTCGTGGAGATCGAGGCGGTAGGCGACGTCACCCAGAACGAGGCGCTGGCACTCGCAGCCGCTGTCGAGGGCGACTCGGAGCACATGATCGCGGAGGCCATCCGCGAAGCGTCGGCCGAACGCGGGGTTACGCCGCAGAATGCGACGGGATTCGAGGCGATCAAGGGCCGCGGTGTTCGGGCCACGGTGGACGGTGAGATGGTGTACGTGGGCGGACCGAACCTCCTCTCGCAACTCGACAGCGAGGTCCCACCCGAACTCACGACGTTCGCCGACCGGGCAGGTGAGAACGCGCGCACAGTCGTCTATTTGGTTCGAAACGACGAGCCGGTCGCAGCCTTCGCGCTGGCAGACGTCATCCGCGAAGAGAGCTACCAGGTCGTAGACGCTCTCCACGAACTCGGCATCGAGGTGGCGATGTTGACCGGTGACTCCGAGGACGTCGCCCGCGCCGTCGCCGAAGAACTCGGAATCGACACCGTGTTCGCCGAAGTGCTGCCGGAGGACAAGGACAAGAAAGTCAGCGAACTCCAAGAACAGGGGAAGCTCGTCGCGATGGTCGGCGACGGTGTCAACGACGCGCCAGCGCTCACCCGTGCCGATATCGGCATAGCAATCGGGAGCGGCACCGACGTCGCCGTCCAGTCGGCCGACATCATCCTCGTGCAGAACAACCCGCTCGATGTCGTCCGTCTCGTCAAAATCAGCCGAGCGAGCTATCGGAAGATGCAGGAGAACCTCGTTTGGGCCGCGGGCTACAACATCTTCGCTATTCCGCTCGCTGCGGGCGTGCTCGCACCGATTGGCATTCTCCTCTCACCGGCCGTCGGAGCACTCCTGATGTCGCTGAGCACGGTCATCGTGGCCATCAACGCCCAGTTCCTCCGTCGCGTTGATCTTGACCTCCCATCGCTTCCGGGCGTCGCTCGGTCCGGAAGTCCTCGAGCAACAGACTGACCGAAGATCACGTCTCCTTCGGCCGTTTCTGAGCCACAGGTCGGAGTGCATGAAAGTCACTCCGCCCGGAGGTCGGTTTTATCGCTGTCTCCCGCTAATCACTAAACGAGGAGTCACTATATCGAGCCAGCATCGAGGCGACTCGCTACTTCGGATAGCCCTCATCGTACTCGCCGTTATCCTGCTACTTCCGCTTTTGATGATGGTGTTTGCGATGCCGATGATGGGCATGATGGGCTGGTGGGGTGGCGGAGGTCCCGGCACCGGAGTCTCACCGATCTGGGGCATCGGTATGATGCTCTCGTTCCTCGTCGTCCTACTCGGCGTCGGATACTTCCTCTACCGTGGTCTCGTGGGCGGTCAGGTCCTCGGGCACGACCGTGCGCTCGAAGAACTGCGGACAGCGTACGCCCGCGGTGATCTAACTGATGATGAGTTCGAACAACGACGAGAGCGCCTGCAACGAGACCGAGAGTAAGAGAGCCATGTATTTTCAATACTACTCGAAGCTGATCAGACCGGCGTGCGGAATAGAGAGGGGGGTTCAGTAGGTCGGTACGTATGGGAGAATCACCTACCTCCCCATACCGTGAGGGCCGTGGTGGGGGCTCTGGTGGTCTTGAGGACCGTAGGGTCCGTGGTGGTCACTCCCGCCGTGGTAGGGATGTTCACCCCAGTGGTCGCCGTGCTGGTGGGCACCCCAGTCGTTGTGCCAGCCCCACTGGTCGGAGACGTGTCCCACAGTCGAAACGGGGTCGGCGGCGACGTCTGAAACGGGGACGCCCGTCGCCACAGGGATGCCAAGCCCGAGTAGGACCAGGACGGCGAGGCCCGCCACAGTCAGTCGGGATATCGTGCTCATTAGTTTCACCTCTCACGTGAAAAGAGGACCTGAGCGGGGATAGCAAGCCCTCTGATTCCCAACAACCGAGAAGTCAACCGAGTCAGAACGCTCCGATGGCGAAGCCGATTTCCATGACGATGAGGACCGCACCGGAGGCGGTTCGGAGGTACGCGTGTACTGCCCGACCGTGCGCTCTCGATGATTGTGCCGTCGGGTCGGTGCTGTTCCGTCGAATCGTATCGGCCTGTGGGATGATCATGGTTTTGTCACTCCACGGCTGAAAACAGGCGGTAGAAGTCTTGAGAATGCTCGGTAGGGGATTTGAACCCCTGTCCTCGGCTCGAAAGGCCAAGATGATTGGCCGGACTAATTCGCGCGTCCCGCGCGAATATCGGACCGTCTATCGATTCTCGGCCTTTCTTTCACACGTGGTAGTCGATTATATGACTGCATCCAATATAAAACCCACATTCTCGGCCCCCCGCCGAATGAGATTCATTATCCTAGGCTGTCTATTGGGCGCATGGATGCTGACATTAAAGTGCTCATTGAGAAGGCGTCTAAACTAATAGATGAAGATGGTAGGTCTTCATTTAAACACGCAGATAGGGTCTCGACTTTAATTGCGCTAATCATAGAGGACTTGGATTTCCCTCGTAGGAAGTTCGGCTTGTCAGAACAGGCATTCGAAAGACATCTCAGACAGAAAATCGGCCAAATTGACACCAAGGGCGAGATTGATTCTGAATTCTATGACCTACTCGGAGAACTAAAGAAAGAGTTGGGCACTAGTGAAGAAGTAGAATACTCAGTAGTGTTTGCACTACCAATTAAGTTCCCGAATCAGAGAGATGACAGAGTGTTCGAATACCATGGAATAGAAATCAAACAAATTTCGCAGTCGGTCTGGGAGGATGATTTCCTTGAAATAGCACGGAACGACGCCTCGTTCGAAATACAACTTACGAAGTCACCATACCAACTACCAGATGACGGTTCATTCTGGAAGACAGAGACAACCGCTATTGACCCTGATTTCGCTCTTGAGAGAACGAGGTTCGCCCTAAAGACACTTCTGGGAGAAATTAACTTCTTAGAGCACTATGGATATGTCAAAAACTACCACGAACCGACCTCTCATCCTTGGCCGAGAGGCTGGAGCGATATCCTACTTCCATTTGCACTTCTGCTATTTCAAGAAGGTAAATTCGTCAAAGAAGACTTTTCAGAAGATGCTCGTCCTAGAACTGTAGTAGAAGTCACAGAAGAAGTAGTAGATAATATAGGTGACTTACCGACCTTTACTGGCGAATCCTACGAGGTTGACCAATACCTAATTTCTGGAATTCACTTCTTCTTTAGTGGAATAACTAATGCGAATAGAACTGGTGCATTTCTGGATTTCTGGCGAGGGTTAGAAACGTTGACTCTGTCTAGCCCAGGGGACACCTCAAGTGATATCACCGAAAGAGCAATAACGACCGTTATTCCAGATGAGGAAGATTTATTCGGCAAACACGTTGACAGTTTAGTTAATACTCGCAACAATCTTGTTCATGGTGACCTTAGCGTTGACATCTCTCAAGCGAACATTAACCTATTGAAGGATATACATGAAAGCCTGATTAACCTGTATATGCGAAGAAGAGACAAATGGACGGTGAGTGACATTAGATTTGTCCTTCATGAGTGTGATATTGATAAAACGGATAGGCTCCAACAGCAGAGGAATGCGAGGATGCAGAATTGTGAACGGATAGAACGGGAGATAGAGATATTGGATGAATTAATGACTGAATGGGAGTAAATACACATTCTCCACCGTCTTTGACATATAACTTGTTTACATACGTAGCGTGTACAACCTATAACTCACTTATATCCTCCAGAATGGGAAACTGGAGATTTCGACTGCATCTTCTTCACCGCGAAAAATCGCGGCAATCCGCTATCCCTTGGACAGAGTAGCGTTCTACTCTGTCTGCTTCCTCACACACCACTCATCCATCTCTTTCTGCATCTCCTCGGAGGTCTCACTGAAGATACCGCCGAGACGCCCTCCGAACTCGGAGTTCTACAAAATGGCATCGTTCCAAATTGCTTACGCTGGCGACGACAAGAAAACAGTCAAGCTCCAGACTTACCCACCAAGGGGCATTCACTTATTACCGTTTTAGTAGAAATCCCGGACATCAGTTGCACATCTCTCACCGAGAAAAAATCGCCAAATATTCTATCCATCAGAGGGCTCAGCGCCGATTAGCAGAAAATCCCCGATAGGGTAGAGCGCAGATGTGCTACAGGGAGACACCTCCCGAATCAGGGTCCGACATCACGTAGATGACCACTAGTTTGCTCGGCGTCTCTTTTTGAATCATCATCACCTGGAATCCCGCCCGGTCTTCGTGTCCGAAGAGTTCGTCCGTTTGTTCAAGTTCACCCTCGTAGCTCACTACCAAGACGAATCGGGTTCCACCTTCAAACTCATCGTCACGTTTCTCAACCGTGGCCGTCGCCTCATCTGCGCCCCAGTATCGCTTGACGGCCTCCTCGGTGTTCTCCTCGATAATCTGGTCTAACGATTCGGGCGTTCCACTCATCCAAACAACTCGCTTAGTACCGCAGATTTCGTCGGCTCCAGCTCTTCCGGTCCGTCTACTTCTTGAAGGTCATCACCAGTCGGGTCGAAGAGGGCCTTACAGTTCTCACACTCGACGACTTTGACCTTTCCACCCTCTACACGTATCCAACTCTTCGTTAATCCCGGTTGTCCACATGAAGGGCATCCACTGGTCTCCTCGTTAAGTTCCTTATCGACTTCTTTCTGGAAATAGCCCTTCTTCTCTGATTTTCCGAGTCTAACGGGGTCGTCGTCTCTTAGGTCATTCAGAGTAGGGTCCTCACTCGATGACGACCTCGTGCGAGACACAGCTGCATAGAGTGCATTACCGGCTCCAAGCGTCCACCACCCAGTTAGGGTGGCAACAGCAGCGTGACCTCCGAGACTACCCCAACCTCCTGACTCCGACTTCGCTGAAGGGGCCATGCGTCTACCGTGTATCGCGTTGTGGCACCCCTTACACATCGTCTTGAGGTTGCTCATCTTGTGAGTGCCACCCTTGCTTTTCGGAACGATGTGATGAGCATGAAGCTCTGCATTACCCTTCCATCCTCCTTTCCGTCCACAGTTCTGGCACTTATAGCTATCGCGCTGATAAACCTTCTTTCGGCGGGAGTTCCAATCTGAGGGATATTCAGCCATATAATGTATAATTGAGCTACATGAGTAATGGTAGTTCACATTAGTCCACTATCCTGAATGTATAGAAAAGATACTCAGTCAATCTCTACTCCCCGTAGGATAGTGAGCTCCTTCACATCGTATTCGGTAGAACTGTTGAGATTGAGGAGCCGTGGCTCTCCAGTACGATAGAACCGATATCTACCACCTCTGCTCCCTTCTACCTCAAACGTCATCGCATCTTTATCTTCGTCGACGACCGGCTGCGGAATCGTTCGACCGTTCCAGAGGAGATAGTCTCCCGTCTCCACTTCCTCTAATTTCCTCGGGATATTCTGAGTCGACATCATAGAGAACTTGATTGAAGAGCCTGACTGATAGCCTCTTGCACCATCGGAACCCACTCGTCCTCTGCGACCGTCCGTTGCGCCCAATGAAGGGAAATAACGAGGGGGTAGGCGGTGTCGAAATCCGCCGTTCCGTACTCTTTCGTTACACGCACGCTCTTCGCCTGTGAGACGGGGACCCCGAGCGCACGAAGGGTACGAATCGTCGCTCCCTTCCCGAGCGTCACCACGGCCTGTGGGTCCACTCGCCCGAACTCGGCTTCGAGGTAGGCGCGGCAATGAGAGTAGGCGTCGTCTGTGTCTGCACCGGGAATTCCTCTGTTCTCGTCCGGACTCGTCGGACACTTAATCGAATCCGCTACCCAGGCGTCTCCCAGTCGGTAGTTCGTCCGAGAGAGCAGTCGATTGATGAACCGACCCCCACGAGCGTTTGCAAACCGTCGCATCCACTCTTCATTGTACTCTTCCCACGAGTCGTACTTCGACCAGTCCGTCGGATGTCGAGGCTCGTCGGTGACGAACATGACCTCTCCATCGGGATTCCCGAGACCGGGATTCACGAGCCTGCCCTCCGAAGCACACTGAGCGGAGCACCCCTCACACGGACCCGTTCCTTCCTGCGCGTTCTGTCTGATAACATCGAGTTTCTGAATCATGATATGGTATGACCCACCTCGACCGAAGTTGCCTTCGCACAAGAACATGTCGATTAATGTACCAGTCAATGCTCCAATAATGGTCGTGACAATGGTCCCAATAATGTTTCGGCAAATATACTGAGGGTCCGATTTCGAGCATTCTGAGCCACCTATCCTCGGTTGAGAAAATTGGCCAAACTTCTGAATGACGAACAGAGGGTGAAGTCGGTAGTTCAGAGACTGATTTGTTCTAGCAAAAAAGATGTTACTGAGGTAGGCTTCGGATGTGTATCTCTTGCTCTGCGGTAGTAGCCTACAAGAACTTCCAACGAATTCAGGAAGTGATGCCGAACATCGGCCTCGTCCGTTCGTTCGGTGTAACCGAGAATACCGACGTTAATTCCCCTGACCCCCTGTTCTACATTGAGGGTGACAATGGCGGAGTCCGGTTCCCTATCGACGCAGTCCGCGCCGAGGACCTCGCTGAGATGTTCGACGATTTAGCCGACGAGCTCGCAGTCGAAGGGTAGGCGGGGAAGAACTCTCCTACAGATTTCGACGGATTTCGTCTTCGTACTTCTCACTCAGTTTGAACTCGGTATGTGCGTTGCTCTCCTCGACCCATTGACCAGGAGTATCTTTAGCGTAGCCCGCTGCTTCTCGGTTAGGTTCTCGAAGCCGTGCTGAATACAGCGTGCGAATTTGTTACCCAAAATTCATTCTGTTTGCGTTCATTATCGGTAGGTATGGACTGGAAACCTCTTCTCCTACTCGTATTAGTTTGTCTCTCTTGGGTTATCTTCATCTATCACTTCCGGAAGGGGAACAAGGGGACGGTTTGGATATCCGGGCTGTTTATGTCTCTTGGTGGTTCAACAGGAATCGCGTTCCTTGGAACTTTCTTCCCTCTTGAGCAGTCGCTCCAACTGTGGATGGGGATAATCTGTAGCGTGATTATGATACTCGGGGGAATCGTAATGTGGATGGGAAAATCCGGGTCAGACACCCATTCTGCCTCACCACGATAGAGAAACAGACGCACCGCCCGGCTGTGACACGCTGTGTTATGTATCAAAAATAGGATTACAACAGAGCCACATCCTACTCTGAGTAGACCAGCACGACACCTACCACCGGTTCTGAAAAACTGAGCAACTTCGTTGAAATCACACAGAGGGTGAGCTCCGCTGAGACGCTGAAGACTGTTCTAGGAAAAAAGATGTTACTGGGTAGGCTTCCCTCGGGTAACAGATTCTATCGAACGTGGCTGCACCTACCCGTCTATTGGAGGCTTCTTGAACGTCGGAAGTTCGTTGATGAGGTTCGGATTGTAGTCGTGGACTCTAAGGATATCTCGGACAATCTGTTCGTCTTCAACCTCGGCTACCCCGACGAGCCGCCGACCGACGACGAAGTCGTTGTCGAAGCGCGGGTGATACTCTCGCCGCACTCTAAAGACGAGGTAGCCGCCACCCGTCTGCCAATAGCTCAATTCAGTCGTAATCGGTGCATCATCTTCATGGTCGCTGCGTTCGTGTTCTCGCATGGCTTTCATCCTAAGAAAGCCGAGTCTGGGTGCTCTTACCACCTGGACTTTCGAGGTCCGACGACTCGACTCTCTTCTCCGACGTACGCCGAGAATCGTAATGAAAGCGCGGTTCTAATCTGACGAAATCGAAACAGAGAATGCTTCAAACGTAGATATTCGGTATGTTCTTGTTCCGATAGCTCGTAGTTGTCGTATCGAGTTCTATGACCACGAGTGAGTCTACCGTCGGTCTCTGCCCCCACTGCGGCGAGTCGATTCCCGAGGAGAACCTCATCATTCACTACGAGCGAGCCGATGGCTGGACCATCGTGGTAGCCGGGTGCCGCTGGTGCGATATTGTCGTCGAGCCGAAGCCTATCCACCAATGACTGTTGTCCTCTGCGGGTTCTTAGCTAGACATCGGACATGGGACATAGGTGTATTCCGCGAGGAAATGAGTGAGTTAGGTATAATATCGTATAGTAATTAATTGAAATAAAGTTAGAATCTACTTCAAATAATACGTCTTCGAGACTCCCCGGATGTCCGGTGTCCGATGTCTAGGTTAGCTTATACGCTCGTTTCTTCCCTACGGACAGACTTTCAATCATTTCAAGCGTTTCGAGTTCGCGAGCAGACCGCTGAACCGTTTTATCAGAAACATCCATTTCTTCGGCCACTTCTGATTTTGTCATTTGACCCTCTCGACCGAGGAGGTAGACCATCCTCTCGCGGGCGTTCGGTGAATTATCCGAACTTTCTCCTTCATCATGATAACTCTGGAAGAAATCTAACATCTGCGTCCACGAGAGTTCGATAAACTCCAGCGCTTGGTCGATGTGCTCCTCGTCTACCTCGGTGCTGCACTTGTCTAAAGCCGCCATGAGACAGCCCAACCGGAGCGTGTGCTCAATGTAGCGAGTTACGGACGGCTCAACGATTTTCCTTGTACCCACTTCCGATTTTTCAAGATTACCAACTATGACATCTCTTACTTTACGTTGAACTCGTTCCGTGTCATAATCGAAACTAAATTTCTTTCCTCCATGGAATTCGTTTTTAATTTCAGTAAGCGTGTCCACTACATCGTCACTCCGGAAGTTGCTTCCATTGCTGTCTTCGACAGCTCGTTCAAGAATCGCATCGCCGACACGGAATCGGAACTCCGGGGGGATATCACGGAAGAAGTAGAAGAATCGTGCCAATGTTCCGTTGCGCATCAGATTCTCTAAGTTCATATCCATCTCTGTCGGTGGATAACTCGTTCCAATAAGGGTACAGGTCGCTCTATATTCGATAGTCCCGGCGGCCATGTGGCGTTCAACATGTCCTCCGTCCAGAATCGAATTTATATTCTCAGGGATATTTTTATTCCAATCCGAACTCCCGGACCGTAACAGCTGTATTGCCTCGCGGAAGCCGACGATGTCGTATTTTTCTGCGGCACCTGGCTCTTCTTCTCCATCAACGAAGGTTCCGACGAGACCGGCATTCGTCAAGTCGTTCGAGTCGCTGAAATTCATATCGGCGAATGTGGCGACTTTTTTCGCGTAATCGAATGCCGGGTCCTTCCCGCTCCCGGAATCCTGCACCATGAACGGGTGGACTCGGCAGTGCTTTTCGTTGTCTCCAATATCGAAGCTCGAATCACCGACAGCTTGTCCGAGCAGAGCCAGCATGAAGCCCGTGTGAAGCGTCTCGTTGTCCATTGAGTACCGCTCTGCATCTTCGAGATACCTCTCGATGAACTCGTCTCCCCAAACGGGGTCGGTTTCACCGAACCTCATGCAAACCACCCTGTAAGCCTCGGTCGTACGCCTGCGATTAGGCGAGTGAAAGATTGATTCTCCGCTTCAGCGAAGATTGATTCGTACCCGGTCCATGCGTTTTCGATGAGTTCTGTTAGGTCGCTCATTGTTTGAGTTTCTGGATAGCCGCTAGGCTATGTAACCGAATTTTCCGAAAAGCGACCCGATAAGCTTCATATACCCATAGTCCCTACTAGGGACATGGTGGGCCACCTACTCCGGACGGGATGGTCTACCCGCTGTGGAGCACGTCGGTTGAATTGATTGGAACCAAACGCAACCAACGTGTTCCGACTGTAGGGAGTCGCTAGCGTACCTCCTCGTATACATCAGCCATCTCGTTGACGAGTTCGTCCCAAGTCAACTCTTGCTTGAGTGGCCGGAGACGCGCTCTGGTGGACTGATATACAGGAACGGTTCGTTGTTCTTCGACCTCGTTGGTGTTTCCCGTGTTCGAGGCTTTTGCGACTTCCATGTTACTACATAGTTCCCGTACGGTCATAAACATACCGCAAAAATTTTAGATATCAATCTTAAAAGCGGTTTTTCGGTTTGTATTCAAAACTTTAAGAGGGGTGGGGTGGTTCTAGAAGACCGCTATCGAAGCTGCCCAAGAACCTGAGAAAGAACCATACATCACCTACTGTTATCATTGATATGGAATCTCAGCTCTTCCCTACTGAGGTCTTGGAGTGGACGTGGGAGACGATTGAATCGCTTCGAGAGAATGAACAGGAGGAAAATCGCTACTTAGAGTACAAAGCTCACCTACACTATCCTGAAGATGAGAATGACAAGTCGAAGACGGAGTGGCGTCATAACATCGAGGCAGAGATTACGGCCTTTGCGAACGCGAACGGTGGTATCCTACTCTTCGGAGTAGGCGACGATAGAACGCCGATACCGTTCGAGCCTCCAGAACACGACGTAGCTCGGACAGTCAACCAATTCATCCAGAATTCGACTCCGGTTCCTCAAGTTGATGTGTCAACGATGAGGGCACCTACCGACGAGGTAGACCGAATAATCGTTGTCGTTCGAGTTCACGAAGCAACCCGAAAACCGGTGATGACCTCGAAATCGGCGTGCTATGTCCGGATTACAGAATCAAAGCATCCAATGTCACGTGAACAGATTGAGTCCATGTTTGTCGAAGCTGACCGTCGGCAACAGGCGGTCAGACAATTAGAAATGGAAATAGAACAATTTTTAGATATTTATGAAGAAACATTTGATGATTATCTGCTAACTGACGCACCTCCGGATTACTACTTAATAAATAAAATAGATTTCTATCGCGTATTTCAGGAAAACACTCACCTGTATTCGGATGAGGAGGTATCTCAAAATATTCGTAACATACTCTCTGAACTCCGGAAAATAGAATTGGGAGAGAGATACGAGAGGAGGCTTAAGGATGGGGAGGTACCTAACCCATTCGAGGATTCAAAGCGAAAGAATGTAGCGGGCCGACAAGAATTGGAGCGACAGGTTAATCGATTAAAGAACATGATTTTACAGCTCATTGAGTCTGCAGACTTAGATGTCGAACCCCGCTAGCCCATCCGGTCAAGCGCTTCTCGTCGGTCCTCCACGGGTGTCTGGTCGTACTTCATCGTCGTCTGCTCGCTCTTATGACGGAGTTGCGCTTGCGCCGCCGCGAGGTCCTCCTCACGGGTCATGTACGTCCCGACAGAGTGCCGGATTGCGTACCAACTCATGCGACGGTTCTCGTAAGGGATGTCGGCTAAGTCGCAGAGGCGTTGGAGTAGGCTCCGGAGTGAACTCGTCTGATACGGATTTCCTTCGCGGGTGAGCCAGAGTATATTCGTATCGTCGTATCGGCTATACATCTCTCGTTCGTCGAGCCACCGTTCGAGAGCGTCGGCAGTTCGCTCGGTGAGTCCGACTACCCAGTTGTCCTCGTTCTTGCTCGACTCTTCTCGGGGAATTCGGAGGAGTTGATTCTCTACGTCTACCCACGTGGTCTGCGCGCGTTCGACTTCGACAGGGCGTAGCCCGGCATCGAGACTCGTCCAGACGAGGGAGGTGAACTTCCAGCCGTTCGCTCGGTCCCAGTCCTCGGAGCCTACCTCACTCTTTGGCTTTCCAAAGCGCTGTGCTAAGAGTGCTTTCCAGCGGTCACGCTCGTCAGGAGTAAGACCTCCGTAGGCAGGGATGGACCCGTACTCTAATGCTGCTTCACGGATTCGAACCCTCTCCTCGATGGTGAGGTAGTCACGTGGATTCGGACTACTGGACGAGGAGAACGAGTGGGCCGGTTCCCATTCGTCACTTCCGCGCGCGTACGCGGTCCACTTGAAGTACCGTTTGAGGGACTTCTGAGTGTTCGCCTTGTGGGTCCGACTCTTATCACTAAAGGCGAGTTCGCGCATATAGGCGTCAGCGTGGTCGTGGGTGAAGTTCGTCGTGTAGCCGTGGTTCTGCCACACCCACCGATTGAATTGGTCCGTTCTGTAAGCCGTTCGTAGGACCGTGTCGCGGCTGTATCCCGTCGCGGTCGATGGGTCCTTTCCGAACGCGAGGAGCCACGAGAGGAAGTCCTCGCGCGCCTCGCGGTAGTCGAGAAGTTCCTTCGGGTTTAGTATCTCGGAGGATGGGTCGGTTACGACGGGGTATTTGTCGAGGTCTTTCAATTCGACCCCGTTCCTTCTTCGGCTTTGATATTTTCTAATCGCGGTACAACGTCGGGGTGGTGGTTACATCGAATCGTATCGGCCTGTGACATAGGATTTGCTCCATGCTATGTCACGTGTGAAAACTACAGGACGGGAGTGCTGTAGGAATGCTCGGTAGGGGATTTGAACCCCTGTCCTCGGCTCGAAAGGCCAAGATGATTGGCCGGACTACACCAACCGAGCCTGCACTCATTTCTCGTCGGCTGAATTGTTTAAAGATTCCGTTACGGGACGGCCGAGGGTGTGAACCTCTTACTTACCCTCGAACTCCGGCTCTCGGTCGCCCATGAACGCAGTGACGCCCTCCATCAGGTCGTCGGTGTCGTAGAGGAGGCCGAACGCCTGCGACTCGACTTCGAGTCCGGCGTCCGCGTCCGCCCATCCGCTCCGCATCGCGCGCTTCGTGTACCGCTGGGCGACCGGCGGTCCGGCGGCGAGGTCACGCGCCAGGTCCCACGCTCTCTCGTCGAGTTCGTCGTTCTCGACGACGTCGTTCAGGAAGCCGTACTCTCGCATCGTCTCCGCGTCGTAGCGTTCGGCGGTGAAGATGATCTCCTTTGCACGACCCGTGCCGACGATGCGCTGGAGGCGGACGGTGCCGCCCCACCCCGGCAGGAGACCGAGGTTGTGCTCCGGTTGGCCGAGTTCGGAACGTTCCGAGGCGACCCGGAGGTCCGCGCAGGTGGCCAGTTCCATCCCGCCGCCGAGGCAGTAGCCGTCAATGGCGGCGACGACGGGTTTGTCGCTCGCTTCGAGTTTTCCGAACGTCCGCTGGCCCTTCCGGGAGAGTTCCGCGGCGACGACCGGTTGCCCGCCGCCGGCGGCCATCGCCTGCACGTCCGCGCCCGCGGAGAACGCCCGGTCCCCCGCGCCCGAAAGGAGGATGCAGCGAACGCCGTCGTCGTCGTTCAGTTCGTCTATCGCGACGGCGAGTTCGTCGAGGAGTTCCTCGCTTATCGTGTTCATCCGGTGGGGTCGGTCGAGTTCGACGTGACCCACGTCGTCGCGAACCTCCACAGAGAGCGTCTCGTAGTCGCGTCCCGCGGATTCGTCGTCGGACTCGCCCCCGTCGCGGAAGCCCGCCCCGGAGTCGCCGAGTTCGCGGAGCAGTTCGACGGCCTCGTAGCGGTCCGCGCCCGTCTCCTCGCGGAGTTCGTCGAGCGTTTCGACCAACGACTCGAGTCCCGCGCCGTCGGCCATCTTCGCGGGGCCGTCGGGGAAGCCCGCGCCGAGCATGACGGCCCGGTCGATGGCCTCGGCGTCGGCGACGTCGTTTTCGACGAGTCCGGCGACTTCGTTCGCCATCACGGCCATCAGGCGGCGCTGTAACTCCTCGCGGACCTGGTCGGAGGGTATCTGTGCGCCGTCGCCGTCTTCGTAGTCGTAAAAGCCCGACCCGGTCTTTTTGCCCAACTCCTCGGCTTCGACTTTCGCTTCGAGGAGGGGAGACGGTTCGTAGGCGTCGCCGAGAACCTCGTGCATGTAGTCGAGGACGTGATACCCCACGTCGACGCCGACTTGGTCGGCGAGTTCGAAGGTGCCCATCGGGAGGCCGAGTCCGTACTTCGTCGTCGAATCGACTTCCGCAACGGTGGCGTCACCGGACTCGACTATCCACGCCGCCTCGTTCATCAGGGGGACGAGGATGCGGTTGACGATGAACCCCGGGCTGTCCTTGTGGACGCGGACGGGCGTCTTCCCCATCTCTTCGGCCAAGTCGGCGATCAGATCCATCGTCTCGTCGGCCGTCTCCGCGCCGGAGATGACCTCGACGAGCTGCATCCGGACCGGCGGGTTGAAAAAGTGCATCCCGCAGAACTGCTCTGGACGGTCGGTCACGTCCGCGAGTTCGGTGACCGAGAGACTGGAGGTGTTCGTCGCGAACACCGTCCTGTCGGGGGCGGCGGCCTCCAACTCGGTGTAGACGTCCTTCTTTATCTCCATCTTCTCCGGTACCGCTTCGACGACGACGTCCGCGTCGGCGACGGACTCTGCGAGGTCCACGTACGTCGTGACGCGTTCGAGGGCGGCGTCGGCGTCCGCCTCGGATATCTGTTCTCGCTCCGCCAGTTTGCCGAGGCTCCACTCTATCTGGTCGTACCCCTTCCCGACGAACTCCTCGTTTATGTCCCGGAGGTTGACGGCGTAGCCCGCGAGTGCCGCCACTTCGGCGATACCGTGTCCCATGTTCCCGGCACCGAGAACCGTGATAGTGTTGACATCGTCTATCTCCATGCCTGATTCCTCGCCTGCGTGGGGTTTCAACGTTTCCCTCGGCTGAAAAGGAAACCCGTAACGAGTTCATTAACGGTTTTTACTGAAACTATCGGCGAGGGAATCGCTGTCCCCGGTATGGACGGACTCACGGCTGGCACGGGAGTCGCGGGCCGCGACCACGCAGTACTCGGCCGACGCGACTCTCGTTTGCCCCTCGACACGGCGCTTCGTCGCGGGCGCTTTGCGGCGTCTCGGTGGAAAGAGAGCGAGTACGTCAAGTCTGTGGGCACCCGAGTGGAGACACCGGATGACAACGACTGATTGGAAGCGGGTGCTTCGTTCCGACCCCGTGATGGCTGACCTCGTCGAGACCTACGGAGAGGTCGAGTTCGCTCCCGCCGAAAGCGAGTTCGAGCGACTCTGTACCACCATCATCAACCAGCAACTCTCGACGCAGTCGGCCGCAGCGATTCGCGAACGCGTCTTCGGGCTGTTCGACGGCGAGATAGAGCCCGAAGCGCTCGCGGCCCTCGAACACGACACACTCCGAGACGCCGGACTCTCGCGCACGAAGGTCGAGTACCTCCGCAACGCCGCCGAGGCGTTCCGGACGCAGGACCTCACGCGGGAGGGACTCGCGGGGCACACCGACGACGAAGTCGTCGACCTCCTCACGGAGATCAGAGGTATCGGCGAGTGGTCCGCGCACATGTTCCTGATGTTCGTACTGGGTCGAGAAGACGTCCTCCCATTGGGAGATTTGGCCGTCCGACGCGGACTGGAGGACCTCTACGGCGTCGAGACGCGAGCGCAGATGAGAGATATCGCCGACGCGTGGCGCCCGTTCAGGTCCTACGGAACGCTCTACGTCTGGGAACACTACGAGAGTTAGCGTCCCCGTCCGTCGCCCCGACATCTCGGTGACCGCCTCTCCGAGAGAGCACGCGGTACCCCGAGGATAGCTATTCGCGGCGGTCGATCCGACCGAACACTCGTCCGAGAAACACCCAGTGGAGCGACGTGCGTCCGTCGGGCCTGACCTCCTCGTACACGTGGTACAGGTACGGACCGTGCGGACACTCGGAACAGCCTTCACCGCACGGTTCGCTCTTGATGACCTCCGTGTACTCCGCTCGCTCCTCGGTCGAGAGTATCTCCTCTCCGGGCGCCGCTTCTATTTTATCGGAAACGGGCGCTTGCAGTTCTCGTATCCGACGTTGCGCGAGGTGAACTACTTCCCGTAGTTCGTGCTCTTGCAACTCGTTTAGTTCCGTCACGAGTTCGTCCGGAAGGGACCAATCGTCCTGTGCTCCCGACTCGTCTATCATGTCGGTTCGGATGGGCCCCTCATACTTAACTTCCCCTATAGATTCTTCGCACCGATCAATGAAAACAGTATATATTAATGGATACTCAAATCGATACGCTTTCAATGTGCGTTCGACAATTGCGTCCTATGTACATCATCGTCGTCGGAGGAGGGAACATCGGTCGCCCCCTCATAGACATCGCCACGTCGTCGGGCAACGAGGTCGTCGTAATCGAGAAAGAGAGCGTGAAAGCCGAGGCTATCGCGGGAGCGTTCGACTGTCTCGTTCTCAACGACGACGCGACGACCAAGGACACGCTTTTGGATGCCGGCGCCCGGAGGGCCGACGCGATAATCTCGACGACCGATCAGGACGCGACGAACGTGATGATCAGTCTCCTCGCGAAGGAACTGGAGATACCCGACGTCGTCTCGGTCGTCCACAACCCCGAGCACATGAGTCTCTTCGAACAGATCGGCGTGAACACGATGGAAAACCCCCAACGCCTCATCGCCGAGTATCTCTACTACGCGGTAAAACGTCCCTCTATCGTCGATTACATGCGCGTCGGCGAGGAGGCGGAGGTGTTCGAAATCCGCGTCGCGGAGTCGGCACCGGTCGCGGGGAAACGACTCGACGAGGCGGCGGACCACGGCCTCCTGCCCGACGACACACTCGTCGTCGCCGTCGAACGAAGCGAGGCGGACGGTCCGATAACCCCGCGAGGCAACACGGAGATACGCGAGGGTGATCTCCTGACCGTCTACTCCGGCCGCGGTGCCACACCGGACGTGACCGATCTCTTCGGACACTACGAAGACCACGCCGGGGCGTCCAGAGGAAGTCGGCGAGCGAACGACTCATGAAAACCACCGTTCGAACGGTCGCACGCGACGTCGGACGGATGCTCCAGGCACTCGCCGCGTTGATGTTGGTGTCGGTAGTCGTCCCTCTCGTCTGGGGTGAGTTCTGGGCCGTCCCATCGCTCCTCGTCGGGGGAGCGATTCCGTTCGTCATTGGAGTCGCACTCGCCCGGTACTTCGCCGACGCGCCGAATCCGGGGAAGTTACACGGGATGATGATCGCCGCCTCGGGGTGGTTCTTCGTCGCGCTATTCGGCTCGCTGCCGTTTCTCTTCGTCGCGTGGACGATTCACCTCGACCCCGCGTTCTTGGGTGCGCCCGACCTGACGGGTCGCGCGGCGAGTACCATCGGCGCGTTCCGGAACCCGATAAACGCCTTCTTCGAGTCGATGAGCGGATTCACCGGAACGGGACTGACGATGACCGACGACGAGAGTGCACTCCCCGCGACGCTTCAGTGGTGGCGGTCGTTCGTCGAGTGGGTCGGCGGCGTGGGCGTCATCGTCCTCACGACCGCCATCCTCTCTCGGCCGGGTAGCGGGTCACTCACCCTCTACGAGTCCGAGGCGCGGTCGGAGAAGATTCACCCGAGTATCGTCTCGACCGTTCGAACCATCTGGTGGATATTCCTCCTCTTCACGTTCGTCTCCATACTCGTCCTCTGGTTGGCGGGGATGCCGCTTTGGGACGCCATCAACCACGCGATGACCGGACTCGCGACGGGCGGGTTCTCGATAACGGACAACAGCATCGCCACGTACGACAGCGCGGTCATCGACTTCGCGCTCGTCCCCGTGATGATTCTCGGGAGTATCGCGTTCCCGGTCCACTACCTGATGCTCCAAGGGGAGTTGAAGAATATCTACACGGACTTGCAGACGCGGTGGGTGTTCGGATACTTCGGACTCGGCACCCTCCTGTTGGTGGCGGTACTGTTCTTCAACGGTACGTACGAATCGCTGTTCGAGGCGGTTCGGTACGGTCTCTTCCAGTTCGTCTCGGCCGCGTCGTGTACGGGGTTCCAGACGGCCGGGTCGCTCGGAACGAGATGGTCGCCGGAGGCGCAACTGACGGTCTCTCTCGGGATGTTCGTCGGCGCGGCCGCCGGGTCTACCGTCGGCGGAATTAAACTCATCCGGGCGTTGACGCTGATAAAGGGGACCGCGTTCAGAATCGGCGACGCGTTCTATCCCGACGCGGCGGTTCGGCACTTCGAGGTCAACGACCGGGACCTCACAGAACAGGAGGCGACCCGAGAGTTCGAGGAAGCCGCGATCATCGCGTTCCTGTGGGTCGTCTTTCTCGCCGTCGGTATCTTCGTCCTCCTCACGGTCCTCCCGACGGGCGAGTTCACGCTCGAAAACGTCGTGTTCGAGGTCGCATCCGCACAGGGGAACGTCGGCCTCTCCTCCGGTATCACCGGCGCGTCGATGCCGACGGCTGCGAAAGTGATGTTTCTGTTCAACATGTGGATCGGACGGCTCGAAATCATCCCGGTTCTCGTCCTTCTGAGAGCACTGTTCGAGCGAGGAGGAGTCTACAGATGAGCGTCGAAGACCTGCCGATTCTCGGTCCTGTCTTCGATTCGGGCGCCGACGACCACGTATTCGACGGACTGCTACTTGCAGGGCCACTTTTGCTCTGCGTCCTCGCTCTCGTCGGTCGAACGCGAGTCACGACAGTAATCGCTGCAGGCTATCTCCTCGTCTTCGTCGGGTACATACTCTACAAAGCGGGCAAATACGAGAGTGCTTAATCGCCGCGGAACGCGGCGACGGTCTCCTCCGAGAGACCGCCGCGCGCGAACAGGGTCACGAGGTCGTCGGCGCGGATTTCGGTGTTCCCCTTCGGGGTGAGAATCCGTTCGTCGCGTTCGACGGAGACGACGAGCACTTCCGGGGCGACGAGTCCGCGCTCGTTCGCCTCCCTGAGCGTCAGGCCGTCGATTTCGGCCCCGCGAGCGACGCTCACTTCGACCACCTCCGCTCCCCCCGACAGCGACATGAAGTCGGCGATAGACTGGCCCTCGCGCCGCCCCTCCGGTCCGAACGCGTGGTACGGGCGGTGTTCTTCGTGTTGGAGGAGATGTTCGTCCTCGACTTCGAGGCCCACCTCGGAGACGTCTCGCGTGACTCGGGAGAGTTCCTGTGCGTCTTCGCCCACGGTCGTCACGTGGATGTTTCCGGTCCCGCACATGAGTTGCCGGACGTTGACGACGCCCGGCACCTCGGCTATCTGTTTCGCGAGGCGTTCTCGCTCGTCGATGCGCGCCGTCCCGACGACGAGGTTCGTCAGGCGGCCTTCGGCGCGTTCGTAGTCGACGTGCGCGTGATACCCTCGGATGACCCCGTCGGACTCCAGTTGGTCGATTCGGTTCCGAATCGTCCCGGCGGAGACGTTCACCTCGTCTGCCACCGTCGGCGCGGAGGTGTTCCGCGCGTCGCGGACGAGGCGATAGAGGATTCGCTTGTCGACTTCGTCGAGGCGGTCGACCATGCGCGTTACTGCGCGTCGATGGATGATAAACGCTGTCAGATCACGCCGCGAGCGCCCCCGAACCGAGGAGAGCGCTCACTTTCGGAGGACGACCACGGGAACGTCGGTTCGGTCGGCGATAGAGTCGTACGTCTTCCCGAACACCCTCTCGAACGTCGGTTCTTCCGTCTCGCCCATGACGATGATGTCGTGGCCGCGCGCCTTCTGACTGATCTCGAACGAGGGGTCGTCGGAGACGATCACCTCGGTGTCGATGGAGAACTCGGAGAACCCCGCGTCGACGAGCCGGTCTTTCAGCGAGGAGAGCACCTCCCGTTTCTCTTCGACGTCGTCCGACTCCGTGACGTTCACGATGGTCGTGTGGGTGATGACGTCCGCGTCTAACGCGCCGACGAACTGCGCTATCGACTCGGCGAACGTCTCGTCTCTGACGGCGATGAGAACGCGCCCGAGGTGGGTCATCGGACGCGGAACTAACAGCGCGTCGACGTCGCGTTCCTCGGCGACTCTCGTCGGTTCCCCGTCTAAGTCGTCGCCCATGGCCAGTTCGACCTCCGCGGTTTCTCCGCGACGGAGGAACTGGTGAGCGAGAGAGTACAGGGTGTAGTTCGCCTCGACCAGACTGCGCTGTCGTTCGTCTGGGTCCGAACCGGCCGGGCCCTCGTAGAGACCGAGAAGGAGGACTCTGCAGTTCGTAAAGCCGTCGACGAACGACGACGGAAGCGGGTCGGGGTCGGGGAACCGTATCGGTATCAGTAGCGTCGGAGAGTCCATATTCGAGTCACCTACGCCGAACTACGAGCCACCCGGTGAAAAATATCGCCCATCCGACACTGGGCGCCGCCGGAGCGCAGTTTACTCCAAGTACTCCTCTTCGCGTTCGTCGTCGTCTTTCGACCCCGAGTCCGCGCGGCGGCGCACGTCGACGCGGTAGTGTTCGAGGATGTCCCGGCCGAGGAGTATCGGGTAGTCCATGTGCGAGCGGTCTTCGACGCTCGCGGTGACGGTGTGTTGGGTGCCGCCGATACCGATGACCAAGTCGACGACCGGACGGGCCTTACCGGACTTGTGGCTCCCCGACCGCACGCGCGTCATGCTCTTTATCGGTCCCGCGCCGATTTCGGCCGCCAACGACGTGTCGATACTCGTCCGGGTCGCGCCGGTGTCGGACTTCGCCAGCGTCTGCGTCGAACCGCTGGTCCCCGAGACGATTATCTCCTCGATGTAGCCTATCGTCGGCGTCTCCTCGTCGGAGGAGGGGTCCACGCGCGGCATGCTCGCGGGGCGGGAGTCGTCTAAGGTCGATGCAAGTTCCGCGACGCGGTCGTCGTCCACCTCGCCGCCCGCACGTTCTATCGCGGCCTTTGCGATGTACGGGGCGGGGCTCTTACCGGTCGCTTTGTGCAGTCCCTTGAACCCGGCCGTCGGGTTTACCTCGAGGACGAACCAGCCCTCCTCGCCCTCGACGAGGTCGACGCCCACGTAGTCGAGGTCCATCACTTCCGCCGCGTACAGGGCCGTGTCGCGGGCCTCTTTCGGCATCTCGCCGGTCGCGTCGAGAACGTCGCCGCCGAGGGCGACGTTCGTCCGCCAGTCTCCGTCGGGCGCGTAGCGGTACATCGCGCCGATTATCTCCCCGTCGACGATGTAGACGCGCAGGTCGCGGTGTTTCTCCTCGTCGCGTTCGATGAGGTCCTGCAGGAACGCCTGTCGGTTTCCGACCTTCGGGTTGACCGTCTCCGTGAGGTCTACCTTCCACGTGCCGCCGCCGTGGGTCCCGATTGCGCTCTTGTAGACGCCCACGTCGCCGAACCGTTCGCGGTCGGCGTTCAGTTTCTCGTTCGAGAGCGCGAGCAAGGCGTCGGGCACCTTGATGTTCCAGTTCGCCAGCGTCGCCGCCGTCGCGAACTTGTGAATCGCCGTCAGCACGTGCGCCGGTTCGTTCAGCATCGGACGGATGCGCTCGAACGTCGTCGCGAGGCCGAGCAGTTCCGCGGGTTCCTCCGTGTTCGACAGGAGCAGTCGGTTCGCGATGATGTCCACGTCGGGTTCGATGGCCACCTCGCCGTCTTCGATGCTTATCGCCGTGTTCTCCTGTCGCAGCCACAACCCTCGGTGGCCGAGGTCGTCGACCGCGTTGAGAATCGCTTTCGTCTCCTTACTGGTGTGCAGAGAGAGTACACCCACTCGAACTTGGGTTCCGTCCGTAGACATAATAGACAGTAACATTCCGCGGTTTCAAAGGCATGCCGGTACGGTGAATCCTCGGCGACGCAGATTCAGTTTCTCGGACTGCGACCCCGGGCGGACGCTCGGTGCGGGAGCGTTATGTAGTGGCCACCCCGAATGCGGGGTATGAGCGACGATGTGACCTTCACGTACAACGGCGGGAAGGTCGCTCCGGGAGAGACCCAAAACATCCGGTACGGTATCAGCGAGACCTATCTCGGTGACCCCGTCCGCATCCCGGTCACTATCATCAACGGCGAACGGCCCGGTCCGACGGTGTTCCTCTCCGCGGCCGCCCACGGCGACGAACTGAACGGCATCGAGGTTGTCCGCGAAGTCGCCTTCGAGTGGGACCTCTCGGACCTGGCGGGAACGCTCGTCTGCATGCCCGTTCTGAACGTTCCCGGGTTCTTGGCACAGCAGCGATACCTCCCCATCTACGACCGCGACCTGAACCGGTCGTTCCCCGGACAGTACGACTCCACGAGCGCAAAGCGCATGGCGGCGCGAATCTTCGACAACTTCATCGCGCCCTGCGACTTCGGCCTCGACTTTCACACCTCGACGCGCGGGCGGACGAACATGCTCCACGTCCGCGCCGACATGTCCGACGACGGCGTCGCGCGACTGGCGAAGGCGTACGGGCCGAACGTCATCATCGACAGCACCGGCTCCGACGGGATTCTCCGCACGGAGGCGACCAAAGTCGGCATCCCCACCATCACGATAGAGATGGGGGAGGCCCACCGGTTCCAACGCGAACTCATCGACGACGCCCTCGCGGGCGTCGAATCGGTGTTCGCCGAGTACGGCCTCCGCGACACCACCGTGGTTCGCTGGCCGGGGTGGCAGACGATAATCGACGACGAAAACGAGAAGACGTGGATTCGCGCGGACGCGGGCGGCATCGTGGACATGCACCACAACCGGGGCGCACTCGTCAACGAGGGCGACCGAATCTGCACCATCACGAACCCGTTCAAAGACGACAACGTCACCATCGACGCGCCGTTCACCGGCCTCCTCGTCGGCGTCCTCGAAAATCCGGTCGTCTACCCCGGAAACCCGCTCTGTCACCTCGTCGAACTCGAAGAACCGGTCCGCCGCGTCGTCGAACAGCGGCAATCCCCGAGGGGCGACACCCGCACCTGACGGCTCCGACGGCGGTGAGAACGGCCGAATCGCGACCGCGTGCGCGTCCGGGCGGCGAGACGGAGTGCCGTCGTCCGATTCCCGCCCGCCGGGTGCGTTCGTACACGTAAGTTCTATACGATGCCGGTACTCAGATTCACGAGAGCATGAGTCAGTCTTACAATCGGGGCCTCATCGAGGACTTCGGCCGGTGGCGGGAGTTCTCAGCAGGGATGTGGGCCTGGGTTTTCCACAAGTTCACGGGCTGGGTGTTAGTGGGCTATCTGTTCACCCACATCGCCGTCCTCTCGACGGCGCTGCAGAGCCCGGATGCGTACACGACCACCATCCGGACGCTGGAGAGTCTGTTGGTGGTCCGTATCATGGAAGTGGGACTCCTCGCAGTTGCCGTCTTCCACATCCTCAACGGGCTTCGCCTCCTCTTCGTCGACCTCGGTGTCGGATTGGGATCGCAGGACAAGAGCTTCTACGCGTCGCTCGTTCTGACGGGGGCGATAGTCGTCGCCAGCGTGCCGACGTTCCTCTCGGGGGTGTTCTGAGATGGCAGAGCGTTACTCCTCGTTCGAACGCGGCGGTAGTCGGTGGCTCTGGCAGCGAATCACGGCCGCGTTCCTCGTGGTCGTGCTCGCGTTCCACTTCTTCCTGCTTCACTTCGTCCACCACGCGGACGAGGTGACGTTCGCCATGTCGGCGGGGCGGATGGAGACGTGGACCTACTACTCGCTTATGGTGCTTTTCCTCGTGACCGCGACGTTCCACGGGGTCAACGGCGTCTACAACGCCCTCATCAATCAGGGTCTCACCGGAACGCGAAAGACCGCAGTCAAGTGGACGCTCGGCGCCGCGAGCCTCCTCCTCGTGGTGCAGGGCATCCGAACCGCGAACGCATGGGCCGGTATCACCATCCTTCCGTTCTAACATGAGCACACAAGTTCCCGAACAATCCGAGGAAGAATCGTCCGCGAGCGCGGAGTCGGACACTCCCGCCGCTCAAAAAGAGCGCATGCGACAGAAGCGCGACAGAGCGGAGGCCCGCGAGCGCCAGCGGCAGAAGAGAGAACAGGAGAAAGCCGAAAGAGACGAGGAGACGAACGTTCTGAAGGTGTTCCGGTACGACCCCGAAGTCGCCGGAAAACAAGAACCCCGCTTCGACGAGTTCCACGTCCCCTACCACAAGGGGATGACCGTCCTCGACGCTCTGATGTACGCCCGCGACGAGTACGATTCGAGTCTGACCTTCCGACACTCCTGTCGACAGGCCATCTGTGGGTCGGACGCGTTCTTCATCAACGGGCGTCAGCGACTCGGCTGCAAGACGCAACTGTCCGACCTCGAAGAGCCGGTTCGCGTCGAACCGCTCCCCCACGCCGAAGTCGTCAAGGACCTCGTCGTGGACATGGACCACTTCTACGACCAGATGGAGGCGGTCGAACCCTACTTCCAGACGAACGACCTGCCGGACGACGAACTGGAAGAACAAAAGCAGTCCCGAGAGAACCGCGAGAAGGTCAAGATGTCCACGCGCTGTATCTGGTGCGGTGCGTGTATGTCCTCGTGTAACATCGCCGCGGGCGACAACGAGTATCTCGGCCCGGCGGCCATCAACAAAGCCTACCGTTTTACGATGGACGAACGCGAGGGCGAGGACATCAAACAACACCGGATGGAGATTCTGGAGCAGGAACACGGCGTCTGGCGCTGTCAGACCCAGTTTTCCTGCAGCAACGTCTGTCCGAAAGACATCCCCCTGACGGAACACATCCAGGAACTGAAGCGCGAAGCCGTCAAGAGCAACCTGAAGTTCTGGTGAGATAGTCGAATCGAACCAGCATCAAACACGACACACAACTCATACCATGTACGAACACGACGTTATCGTGGTCGGCGCGGGCGGCGCGGGCCTCCGCGCGGCCATCGCGGCGCAAGAAGCAGGAGCGGACGTTGCTATCGTCTCGAAGCTCCACCCGGTCCGAAGCCACACGGGTGCCGCGGAGGGCGGTATCAACGCGGCGCTCCGAGAGGGCGACTCGTGGACGGACCACGCGTACGACACGATGAAAGGCTCGGACTACCTCGGGGACGCCCCCGCGGTGGAGGCGCTCTGTAGAGAGAGCCCCAAAGAGACGATGCAGCTCGAACACTGGGGGATGGCGTTCTCCCGCGAGGAGGACGGCACCGTCTCCCAGCGACCGTTCGGCGGTCTGTCGTTCCCGCGGACGACGTACGCGGGCGCCGAAACCGGTCACCAACTGCTCCACACGATGTACGAGCAGTTGGTCAAACGGGGCATTCAGGTGTACGACGAGTGGTACGTCTCGCGACTCGCCGTCACCGACGAGGCCGACCCCGAAGAGCGGACGTGTCACGGCGTCGTCGCCTACGACATCCAGTCCGGCGAGATATCCGGCTTCCACGCCCGAGACGGGGTCATCCTCGCGACGGGCGGACTCGGACAGGTGTACGACCACACGACGAACGCCGTCTCCAACACCGGCGACGGCGTCGCCATGGCGTATCGGGCGGGCGTCCCGATAGAGGACATGGAGTTCATCCAGTTCCATCCGACGACGCTCCCTTCGACCGGCGTTCTCATCTCCGAGGGCGTCCGCGGGGAGGGCGGCATCCTCTACAACGAGAACAGCGAGCGGTTCATGTTCGAGTACGGCTACGCGAACAACGCCGGGGAACTCGCCTCCCGCGACGTGGTGTCGCGCGCGGAGTTGACGGAGGTAAACGAGGGCCGCGGCATCGAGGACGAGTACGTCCACCTCGACATGCGCCACCTCGGCGAGGAGCGCATCTTGGACCGCTTGGAGAACATCCTCCACCTCGCGGAGGACTTCGAGGGCGTCGACGGCCTCGAAGAACCGATGCCGGTCAAGCCCGGACAACACTACGCGATGGGCGGCATCGAGACGGACGAGAACGGCGAGACGTGCGTCAACGGCCTGTACGCGGCCGGGGAGTGCGCCTGTGCTTCCGTCCACGGTTCGAACCGACTGGGCGGCAACGCCCTGCCGGAACTCATCGTCTTCGGCAAGCGCGCCGGCTACCACGCCGCGGGCAAGGACGTCGAGGACGCGAAGATAGAGACCGGTCAGCGCGGCGAGTGGGAACGCGGCGACGTCGACACGCCCGTCGAACCGGGCGCGATAGCGTCCTCGAGCGACGACGTCGTCGCCGACGGCGGCGCGGCGGCGTCCGGCGGGTCCTCCTCGCTGACGCCCGAGGGGTACGTCGAACGCGCCCTCGAAGCCGAACGCGAACGCGTCGACCACCTCTTGGGGAAGGACGACGGCATCCAACAGGCGGAGATTCGCGCCGACGTCCAGAAGTCGATGACGCAGAACGTCAACGTCTTCCGCGAGGAACCGGGCCTCAAGCAGGCGCTTCGAGACATCCGCGAGGCGCGCGAACGCTACGAGGACGTGTACGTCGCCGACAAGTCGCGCACGTTCAACACGGACCTCATCCAGACCATCGAGATGCAGAACATCCTCGACGTGGCCGAAGCGATAACGCTCGGCGCACTCGCGCGCGACGAGTTCCGCGGCGCGCACTGGCGGAAAGAAGCCCAAGAGCGACGCGACGACGTGTGGCTCAAACACACGATGCTGTCGTGGAACGGGGGGACGCCCGAACTCTGGTACCGGCCGGTCATCCTCGAAGGCGAGGACAAGACGTACGAACCGAAGGTTCGGAGCTACTGACCCCGCCGCGACGTTCGCGACGGACTGACTCCTCGCGCGGCGGCACCCCGTTCGTCGCCGCCTCTGTTGTCGACTTGGCGATTCACCAACGGCTATTTGTGCCGCACCCTCGTAGTTCGAGATAGGAAGGGTAGCTCAGTGGTAGAGCGACTTCCGGGGGAGACCGCCCTGCGGTCCCATCGGAGATGGCTTCGCGTGGTTCAATTCCCGCCCCTTCCACTCGCCACCTCCCGCTTCGTTCTCCGTGTGTCGCCGTGTCACTGTCGTCGGTAGTCGAAAATAAGCCGCCGAAACTGCCGCCGTTCGTCCGTGAACGTTCCTGACGAATACGCCGTTCGCCGCAGAGAGGGCCGCTACCTCGCCTTCGCCGTCCGACCCATTTCGACAATCGTCGTGGATTGGTTTTATTATCGTCGAACCCAATCACTCGGCAACAACCATGCAACGACCCATCCAGTCCAACTCGCCGTCCGGCACAGGTCTCTCGACGATGCCCGCCGATTTGGAGTCTCCCAGGGCGAAACTGGTCTATCTCTATCTCTCGACGCAGGGCGACGCTTCGATTACCGACCTACAGAACGGATTGGAGATGAAGAAGCTCTCGTTGTACAGCATCCTCGGGACGTTGCGCGAACGGGGCCTCGTCGACCAGGACGCCGAACGCTACCGTATCGCCTGACGCTGTTCGTCAGGAGTTTCTCGGAGAACGGGCCTTTCTCACGTCCGCACCGTCGCGTACCATGTCGTCACAGTACGGACAGACGCGGGGGTCTTCCATCTCGGTGGGGGCGAAGACCCGTGCGTATGCGGGCGTCACGAACGAACCGCAGTTCTGGCACTCGGGCATGAGACATCTGAACTCTTATACCTATCTGACATAAACGTTCGCCCGGACTTCACCAGACGACGCCGAGTATCACGTCGAGAACAGTCGCCGGGAGCGCCGAGTCGATTCTGACGGGTAGCAGACACCGGCCTATCTCACCGTCCGCTCTGCGCGCGCTGACGCAATCGAACTGGTCTCTCGATCGTGTCACCGTACTGTCTGTATCTCCGTTTTCAATTCTTCGTGACTGTCCCGTTGCGGAAGTGGTTTGTGCCCCCCCGTTCGAGTTCCGCCGAGATGACTCGTCTCGCACCCACCGCATCGTGCGCCCTCGTTGCCCTCCTCGTCGCCCTCGCCGTCTTCGGCGGCGGTTCGGCCCCGGCGTCGGCTCAATCGACGGCGACTATCGCCGGGACCCAGATAGCTCCCGACGACGTCTCCCTCCGAATCGCGCTCCGACCGAACGGCACCGCAGCGTGGGAAGTCGAGTACCGCGTCCGACTCGACGACGAGAACGAGACGGAGGCGTTCGAGTCGGTCCGAAGCGACATCCGGGCGAACGAGTCGCCCTACATCTCGGAGTTTGGCTCTCGGATGGACGCGACGGCCTCGACGGCCGAAAACTCCACCGAGCGCTCGATGAGCGTCGAGAACGTGGACGTCTCCGCCTCCCGACAGCAACTGCCGCAGGAGTACGGCATCATCACCTACTCGTTCACCTGGACGAACTTCTCTGCCGTCGAGGACGGGCAGATTCGCGCGGGCGACGCGCTTGCGGGGTTCTTCCTCGACGGGGAAACCTCGCTTCTCGTGACGTGGCCCGAGGGGTACGAAGCGGAGTCGGTGTCGCCCGACCCGAACGACCGACGGACGCGAACCATCGTCTGGCACGGTCCGATCGACTTCGGACCCGGCGAACCGACACTCGTTCTCACCGAGACGCCGCCGGCCGAATCATCGTCGGCGACGGCGACGCAGGCGTCGGCCGACGAAGAGGGGTCCTCCGGGAACAGCGTCGCCGTCCTCGGTGCGTTGGCACTCCTCGCCGTCGGAATCGTCGGCGGCGGATGGACGCTGTACCGCCGATACGAGGGCGAGCAGACGCCCCGCGACGCCGAACCGAGCGGTCGCGCCTCCGCCACCGGCGGCGACGATTCCACCGCGCCCCGAGAGACCAACGACTCGGAGGCACCCGACGAGTCGGCGACAGGGGATGTCTCGGCGGGCGGCGCGGGCGACGCGGGCGACGTCACCGGCGACGACGCCGACGAGATGCCGTGGGAGGACGAACTCCTCAGCAACGAGGAGCGCGTGTTGGCCCTCGTCGAACACGAGGGCGGCCGGTTGAAACAGCAGGAAGTCGCACAGACGCTCGATTGGACCGACGCCAAGACGAGTCAGGTCGTCCGCAAGATGCGCGACGCGGGAACGCTGGAGGCGTTCCGCCTCGGGCGCGAGAACGTCCTCGTGTTGCCCGAGGAGTCCGACGACGGACCGGGGGCAGAATAAGAAGCTTTCGACCGTTTACGTCGGACGACGGGCGTTATGGGATGCAATCGACGGACGGAAGCGACGTGAAAATCCGGTTGAATGGGACAAAACCCGAACGAAGATAGACGGTATATATGGTCGAACAGCCAGTACGGAGAGACGAAATGAGGCGAGTGACTGTACTCTTTGCCGTCGTGTTCGTCGTCGTCGCCGCGGTACCGGTGGGCGCGGTTGCCGCCGGGAGTCAGGTGGCGGAGACGCCCGCGGACACGCCGACAGAGACGACAGCGACGGGAAGCGAGACGGCGGACGCCAACACCACAGAGACGAGCGACAACGACTCGGACCGCATTGCGCCGGGCGAGCAACTCGCGGGCGTCGTCGCCGTCCAACGGGCCGAAATCGACGGCGAACTCGAATCTCGGTCGTTCGGAACTCGGGTATCGGAGGCGGCGACCAACGACTCGAAGGCCCGCGTCGTCGCCGACCAGATGAACGAGAGTCGCGAACGTCTCGACGAACTTCGAGAACGCCGCAGCGAACTCCGGGCGGCCCGCGAGGCGGGCAACGTCTCTCGGGGCCGGTACAACGCGGAGGCGGCCCGACTGACCGCCGAGATACGCTCGCTCCAACGCCTGTTGGACCGGTCGTCCGACGCCGCGCGGGAACTCCCCGAGGAGACCAGGCGGTCGAACGGAATCGACTCGGAGGCGGTCGAACGCCTCCGGACCGACGCGCGCAACCTCTCGGGCGACGAGGTGTCCGCCACCGCGAGGCGCGTCGCCGGACCGAACGTCGGTAACGGACTCGCGGACGAGGAGAAGCCCGGTAACCGGAGAAACGAGAGCAACGAGAACTCCGAGGCGGACGCGCCCGGTCGGTCGGACGAACGCGGGCCGTCGCGGGCGAACGGCGACGCCGACGCACCCGGTCGGTCGGACGAACGCGACCGGGGCGTCGATTCCGCACCCGGACGCGCGACCGACGAAGCCGACGGCGACGGCGACTCGTCGGCAGTCGCTCCCGGACGTTCGGCTGGAACCATCGGCGGAGATAACGAGACCGAAGTGAACGGTACAGACAGGCCCGGGAACTCCGGGGTCGGTCGGGAACGCGGCGACGGCGACTCGAACGGCGCGAACGGCCCGACGAACTCGAACGCCCCTCGCGGACCGAACGCCGGTTTCGACGGTCTCCGCTCGTCTCTTTACTCGCTCGTTAGTCGGTGACTTCCGTTCGTCGCCTCGCCTTCGTCCGACGACTGTTCTGCGGTTCCACGCGTGACAGCACCGTGACATCGGCGTTCGATTCAGCCGGGCGTCGTCGAAATTCAGTTCTGATAGTAGGGAGGTAAACCTATATTCTATCGGGTATTTCAGTACAACGAGAATGGAGTACGTGTATCCGGTCGTGGGCCTCGTCGTAGGCGCTTGTCTCGTCGGAGTCAGCGTCCTGACGGCGTTCGTCTACACGCCGTACACGACGTCGCTCCTCGATACGTCCGTCACCGCGTTCACGGGCGTCACGCTCCAAATCGGCGACTTCGTCGCCGTCTCTTCGGTTACCGCGATTCTCTTCGACGTACTGGCGGGGCAGTTCGGGGTGACGTACCCCATCATCGTCCCGTGCGCCTTCGCGTACGTCGTCACGCACGTCGTCGTCTACTACTCTTGTCTCCGCATCACGGACCTCCAGGGCGAACCGCTGGACCCGGATTTCGACATCCGACAGAATCCGATGAAACTGGTCGCGCTCTCGATTCCGGGAGCGCTCATCCTCTTGGCCCCGCGCGACGGCGACCACTCGCGGTGAAGTTCGCCGTATTACCTGCTCTGCGGGTGATATAGTCGTTATTCAGCGCTACCGTCTCGCCGTCGTTCGGACAGAAGAGCCAGGGCGGGGATTTGAACCCCGGAAGTCTCGATTACAAGTCGAGTGCATGAACCGCCCATGCTCCCCTGGCACGGTTCGTCGTAGTCAGTCCTCCTTTGAGTGTGTATCGCTTTCGACCCGTTTCTCGAATCCCACGCGGTGCGGACGGTAGCCGTGTCGCTGGTAGAACCGCCGCGCTTCGCCGTTGTCGGCCATGACGTCGAGCGTTATCGCGTCGGCGTCGGCGTCGCGGAGTTCTCGCTCCGCGGTCGAGAGCAGGTCCGACCCGACGCCGCGGTTTCGGGCCGACGGTTCGACGTAGATGTTCCGAACGACGCCGCGGGTCACGTCTTGGACGTACTCACCGCGTTCTAAGCCGAACATGACGAATCCGACCACCTCGCCGTCGACGCGGGCGACTCGGATACCGTCCGTGACGACGTGGCGCGCCATCGCGTCGCGAATCGTCCCGCGGTTCTCCGAACCGCGGATGTGCGAGCGGTACGCTCTCTGACTCGCGGCGAGGTCGACCCACAGATCCGTGAGGGCGTCTACCTCGTCCATCGACGGCCGGTCGACCACCGCGGGACTCGGCGCGGCCCCCTCGTCGGCTTCCCTCATCGGTCTCCGTTTGGAGCGCCGACGCGATAGAACTACTCCTTCAGGGTGGCCGAACCTCGCTCTGCGCCGCCCACCTCCGCTCCGGGCTACATTTCACCGCTAATTTCGCACCAGTGAAGAAAGACTTATCACTTAATCACGTCCGCAAATATCATGAGGATAGTTATCAATGGGGATTGCTGAGACATACACACGCGGGCGGCGGTTCGCGGTGGACCGTCCGTTCGCGCTCGTGGTGGCGTTCGTCGCCGTTCTGTTGTTGGGCGACCTGTTCGTGGGCTTGGCGACCGGTCGAACCGCGTTCAGCGACGTGGGGTCTCTCGTCTGGGACGGGGTGATGCGCGGACTGGTCATCGGTCTCGCGGGAATCGGACTGTCGATGACGTACAGCATCCTGAACTTCGCGAACTTCGCTCACGGCGACTACATCACCGCCGGAGCGTTCTCCGGGTGGGCGACGACCTACCTCGTCGCCGGACTGGGGCGCGCTGACATCGGCGCGTTGCTTCTCGTCGGTGCCGGTGGGTCCGTCTACGGCGGAACGCTCGGCATCGGAATCACGTCCACTCCGCTCGCGATCGTGCTCGGCTTGCTCGTGGCGGGGGTCTTCACCATCGTCCTGTCGCTGGTCGTCGACCGCACCGTCTTCCGACCGATTCGCGACGAAGACGGCATCACGCTTCTCATCACGAGTATCGGTATCGCCTTCGCGCTTCGCTACCTGATGCAGTTCGTCTTCGGGTCCGACGTGCGCGGGACGACCGCTCAACCGCCGTCGTTCTCGCTGTATCTCGTCGACGGCGCGATTCGAATCAACATGCACGACCTGACGCTCGCCGTCGTCGCGGGGGGTCTCATGCTCGGCGTCCACCTTCTCCTCCAACGGACGAAACTCGGGAAGGCGATGCGCGCGATGTCCGACAACGAGGACCTCGCCCGCGTCACCGGCATCCCGACCGAACGGGTCGTCCGTTCCGTGTGGATCATCGGTGGGGGTCTCACCGGCGTCGCGGGCTACACGTTCATCCTCTGGAAGGGGACGCTCGGATTCAACGACGGCTGGCTCCTCTTGCTTCTCATCTTCGCCGCGGTCATCTTAGGCGGCATCGGATCCGTCTACGGTGCAATCGCGGGCGGCCTCGTCATCGGTCTCACGGCGTCGCTTTCGGTCATCTGGATACCGTCGGCGTTCGCTCGGGCGGCGGCGTTCGTCGTCATGATCGTCATCTTACTCGTGAAACCCGAAGGTCTCTTCAGCGGGAGGTCGACCGCATGAGCGTTCGAGCGGACTTCACGGACCGCGTCCCCGGCGGCGACGCGGGCCTCATTCTCGCGACGCTCGCAGTCGTCTACGCCGCGTACGTCGCCGTGGGGTTGGCCCTCGGCTACTCGCTGCGCGGCCAACTCAACACCATCGCCGTTCTGACGTTCTACATCGGTGTGTTCGCGATGCTCAGTCTCGCGTTGAACCTCCACTGGGGGTACACTGGGCTGTTCAACATCGGCATCGTCGGCTTCATGGCCGTCGGCGTCTACGTGATGGCTCTCGTCTCGAAACCGGTGTACGAGGCCGGCGGCGCGGCGCAGGTCGGCGGACTCGGTCTCCCCCTCGTCGTCGGCATCATCGCGGGGATGCTCGCGGCCGCACTCCTCGGGTTGGTGATCGCGTTACCGGCGCTTCGGTTGCGCGCGGACTACCTCGCCATCGTCACCATCGCGATGTCGGAAATCGTCCGCTTCTCGTTTCTCTCCGGTCAGTTCCAGCAGTTCCAACTGTTCGGCAAGCGCGTCGGCTTCGGCGGCGGGTCGGGACTCATCCTCGACTACCCGGACCCGATCAACGCGTTCTTCTCCGTGTTCGGCCTGTGGGACGCCTACCGCGGGTTCGTCGGCTGGTTCGGGGCGACGTTCGACCTGAACAACCCGATGCCAGTCGCGAACGGCTTGGTCTACGGCGCGATGCTTTTGGCCATGGTCGCGGCGTACTTCTGGCTCCTGAAGCGGACCGGCGAGTCGCCGTTCGGCCGGGTCCTCAAGGCCATCCGCGAGGACGAGGACGTGGCCAACTCCCTCGGGAAGAACACGAACGAGTTCAAGATCAAGTCGTTCATGCTCGGCTGCGCGCTGATGGGACTCGCCGGAATCCTCTGGCTTATGACCCAGGGCGCGGTGACGCCGAACTTCTTCCGCCCGCGCGTGACGTTCTTCGTCTGGATCGCGCTCATCATCGGCGGCGCGGGGTCGAACACCGGCAGCGTCCTCGGCGGCGCGATATTCGCGGCCGTCCTCTACCAGGGGCCGCGCTACTTCAAAAACCTCGTCGAGATAGTGCTGCCGACGTCGAACGCGCCGAACGGGTTCGGACAGGCGGTGGCACCGCTGGTCTCGAACCTCGACCCGCTTCCGTTCGTGCTGTACACGATAGACAGCATCCGACAGCTTCAACTCGTCATCATGGGCCTCGTCCTCATCTGGCTGATGCACAACCGACCCGAAGGGCTCCTCGGCCACCGCAAGGAGACGGCCGCGAGCATCCCGCTCGGCAGGCCGAACGAATCTACCGCCGCGACCGACGGAGGCGTCGACGACGACTCGACGGCACGTCGGACGCAGTCCGACGGAGGTGAGACCGATGAGTGAGACCGACCCGGGCACCGACGCCGACGACGCGCCGGAACCGGCCGGTTCGGGCTCTCTCGACCTCGGAACCGGGCCGGACATCTCGTCTGACTACCCGCTTCGTGTCGAGGACCTCCACAAGTCCTTCGGCGGTATCACCGCCGTCGACGGCGCGTCCTTCGAGGTCGAACGCGGCAGTCTCACCGGGCTCATCGGCCCGAACGGCGCTGGCAAGTCCACGACGTTCAACCTCATCACGGGCATGCTGACTCCCGACTCGGGAACGGTCACGTTCGACGGGGCGGACGTGACGGGACTCGAACCGCACCAGATAGCCAACCGCGGGATGGTCCGGACGTTCCAAATCGCCCGCGAACTGGGCGACATGACCGTCTTAGAGAACATGATGCTCGCTCCGAAGGCGCAACGGGGCGAACGGCTCTGGCGGTCGGTCACGCCGGGTGTCCGCGACGACGTCATCGCACAGGAGTCGGAACTCCTCGAACGCGTCTGGGAGGTGTTGGACTTCTTCGACATCGCCCACATCGCAGAGGAGTACGCGGGCAACCTCTCTGGCGGACAGCGGAAACTGTTAGAGATGGCGCGGGCGCTACTCACCGACCCGGATATGCTCCTCTTGGACGAACCGTTCGCCGGCGTCAACCCGACGCTCGAAAAACGACTGCTCGAACACATCCACGAACTCCGCGAACAGGGCTACACGTTCCTGTTGGTCGAACACGACATGGACCTCATCATGAAGAACTGCGAACACGTCATCGTCCTCCACCAAGGGCGCGTCCTCATGGAGGGCGACCCGGAGGAGGTCAAATCCAACGAAGACGTCATCGAGGCGTACCTCGGAGGGAACGTATGAGCGGCGCTGTCAGGGCCGAGGACGCGGATTCCCGCGAGGGTGAGGCGGCTCTCCTCCGCGTCCGGAACTTAGACGCCGGGTACGGCGACTTGCAGATTCTCACGGACGTGGACATGGACGTCTACGACGGCGAGTACGTCACCATCGTCGGCCCCAACGGGGCGGGCAAGTCGACGATGATGAAGTCCGTCTTCGGACTGACGACCCTGATGGGCGGGACGGTCAGGTTCGCGGACGACGACGTGACGGGTCTCAAACCGGAGGACATCATCCACAAGGGCATCGGCTACGTCCCCCAGAACGACAACGTCTTCGCCTCTCTGACGGTCGAGGAGAACTTGGAGATGGGCGCGTACATCTTAGACGAGGTACCGCAAGACGCCATGCGGGCGGTGTACGACCGCTTTCCCATCCTCGAAGAACGACGCGACCAGAAGGCCGGGACGATGTCCGGCGGGCAACAGCAGATGCTCGCGATGGGGCGCGCGTTGATGCTCCAACCGGACCTCCTGCTGTTGGACGAACCCTCGGCCGGACTCGCCCCGGACCTCGTAGACGACATGTTCGACCGAATCGACGCCATCAACGAGGACGGCACGGCCATCCTGATGGTCGAACAGAACGCGAAGGAGGCGCTCCGGCGGTGTGACCGCGGCTACGTCCTCGCGAACGGGCAGAACCGCTACGTCGACACCGGCGACGCGTTGCTCGGCGACGAACAGGTCCGCAAGGACTTCCTCGGCGGATAGCGACCGCACCGCCGTCTCTCCTCTCGCCTCTCTTCTCTCTCACTCGCAGACGGCCACGTAGGAATCGACCGTCGGGACGCCGTCTTCGATCGAGATTTCCGCGGTCGAACTCCGGCAGTAACAGTCGATATACTCCGCCTCGTCGGTTCCCGCCTCCGTCTCGACGCGAAGCCTGAACTCGTCGCCCATCGGCACGTCGAGACGCACCCGTCCGTCGCCCGGCGACACCGTCCGCGTCGCCTCCGCGACGACGCCCTCGCCGTCCGAGAGCGTCACCGCGACCGTCCGCGACTCCTCGTCCGCGTTCTCGACGGCTATCTCCGTCTCGTGGGGCCAGTCGCATCCGATTCGGAGCGTCCCGTCTTCGTCGACGAGGACGGCCAAGAGCGGCCAGTTTCCCGCCACGTTCCACTCGTAGGTCGCCCGCCGGCCGTCGTCGGTTTCCGCGACATCGCCGGACGTGGTCCGGCGGGCAGCCGAACGAAGTTCTGCGACGACGCGGTAGACGGCCTTCGAGGCGACGACCGGTTCGGTCAACACCTCTCGGTCCGTCGTCGCCTCGAACGACCGCTCGAAGAACCGGTCGCCCTCGTGGGATATCGACACGGCCACGACGGCGTCCTCGTCGCTCCAGTTTCTGATCTCGACGTTCGGCGGGGTGAGCACGTCGTCCGCGCCGGAGACGGTGTACGGGCCGTCGCCGTCCCCGCCGGTGGGCGTACTCTCTGCGCGTTGGCGCGGTTCGAGGCGGCCCCCGTCCCTGACGACGATATCCAAAAAGCCGAGTTCGCTCGTGACGCGCCACCGGTAGTCGAGTCGGGGTCCGTCGTCGAGTTCGGCGACCACCCGGTAGGCCCCCTCGCCGACGAGGCGGCCCTCGACCAGTCGTCCGACGCCGGGGTCCACGTCGACCGTTCGCTCCAACAGCGTCTCGTCGCCGTCTTCGACCCGAAGCGAGACGGAGTGCGGTTCGTCGTCCTCGTTCGTGACGCTGAGACCCACCGCCTCGTCCGTCGGCGTCGTCTCCACCGTCTCGTCTGTCGGCGCGCGGGTGTCCGTCTCCGTTCCCAACGGGTCGTCGAGACAGCCCGCGGTACCGACGAGAGACGACCCGGCGAGCGTCGAGAGGAGGGTACGGCGGTCCATGCTCTCGGTCGTTTCGACCGGTGCATGAGTATCTTTTGTTCGTTCCCTCCCAGGGGAGTCAGAGCAGTCGCTGTCGGGTCGGCGGCTCTCGTCGAACCGCGTTCGACCGCAGGTCACTCCGTTCTGCGTCGCGGACGAAACAACAGTCGGGTGTCGGTCCGCCGCTCAGTTCTCCGAACCGGACAGCGCCGACTCGATGACGGACGAGTACGAGGACTCGCCGATGTTGAAGGCGACTTGGTTGTAGACGTCGCCGTCGAACTCGTCTTCGAAGACGCTGGTGAACCGCTCTGAAAGCTGCTGTCCGTAGTCGTTGTTGACGTACAGCGTCGAGACGGACCCGGCTTCGAGGCGTTCGGACATCACCTGCGCCATGACGCGGCCCTGTAGGAAGTCCGAGGGTGCAGTCCGGAAGATGAAGTCGTTGTCTTCGAGGTTCGACACCGAAAGTGCCGTCGAGGACGGCGAACAGCCGACGACTTCGTTCGGGATGAACGCCTGCTGAGAGACGGGGACGTTCACGCCCGAAGAGGCCGACCCGCAGACGCCGGGGACGCCCGCGCTGACGAGCGACTGGGCCGCCGAGACGCCGGAGTCCGGCGACGTCTGCGTGTCTTCTATCTGGGCGTTCACGGTGAGACCGGCGGGGTTCTCGTCGTTGACCTGTTTCGCCGGCAGTTGCGCGGCCTGAATCATCGGCTGACCGACGGACGCGAGGTCACCCGTCTCCGGCAGGAGGATTCCGACGGAGAGTTCGCGGTCCGAACCGCCGGGTCCGCTGTCGGCGGAGGGTCCGCTCCCGTCGGGGTTGTCTCCCTCGAAGTTCTGCGTCTCCACTTGGGTCGTGGACTCCTCGTCGGGCGCGAACTCCCAGATGGAGTACGCCGCGGAGGCGGGGTCGCCGTCCTCGTTGAAGTTGGTCGCCGAGGACGCGCCCTGATAGTTGATGTCCTCGCCGTTCGCGGCCGCCTCTATCCCCTCTATGAAGTTCTCCGGGCCGATTTCCGTCCCGCCGGGGTTGGCGATGCGCCGCATCTGGTCTCGCAGCGCGGCCCCGTTGTTCTCGCCCGCGGCGGCGTTCGCGAGGAGCAAGAGCGCGACCGAGTCGTACGACTGCGCGGTGAAGACGCTCGGCGCGCTGTTGTACTCCGATTCGAACATCGACGCGAACGCCTCCTGATTCGGACCGCCCGCGGCCGGTGCGGTTCCGGTGACGTTCTCCATGTCGTTGCCCACCTGCCCGGGCATCGACCCGTCTCGGAGTCCGTCGGGGACGAGAATCTCCTCTTGTCCGTCGCTCTGGCTGTAGTAGTCGCGGAACAACTGGATACCACTCTCGGGGTAGCCGATGACGACCAGCCCCTCGGGTCCGCCTCCACCTCCGCCGCCGCCACCCTCTCCCGGACTGCCGATACAGCCCGATAGTCCTGCTGCGCCGACGGCTCCCGCCGCACCGACGCGTTTCAGAAAGTCTCGCCGTACGATATCACGTGCCATGTGGCACGCAAATGCATCACCCAGTTATAAATTTACCTCTTGGTGCCATGCTATCGGCCGATTCTGTTACTCTCGAAGGGTCTAGGAGGCGGCGGCCAGAACGGTTATGACCCGCTGCCGTCCGTGAGCGAACTGTCCGCACGTCACGGGCGGGCGTGCGAACCACCATGTTGAAACCGCTCGCCGCGAGTTTTTCACCGATGACCATCCCCTCGTTCGTGATCGGTATCGCCGGTGGGACCGGCGCGGGGAAGACGACGGTGGCGCGACTCGTCACGGAGAACGTCGGCGAGTCGGTCACGCGAATCCCACTCGACAACTACTACGCGGACCAGAGCCACCTCGACCTCCGGGAACGGGAGGCGCTCAACTACGACCACCCCTCGGCGTTCGAGTGGGAGTTGCTCCGCGAGCAGTTGGCGACGCTCCTCGAAGGCCGAGAGATACAGATGCCGCAGTACGACTTCGAGGTGCACAACCGCAAAGAGGAGACCGTCCCCGTCGAACCGACGGACGTCGTCATCCTCGAAGGAATCCTCGCGCTCTACGACGAGGAGATAAACGAGATGCTCGACCTGCGCCTGTTTGTCGAAACCGACGCCGACGTCCGCATCCTCCGTCGCATCCAACGCGACGTCATCGACCGGGGCCGCGACTTGGAGGGCGTCATAGACCAGTATCTCTCGACGGTCAAGCCGATGCACGAGCAGTTCATCGAACCGTCGAAGAAACACGCAGACCTCATCATCCCCGAGGGAGCAAACAGCGTCGCCGTCAACATCTTAGAGGAGAAAGTGCAGGCGGAAGTCGGCGGCGACGCCCCCCGCGACTGGGAACGGGAGTCGCCCGAACAGGAGATCGCAGACCGGGTCGCTCTCGACGACGAGTAATCGGCGAGACGCGCGCAGGCGCGGTCGCAGTCGAACACCGGTGGCTCACCGTCGAATCGGAAGACGAACCGAGGGGTCCGGTTCAGGCGAACGCTTCCGGGCCTTCGTAGAACCAGTATCCGGCGCTCCGCATCGCGCGGCCGAGCGCTTTGTGGAACTCGACGAAGTCGTCGAACTCCTCGCCCTCGACGTTCTCGAACACCTCGCGGAGCGGAACGACTCGCTCGTAGTCGATGCGAATCGGGTCGTCGCCGTACTCGGCGACGAACTCCTCACGCGAGAGGGGAAAGTCCTCCTCTTCGTCTATCTTCTTTGCGATTATCGCGTGGCCGAACTTCCGCATTCCCTCTGACCCCGCTTCGCCATCTGGGTCGTGTGGCCAGTCCATACCTCCCTGTTAGCAGGCCGACCCAAAGCCGTTACGCATCTGGGGAAGGCTCTCACGCGCGGCGGTCCGTCGAGACGGCGAACACACCGGACGCTCGCCAGGTGATTCGCGTCAGAATGCGGTGGGACTGGGATTCGAACCTCAGTCACTCACCGTTCCCTGCTTCGAATCCCTCCGTACACGCGATACGACGCTCACGAGGCGGCGAGCACACGAGGTGCTCGCCAGGTGATTCGCGTCAGAATGCGGTGGGACTGGGATTCGAACCCAGGAGGCCGAAGGCCACCTGCTTTCAAGGCAGGCGCAATAGTCCACTCTGCCATCCCACCTTCGGTCGAACTGTGACGCGGCGGCGTCTAAGGACTGTCGGTTACGGCCCACGCCTCTCAGTCGTCCGCGGGCGCGGGCGTCTGCTCTCGGTCCGAGTCGTCGGCCGGACTCTGCCACCGGAACGCGACGGACCACTCCTCTTCGTCGCCGTTCGGTTTCGACTGTTCGACCAACTCGACGTTACCGCGCGGACGCGGGCGTCTGTCTTCGCTCTCCGCGCCGACGGCCGGACGCATCTCCTCGTAGCGGCCGGTCACGTCCTCGCGAAGTTCCGTGAGATATCGGGCGAACTCGTCCGGGTCCAGTTCCCCCTCTCGCCGCGTCTCGTACCCGGACGCCCCCGTTCCGACGCCGCCGGCGCGCCCCGAGGACTCCCCGGTGACGACTGAGTTTATCACCGCGCCGAGAAGCAGGACCATCCCCGAAAAGTACAGCCACGTGACGACGACGATGACGCCGCCGAAAAAGCCCTCCGACCCGCCGCCTTTGAACGAGAGATACACCTGAAACAGCGCCTGCAGCGCCGCCCATCCGACCGCCGCGAACGCCGCGCCGGGGAGCGCGTCTCTCCACCCGAGGTCCGCGTCCGGAAACCGAACGTACATCGGGAGAAACGCAAGTAACAGTCCGCCGACGAGGACGAGGGGCGTCAGGACGCCGATATACGGAATCTGGTCCGAGAGCCACGCGAAGGCGATGCTCGCGCCCGCCGTCGCGACGACTGCGACCACGAGGGCGACGAGGACGACGAGGCCGTCTTTTATCTGGTCGACGATGGAGTTCTCATCGACCGTCTCGTATATCTCCGAGAAAGCGGTGTCGAGGCCGCGGAATATCTTCAGCGTCCCCCACACGAGCACGACGAGTCCGATCGCCGACGCACCGGCGGCGCTTTCGCCGACGAACACGCTCGTGATCACGCCCGCGATGGGTCCCGGGAGGGAACGCTCGGCGAGTACGATAAGTCGGTCTTCGAGGCCGCCGCCGAACGACGAGACGACCAAGAGCACGAGGAGTAACATCGGAACCAGCGAGACGAACGCGTTGTAGGCGATACCGGCCGCCATGAACGTCACGTTCTTGTTCGAGAAGTCCGAGGCGATGTGTTTTCCCGTCCGTTTAGCGCCGGAGAGACTGACCATACACGGCGTTCGGGAGGAACGGGGATAGTCGGTACGGCCCGGTTCGGACGCGGTGACCTGCCTAGACGACTGCCGGACTCACTCTCTACGGAGCGTCGGCGTTCCGTCTTCGGCGGCCACGCGCAGGCCGTGGTCGACGACGAACGCCGCGGTGTGGGCGGGGACGATGCGGTCGGCCTGCCACCGAGCGCGGACCATCGGAACGACAGAGAGGAGGTCCGAGCCGCGCTCTACCGACGGTTGCATCGGCAGGAACCCCACGTCCGAACCGGCTTCGTTCGCGCGGGCGACGAGCGTCTCCACCTCGGGCGTCTCGAACGCCCCTGCGTAGTCTATCGGCTCCGAAAAGCCCGCGTAGTACGTTCGACCCTCCGCCGACGGCCCGAGCACCACCGGGTTGGTCCGCAGTTTCATCGCCGCGGAATCGACGGTGGACCGCAGGAGAAACGGGGCGGTGCCGCGGACGACGGCGACGGACTGGACGCCCTCCTCGCGGAGGAGGTGCGTCGCGGTGTTGCCCGCACGCGCGGAGAAACTCGACCCCACCTGCACCTCGTAGCGGGCGCCACTCGGCTCTTCGAGCGCGTCCGCGACGACTGCGCGAACCTCCGCCTCGGCGTCGGCGTCGCCGGTTCCGGCGTACTCGTCGGGCAGCATCTCCTCGGATCGGTAGTTCACGAGGAGTTCGCCGCCCGACCGTTCGATGGCGCTGACGGTGTCTTTCAGCAATGCAGCGTAGAGTTCCGCGGCCTCCGCCTCGGTCAGCGGACTCGTTTCTGCGAGTTCCGAGAGGACGAGTCCGGGGCGCGGGGGGTCCGCGAGAACGGCGACGACTGTCATATCCGTCATTCCGAGTGGCGCGCCCTTCAAGCCGCCGCTTCAAGTCGCCGGGAGCCGAAGAGAGCGTATTCTCACCGCGCCACCGCCTCCGACGGGTCCGGCCTCCGACTCGTCGCCGCCGTCGCCGTCGCCAGACTGCGTCTGGCGGCCCCGACTATCGGAGGTGTTTTGTAACGAGAGCAGAGAGGATAACGTAGACGGCACGGTCAGCCAGTCACCTTTCGGCTCGCGTGGGTTACCACGTGGGTCTACCGCTGACTGACCTACCCCGTCTCTCTAACACTCGCGAGCGGCCGCTACGGCGTTCTCCGAACCGACGAACTGCTCCCGCTAGTCAGCAATGCGTGCTCTCTTCGGGGTGGGCTCGGACCCGACTCGTTCGACGTGCCGAACGGACGTGCGTATCGGGTGCTGCTTATCGGTACGGAGCCCCTATCCGCGGCAATGGAAGATACCGTGGTGACCCGCCGGACGCCGGAGAGCGACTCGGGCGACGACCCCCGTGACGCCACCGTCGGTACCGACGCATCGAGGCCTCGGAGCACTCGGGCGCTCGTCGTCGAGGGGATATCGAAGCGGTTCGGGAGCGGCGACGACGCGGTTCTCGCCGTCGACGACGTGAGCTTCGCAGTCGACCGCGGTTCCGTCGTCGGTCTGCTCGGCCCGAACGGTGCCGGTAAGACGACCCTGATAAAGAGCATCCTCGGCATCGTGTTCGCGGACGCGGGCTCGATTCGCATCTTCGGTACCGAGGTTGGGGACGGTCGGCGCACCGTGTACGCCGACGTCGACGCGATGCTCGAAGGCGCTCGAAACGACTACTGGCGGCTCACCGTCCGCGAGAACCTTCGATACTTCGCGACCATCGGCGGGGTCGACCCGGATTCGGTGTCGGCGCGGCACGACCGTCTGCTGGAGCGTCTCGACCTCACCGAGAAAGCCGACACGCCCGTCAGAGAGCTGTCGCGCGGGATGAAACAGAAGGTGTCGCTCGCGAGCGTGCTCGCGGGCGGTGCCGAACTCGTCTTCCTCGACGAGCCGACGCTGGGACTCGACGTCGAGAGTTCCCGGACGCTCCGGAGCGAACTCCGCCGCCTCGCGGCCGAGGACGGACTCACTATCGTCGTCAGCAGCCACGACATGAGCGTCATCGAGGACGTCTGCGACCGAGTCGTCGTGATGTCCGACGGACGAATCGTCGCCGACGATACGGTCGATGCGCTCCTGCAGAGAGCCGACCGAAACACCGTCCGCATCACGAGTCCGGACCTCGACGACGAAACTCTCGCATCGCTCAGAGCGCAGTTCGACGTGCGCGGTTCAGAGCGACGCGGCGACAGCGTTCGCATCGAAGTCGCGGCCGCGGGCGACGAACTGTACGCGCTGATGGACCATCTCCGCGACGCGGACGTCGCGCTCGAACACGTGCGAACCGCCGAACCCGACCTAGAGGACGTGTTCGTCTCTCTGACCGGGGACGCGAACGGACTGGCAGGGTCGGCCGCCGAGAGCCGGTGGTCGCAGTGACGGCGGGCATCGACACCGAGGACCCGAAATCGGTGCCGTCCGGCGGGCCGAACCCCTCCGACGCGGGCGACGGACGCGACGCCCCGCGCCCGGCGACGTACTACCACCTCGCACGCGCGGTTCTGTACCGCGAATACCTGCTTTTCGTGCGGTACCCGGCCAACGCGGTCGGCGGAATCGTCGTCGCGTTGTTCTTCTTCGGCGTGCTGTTTTACGGCGGACGGCTGTTAGCCGGGCGAGCACTCACCGACTCGCTCGAAGGCATCGTCGTCGGCTACTTCCTGTGGACGCTCTCTGTCGGCGCGTACTCGTCGGTCTCGAACGACATCGGAAACGAGGTGCAGTGGGGCACGCTCGAACGCCACATCACCACGCCGTTCGGGTTCGCTCCGGTCGCGCTACTGAAGGGAATCGCGAAAGTCGTCCGGACGTTTCTCACGTCCGCAGTCGTGCTCGCGGTGATGCTGTTTCTCACGGGGACGACGCTCAGCCTCGACCCCGTCACCGTCGTCGTCGTCGCGGGGCTAGCGATCACCTCGGTGCTAGGACTCGGGTTCGCCGCCGGCGGCGTCACCGTTCTCTACAAGCGAATCGGCAACTGGCTCAACCTCTTGCAGTTCGGCTTTATCGCCCTGATATCCGCGCCGGTGTTGGACGCGCCGTGGACTCGATTTCTGCCGCTGGCTCACGGCAGCGCACTACTCCAACGAGCGATGGTGGACGGGGTCAGACTGTGGGAGTTCGGGGCCGGAGAGCTCGGACTGCTCGTCGCCGTCGCTCTCGGCTACCTCCTCGGAGGCTACGTCGTGTTCCACTACGCGACGCGGCGCGCGCGACGACTCGGCGTACTCGGCGATTACTGACTCGGCTTTCGCCGTGCAACCGCCTCGCGTGGGACGCGTTTTCCACCGTCGAACGGTAGTTCCGCTGGAGATACGTTCTCCTCTAAGAAAATTTATGAGAGAGGAATCTACAGAACTCGACGATGCTCGCTGTCCTCCGTGCAGGCCTGCGCGTCGCGTTGAACCGCCAGCGCGTCTTCGGCCTCTCAGTAGGAGTCCTCCTCTTCGAGGGCCTCGTCCGCGTCGCTCTCGCTGCCCTCCACCCGGTTTTGTCTCTCCTCTGTCCTCCGCTCGTCTCGCTCCTCGCGCTCGGTTCGGCTGCGCCGACCGTTCGCACCGCCGTCGTCGCCCCGGAGGCGACACCCGACTGGACCGTCCGTTCGACGCTCCGCGAGCGCGGTGCTCGGCTCTGTGCGGTCGCCGTCAGCGGTCACCTCGTCTCGCTCGCTCTCGGCGCGGCCGGGTTTCTCGTCGTCGATACCGCACTCAGAGCGGTGATTTACGCTGCGGGCGGTACCGTCCCGACGGCCGTCGTCGTCCTGACCCCGTTCGCAGGCGTCGCCGCGGGAACGTTCGTCGCGTGGGGGCTGATCGCACCGACGGTAGCGCGCGTCGTCTCCGGAACCGGACTCGGCGATGCCGCCACCGCCTCCGTCCGTGCGATAGGTGACCGGCGGCGAACCAGTCGCGTGCTCTGTCTCCACGCCGCGTGCGTTCTCGTCGCTGCCGGCGCGTTCGGCGTCTGTCTGGTTCTCGGGAGCGACCGCTACGCGACACAGGAGGCGGCGGTCGTCGCCCTTCTGGTGGGTGTCGCAGTCACCACCGTCACGCTCACGATTCTCGGTGCGTTCGTCTACCCGATACACGTCGCCCTCGCCGCCGAACGCGCCGACGAGACGCAGACCGTGCCGGTGCGTCGCGTCGCCCTCGCCGCCGTTCTCGTCGCGGGACTCGTCGTCGGCGCGGCGGCAATTCGCGTGACCGACGCGCGTCCGTCGACTGGCCCGTCCGCGTCGGCGTCGCTCCCCGGAGACGCGACAGACGCCTACGCAACCGCCCTCGACCGCACGGCCTCCGAAGACCACCGCGTCGTCGTTCGCGAGGTGAGAGACGGCGAACGGTCGGTTTCGACGACGGTTCTAGAGCGCTCCGCGCGCCGGTACCTGACCGCGCGCAGGTCCGACGGGCGGACGTCGGTCGGGTACGCCGACAGCGGCGTCAGCTACAACTTCGGCGGCTCCTCCGGCGTTCTCCCGTACGCCGCGAGCGAACGCCGCGTCGGCGGCGGTGTCGCACGCGCGCTTCCGTACTACTGGTACGTCCGCGACGAGTACAGTCTCAGTCGCGGAATCGGCTACGGCCTTCCCGAATCCCGAACCGGGAGGTGGACGACGGTGGCAGCGGAAAACGGGACGCGGACGCTCGAACTGGCGGACGGCCCGGCGGTGTTCGCCGCACTCTACGACGCTCCCGCCGAGAACGGACGCTACGAGACGGCGGTGATTCGGATGCGCGTCGATACCGACCGCGGCGTCGTCGTCGGTGGCCGTACGCGCCTGAACGCGACGGTCGGCGAGAGGCGGGTGATTCGAAACGTCAGTTACGCCGTCGAAACCGGAGACGGCGTGGACGCGCGCCGACCGTCCGTCCTCGGACCCCGCTCCGTCGGTGAGTGGACGTGGGACCTCTTTGCGTACTGAGTCCGGTGACGCGGTCCGACCGGCGAGAGTTCGAGGTCCGGCGCTGCCGCGGTTACCCCCTCACTCGGTGTCGCCCGCCGACGGCCACTGCCGCGCGTCGGATTCGACGAGTCCGAGTAACATCCGACGCCGGTCGTCTAACTCGGCGAGGCTGGCCGCGAACTCGTCGTCGGAGACCGTGGGAACGCCTGCTTCGCGGAGGGCATCGAGATCCGGAGACGGCGGTGTTCGGTCCGCGGGCTCGACGAACGCTGTTTCGAGGGTTTGCAAGTAGGTGTGGACGCCCGAACGTGCGTTGTCGATAACGACTTCGTCAGGTCGGTCCTGCTGTGGAACTCCGAATCTAAAGAGCGTCAACGCCTCGTCGAGAACGGCGACCCCTATCGTGGGGGCTTGCTCGGCCCGCGGCGTGTGAAAGTAGTGGAGGACGGGGTAGGCCTTGTGATTCGACGTGAGCGTGTTCACCTGAGACACGTACGTGTTGAGAGGCAGGTCCAGCCCTCGGAACTCCTCGCCGGTCCATCCCTTCCGAACGATCTCCGTGCCGCGCGTGCCGAACCCGCTCACGCCCATGGCGAACGCGCGCTTTTGAGTGACCGCGTCTAACACCGAGAGGATGTAGGTGACGGTCAGTGTCACAAAGAGCATCCCGCTCCCCGTCGCGAGGATGGTCGTGAGCTGCCAGATTCCGCTCCCGGGAACGAAATCTCCGTTTCCCAGCGTAAACATCGTGTATCCCGTGAAGTAGAGCAGGTCGGCCCAAGAGACGGCGCCTCTGTTCAGCGTATCGACGAGGGCGCCGTCTACGCTCGCATAGATGAGAGTCCACCCGCTCCAGAGGAGCGCAATCCACACCGAGAGGCCGACGACGAAGACTAGCGGCCCCGAGAGACTGAGCACGCGCGAGTTCTGCCCCGCTAGCTTCCGTAACGTTCGCCACGACCACGACATCAATCGAGACGTAAGCGGCCCGGCGCCTCCCTCGACCCAGAGCGTCGTCCACAGAAGGTCCACGACGACGAGTACGAGAAGGAGTGCGCCGAGCGCGAAGTAGACGAGATTCATCGTCTCACCACCGCCACCGAGAGCGATTCGCGCCGAGTTTTCCTCCCCGGCGAACTCCGACGGAGCCGATATCGGCGTCGCGCGGACGCCGGGCCCTCGCGCGCCTCGAAGCCTGTCACGCCTCACAGTTGGGTGCTCTGTCCCATAGCCTTCGGGGCCGATACGACCTCCGTGGAAGACGGTGTTCGACGAGCGAGTCGGTAGCCGCCCCGTGGTGACTCTTTCCATCCGAACTCCGGGCCACCGAACCGAGTCGCCGAACACTGCCACAGAGTGCCGCTGACGCGTGCGTTTGTCGCTCGGCGGCCGCGGAAGCGGTCCGGCGCGCCTGCCGAGAAGAATTTGGTCGTGGCGGACGCCTAGACACTATTGCAATGGATGACCACCCCGAACGCCGACGCTACTTCCCCGGCGACGAGGATGTCGCGCTCAGTGAAGTCGTCCTCGAAGCCGTCCAAGCCCACGAGAACGCGTCGTTTCGCGACGACGAGTTCACGCTGTACGACCACATCCACCCCGACGCCATCGACATGCTGTTCAAAAACACCTCGGACGTGGAAGTCAGCGTCAAGATTCACCTCACGAACGTCACCGTGAGTCTCTGGAGCGACGGCGGAATCGACGTCCGCGTCACCGACAACGTGGGATAGGTTCGTCGACAGACTGTCGGTCGTTCGGTCATCCGTCGGGTCCGCCGAGAGATAGGCAACGCAGACAGTAGTCCGCAGGGGGCAAACAGCCTCTTGCCTCTCACGGGCGAACTGCGTATCGTGTTTGGTGCGTACACGATAGGCAAGAAAGCGGTACAGTTCGGGTACAAACGGTACGGCGTCCCGGGGGCAGTCGCGTCGGGCGGGGCGGCACTCGCCGGATACGTCGTCGTGCGACGAGCGCTGAAGTCGTCGACGAACTCCGGCGACGTCACGTCGGCCATCGACGCCGGAGAGATAAAGCGCGCGGTCGAAAGAGAGGGACTCGCGGCGGTACAGGACAGAGAGACGCTCGACTCCGCGATAAACAAAGAGAAGTTAGATTCCGTCGTCGATATGGACGACGTCCAATCGTCGGCGGCCGAGGAGTCCGACGAGATGGCCGATTCGGACGGAGAGACGGACACCGACGCGTAAGCGACTCTCGGGCTACCGACCGCGACGCCCCTTCGTCTGTCGATAGTCGCGCGCGAAGACGCTTTCTAAGAGGTGGTCGACGAACGCCTCGCTCTGTTCGTCGGTCTGACGGTCGAGTTCGACCATCGGCACGAGTTCGAACCCTCGGCCCCGGATGGTCGTGGCGTGTTCCTCGTCCACGTCGAAACTGTCGGGGCGGCGCGTCGTGTAGTCGATGGCGAGTGCTTCGAGGGCGCGTTGCCCGACGGGGACGATAATCTCGGGGTTTATCATCCGAATCTCGGCGTTGAGGTACGGTTCGCACGTCAGCACCTCCTCGTCCGTCGGCGGGCGGTCGGGGTTTCGACACCGCGTCAGATAGGTGAGAAAGACGTTCTGGAGGTCCGGCCTCTCGGAGTCGGGCGGGGACCGAGAGAAGCCCAACTCGCCGAGAACGGCTTGGAGTTTCTCGCCCTCCGCGTCGCCCGTGAAGGGAACGCCCGTGCGGTCTGCTCCTTCGCTCGGTTGTTCCGCGACGAAGAGGAACTCAGCGCCGACGTCGCCGTATCCGTGCGCGATAGACGTTCGAGTCTCACAGAGTTCCGGGCAGTTCGTACACCCTTCGTCCATGTTGAACGGATTTTCGAGCGTGTCCTGTTCTGCGTCCACGTTCGCCCCTCGGGCGCGACGGGGAAAAGCGTCTCCTCTGGCGGCGCCGCGGGCGGCGCGGGCGCACCGCGCCCGCCGAGCGTCGGACTCGGGGGTGCGTAGTGAAAGTAAAGCCGGACGAGACAGTACCGAAACGGAGGTCTCTCCGACGGAGAGAGGACGTAGCGCCGGTGGGCGCGCCGAGCAAGCGATGAAAGTGAACGCGAACGCGCCTACTCCTTCCGGAGGCCGCCCTCGGCTTTGATGTCCATGATGTGGCGGACGTTGAGATATATCTCCTCGGGCGAGGTGTCCTCGTCGGGGTCGTACAGGTCGCTGACGCGGTAGAGGATGGCGGCGACCTGCTTGCTCTCTGAGGTGTCGCCGTAGATGTCGTCGGCGATGTCGCGGAGGCGGGCGCGGCGTTCGGCGTCCGCCTCGAAGGCGGCGTCCGAGTCGGGGGCCATCTCCCAGTCGGGTTCCCCGTCGCCTTTCCTGCTCATCTGTTCGCGGCCCCGCGTCGGCGGACGACGCCGGTCATGTCCGCGACGTTCTCGGTGACGAGTCGGAACGCGTCCGCCGTCTCGTTGTCCTCGTCTAAGACGACCGGGTCGCCGCCGTCGCCCCCCGTTCTGACCGCCGGGTCGAGGGGGAGAGAGCCGAGAAACGGCATGTCGTTCTCCGCGGCGAACGCCTCGCCGCCGCCCGTGCCGAAGATGTCGTGTTCGCCGCCGCAGTCGGGACAGACGAAGGTGGACATGTTCTCGACGATGCCGAGGACGTTCGTGTCGTGTTTGCCGAACATCCGGAGTCCCTTCCGGGCGTCGTCCACCGCGACGTCCTGCGGCGTCGTGACGATGACCGCGCCGGTAAGCGGGAGGGTCTGGAGGATGGTCAACTGCGTGTCGCCCGTCCCCGGCGGTAAGTCGAGCACCATGTAGTCGAGTTCGCCCCACTCTACGTCTTCGACCAGTTGCGTCAGAATCTTGTGGACCATCGGGCCGCGCCAGATGACCGGGTCGTCCTCGCCGACGAGAAAGGCCATGGACATCAGTTTCACGCCGTATCGCTCCGGCGGGATGATGCTCTCCGACGAGGTGGCCTGCGGCGCTTCGTCGGCGGCGACCATCCGCGGGACGTTCGGGCCGTAGACGTCGGCGTCGAACAGGCCCACTTTCGCGCCCATCTGCGAGAGTCCGGCCGCGAGGTTGACGGCGACGGTGGACTTTCCGACGCCGCCCTTTCCGGAGGCGACGGCGATGATGTTTTTCACTCCCGGTAACACCGTCTCGTCCGACGAGAGGTCGGAGGGGACGGAAGCCGTGAGTTCGACGTCCAAGTCGGTGTCCGCGAGGGCCTCCCGCACGTCGGCGGCGATGTCGGTTTCGGTCGGCGAGTACGGCGCGCCGAGTGCGAGTGAGATGCGGACGACGCCGGCGTCCTCGTCCACGTCCACGGCGTTGACGAGTCCGAGAGAGACGATGTCGCCGCCGAGGTCGGGGTCCTCGACCGCGCGGAGACGGTCGCGTACCGCTTCGTCGTTCATGCTTCACACGTCGGGTGAAACGCCGATAAGGGTTGTGAAGGGGGAGGGTCGTCGGGGCCGCGTCGGCGGGCCGGTTTCGGGGCGTCGGTCTCCGCGGACCGTTTCCGACCGCCGCCGAGAGCGGGGGGTGCGTAACCGTCTTCGGTTACGGTCCCCCGCGGTGCGACAGCGAATTTATCAACGACGGCGGCCAGGGTTGGGTATATGCTCGTGGACGACTTCGGACGTGAGGTTACGGGCGTCCGCATCTCCCTCACCGACCGGTGTAACTTCGACTGCGTCTACTGTCACAACGAGGGACTCGGCGACACGCGGGGACCGATGGAACCGAGCGACGACGAGATGAGTGCCGACGACGTGGTGCGATTTCTCGAAGTCGCAGCGGAGTTCGACGTGGGGAAGGTGAAGTTCACCGGCGGCGAACCGATGCTCCGGCAGGACCTAGAGGAGATTATCGAACGCACGCCCGACTCGATGGAGACGTCTTTGACGACGAACGGGACGTTCCTCCCCGGGCGCGCGGAGGCGTTGAAGGACGCCGGTCTCTCGCGGGTGAACGTCTCCCAAGACGCACTCGACCCAGACGAGTTCGCGGAGATAACCAAATCCGGCGCGTACGAGAAAGTCATCGAAGGCGTCGAGGCGGCACTCGACGCCGGTCTGGACCCGGTGAAACTGAACATGGTCGTCTTCGAACACACCGCCGGGTACGTAGAGGGGATGGTCGACCACGTCGCGGAGAACGCCGGTCTGCAACTCCAACTCATCGAGTACATGCCCGAACTGACGGGGAAACCGGAGTGGAACATCGACATCGGACGCGTCCACGACTGGCTCGAAGAGAAAGCGGACCGAGTCGAGAGACGAGAGATGCACCACCGCCGTCGGTACTTCGTCGGCGAGGGGATGGTCGAAATCGTAGACCCCGTCGGCAACGCCGACTTTTGCGCGAACTGCCACCGCGTGCGCGTCACGCACGAGGGGTACCTGAAGGGGTGTCTGAACCGCAACGACGACCTGCGGGCGATGGGCGAGATGACGAAACCCGAGATTCGCGAGGCGTTCCGCGAGGTGGTGGCGAACCGCGTCCCCTACTACGGGGAGTATCTCGTCGAAGACGACGAGGACGGATGGGTCGTCAACGAGGAGTACATCGGGGCGTGAGGCGTCTCTCCGTCACCGGCCGATAGCGCGGCACCTCCGTGCGAACCGTCCGCGAAAATGCGGCGGTACGACCGCGGGGAGGCTCAATCCTCCACCCAGTAGAACAGTTCCTCTCGCGCGGCGTCGCACCCCGGACACCGTTCCGGGAGGGCGTCGCGAATCCGCCCCATCTCCCCGCACTCGCCGCACCGCCACATGGCGTTACTCCGCGTCTCGATGTCCTGTACGTCGCCTATCGGGTACTCCATCTCGTCTTTGTTGCCGTCCAACAGGTCGTCCACGTAGGACTGGTCGTTTTCGGAACTCATCACGTTCTACCTACGCCCTGTGGTATGTTAAATCATGGCGTGGCCGAGACGACGGACCGCGTCGTCCGAGCGAAGCGAACGCGTCACCGCCTGCTTTCGGTGCGGGCGTCGCGAACGAACTCGACGATGGCCTCCGCGCCTCGGAACCCCTCTGCGAGTCGTCCGACCGCGTCGCCGTCTTCGAACAGAAGCAGCGTCGGAACGCTCCGGACGTCGAATCGTTCCACCAACGAGAGGTCGTCGCGCGGGTTGCACATCGCGACGACGAGGTTCTCCTCGGCGCGGGCGACGTTCCCCAAGACGGGTTCGATGCTCTGACAGAGCGTACAGCCCTTCGTGTAGAAATCCACGAGGACGAGTTCGTGGTCCGCCACGAGGGCGTCGAGTTCGGCTTCGCTCTCGACGTGGACGGGTTTCGTCGGCGGTTCGGCGTCCGAGGAGGGAGTGTCTGCGCTCACACGCACGATACGTCCACGACGGGTAAAGCGATTCTGTGGACTGTCGGAGTCGGCGCACGCCCGCCGAACGCGAGCACGCGGCGCGGGTCGTTCGGTATCGTATCGCAAGCCGTCACGCTCGCGAAAACCGACGCGTAGAGGCCCTCTCTCCCGCGGGGGTATCGTGATGTTTAAGTAATCACCACGTTTTGTTTCGACTGCGATAGATACACTGTAGGGGCGGACGCCCCGAGTCCTACCGGGCGAAAGTGAATGAGCGTGTTGCGGTAGCCAAGCCTGGCCCAAGGCGCTGGGTTGCTAACTCAGTGGCGTTAATGCCTCCGGGGTTCGAATCCCCGCCGCAACGCTGATCGCGACTTTCCAGTCATGAGTGCAGAAGAACCACAGGACGACGCTCCCGACGAGGAGGAAGACCTCCGATACTTCGTCCGGATAGGTCAGACCGACCTTGACGGAACGAAATCGGTAGAGCGGAGTCTCACAGACATGAAGGGTATCGGCAAGCGCACGGCGCGTATCGTTGTCGACGCCGCGGGTGTGGACCGAACGGCAACCTTCGGTCTTCTCGACCAAGAGGAAATCGATGCCGTCATCGATGCCGTCGAGAGCTACGACAGTCACGCCCCCGAGTGGATGGTCAACCGCCGCGAAGACTTCTACAGCGGAGAGACCAGCCACGAAACCGGCTCCGACCTCGAACAGTCGCGCCGCCACGACATCAACCGGATGAAGATGATAAGCTCCTACAAGGGCGTCCGCCACCAGCGCGGACAGAAGGTCCGCGGACAGCGGACCAAGTCCACGGGCCGGTCCGAGGGCACCATCGGTGTGAACGTGGAAGCCATCAAACAAGAGCAGGCAGAGGAAGCAGCGGAGGATGAGGACGAATAATGGCGACTGGTAACAACACGAAGTTCTACGAGACGCCGAACCATCCGTGGCAGGGCGAACGCATCGCCCAAGAGTCCGACCTTCTCGGCCGCTACGGCCTCAAGAACAAAGAGGAACTCTGGCGCGCGCAGTCGGAACTGCGCGACTACCGCCGCGAGGCCCGACGCCTCATCGGCGAAGCGCAGGGAGACTTAGACGTCGCAGAGGAGGCAGGCGAGGAGTTCCTCGCTCGCCTCCGCCGTCTCGGCATCCTCTCCGAGAACGACAACATAAACCGCGTCCTGCGACTGGACGTGTCCGACATCCTCGAACGTCGTCTCCAGACCGTCGCGTACCGCAAGGGTCTCGCACAGACCCCCCAGCAGGCGCGACAGTTCATCACGCACGGCCACGTGGTCGTCGACGACGCTCGCGTCACCGCGCCCTCGAAGAAGGTCGAAGTGACAGAAGAGGATTCGGTCGCGTTCGACGAGACGAGCGTTCTCTCGGACGACCTTCACCCCGCACGCGCGGAGGGACAGGAGTAACCAATGAGCGACTCTGAGACCACCCAAGACAAGTGGGGAATCGCCCACGTCCACGCATCGTTCAACAACACGCTCATCACCGTCACCGACCTGACCGGCGCAGAGACGATCGTCAAGTCGTCCGGCGGGACCGTGGTGAAGCAGAACCGCGACGAGGCGTCCCCGTACGCCGCGATGCAGATGGCCGAGACGGTGGCAGAGGAGATCAAAGCCGCCGGCATCGAGGGCCTCCACGTTCGCGTGCGCGGCCCGGGCGGAAACGGTAACAAAAGCCCCGGCCCCGGCGCGCAGGCGACGATTCGAGCGCTGGCCCGCGCCGGACTCGAAATCGGTCGCATCGAGGACGTCACGCCCATCCCGCACGACGGGACCCGAGCGCCGAAAAACAGCCGACTCTGAGGATACAGATACATGGCACACGACTTCGAGGTCGAGTTCATCGAACGCGACGAGCGATCGGCCAGATTCCTCGTACGAGGCCTGACCCCGGCGGTCGCAAACGGCATCCGCCGAGCGATGATCGCGGACGTGCCGACGTTCAGCGTCGACACCGTCCGGTTCGTCGAGAACTCGTCCGTGATGTTCGACGAGATGATCGGACTTCGACTCGGCCTTGTTCCGCTCACGACCCCCCTCGACGACTTCGAGGAGGGCGACGCCGTGACGCTGTCTCTCGACGTCGAGGGCCCCGCCACGGCGTACTCGGGGGACATCCAGTCTGCGGACCCGATGGTGCAACCCGCAGACGACAACGTCCCCATTATCGAACTCAAGGAGGGCCAACGCCTCGAACTGGAGGCGGACGCCGTCCTCGGGCGCGGCAAGGAACACGCAAAGCACCAGGGCGGAGTCGCAGTCGGCTACCGACACCTCCAACGCGTGGAGGTCGTCGGCGACGCCGGCGAGTTCGAAGAACAGGACTCGAACATCCTCCGTGGCGTCATCGAGGAGCAGGCGGCGGACCACGCCGCAGACGACACCGCCACAGACGGTGACCTCGTCGCCACGGACGAGTTCGAAAACGACCTCACGAAACGGTACCCCGGCAAGGACGTCGAGGTAACCGACGTGCCCGACGCGTTCGTCTTCAACGTGGAGACGGACGGGTCGTTCACGGTCGAGGAACTCGTTCGCCGCGCCGCCGAGAGTCTCGGCGCGCGCGCGGCCGAACTCGAAGAAAAGGTCGCTATCTAAGAACCGATGACTGTCCCTTCACCGCAGACACGGCGTTCGTCCGCTTCGACTCGCGGAGCGAGAGCGTCGTCTCCCGCGAACGAATCCCGCGGACTCGACTGCCGGACCATCTCCGGCGCGTCGCCGAGTATCCCTCGGCGCAACGGCCAGACCGAAACAGGTTTGAAGGGGCACGCAGTAAGTCGGAGTGCGAGCAGGGATAGCCAAGTCTGGCCAACGGCGCAGCGTTCAGGGCGCTGTCTCGTAGGAGTCCGCAGGTTCAAATCCTGCTCCCTGCACTCCACTTTCTCGAAAGGAGGTAGACAATGAGTAAGACCAATCCGAGACTCAACAGTCTCATCGCCGAGCTGAAGGCGGTTTCTCGCGATTCCGGTGCCAACGTATGGCAGGACATCGCAGACCGTCTCGAAAAGCCCCGGCGCACCCACGCGGAGGTCAACCTTGGGCGCATCGAACGGTATGCCAAGGAAGACGAGACCGTCGTCGTCCCCGGCAAAGTGCTGGGCAGCGGTGTGCTGGAGAAGAACGTCACCGTCGCTGCGGTTGACTTCTCTTCGTCCGCGCGTAAGAAGATCGAACAGGTCGGAGACGCGGTGGCGCTGGAACAGATCGCAGAGAACAACCCCGAAGGATCCAACGTGCGGGTGATTCGATGAATCTAGCGGAGTTCGACGCCGACGTCGTCGTCGACGCCCGGAACTGCATCGTCGGCCGCGTCGCCAGCGAAGTCGCACAACGTGCGCTCGCGGGCGAGAAAGTCGCCGTCGTCAACGCCGAAGACGCCGTCATCACGGGATCGGAAGACGACGTGATGGGCGTCTACCGCAAGCGCGTGGAAGTCGGATCGGACCGCGGGCCGTACTACCCGAAGCGTCCGGACCGAATCTTCAAGCGCGCCATCCGCGGTATGGTCCCCTACAAGACGACCGACGGGCGCGAGGCGTTCGAGAACGTGCGCGTCTACGTCGGCAACCCGTTCGACGAGGACGGCGACGTCATAGAGGACACCTCGCTGGACCGCCTCTCGAACATCAAGTTCATCTCGCTCGGAGAGATTTCCCAGAAGCTGGGTGCTAACGTCACATGGTAACGAACACGTCCGGTAAGAAGAAGACCGCCATCGCCCGCGCCACCGTGCGCGAGGGCAAAGGGCGCGTCCGAATCAACTCCCAACCCGTCGAACTCGTCGAGCCGGAGATGGCCCGTCTGAAGATGCTGGAGCCGTTCCGCATCGCAGGCGAGGACCTCCGCTCGCAGGTCGACATCGACGTCAGCATCTCCGGTGGCGGTTTCGCCGGGCAGGCTGACGCCGCTCGTACGGCCATCGCACGAGGGCTGGTGCAGTATCTCAACGACGCGGAGCTCCGCGACGCGTACATGGAGTTCGACCGATCGCTCCTCGTCAACGACGTCCGTCAGTCCGAACCCAAAAAGTGGGGCGGACCGGGCGCTCGTGCTCGCTACCAGAAATCCTACCGCTGAGGTGATCTAGCCATGATGATACCTGTCCGGTGTTTCACCTGTGGAAACGTGGTGGGCGAACACTGGGAGGAGTTCAAAGCTCGCGCCCGAGAGGGCGACGAAGACCCAGCCGAGGTCCTCGACGAACTGGGCGTCGAGCGGCACTGCTGCCGCCGGATGCTCGTCTCGCACAAGGACCTCGTCGACGTCGTAGCACCGTACCAATAATGCAACAGCGCTACAATCGGTACGAGAAGGCACGCATCCTCGGCGCGAGAGCGCTGCAGGTGTCGTACGGGGCCCCGGTCCTCATCGAGACGGACCAGAGCGAACCCATCCTCGTCGCGGCAGAGGAGTACGACGCGGGCGTCCTTCCGTTCACGGTAAGACGAGAGGGCAAAACATGACACTCATCGAAAACGTTTCGCTCCGACGCGTACTCGACTCTCGTGGTAACCCCACGGTCGAGGCCGACGTGCTCACGCAATCCGGCGGTTTCGGCCGCGCGGCAGCGCCGAGTGGCGCGAGCACGGGCGAGTACGAGGCGATAGAACTGCCGCCCTCGGAGGCCATCGCATCGGCGCGGCGACACGCCATCCCGCGCCTCGTCGGCGAGGTCCACGCGGGCAACCAACGGGAAGTCGATTCGACGCTCCGGGCCGCCGACGGCACGGACGACTTCTCCGAAATCGGCGCAAACAGCGCTGTCGCCATCTCGATGGCGGCTTCGAAGGCCGGTGCCGACGTGCTCGGTGCACCCCTGTACCAGCATCTCGGCGGCGCGTTCCGCGGGGACAACTTCCCCGTACCGCTCGGGAACATCGTCGGCGGCGGCGAACACGCAAAAGAGGCGACTCACATCCAAGAGTTCCTCGCCGCGCCGGTCGGCGCGCCGAGCGTCTCCGAAGCCGTCTTCGCCAACGCGGCGGTCCACGCTCGCGCCTCGGAGATTCTGGACGAACGCGGCACGCCCGCGGCGAAGGGCGACGAGGGCGCGTGGGCGCCGCCCATCTCGGACGCGGAAGCGTTCGAGGTGATGGACGAGGCCGTCTCCGACGTGGCGGACGAACTCGGGTTCGAGATTCGCTTCGGCCTCGACGTGGCCGCGGCGGAACTGTACGACGAAGACGAGGACGGCTACGTCTACGGCGACGAGGTCAAATCGACCGAAGAGCAGATCGACTACGTCGCAGACCTCGTCGACGAGTACGAACTCGTCTACGTCGAAGACCCCCTCGACGAGAACGATTACGAGGGCTTTGCGGAACTCACCGACCGCGTCGGTGACCGCACCCTCGTCTGCGGTGACGACCTGTTCGTCACCAACGTCGAACGACTGCAGGACGGCATCGACGCCGACGCCGGGAACTCCATTCTCGTCAAGCCGAACCAGATCGGGACGCTCTCGGACGCGTTCGACGCCATCGAACTCGCGAACAAGAACGGCTACGAGTCGGTCATCTCTCACCGGTCCGGTGAGACCGAAGACACGACCATCGCACACCTCGCCGTCGCCACCGACGCCGCGTTCATCAAGACCGGCACGGTACAGGGCGAGCGAACCGCCAAACTCAACGAACTCATCCGCATCGCGGACGACGCAGTATGACAGACAACGATAACGACGCGGTCGAAGTCGTGAACGAAGACGAACCCGAGGCCGAAGACACGGCCGAAGCGGAGTCCGAAACGACCGAGACCGAAGCCGAGACGACGGAAGAAGTCGCCGAGGCCGCCGAGGACGAGGCCGCCGCCGCCGAGGAGGGCGCGGCCGAGGACGAGGCCGCCGAGGCCGAAGAAGAGGAGGAGGCCGAACCGGTCTTCGACGAGGACGTCATGCCGGACGAGGAGGCAGACCTCCTCATCCCGGTCGAGGACTACCTCGGTGCCGGTGTCCACATCGGTACCCAACAGAAGACCAAGGACATGGAGCGGTTCATCCACCGCGTCCGTGACGACGGTCTGTACGTCCTCGACGTGAGTCAGACCGACTCGCGCATCCGGACGGCCGCGAACTTCCTTTCGGGGTACGACCCAGAGCAGATTCTGGTCACCAGTTCCCGTCAGTACGGCCGGTTCCCGGCCAAGAAGTTCGCCGACGCCGTCGGCGCGCGCGCCCGGACGGGCCGCTTCATCCCGGGGACGCTGACGAACCCCGACTACGCGGGCTACATCGAACCCGACGTCGTCGTGGTCACGGACCCCATCGGGGACTCCCAGGCGGTCAAAGAGGCCATCACGGTCGGCATCCCGGTCATCGCGATGTGCGACTCCAACAACCAGACGAGCAACGTCGACCTCGTCGTTCCGACGAACAACAAGGGTCGACGCGCGCTATCGGTCGTCTACTGGCTCTTGGCCAACGAGACGCTCGACCGACGCGGCTCCGAACCGGCCTACGCCCTCGAAGACTTCGAGGCCGAGGTCTAACGCCGCGAGCAGTTTCGATTCTCATTTCTCGGCGTGCGCTCGTCCGACGAGTCGCACGACCGCAAAAACGGTTATCCGCGTCGTCGGCGTACTCCGACGCATGTGTGCGCTCCTCCACCAGACGACAGTCGAAGAACTGGCCGAGTCGCTCGATTCGGAAGCGTCCGCCACAGTCGTCGACACGCGACCCGCCGAGAGTTTCGACGCGTGGCACGTCGGCGGCGCGGTGAACGTCCCCTACCACCCCGAGGACGGACTCGGCGACGACTGGGACTGGGACCGAGTCGAGGAACGTCTCGGTGACGGGCCGGTTCTCGCTCTCTGCGGGAAGGGAATCACCTCTACCGTGTTCGGGCTCGAACTCCAGAAACGCGGCTACGAAGACGTGAGCGTCCTCAAAGGCGGCATGCAGGAGTGGAGCAAACTGTACGAGGTAGCCGAGGTGCCCACCGACGACGACGACCTGTTCGTCGCACAGATACAGCGCCGGGCGAAAGGCTGTCTCGGATACGTCGTCGGGTCCCGGTCGGCGGGCGAAGCGTTCGTCGTGGATCCGACGAGACAGCACCACGAGTTCGAACTCGTCGCGGCCGACGAGGGGATGACCGTCTCGCGCGTCTTCGACACCCACGTTCACGCCGACCACATCTCCGGGGGCGCGGCGTTGGCAGAGAGAGTGGCCGCCCCGTACCACCTCGGCGAACGCGCCGCCGAACGGGACGTCGCGTACGACTACCGACCGGTCGAAGACGGCGAGACGTTCTCCGTCGGCGACGTGGAAGTCGAGGTGTTGGCCGCTCCCGGTCACACGACGGAGATGGTGAACTTCCTCGTCGGCGGCGAACTCCTGCTTTCGGGCGACACCCTGTTCGTGGAGTCCGTCGGACGGACGGAACTGCAGTTCGGCGACGACGACGCGGCGAGAGGGGCGGAACTGCTCTACGAGACGCTTCACGAGTCGATTCTCGAACTCCCAGACGAGACGCGGGTCCTCCCTGGTCACGTCACCGTGGCCGAAGACGGCGCGTACGCCGTCGCCTCGCCCGGCGAACTCGTCTCGGCGACGCTCGGAGAGTTGCGCGACGAACTGACTCTGTTGGGACTCGACGAATCGGAGTTCGTCGCGCGCCTCACCGACGAGACGCCGGAGAAACCCTCGAACTACGAGACGGTCATCGCCGTCAACACCGGCCGGGAGACGCCCGAGGACGAAGACTCCGCGACGGAACTCGAACTCGGACCGAACAACTGCGCGGCCTGACTCGACTCACCGACCGACGACGCCGAGTCGCCCGCGGAACGCGTCGTCGTCGAACCACGCGACTCTGCTTTCGCCCTCGGGTCCGAACGCCTCGGCGTCGGTGAGAGCGAACCGGTCTGCGGCGGCGTCGAAGTCGTTCGCTTCGAGGAGAACGGCGCAGGGCCCTTGGCCGACTCGACTGACTCTGTCGGCCAGTCCGTCTCCATCGCCGCCCGCCGCCGCGAGTGCGACGGGCGACCCCGGTAGCACGTCGAACTCGTCGAACGGCCCCGCCGCCTCGACGGCCGACGGGAGGCGGTGGCGTCGCGTCAGGAGGTCGGACGTCGCCGCGCGGTCCGAGACGGCGAGGACGACGCTTCCGACGCCCGAGAGAGGCGACTCCGCGAGTTCGGGGTGCGGGCGGACGCGGTACGTCCGCGGTGTCCGGTCTGCGATGACGAACGGGAGGCGTTCGTCGCCCTCCTCGCCCTCGAAGCACATGTCCCACTCGACGCGCGCGCCGTCGGGGCGCGTCCGAGACGCCTCGCGAGGGCCGTCCACGCGAACGCCGGCGTCTATCGCCCGTTTTGCTTCGTCTGCGACGCGCGGAACGTCGAGACACCACCCCGCCGGACCGGCGTCCGCCGCGAGATGCGCCGGCCAGAACCCGGCGTCGTCCGGGTCGGTCCCCAGCGTGGGGGCGAGAAGTTCGAGGTACGCGCCGTCCGGCAGGCCCACCACGGCCATCTCCGTCGTGCCGGTGCCGTGTTCGCCGCCGTACTCGGTCGGGAGGCCGACGTTCGCCGCGGCGTCGCGAAGTTCGTCGAGACTCCGCCCGCCGAACGCGACGTGGTCGATATCGATCATCGCGTCCACGGACGGACGCCCGAGGCATATACTCGGCCCTCCGGCGTCCGGCCGTCCGGCCGTCCGGCCGTCCGTCGGGGTCGAACCGCGCCGACCGGAACAAGGGTTTTGTCTCCCCGTCTCCGACCAATTCACATGAATCTCCTCCGTAGCGTCCGTGCAGTCGCGGGCGCAGAGGGCGACGGCGACGGAACCGGCAGCATCGACTGGGTCGCCGTGGCCGATGCGGCGAAGAACGCTGTAGACCCCGGGTCTCTCGAACTGACCGACGAGGACCGCGAGGGGTACGCCGCGGACGTGCGAGACGCGCGGCGACGTCTCCGAGAGGTCGGCGAGGTGGAGTTCGAGGTGCCGGGGACGATAGAGGTGCAGAACCGGCACCACTGGATAGACGCAAACATCCGGACCTTCGAACGCGTGATGCGTCCAGTCGAGATGCGCGGGCGCGTCGCCCTCCCCGGCGTCACTCGCGTGATAAACACCGGGACGATGGCGTTCATGCTCTCGTTTCTCGGGAAGAACGTCCTCGGGCAGTACGACCCGTTGCTCTTGGCCGAACCGCCGGACGAAGACGAGGCGGCGGAACACGGCCTCTACTTCGTTCACCCGAACATCGTCCGCGTCGCGGAGATGCTCGACGTGGACTACCCCCGGTTTCGCCGGTGGATAGCGTTCCACGAGGTGTCTCACGCCGCCGAGTTCGGCGCCGCGCCGTGGCTCTCTGACCACCTCGAAACTCGGATGGAAGACGGGTTGGAGGCTCTCGCCGAGGGCCAGTTCGACCGCGCGGCGTTCAAAGACCTCGACACGGCGATGACGGCGGTCGAGGGATACGCCGAACTGCTCATGGACCGCGCGTTCGACGACGACTACGAGGACCTCCGCGAGAAGTTAGACGAGAAGCGAAACAGCGCAGGCCCCCTCGGAACCCTCGTGCGTCGTCTCCTCGGATTGGGGCTGAAGCGACGGCAGTACGAACGCGGTGCGGCGTTCTTCGAGACGGTCGCAGACGAACGCGGCGTGGCCGCGGCCTCCGTCGTCTGGGACCGGCCGGAGAACCTCCCGACCGACGAAGAACTGGACGACCCCCGGGCGTGGATTCGCCGCGTCGACCCCTAAACTCTCAACGACCCGGCGGGCGGCGGCCGGTGTCCGGTTGGAACTCACGGGCCCACCGTATCAGAAAGGCCAAAAGCAGCAGTCCGACGACTAAGCCGCCGACAAAGCCCGCCGCGACGACCGAGAGGTCGCCGCCCGCCTCGACCGCGACGAGCGCTCCTGAGGCGGCGACGAGGAGAACGAACCCCGTTCGCAGGCGGCGGTTGGCGTCGTCTCGTTCCTCGTCGGTCATGCTCGGTCCGACCATCCGTCAGCCTCCGTCCCCGCGTGCGCGTTCTGCGACGGCGCTCTCGACGATGCCGTCGGGTGCGACGGCGGCCCCTGCGATCATATCTCTGTTCTGGGAACGGAGGGATTTGAAACCGCGGTTCGCGAGTGACGCCGTGGGGGTCTGTGACCCGCACTCGGCGACTAGGTGGTCTCGCTGAACGTCGCGGTGCCGTTCTGTTCGACGGCGATTCGGTATCCCTCGTAGGTGAACTCGACTCGCATCCGCGCCTCCGGCGACGGCGGATTCGAAAAGAGGTCAGCGAGGACATTGTCGATGCAACCGTGTATCGCCGGCAAGTCGGCGGCGTCCCGTCCCTCGATACCGGCGACGGCCACCGCGACTTCGACGCCCGGGCTCTCCGCGTCGGTGTCGAGTTCTCGACTGATCGTCTCGCGGTCGGTATCTTCTCCCATACGGGCCGATTCGGCTTCCGCCGCCATAGATAGTACGGCGACGCGAGGAGCGACAGAACGCAGAAGCGATACCGGCTACTGGAATCCGCGTCCGACGCCGTCGTCTTCGACCAAATCGTCTAAGTCCTCGGTCAGCAGTTCGTCGGCGTCGGCGAACTCGTCGGTCAGGTCGTCCAACGCGTCCGGTCGCCCGTCGAACTCGTACTCCATCGGCCCGAACGCCGGACTTTCGACGGCGTCCATCACGTCTTCGACGAAGTCGTCCGGCGTCGTCGGCGCTTCCGCGTGGACTTTCACCGTCTCTTCGAGGCGCGTCGCCATCTCGGAGGCGTGGTCTTCGTCCTCCGGCGGGGTCCGGACGGCGAACAGGCCGTCCTCGCCGTTTCGGCCCGGAAGAAGCGGTTCGATGTCGTCGTCGATTCGGCGGGCGACGCGCCCCCCGACGCCGCGAACCTCGTAGGGGTTCTTCGTGTACGTCTTCAGTTCGTAGACGCCGACGTCGGGGTGGCCGAGAAAGAGGTCCTCGCCGAGTCCGCGGCGGCGGTCACCGGCGACGGCCCGCCAGCCCTCGGGGTCGGCGTCCGACTCCGCGACGTCTTCGAGGATGTCGTGCCAGTCTCTGACGCGCATGCCCGCCGGTACCGCCCGAGAGAGAAAGAGCGTGACGGTCCGAGGCGGGCGACAGCCGTGACCGACAGCGTTTTTCGCGCCGACGCGCACGGTTCTGTCGTGAACCTCCGCGGCCGCATCGTCGACGTGGGAGACGAACGAGAAGTGGAGACGTCGCACGGTACACGCTCTCTCGCGGAGTTGTCGGTGGTCCGGACCGACGGCGACTCGGACCCCGACGCGGGCGCGGAACTCGCAGACTCCGACTCGGACGCCGACTCGGTTCGGGTGACGCTGTGGGGCAAGTGGACCCAGAGCGCCGAACTCGCCGAACCGGGGATGGACGTTCTCGTGACGGAGATAGAGGAGTCCGAGTACCGCGGCGAGACGACGTACGGCACGTCCAAGGAGTCGTACGTCGTCCTCGAACCGGGGTTTCTCGTGGACGTGACGAACATCCGGTCGTGGGTGCAGTGCCCGCGGATGTACTACCTCAACAAACTGTCCGGCATCCCGCTGAACTACCCGGTGGTGAAAGGGACCATCGTCCACGAGGTGTTCGGCGACTTGCTCCGCCGAAGCGACGCCGACGAGGCTCTCGACGAAGGCGTCCTGGCGGACTCTATCGACGAACGCGTCCGGGAGGCGGGCCTCCAACTCGGCCTGTTGGGGTACGAAGCCGACGAAGTGCGTGACGAGGTGCGGCGGAACGCCGCCGCCATTCAGGGCTGGCTCGCGCAGGGAACGCTGACGGAGACGGACGAGTGGCGCTCGGAGTACACGCTCATCTCGCCGACGTTCGGCGTCAAGGGACGCGCGGACGCCCTCCGCCGCGGCATGCCGGTCGAACTGAAGACGGGCAAGAACACGAACCGCGAGCCGCGGTTTCAGGACAAGATTCAGGCCGCCGCGTACGCTCTCGTCCTCGACGAGCGCGGCGTTCCCGCCGACACGGGGACGCTGCTGTACACGAAAAACACCGCGCTCGAACGCAACGAGGAGGCGGGCGACCTCTCGCCCGCAAAGGAGTTCGCAATCGGGAAGGGACTGCTCGATTTCGTCGTCCGGCAGCGAAACGAAATCGCCGCCATGGAGTTCGACATGTCGGTTCCGACCGGGTTCGAAGCCGACGCGAAATGCGAGTACTGCTTCGAAAAAGACACCTGCATGGTCGTCTCCGGACGCCTCGACCAAGAGTCGAAAGCCGGGCAGATAGGCACCCCGCTCCCGGAGGCGGAACGCGACTACTTCGACCGAATCTACCGCGCGATAGAGGAGGAACGCCGCGAGACGCACAGCGAGTACCGGAAACTGTGGGAACAGACCGCAGCGGAACGCGCCGAGGACGACAGAGCGCTCATCGACTTAGAGCCGCACCCCGAACCCGACGACAAGCGCGAAATCGAGGGCGGCCGGTGGGAACTCCGCGCTCGGAAACCGAACGATGCGGTGTCGAAACTCCGCGAGGGCGACATCGCACTCGCCAGCGACGGCGACCCGGTCCGCGGACACGCCGAACTCGCGCGAATCGAGCGACTCGACGACGAGGTGGTCGTCACCGCCGACGAACCGGTGACGCTCCGCCGCCTCGACGTCTACCCCTCCGAACTCTCCGTCGACCGGATGCTCACCGCCGTCCACGACGCCTTGCTCAAGGGCGACCCCGACCGCAAGGACGTGCTGTTCGGGCGACGAGAACCCGAGTTCTCCGCGCGGAGCGCGGAGACGTACATCGACAACAACGGCGCGCAAAACGAGGCGGTGAAACTCGCGGTGGACGCCGACGACTTCGCCCTCGTCCACGGGCCGCCGGGAACGGGTAAGACGTACACCATCGCCCGCATCGTCCGCGCTCTCGTCTCCGAGGGGAACCGCGTGCTGCTCTCCGCGTTCACGAACCGCGCGGTTGACAACGCGCTCGAAGCCCTGCGGGACCAAGGCTTCGAGGGGGCCGTCCGCGTCGGCACCGAGAACGGCGTCCGCGAGGACATGATGGACGTCCGACTCGAACGCGCGGGCGACCCGAACGAACGCGCGGCGGCGCTGCGGGACGCGCCCGTCGTCGCCGCGACGACGGCCACCTGCGGGTCGCGCGTCGTCCGCGAACAGGCCTTCGACGTGGCACTCGTCGACGAGGCGTCGCAACTCACCGAACCCGGGACGCTCGCGGCCGTCAACCTCGCAGAGCGGTTCGTCCTCGTCGGCGACCACGAACAGCTCCCGCCGGTCGTTCGCGCGGAGAACGACCTGCAGACCTCGCTTTTCGAGCGTCTGGTGACCGACCACCCCGACGCGTCGGTGATGCTCGACCGCCAGTACCGCATGGCACAGCGGATTCAGGCGTTCTCCTCCGCGGAGTTCTACGACGGGACGCTCCGCCCCGCGACGGGTGCGGTGGCCGCCCAGCGACTCTCTGACCTGCCGGGCGTCGAGGAGTCGGCGCTCCCGGCGGAACTCCGGGACCCGGTGTCGTTCGTGGACCCCGACGGCGACCGAGTCGGCAACACGAACCCGGCGGAGGCGGACCGAATCGCGGAATTGGTCGACGCCTACGAGGCGGCCGGCGTCGAGTCGGAAGATATCGGCGTCATCGCGCCGTTCCGCGCGCAGGTCGCGGAAATCTCCCGTCGGACGGACGTGACGGTGGACACGGTAGACCGCTTTCAGGGCTCCTCGAAGGAGGTCATCCTCGTCTCGTTCGTCGCGAGCGGTAGCTTAGACGGCCCGATATTCGAGGACCACCGGCGAATCAACGTCGCTCTCACGCGCGCGAAGAAGGCGCTGACGCTCGTCGGCGACGCCGACGCCCTCGCTTCGGACCCGTTCTACCGCCGGATGCTGGAGTGGGCCAGACGGTAGCCGACGACTCCCGCCGCGACGACGCCTTCTTATCTGCCGCCCGAGAATCGCCTGCGATGGGACTCAGAGAACGCCTCTCGGAGGACGAGACGCTCCGACGCGGCGCCATCGGCGCGGTGGCGGGCGCAGTCGCCGGACTCACGGCCGCATCGCTGAACTCGGGAGGAACGATAGAACGGTTCTTGGTGGCGATATTCGTCGGCGGCGTTCTCTACGTCGCACTGTGGCTTCTGACGAGTTAGTCGTCGTCCGTCGAGACGGCCGGATGCTCCGCCTTCTCGTCGCCGATTTCGTCGAGGACGCGAGCGTGGAAGTCTCGGAGGGCCGCGTTCTCGTCTTCGGCGAGGACCACGTCGCTCGCCATGAGCGTCGCGAGGCCGAACGACCGGGGCGTCGGCGAATCGACGCGGGTGGACGCCACCTCGATATCGCCCGCCCGCACGTCGCCGAACACCTCTCTCAGCCCCGCCACGTCGAGTTTGTCTTCGAGTATCTCGCGGTACGTCTCTTCTATCACGGCAAAGGAGTCTAACCCCTGTGCGAACGAGAGGAGCATCTCCGAGGACACCTGCTGTTGGGCGGCGGACTTCTCGTACCCCTTGTAGCGTTTCAGAATCATGAGCGACCGCGTGGCGTTGATACGGAAGTAGCGCTTCAGGAGGTCCGTCCCGTTCAGCGCGGCCCGCAGGTCGGCGTCGACGTCCGCGGGGTCGATATCGGTCACGATGGATTCGATATCCACCTTGCGGTTCAACGGCATCGAGACGGTGAAGCCGTTGTCCGCGACGGCGAGTTGGACGTTCGTGTCGGCCCGCCGCGAGCAGTGGTACGCGACGAGTCGGGAGAACCCCTCGTTGAACTTCCGCCCGTAGTTCGAGTGGACGTAGAACTGCCGTCGGTACTCCTCGCGGTTCAGATGCTCTTCGATGGCGATTCGCTCGTCGGTCGAGACGCTCTCCGTACCGGCGTATCGCACCTGTTCGTCGAACATCCGCGCGATGGCGCGGACGCTGTTTTCGTCCAACGGGAACCCGCGAAGCCACTCGCGGGCCGCCGGTCGCCCGCCGTTCTCCAAGCGCTCTACCAGCGTTCGCTGGAACGACGTAATCTCGCGCCCCAGGTCGTAGGAGAGAGGAAGTCGTTCTGAGAACCACGACGGCACCGTGGGCCGGGCACTCGTCCGGTCGACGTACACCTTCGACCCGCGGCGGTAGCGGTACTCGAAGTGGTCGCCGCCGAGGACGAACACGTCGCCTTTCTCTAAGGTGTCGAGGTAGTTCTCGTCTAAGTTGCCGACCCACTCGCCGGACCCGCGCGTCTTCACGTCGCAGGTGAACGAGTCGGGGATGGTGCCGACGTTCGTCATGTAGATGACCCGCGCGAGTCGTCCGCGCTTGCCTATCAACCGCTCTCCCACGTCGAACTCCTCGTAGTGGTGTTCGCCGTCGGGCGGGTCGTTCGCGTCGCGCCACACCTTCGCGTAGACGTTCTTCTCCTCCAGTCCGCCGTAGTCGGCGGTGAGATAGCGGAATAGCTGTTCGAACTCCTCGTCGCCGAAGTTCCGGTACGGATACGCCCGCGTCAGCGTCCGCCGCACGTCCGCCTCGCGTATCGGCCCGTTTATCGCCATCCCGTATACGTGTTGTGCGGCGACGTCGCGGGCGTTCTCGGGGACGAACACCCGGTCTACGAACCCCTCTTCGGCCTTCTTCAGCATCACCGCGCACTCGACGAGTTCGTCTCTGTCGAGGGCGATGACCCGCCCTTCGACGGTCTGACCGAGCCTGTGACCCGACCGACCGACGCGTTGGAGCAGCGAGGCGACGGATTTGGGCGACCCCACCTGTATCACCAAGTCGATGTGCGGCATGTCGATGCCGAGTTCGAGACTCGTCGAGGTGGTCACCACGTCCAACTCGCCGTCTTTCAACTGCGATTCTATCTGCTGTCTGCGCTCTTTCGAGAGGCTACCGTGGTGACAGCCCGAGTTCTCCTCGTTGTAGCCGTCGTACTCCTCGCGGAGGTTGTGGAGGACGCGTTCTGCCCCCGACCGGGTGTTCGTGAACACGAGCGTGTTCGTGTGCGACCGCACGAGTTCGTCCACCCGGTCGTAGAAGCGCGACTGGACCACGTCGTGCGGCGCGTCTATCAGGTCGTCCGTCGGACACTCGAGTTGGAGGTCGAAATCGCGGACGAATCGCGTGTCCACGAGTTCGTAGTCGCGGGTCGCTCCCGAATCGTCGCCAGACTGCGTCTGGCTGCCCGACGAGTTCCGCTCGTCGATGTCTTGTCCGACGAGGAACTCCCCCATCGTCGAGAGCGGTTCGACGGTCGCAGAACAGCCGATTCGGGTGGGGGACTCGCGTGTGAGATTCTCCAGTCGTTCGAGAGAGACAGACAGATGCGTGCCGCGTTTGTTCTCCGCGAGGCTGTGTATCTCGTCGACGACGACGTACTCGACGGTGCGGAGTTTCTCCTTGAACTTCGGTGAGTTCAGCAGGATAGAGAGCGTCTCGGGCGTCGTGTTGAGGATGTGCGGCGTCTCCGAGAGCATCTTTCGGCGGGCGGCGTCGTCGGTGTCGCCGTGGCGGATGGCGTGGCGGATGTCCACCGCGTCGCCTCTCTCGTCCATCCTGTCTGTGATGCCCGAAAGCGGTTCCGTGAGGTTCCGGTGGATGTCGTTCGCGAGCGATTTCAGCGGCGAGATATAGAGGCAGTAGACCGAGTTCTCCAAGCCGTCTTCTCGCTCTCTGTCCCGCCGGAACAGTTCGTTTATGATGGCCGTGAACGAGGCGAGCGTCTTTCCGGACCCGGTCGGAGCGCAGATGAGCGCGTTCTGTCGGTCGTCTATGAGGGGAATCGCCTCGCGTTGCGGCGGCGTGAAAAAGCCGCCGTTGCCCTCGACGTACCGACCGAACTGCGCTACCCACCACTCTCGAACCGACGGTTCCAGTCTCTCCAAGACGGCTTCGTCCTCGATTCCGACCGTCTCGGGGTCGAAGTCGTACGGGTCGTCGGCGTCCGCCGCGGCCGCCGCGAGGAGTTCTCGTCCGCGCCCACTCATCACCGAAGAGAGGGGCGCGAGGGGTAAGTGGGTTGTGTCGCGCGCCGGTCGAACGCGGAGTTCGAGCCCGGAACGCGGCCGAAATACGCCGTCCGGCGTCCGTCGGTCGATACCCCGAACGCCTAACCGCGCGGTGAGAGTAGACGGACGCATGCGCGTCACGTTTCTCGGAACCGGGAGCGCGATGCCCCTCCCGGACCGCGCCCAGACCGGACTCCTCCTCGAATCGGACGACAGAGCGCTCCTCGTCGACTGCGGGAGCGGCGTCCTCGGTCGACTCAGCGCCACCGACGCGGGGTACGAGGGCGTCGGAACGGTCCTTCTGACCCACCACCACCTCGACCACGTCTCGGACCTCTTTTCGCTCTTGAAAGCGCGGTGGTTGGCCGGCGAGGAGCATCTCGAAGTCGTCGGCCCCGAGGGGACGAAGTCGCTCGTGGACGGCCTGTTGGACGTCCACGACTACCTCCAGGGTCGGATGGACCTCACGGTGCGGGAGGTGACCGCCGGAGGCGACTCCTTCGAGGTGGCCGGATTCGAAATCGAGGCGATGGAGACGCGGCACTCGGTTCCGTGTCTCGCGTATCGGTTCAGCGGAGACGAGGGGTCGGAGGAGTTCGTCTTCTCGGGCGATTCGGAGGCGTTCGAGGGACTCGCGAACTTCGCAGAGGGCGCGGCCGTCCTCGCGCACGACTGTTCGTTCCCCGACGACGTGGACGTGTCGAATCACCCGACGCCGTCGCAGTTGGGCGAGGCTCTCGCCGGGCACGACATCGGACGGGTGTACCTCACGCATCTGTACCCGCACACCGAGGGCAGACACGAGGAGATGCTCGATTCGATAGGGTCGGCGTACGACGGCGACGTTCGGTTCGCGCGCGACGGTCTGCGGGTGGACATCTGACCTGAAAGTACTTGTGCGGCGACGGGAACGGACGAACCGTGAACCGCCGCACGTACCTCGCCGCCCTCCCCCTCGTCGCGTCCGCGACGGCCGGATGTCTCGGCTCCGTCGGGTCGCCTCCGTTCTCCGACTCTCACCCCGACCGCAGCGTCGCGCTCTCCGCCGTCGATTCCCTGCCCGACGATATCGGGTTCACCGTCGACGCGGCGGTGAGCGTCTCTGACGTGACGGAGCGACACCCCGCCGAGGTCGTCCTCACCGCGACGAACGAGGGCCAACGGCGCGACGTGAGCGTCGGGACGGAGATGTGCCACCCGTTCGACCGCTCCGACGGACGGAGCGAGAACGGGGGTCTGTGGCTCTATCCGGCCGACGACGAACCCGACGACCGGGTCGAGGGGCGGTGGGAGTACGACGCCGACGGCCCGGTGGGCTACCCCGCCTACGGGTGTACCGGACGGACGTGGGACGCCGGCGAGTTCCGGGAGTACGTCTACGCGGTGTGGGACGACTTCGAGACGGAGGGGTACCACGAACCCGGAACGTACCGCTGGGAACATCTCGTCACCGTCGCGCCGCCGGAGAGCCATCTGGACGGGGAGGCGACGGCCGAAGCGACGTGGGCGTTCGAGTTGACCGTCGAGGACGCCTGACGCTCCCGCGGTAACCGGAGAGTCGGCCTCGTTACGTAGCTGTTCGGGCTGAACGATAGTGGCGACGGCTATTGCTGCGGAAGACACTTCTCAGAAGGCCCGAAAACGTTCGTCCGTCCGGACGACGCTCTCACCCATGCCCTCCGTAATTCCCGGTTATTCGACTCGCACGAAGGTAATCCAACTCGGATTCTGGATACTCGTCCTCTCCGAGTTCGTGAACGCCGTGCGGGGATACCGTACCGTGGTCACTTTCGCCGGTGCCGTCGTCGGTGGTACGATTATCGCCGGTGTGGTCGTCGTGGCGGTCATCGACCGTTTCGACCTGTGGCCGTCACTCGATGTCCGTTTCTGACGCCGCTGCGAGTGACGAAAGCGCATCGCGAACGGCCGGCACGGGACGACGCCGGGAACGTCGGAGACGGCTCTCTCGAACGGACGTCCGACCGCTACCCGCGAATCACGGTGCCCGCGTCCTCGCCCGCCAAGAAGTCAGAGAGCGAGTCGGGGCCGAACACGTGTGCCGGCGCGCCGAGTTCCAACAGGGCGCGCACCTTCGCGGCCATCCCGCCGGTCACGTCCGTCGCGTCGGACTCGCCGAGGGCGTCGGCGGCGTCCGAAAACGCCGTAATCTCCGGGATGACCTCCCGGTTCTCGTCGTAGACGCCCGGAACGGTCGAACAGAGACCCACCCTGTCGGCCGAGAGGCCGCGGGCGAGTCGCGTCACGAGTTCGTCGCCGCTTACGACCGTCGCGCCCTCGCCCGCGTGCGCGACCACGTCGCCGTGGAGAACGGGGACGAACCCCTCGCCGAGCATCGCCGCCGTCGAATCGAGGGGAAGCGAGAGGACGGCGTCCCCGTCTCGCGCGCCCGCAGAGAGGGGGTGAACCGGAAGCGCGGGCACGCCCGCGTCCTGCAGTCGGCCGACGACGGCGTCGTTGAGGCGGCGCATGGCGTCGTGAATCTCGTAGACGCCGCGGGCGTCGCGCGTCCCCGCGGTGGAACTGACGCCGTGTCTCTCGGCGTTGTGGTGGCCGAAACTCCCGCCGCCGTGGACGACGACGAGGCTCTCTACCCCGGCCGCCGCTATCGTCGAGACGGCGGCGTCGAGTGCCGCCTCGTCCAGCGTCTCCGGCGAATCCTTCTCCGTGACGACGCTCCCGCCGAGTTTGAGAACGACCGGCGCGGGCGATTCGGTCGAGGGCGACGACGGCATCGTCTACGCCTCCTCCACGCGGACGCCCTCTCTGTCGAGTTCCGCGCGGAAGGCGTTCTCGCATTCGGCCGTGTAGCGAAGCGCCGTCTCCGTCTCTCGCGTGTCGTCGAGGGCGACGATGCATCCGCCGCCGCCCGCGCCGGTGAGTTTCGCGCCGTGCGCGCCCGCCTCGCGGGCGGCCCAGACCATGTTGTCCAGCGTCCGCGAGGAGACGCCGAGCGCTTCCAACAGACCGTGGTCGAAGTTCATCAGGCGACCGAGTTCGGTCAACAGGTCCTCGGTCGGGTCCGCACCCGGGTCCGCCGCCGACAGAAGCGTCTCGCCGCGTCGGACGATGTCGCCGATGTTCTCTACGGTGTCCGCGGCGAAGCCGTACTCCTCGCGCAGGGCGCGGACGCCGGCGACGAGTTCGCCCGTGTCGCCCGCGCCGCCGTCGAATCCGACGACGAACGGGAGGTTCGGCGTATCGATGCGGCGGCAGTCGTCGCCCTCGATGCGGACGGCCCCGCCCATCGTCGAACAGAACGTGTCGGCGCGGGACGCCTCGCCGTCTTGCACCTCGTACTCGGCGCGGTACGCTCGGTCCGCGAGTTCCGTCTTCTCCAGTTCGACGCCGAGTTCGCGCGTCGCGGCGTCGATACCGGCGACGACGACGGCGGCCGAAGAGCCGAGTCCCGCGCCGAGGGGGATGTCGCTCTCGATTGTCACGTCGAACCCGGCGTCGGGCGCGTCGGCGGCGTCGCGGGCCTGTTCGACCGCCGCGTCGATGTAGCCGGTGGCGGCGTCGAGAAGCGACGCGGGCACGTCCACGTCCGGTCGCCTGTCCGCGGTGCCGCCGTACTCGACTGTGAACCCGTCGAGGCTCAGGTCGCTGGCTTCGACGCGGATACGGTCGTCGTCGCGCGCCTCCACGGTCACTGCGGCCCGTCGCTCTACGGCGCACGGGACCGCCGGTTCCCCGTAGACGACTGCGTGCTCCCCGAACAGGTAGACCTTCCCGGGAGCGCTGGAGACGGTCATGTTCGTGGAATTTCACGGCCGCCGCTTAAGACTATCCGACCGAGTCGGGGGCGGCGTCGTCGCGCCGAAAAAAGCGGGATCGAACGATGCGGGTCCGACCGACCGGGCGTCGCCGAGTTACTGGCCGGACTCGACGTCCATCTCCGAGAGGTCGTCGAGTTCGTCGAGTTCTTCGGCGTCCTCGTCGCTTCCGCCCAGAAGCGTTCGCACCGCGACGGCCAACACGGCGAGAGCGACGAGACCGAGAAGCGGAACGGCCTTTCCGCCGCCGGACTCCGAATCGGCGTCGGCGTCGGCGTCGAATCCGGAGTCGTCGGCCTCGAACTCGGACTCCTCTGACTCTTCAGACTCGAACTCGGAGTCGTCGGACTCGGAGTCGTCGTCGCCCTTCTCGGTTATGCTGCCGATTTCGAGGCTGGGCGACCCCGAGGAGTCCTCGGAGTCGTCCTTTCCTTTCCGACCGCCGATGAACGGCGCTTCGTTGCTCGCGTTGAACGACGTCCCTTCCGGAAGATTGATCTCGAAAAACGTGATGTCTACCATAGCAATATCACTACGCCGACAAGTGTCTTAGAGGTTGTGCCCGACCGGTGCGTTAATCCCCCGTTTCTTCGAACCGTCTCTCATGGACGACGAGCGACGAGCGTTCCTCGACGACCTGTTGACGACGCCGAGTCCCTCCGGGTTCGAGACTCGCGGCCAACGCGTCTGGGTGGACTACGTCGAACAGTTCGCGGACGAGGTCGTGATCGACGCTTACGGTAACGCCGTCGCGGTTCACCAGGGGGCCGACGACGCCCCCGAAATCGCATTCACCGGACACGCCGACGAAATCGGCTACATCGTCCGCGACGTGACGGACGACGGGTTCCTCCGCATCGGTCCCATCGGCGGCGCGGACCGGACCGTCTCGCAGGGGCAACACGTGACCGTCCACGCCGCCGTAGGCGGTGAAAGAACGGAAACGGAGGGCGTCCCGGGCGTCGTCGGGCAGACGGCTATCCACCTCCGAGAGCAAGGCGAGGAGTCCTACGAGGACTTAGAAGAGCAGTTCGTGGACGTGGGAGCCGAGAGCGAGGCGGAAGCGACGGACCTCGTGGAAGTCGGCGACCCCGTCACGGTCGAGACGCGCGTCCGCGACCTGCACGGGACGCGCGTCGCCGCCCGGGGGATGGACAACCGCGTCGGGACGTGGGCCGCCGCCGCGGGTCTCCGCCACGCCGTCGAATCCGATGCCGAGGCGACCGTGTACGCCGTGAGCACCGTCCAAGAGGAGGTGGGCGTACAGGGCGCGAAGATGGTCGGCTACGACCTCGACCCCGACGCCGTCGTCGCCGTGGACGTGACGCACGCGACGGACAACCCGGACGTTCCGGGCAAACGCAAAGGCCCCGTCGAACTCGGCGGCGGTCCAGTCGTCTCTCGCGGGAGCGCGAACCACCCCGCCGTCGTGTCTCTCGCGCGAACGGCCGCGGAGTCGGCGGACGTTCCGGTCCAACTGCAGGCGACTGGCATCCGGACGGGAACGGACGCCGACGCGTTCTACACCTCCCGAAGCGGCATCCCCTCGTTGAACGTCGGCATCCCGAACCGCTACATGCACACGCCCGTCGAAGTCGTCGATACGGAGGACTTAGACGGCGTCTCGACGCTTCTGGGCGCGATGGCGGAGGCCGCCGCCGACGCCGCGCCGTTCGAGGTCGAACTCTGAGGCGGCGGTCGCTCCGGGCCGCGTCCCCCGCCGCTCCCTGTGTCCGTATGGCACGGCCGTTCGCCCGAAAGAAAACCGTTAAAAGTCGCCGCTGGGTCCTTTGAGGTATGGCTGGAACTATCGAAGTGCTCGTTCCCGGCGGGGAGGCCAATCCCGGTCCGCCGCTTGGTCCCGAGCTCGGCCCGACGCCCGTAAACGTGCAAGATGTCGTTCAGGAGATAAACGACCAGACCGCCGCATTCGACGGCATGGAGGTCCCCGTCACCGTCGAGTACGACGACGACGGCTCCTTCAGCATCGAAGTCGGCGTCCCGCCGACTGCGGCACTCATCAAAGACGAAGCCGGGTTCGACACCGGCTCCGGCGAACCGCAGAAGGACTTCGTCGCCGACCTGAGCGCCGACCAGGTGAAGAAAATCGCGGAGCAGAAATCGACCGACCTGCTCGCGTACGACTCGCTCAACGCGGCGAAGGAAGTCGTCGGAACGTGTACGTCTCTCGGCGTCACCATCGAAGGCAACAACCCGCGCGAGTTCAAGAAGCGCATCGACGACGGCGAGTACGACGACGTCTTCGTCGACGAGTAACGCTCTCTGCATCTCGCTCGGGACCAACGAGCGGTTTTCCTCTTCGGAACCTTACGCCAGTAGCCGCGCGTCTCTTCGCCGGTGCGCGCCGCTCTGTCTCGCCCGTCGGACGTCGGCTTCGACGTGCGGGACGTTCACACGGAAACGGGCGTTTCCGCCGGGAAACCCGCCGAAAACGAGCGATTGCTTCGACGGACTTAAGGCCGAAACTCTCCTCGCGTCGTACGAGGCAGGCAGTAGCCTGTTTCACTGACCCGTAGGAGCAATCCTGCGTACTACGGAGGTGAATAATGGCAGATACGATAGTTGACGCAGTCTCTCGCGCACTCGACGAGGCCCCCGAGCGGAACTTCCGTGAGACGGTGGACCTCGCAGTCAACCTGCGCGATTTAGACCTAAACGACCCGTCGCAGCGTGTCGACGAAAGCGTCGTTCTCCCATCCGGTACCGGCCAGGACACACAGATTGTGGTGTTCGCTACCGGAGAAACCGCACTTCGCGCGGAGGACGTAGCTGATCAAGTACTGGACGGTGACGACCTCGAGGACCTCGGAGACGACTCCGACGCCGCAAAGGACCTCGCGGACGAAACCGACTTCTTCGTGGCGGAAGCCAATCTGATGCAGGACATCGGTCGGTACCTCGGTACCGTCCTCGGTCCTCGCGGTAAGATGCCGACGCCGCTCCAGCCCGACGACGATGTTGTGGAGACCGTGAACCGTATGAAGAATACGGTCCAACTCCGCAGCCGTGACCGCCGGACGTTCCACACCCGCGTGGGTGCAGAGGACATGTCCGCCGACGAAATCGCGGAGAACATCGACGTCATCATTCGCCGTCTGGAAGCGGACCTCGAGAAAGGCCCGCTCAACATAGACGGCGTCTACGTGAAAACCACGATGGGACCATCGGTGGAGGTTCGCGGATGAGCGAATCCGAATCGGTCCGCAAGACCGAGACCATCCCGGAGTGGAAGCGAATCGAAGTCGACGAACTCGTCGATTTCCTCGAAAACTACGAGTCCGTCGGCGTCGTCGGCGTCGCGGGCATCCCGAGCCGCCAGCTTCAGGCGATGCGGCGCGACCTTCACGGCAGCGCCGAAGTCCGGATGAGCCGGAACACGCTGACCGTCCGCGCACTCGAAGAGGTCGACGACGGTCTGGCGGAACTCGTCGACTACGTCGAGGGACAGGTCGCGCTCATCGGCACGAACGACAACCCGTTCGGCCTGTACAAGGACCTCGAAGCGTCGAAGACGCCTGCTCCGATCAACGCGGGCGAAGTCGCGCCCAACGACATCGTCATCCCCGAGGGCGACACCGGCGTCGATCCCGGTCCCTTCGTGGGTGAACTGCAACAGGTCGGCGCGAACGCTCGCATCATGGACGGGTCCATCCAAGTCACGGAAGACTCCCACGTCCTCGACGAGGGCGAGGTGGTCTCCCAGGACCTCGCCAACGTGCTGAGCGAACTCGGCATCGAGCCGAAAGAGGTCGGTCTCGACCTGCGCGGCGTCCACTCGGAGGGCGTGCTGTTCGAGCCCGACGAACTGGCCATCGACGTCGAGGAGTACCGCGCGGACATCCAGTCGGCCGCGGCCGGCGCGCGGAACCTCTCGATCAACGCGGTCTACCCGACGACCGAGACCGCGCCCGCGCTTCTCGCCAAAGCGACCGGCGACGCCAAGGCCCTCGGCCTGTTCGCCGCCATCGAGGACCCGGACCTCGTTCCGGACCTCGTCGCGAAGGCGGACGCGCAACTCCGCGCGCTCGCGGCCCAGATCGACGACGAGGAGGCCCTCCCCGAGGAACTCCGCGGCGTCGAAGCCCCCGCAGCCCAGCCGGACGACGAGGCTGACGCGGCGGAAGACGAATCGTCTGACGAAGATGCGGAAGCCGAGGCGGACGCCGAACCCGAAGCCGACGACGACGACGAAGACGACGGCGACGGTGGCGAAGGTCTCGGAGCGATGTTCGGATAACTACGGAGGTACACAACAATGGAATACGTTTACGCAGCTCTCATCCTGAACGAGACGGGCGAAGAGATCAACGAAGACAACGTCACCGCGGTCCTCGAGGCCGCCGGTGTGGACGTCGAGGAATCCCGCGTCAAGGCGCTCGTCGCCGCGCTGGAAGACGTCGACATCGAGGAGGCCGTCGAGACGGCCGCCGCCGCTCCCGCGCCCGCTTCGGGCGGTAGCGCCGGTGGCGACGTCGAGACCGCGGACGACGACGACGAGGAAGAAGCCGACGCCGGTGCCGACGAAGCCGAAGCCGACGAGGAAGAAGAAGACGAAGAGTCCGGCGAAGGTCTCGGCGAACTCTTCGGCTAACGCCGGAGTTCGCGCCTCGAATCGTCTCGTAATCCCGATTTCTTTCGACGCTCTCCCGAGTAGCGGCCGCTCTCTCCGCGTCGTCGAACCGAACCTCGCGTCGTCGAACGCGGCCCGGCGAACGTTCAAGTAGGATGCGGCGGCCACTCAGCCGCGATGCCCGCATCGGCCGCCGGTCAGGCGACTGCCGTACTCGCGTCCGCGAGCGCCGCGTTCGGTCCAGCGGCGACGACGCTCTCGTTCGCGCTCGGCGGCGTCGCCCTCGGGTCGGTGAGCGGACTCGTCCCCGGCCTCCACGCCAACGCCTTCGCGCTCGCACTCGCGGCGGCCGCGCCCGCACTCCCGGGGCCGCCGACGGCAGTCGTCGCCGCGATTCTCGCCGCCGGTGTCGTCCACACGTTCCTCGACGTGATTCCGGGACTCGTCCTCGGCGTCCCCGACGCGGCGACGGCCCCGGCGTCGCTCCCCGGTCACAGACTCGTCCTCGCGGGGCGCGGTACCGAGGCGCTGCGACTCTCCGCGCTGGGGAGCGTCGCCGCCCTCGTCGTCGCCGTTCCGCTCTCGGTTCCCCTCTCGCATCTCGTCGCCGAGGGGTCGAACCTCCTTCGGACGTGGCTTCCCGTCTTGCTCGCCGCCGTCGTCTGTCTGCTCGTCCTCTCGGAACCCACCCGGCGGGCGCGCGTCGCCGGCGTCGGCTGTTTCCTCCTCGCCGCCGCACTCGGCTTCGTGACGCTCGATCTCTCCCCGACGCGGGCGGTGGTCCCCGCGGGCGTGGCGTCGATGCTCGCTCCGCTCTTCGCCGGTCTGTTCGGCGCACCGGTCGTGTTGGACGCCGTCGACTCCGCGGGGCCGATTCCGCCCCAAGCGGACGGCCGCGTGGGCCTCTCGCCGGGGGCCGTCCTCCGTTCGGCGCTCTCGGGTGTCGGCGGCGGCGTCCTCGTCGGCTACCTGCCGGGCGTCTCCGCGGGCGTCGCCGCGGTGTTAGCACTCGGAGGGCGCGGCGGGGCGACGCCGAACGCGGAGGGGACGACCGACAGAGCGTACGTCGTCGCCACGAGCGGAGCCAACACCGCGACGGCCGTATTCGCGCTCGGGTCGCTGGCGGTGGTCGGGACGCCACGAAGCGGAGTCACCGTCGCTGTCGCGTCCGCCGCGCCCGGCGACGCTCCGTTCGGATTGGCGGGTTTTCTGGCCGTCGCCGTCCTCGCGGGCGGGGCGGGCGCGGTTCTCGTCCCCCTCCTCGGGGACCGGTATCTCCGCGTCGCCCGGTCGGTCTCTCACCGGCGACTCTCGCTTTCGGTGCTCGCGCTCCTGTGGGCGTCGTCGTTCGCGTTCGCCGGTGTCGTCGGCGTCTGCGCGTTCGCCGTCGCCGCCGTCGTCGGCCTCCTCCCGCCTCGGTTCGGCACGCGGCGCGTCCACCTGATGGGCGTTCTCGTCGGTCCGGTGGTCGTCGGCTGACGGGAAAGACAACCGTTAAAAGTCGCGGACGGCTTTATCGACTACATGAGCGAGTCCGAACAGCGACACGCCCACCAGTGCGTGTCCTGTGGCATCAACATCTCGGGTATGTCCGCCGCGACGTTCGACTGCCCAGACTGTGGCCACGAAATTTCGCGTTGTTCCAAGTGCCGCAAGCAGAGTAACCTCTACGAATGCCCCGACTGTGGCTTCATGGGACCCTGAACGATGGGAAAAGTTGCTGCGAAACTCAAGGTCATGCCGAGTAGCCCCGAAATCGACCTCGACGAGCTCCAAGAGCGTCTCGAGGACTCTCTGCCCGAGGGCGCGAAGATAAACGGCTTCGAGCGCGACAACGTCGCGTTCGGCCTCATCGCCCTCCTGCCGACGGTCATCGTCCCCGACGACGCGGGCGGGACGGAAGCCGTCGAAGAGGCGTTCAACGGCGTCGAGGACGTAGAGAGCGTCTCCGTCGAGAACGTCGGCCGTATCTGAGGGCGCGGACCCCTATTCTCCGCGTTCCGAGAACGCGATACCCGCGAGCGGAGCGACCAGGAATCCGACACCGACCGCGACGATGAGCGCCTCCCCCGTGGTCACTCCGAGCAGCGACGTCGCGACGACGCCGACGAACGCACCGAGTACCACCGCCGCGGAGACGCCCGCGCCGAACTTTTCTGCGAGATGACTCGTGTCTGGATGGGCGATATCGGACTGTGACATGTCTTCGAATAGGCGCGCCGACGTGTTATCTTTTCCCGTATCCCTCCGTCACGTAAGCGTCGGCCGGTCAGCGCGCGACGCCGGTTACAACGCCGCCTCGAACGCCCGTTCGAGGTCCGTCTTCAGGTCGTCTACGTGTTCGACGCCGACGCTGACGCGGACGAGTCCGTCCGAGAGGCCCGCCGCGACCCGTTCCTCGCGGGGAATCGCGGCGTGGGTCATCGCCGCGGGCTGTTCGATGAGGCTCTCGACGCCGCCGAGACTCTCCGCGAGGGTGAACACGTCCGTCTCGGAGACGAGCGTGGACGCCTGTTCGAGCGTCCCGTCGAGTTCGAAAGAGAGCATGCCGCCGAAGTCGTCCATCTGCTTTCTCGCCACGTCGTGTTGCGGATGTGACTCCAGTCCGGGGTAGTAGACGGCGTCGACGGCGCCGTGGTCGTCCAACCACCGCGCCAGTTCGTCCGCGTTCTCGCAGTGGCGGTCCATCCGCACGGGGAGCGTTTTCGTCCCGCGGAGGACGAGAAAGCAGTCGAACGGCGAGGGCGTCGCGCCGACGGAGTTCTGATAGAAGCCGAGTCGCTCGTCCAACTCCTCGTCGTCCGTGACGAGCACACCGCCGACCACGTCCGAGTGGCCGCCGAGATACTTCGTCAGCGAGTGCGAGACGACGTCGGCGCCGTGGTCTAACGGTCGCTGGAGGTACGGCGTCGCGAACGTGTTGTCCACGGCACAGAGCGCATCGTGTTCGTGGGCGATGTCCGCGAGGGCCTCTATGTCGTTGACGCGCATCAGCGGGTTCGTCGGCGTCTCGACCCACAGCAGTTCGGTCTCCTCGCGCACGGCGTCTTCGACGGCGTCGTGGTCCGTGGTGTCGACGAAGTCGAACTCCACGTCGTAATCCTCGTACACCTGCGTGAAGATGCGGTGGGTCCCCCCGTAGACGTCGTCGCCGGTGACGACGTGGTCGCCCGATTCGAGCAGGTTCAACACGGTGTTGATAGAGGCCATCCCGGAGGCGAACGCGCGGCCGTACTCGCCGCCTTCGAGCGACGCGACGTTCGCTTCGAGGTCCGTCCGCGTCGGGTTGCCCGTCCGGGAGTACTCGTACCCGCGGTGGTCGCCGGGGCCGTCTTGGACGTACGTCGAGTTCGCGAAGATGGGCGACATCAGCGCGCCCGTCTCTTCGTCCGGCTCTTGGCCGGCGTGGATGGCGCGCGTCTCGATTCGCTCCTCGCTTTCGTCGGTCATGGGTTCACTCGGTGGACCGTCCCCAAATTCCTTCCCGTCTGCGAGCGGGCGTCGTCCTCGCTCGCCCACGTGGGTGTGACACACGCTCCGGACGGGAACGTGTCTTTTATAACTTCGACAGCTGTATTCGTCTTCACGACTATGCCGAGTTCCAACGGTCCGCTCAAGGGTACGCGAGGAAAGCTCTCGAACAGTGCACGCGAGCGCGGCACTTCCCCGCCGCAGCGCGCGATTCAGGACTACGAGGAGGGCCAGAAAGTCCACCTCCACATCGACCCCAGCGTCCGCGGCGGGCGCTTCCACCCGCGTTTCAACGGGCACACGGGCGAAGTCCTCGGGAAACAGGGCCGCGCGTTCAAGGTCCAGATAAACGACGGCGGAAAGGAGAAAGTCGTCATCGCAAAGCCCGCTCACCTCCGCGCACAGCAGTAGGTCCCTACGCCGATGACCATCTTCAAACAGAAGGTAGACGAGGAATACCTCACCGTCTCCGAGGTCAAATCGCTCCTCCAAGACGTGGAAGCGGAACGCGCCGCGGACGAAGAGCGTGAGATCCGCTACGAGCTCGCACGCGCCATCGAACACGTCAACCGCTTTGCCATCCTCGACCCCGAGGAGTCGCGCGAACTCGTCGAGGACCTCCTCGAACTGGAGAAGGTAGACGAGACGACGGCGTTCAAAATCGCCGACCTGCTTCCGCAGAGTCGAGACGAACTTCGCTCGCTGTACGCACAGCAGCGGTACGCCCTGAGCGGCGACGAACTCGACGAGATTCTGAACGTGGTCGCGAAGTACGCCTGAGACGGCCAACTTTTTAAATACGGCGTCGGCGTATCTACTGACATGACGCCCCCTGACAGCGGAGACGCCGACGCCGAGACCGACCCGGCAACCGGCGACGACTCGGGTCCAGATGTCCGCTACGCCGTCATATTGGACTATCTCGCTCACGGCAGAGCCGAGGACCGCAACTACGATCAATCGCCCTTGGCGTACGCACTCGGCCTCCGCGACTTCCGCCTCTTCGAACTCCGCCTCGACGAAGAGGCGGGCCTCGGCATCGGGGACCGAGTCGCCGTCGGCCCGCCGGGCGAACGCGCCGCGGTAGAGGAGTTATACGAGATAGAGTACGACGACCTCTCGAACACGGCGAACGCCGAACTCGAGTACGTGGTCGAAGAGATAGTCGAAGACCAAGAGCGTCGGTTCGTCGACTTCTACAACGACGCCCAGCCGATCACTCTCAGGCTCCACCAGTTGAATCTGCTTCCGGGAATCGGGAAGAAACTCCGAAACAACATCTTAGACGAACGGAAGCGCGGTCCCTTCGAGAGCTTCGAGGACCTAGAAGAACGGGTCTCCGGCCTCCACCACCCGAAGGAGGTTCTCGTCGAACGCATCATGGAGGAACTGCGCGACGACGACCTGAAGTACAAAGCGTTCGTCGGTCGAAACGAGCAGTAGCGAACCTCTTCTTCGGTATCGTCGCCGACGGACCGACCCGGGACGTTTACACTCGCGCGGACGAAACGGCGACCAATGACAGAGCAGCAGTCGGACGCGGAACCGGGCGACCTGACACGCCCGTCGCGCGACCCGGACGAACTCCTGCGTCGGGCGGGCGTCCGCGGCGACCCGGACCAAGACCAACATTTTCTCGTCGACGACCGAGTCCTCGACCGGGTCCCCGGCTACCTCCCCGCCGACGCGGACCGCTCGCACGTCCTCGAAGTCGGCGGCGGAACCGGAGCGCTCACCGACAGACTGCTCGGCGTCGCGGACCGGGTGACCGTGATCGAACGGGACCGGCGACTCGCGGCGTTCCTCCGCGAGGAGTTCGCAGACGACGTAGCGAGCGGTCGGTTGACCGTCCTCGAGGGTGACGCGCTGTCGGTCGAACTCCCCGAGTTTACGGCGTGCGTCTCGAACCTCCCGTACGGCATCTCGTCGGAGATAACGTTCCGGTTGCTCCCGCGGGGGAAACCGCTCGTGTTGATGTTTCAAAAGGAGTTCGCAGAGCGGATGGCCGCCGACGCGGGCACCGACGACTACGGCCGCCTCTCCGTGAGCGCACAGCACTACGGCGACGTGGACGTCGTCGAGACCGTTCCGCGGGAGGCGTTCTCCCCGAAACCGGCGGTTCAGAGCGCTATCGTCCGCGTGACGCCGCGAGCGCCCGACTACGAGGTGGCGGACGAGGAGTTCTTCCTCGACTTCGTGAAGGCGCTTTTCACCCAACGGCGCAAGACGATACGGAACGGCATCCGAAACACGGCGCACATCTCCGGACTCGACGACCCCGAAGCGGTCGTCGAGGCGGCCGACGAGGCGGTCCTTCGGAAGCGCGCCGGTAACATGGAACCGGCCGACTTCGCCGCCTTGGCGACGCTCGCGGACGAGCACGGTAGATAGCGAGATGCAGCCTCAGACACCGATCACCGCGACGGCGACGGCGTCCGCGGAGAGCCAGTTTCCCCTCGCGGTCCTCCAGTCGTTCGTCCCCCAGTTGGCGGTGAAAATCACCGTCACCGTCCTCGCGATAGCCGCCGCCGGGTTCGTGCTGAGTCGGACGAACGCGTTCCACGACCGGGTGCCTCCGCGGGTTCCGGCCGCGGCGTGGCACGTCGCGGTCACCGTCGCGACGATGGGACTGACCGTCGGCGCGGCGGCGGTAATCGTCGCCGTCTGGGGGTTCTCCGGGCAACTGGTCGACCTCTACGACCAGTACAAGTTCGGGCGGCGGGTGGTCGTCCAAATCGCCCTCTCTGTGCTGTTCGTCGTCGGGGCGTACACGATGACGGGACTCGTCCACCAACTGACGAACGAGGTGGCGAGCACCCAACCGAACGTCAGCGACCACCAACGAGAGGTCATCTACCGCCTCGCGCAACTGTCCGTGTACTTCGTCGCTCTCGTGGTGATACTCGGCGTCTGGAACGTCGACCTCGGGGGACTCCTCGTCGGGGCCGGATTCCTCGGCATCGTCGTCGGTATGGCCGCGAGACAGACGCTCGGGTCGCTCATCGCGGGGTTCGTCCTCATGTTCTCGCGGCCGTTCGAAATCGGCGACTGGATAGAGATCGGCGAGTACGAGGGTATCGTCACCGACATCACCGTCGTCAACACCCGCATTCAGTCGTTCGACGGCGAGTACGTGATGGTGCCGAACGACGTCATCTCCGCGGAGACGCTCGTAAACCGGAGCCGAAAGGGGAGGCTCCGCATCGAAGTCGAAGTCGGCGTCGACTACGACGAAAACCCGACGCACGCCGCCGAGGTGGCACAGGAGGCCGTCTCGGAACTGGAGGACGTACTCGGCGTGCCGTCGCCGCAGGTCGTTCTCAAGGAGTTCGGCGACTCCGCGGTGGTCCTGGGCGTTCGGGCGTGGATAGACAGACCGAGCGCCCGCCGTCGGGCGCGGACGCAGACTGCCATCGTCGGCGCGGTCAAAGAGGCGTTCGACCGCGAGGGAATCAAGATACCTTACCCGCAACAGGAACTCATGGCACGCGAAGAAAAGGAAGGGTTCGTCCTCGCGGGCGACCGGGACGGAGACGCCCCGCGAGACTCGTCACGGACGGCCGCGACCGACGGAAGCCTCGACGACGAGACGGCGCGTCACACCGAAACGGACGGAGGCGACGAGTCGTGACGGGCGACGACCTGGCGGACCGACGCGGGATGGAGACGGCGGTGTACCAACCGGCCGAAGACTCCGGACTGCTCGCGGAGGCGGTCGTCGAACGCGGTCACGGCCGGTTTCTGGAGGTCGGTACCGGGTCCGGGTGGGTCGCACAGAAGGCGGTGACGGACGCCGACGACGTAGAGAGCGTCGTCGCCACCGACGTGAACCCCCACGCGTGCCGGAGTGCGCGCGAACGCGGCCGAGAGGTGGCGTCGGCGGGCGGCATCGACGTGGTTCGAGCGAGCCTCTTGGACCCCTTCGCGGACGACGCGTTCGACACCGTCGCGTTCAACCCGCCGTATCTCCCGACGGACCCCGAAAACGAGTGGTCCGACTGGATGGAACGCGCCCTCTCGGGCGGCGAGACGGGCCGAGAACTCATCGACCCGTTCGTGGACGACGTGGGCCGCGTACTCGCGCCCGGCGGCGTCGTCTTGCTTCTCGTGAGTTCGCTGACCGGATACGACGACGTCGTCGAGAGAGTCGAACGCCGGGGATTCGACCACGAGGTGGTCGTCCGAGAGTCGTACCCCTTCGAGACGCTCAGCGTCCTCGCGCTCTCCGTGAAATAACCAGTAAGCATTAGACGCATTAGCAAATATTAAGCAGCGGCATTTCTAACGGTGTGACGATGACAGAGTTCGTCGCGACGACGCCCGGGTTGTATCCCCTCCCCGACTGGGCGAAGTCAGACCTCTCGGACCTGAAAGGCCACCAGAAACACGACCTCATCTCCGGAGACGAGTCCGGCGACATCGTCGCCGCCTACGAGGAGGCGCGCGCGGAAGTCGTCGGCGACCAACTCGACGCCGGGTTAGACCGTATCGTCGAGGGGCAACTCCGCTGGGACGACATGCTCGCACACCCCCTCACCGTCCACGAGAACGTCGAGACGGGCGGCATCGTCCGATACTACGACAACAACAACTTCTACCGCGACCCGCAGGTCGTCGGCGAACTCACCTTCTCCGGCGACGTCGCAGAAGAACTGAACGCGGCCGCGGACCACCTCGACGGCGAACCGCTTCAGGGCGTCCTCCCGGGGCCGTACTCGCTTTCGGAACTCGCTTCGGACGAACACTACGGCGACGACGCGGACTTTCTCGACGCCGTCTCCGAGTTCCTCGCGGCCGAAGTCGACGCGTTCCCCGACCACGAGACGCTCTACCTTCTGGAACCCTCTCTCGTCACCGACGCGCCCGACGACGACATCGCCGAACGCGTCCCCGACGCGATAGACGCCGTCGCCGACGCCACGGACGCCGACGTCGTCGTCCACACCTACTGGGAGGCGTTCGACGAGAAGACGTACGCCCACCTGATGGACGCGGACGTCGATGCCATCGGCTTCGACTTCGTCGAGGCCGACAGAGAACAGACGCTGTACAACATAAACGAGTACGGGACGAAAGAGTCGATTTCGCTCGGCCTCGTCGACGGCCAGAACACGCTGGTCGAAGGCGCGGAGACGGTCCGCGAACGCGCCGAGTGGGTACTCGACCAAGTGCAGATGTCGACGTTCGACACGACGTATCTGACGACGAACACCGAACCGTTCTACCTGCCCGTGAACAAGCACAAAGAGAAACTCGCCGCCCTCGCAGAGGCGGCCGACGTCGAGACGGAGGTGGAGGCATAATGGCACGACACGCGGACAACCGCGAGCAGTTCCGACCGAACGGCCACGACAACGACAACTTCCTCCTGACCACGGTGGTCGGGAGTTACCCGAAGCCGAAGTGGCTGAACCGTTCGAAGGAACTCGCGGACGACGAGTCCTCGAAGTTCGACGACGACGACTTAGCGGAGGCGTACGACGACGCGGCGCGCGTCATCACGCACGAACACGAGAACTCCGGCCTCGACACCGTCGTAGACGGCGAGATGCGCCGCGAGGAGATGGTCGAGTACTTCGCCCACCGCATCCCCGGCTACGAGTTCAACGGCCCGGTGAAGGTGTGGGGACACAACTACTTCGACAAACCCTCCGTCGCGAGCGAAGTCGAGTACGACGAACCGTGGTTGGTCGACGAGTTCGAGTTCACCTCCGACGTGGCCGAAAAGCCCGTCAAGGTACCCATCACCGGCCCGTACACCCTCGCTCGCTGGTCGTTCAACGAGGCGTACGACACCGAGGAGGAACTCGCCTACGACCTCGCGGACCTCGTGAACACGGAAGTCGAGAAACTCGTCGAGGCGGGCGCGCGGTACGTCCAGATAGACGAACCCGCACTCGCGACGACGCCCGACGACCACGCCATCGTCGGCGAGTGTCTCGAACGCATCGTCGACGGCATCGACGACGAGGTGCGCATCGGCCTGCACGTCTGTTACGGCGATTACTCGCGCATCTACCCCGAACTCAACGACTACCCCATCGACGAGTTCGACGTGGAACTCTGTAACGGCGGGTACGAACAGATAGACGTGTTCACAGACCCCGAGTTCGAACCCGACCTCGCACTCGGCGTCGTGGACGTCCACACCGCCGAGGTGGAGTCCGTCGAGGAGATAAAAGAGAACATCAAGGAGGGGCTGAAGGTGGTCCCGCCGGAGAAACTCACCGTCTCGCCCGACTGCGGCGTCAAACTCCTCCCCCGCGAAGTCGCCTACCGAAAGATGGAGAACATGGTCACGGCCGCCCGCGAAGTCGAGGCGGAACTCGACGACGGCGAGATAGACGTCGCCGGTCTGCGTCGCAGTCCGGCGGGCAGTCAGGCGTAGCCTGACGACGCCGACGCCCGTCTGCGGTCGGTAAACCGCCGACCGCCGGCCGTCGTTCGTATCGAATTCTAAACTATTCGGCGTACATTTTCCTTCTCGGGCGGTTCGTCGGAGCCGAGAGGCCCCATCGACGGTTCCAGAGAATGTCACGAATACGCCACCATCCGTAGGATTATGTCTCTCAGAATTCATATCTGGTGTGGTATGGCACCACAGACAGACGACGAGACGAAGGGAGACGGACAGGGTGAATCGACGGCGCGGCGGTTCCCGCGCCGGACGGTGCTGCGCGTCGCGGGGGCTTCGGCGGCGCTTTCGCTCGGGTCGGGTGCGGTGACGGCGTCGGGAGACGACGATTCAGACGACGACCACGGGTACGGGTCGGACGGTCCGGCGGCACCGAAGCATCCCGAGGAGATAGACCCCATCTTCGGGTACGCGTCCGCGGCGGAGAACCCGTGTTCCGGCGAGGCGTCGGACGACTGCTTCGAGTCGTTCGCGAACCCGGTCCGCCCGGCGCACGAAGTCGAGATGCAGATAGACATCCCGGAACTCCTGTTCGCCCTCGTGGAGGGAGGCGGCCTCTCGGAGGGGACGACGGGGAACGTCACCGCCGCCGTCGAAGACGGGTCCGTAGACGAGGGAGAACTCGACAGGCCCGACGCCGGTGTGTCGGTTCGGACCCCCGAGGGAGGGGAGACGGTGACAGTCCGCGAAATCGCCCACCTGCTCGCCGACACGACCGGGTTCCGTTTCGAACCGGCGGGACTGCGGGTCAGTCCGGGTGACGTGGTTCTGTACAGCGCGGAGACGCCGGACCACGCCGTGACGGCCTACCACGAACGCCACGGGCGACAGAACCGCGTGCCCGACGGCGTCGAAGCCGTCTCGTCGCCTCTCGTTCCGGTCGGCGGGTACTGGCTCTACCGCTTCGAAGAGGAGGGCGTCTACGACTTCAACTGCCCGCCGCACGAACCGTTCGGGATGGTTCACCGCGTCGTCGTCACCGACGAGGAGGACGACGCGGCGGAACTGAGCGTCGAGGACACCGGTCGGCCGCCCGAGGAGGAGAACGCTCTCGGGTCGATACTCGGCGGACTCGACCCGAACGTCCCGAGCGCACACGACGCCCTCGAGAGCGACGCACTCCACCCGGAGCGAATCGCCTCGCGAGGAACGGTGTCGTGGGACGACGTCGTGGAGGAACACCGAACCGACTGAGGGCGGACGCGGGGGCCGACGCCGAATCAGGCGCGTTCGGTCTCTCTCGTCGCCCCTCTCGCGAGCGAAGGTATCACCCACTGCCCGTCGCCCGCGTAGTCGAGTGGTAGTTCCCGGCCGACGGCGTCTGACACCCGCGTCGGGTCGACGCCGCAGGCGGCGGCGACTCGTTCGAGTTCCGTCTCGCCGGTCAAGCGGTCCGGCGTCGGTACCCACACCGTCGCCACCCGACTCTCCGTGGAGTCGAGGGGGAGAGCCACGTCGAACCGGACGCCGGGCGCCCGCCGGACCCACGAGTCGCCCCCGCCGCGACGCGCCTCGGGAACCACCTCGCGGACGACGCCGCTATCGACTCGCGGCGCGTCCCGGAGGTCGGTGAGATGCCGTTCGACGTCGCGTATCGCGGTCGGTTCGGCGGTCACCGTGGGCGCGAGCACCGCACTCGCGGCCTTCAGGAGGCGCGTCGCGGCGACGACGGTGACGGACACCGCGACGAGAAGCGCGATGCCGCCCGCGAGGAGGCCGCCCGCAAACAGCCACAGCAGTAGTTCCAGTTCCGTCATCGAACCGGGCTTGGTACTCGGTCCCAATACGGTTTTTCTGCCCCGACAGAGACCATCTCCGCGAGGTGAGAGTTAGATTCGCAGACCGTATCCGGGCCGGAGCGACGGGGCGCGTCGTCGGACGACGGCGTCGCTCTCGGCGTCGCGACGAAAGAGAAAACTGCGCGGAGTCGGCCGTCGGTTCAGTGGTCTTCTTCTTCGTAGAGCCACGTCTCGTCGACGCGGTCGTACGCGACGAGTTCGTCGTCGTCGAAGAACAGCGAGATTTCGCGCTCGTTTGCGCCCTCGTCCTCGTGGTCCGAGGCGTGGATGACGTTCCGACCGAGGTCCAGACCGTAGTCGCCGCGGATGGTACCCGGTGCGGATTCGGCGGGGTCGGTTTCGCCGACCATCGAACGGACCTGACGGGTCGCGTCGGCGCCCTGCCAGACCATCGCGAAGACGGGGCCGGACGTGATGAACTCCACGAGGTCCTCGAAGAACGGCTTGTCCTCGTGTTCGCCGTAGTGTTCTTGCGCCAGGTCGTCGTCTATCTGCATGAACTTGCCCGCGACGAGCTTCAGTCCTCGGTCCTCGAACCGAGAGACGATGTCGCCGATGAGTCCTCGTTGGACGCCGTCGGGCTTGACCATCACGAAGGTGCGCTCGTCGTGGTGGCTCATTCGTTGTCCCCGTGGGCGGGGCCGCTCTCGGCCTGTCCTTCGGCGGTCCACTCCACGTCGCGGGGCTCGCGACCGAGGAAGTAGTTCTTCTCGGCCTTCGAGTCCTTGAAGTGGAGGATGGTACCGTCGTTTTTCACGTACATCGTGCCCGTTCCGGGCTCGATCTCCTGTCCGCTGAAGTCACAGGTTCGCTTTTCGACCATGAGTTACTGCCCTCCGATGGAGTCGGCGTCGCGTTGGGTCTCGCGAAGCTGCAGGATGTCGCCCTCTCGGACGGGGCCCAGCACGTTCCGCGTGATGATGCGGCCCTGATTCGAGCCCTCGCGGATGCGGCACTTGACCTGCATGGCTTCGCCATGCATCCCGGTCTTGCCAACGATCTCGATGACCTCTGCGGACGTCGAGTCGCTGGCAGTCTCTTCTGCGCTCATGGTGGATTACTGAAGTTCCTCGACCTTCGAGCCGATGTCCTCGACCTGCTCTTCCGCCTCGCCAGCGTCGACGATGGCTGCGGCGGCGGAGCCGACTTCGAGGCCTGCGGCCTGACCGACTTCGTCCTGCGTCTCGATGAAGATGTACGGAATGCCCTTCTCCTCTGCGAGTTCGGGCAGGTGCATGACGATCTCCTCGGGGGAGACGTCTTCCGCGATGAGGACGAGTTCGGCGTTGCCGCGCTCGATGGACTTGGTCGTCTCGTTGGTTCCTTTCTTCACTGTACCGGTGTCTCGTGCGACCTCGAGCGCCTCGAGGGCGTTCTCTGCGAGGTCGGCTGGGACGTCAAATTCTACGTAGACTGGCATGGGTTGTTCACCTATCCTGCTCGCGGGCTCGACTGCCCCGCCGGCTGACCACATTGGTCGCGGTCTTCCCTGACGGCGGGGAGAATCATCAACCCCGGGCAGGCTGTACACCTCGATAGCGTCGGACCCCATAAAAGCGCTTTCAATGCCCGCCTGCCGTGGTATCCGAACACACACGCCGGTTCGGCCGAAATTGCCGGTTCGTACCGTGTCGATTCCGCGCGAACGAGGCAGCCGTTCTCAGTCGTCGTCCGCCCGGCGAGAACGGAAACGGCCTTACGTCGCCGCGGGCAACCGCGGTGCATGGATATCGCCGCCCTCGCCGCCGACGCACGGGCGGCGGCGACGCGGGCGAACCACCGACGACTGGTCGTCCTCGCGGGCGACCGAGACGCCTGCGTCGACGCCGCGTTCGACGTTCTCTGCGGGGCCGACGTTCCGGACGAGGAGACCACCATCGTCAGTTCCCGAGAGGGCTTTCGCTTCGAACGTCTGCATCCGAAGCAGGCGGGCGAACTCCTCGGTTCGACGCGAACCGCCGTCGTCTGCGACGCCCACGAGGAGTTCTCGCCGAACGTCGTCGGCCGACTCGTCGGCGCGGTGGACGGCGGCGGCCTGTTCGTCCTCCTCGCGCCGCCTCTCGACGAGTGGCCCGCCCGCGTCGGGTCGTTCGAGAAGTCGCTCGCCGTCCCGCCGTTCTCCGTCTCCGACGTGACCGGACGGTTCCGCGAACGCCTCGTTTCGACGCTCCGAGACCACCCCGGCGTAGCCATCGCGAACGTGGACGACGGCGTCGTCGAACGCGACGGCTCCGCCCCGTCACCGCCGGACGTCGGCGACCGGTCGCCGTCGGTTCCGCGCGAGCACTCCTTTCCCCGCCTCGCCTACGAGTCGTGTCTGACCGGCGACCAGTCGAGAGCGCTCCGGGCGTTAGAACGGCTCTCGCATCCGGGCGAGGCGGTCGTCGCGGAGGCCGACCGCGGGCGCGGGAAGTCCGCCGCCGCCGGTCTGGCCGCCGCCTCCCTCGCCGCCGCCGGACGCGACGTGGTGGTGACCGCGCCGTCGTATCGCAGCGCCGAGGAGGTGTTCGTCAGAGCGGAGACGCTTCTCTCCGACCTCGACGCACTCGCCGGTCACGATGCGGAGGCCCACCTCCTCCGGGCGACACCGACGAACGCGGAGTCCGGCCGCGTTCGCTTCGCGGACCCGCCGACGGCGGCGACGCTTCCGGACGACCCGGACGTCGTGCTCGTAGACGAGGCGGCGGCGCTTCCCGTTCGCCTCCTCTCGTCGTTCCTCGACGCGCCCGCGGCGGGCTTTTTCACCACCGTCCACGGCTACGAGGGCGCGGGCCGCGGGTTCTCGGTTCGCTTCCGCGATACGCTCGACGCGAGCGACTTCACGGTCACCGACGCGCAGTTGGACGAACCCATCCGGTACGCCCGCGGCGACCCGGTGGAGTCGTGGGCGTTCCGCGCCCTCCTCTTGGACGCTCGCCCGCCCGTGGACCCACTCGTGGAAGACGCGACGCCCGACACCGTCGAGTACCGCGCCGTCTCCCCGTCGGAACTCCTCGCGGACGACCACCTCCTCTCGGAGGCGTTCGGCCTCCTCGTGTTCGCGCACTACCGGACGGAGCCGAACGACCTGGCCCGCCTGTTGGACGCGCCGAACCTCGAACTCCGTGCGCTCCTCCACGAGGGGCACGTCGCGAGCGTCGCCCTCCTCGCCCGCGAAGGCGGTTTGAACGCGGAGACGCGCCGAAGCATGTACGACGGCGCTCGCGTCCGCGGGAACATGCTCCCCGACGTGTTCACGAGCCAACTCCGCGACGAGGAGGCGGGCGTCCCCGTCGGCTACCGGGTGATGCGCATCGCCACCCACCACGCCGTTCGCTCTCGGGGACTCGGGTCGCGACTCCTAGCGGAGGTGCGACGGGAGTTCGACGATTCGGCGGACTACCTCGGCGTCGGCTACGGCGCGACGCCCGAACTCCTCTCGTTTTGGGAGGCGAACGGCTACTCGACGGTCCACCTCTCGACGACTCGAAACGCGACGAGCGGCGAGTACTCCGCGTTGATGCTCCGTCCCCTCTCTGCGGCGGGCGCGGCCCTCCGCGACAGACACGCCGAGTGGTTCCTCGACCGGATCTCGGCCGTCCTCTCTGACCCGCTCCGCGACTTAGACCCCGACGTGGCCCGGGCGGCGATTCGCGCCTGCGGCGGCGCGAGAGACCCCTCGCTCTCGGACCGCGAGTGGCGCGTCGTCGTCGGTGCCTCCTACGGACCCGGCATCTACAGCGCCGCCCCCGAAGCGTTCCGCCGACTCGCGCTCGCGCACCTCGTGTCGCCTGACCGCGCGCCCCTCGACGCCAGAGCGGAGCGACTGCTCGTGCGGAAGGTGTTACAGGGCCGCCCGTGGACGCCCGTCTCCGAGGAACTCGGCTACGTCTCGGAGGGCCAGTGCATGCGTGCCCTCGGCGACGCGTACAAACCGCTGGTCGACGAGTACGGGACCGAGAGCGCCCGTGAGGAGCGTGCGCGGTACACGGAGTGAGTCGGGCCGAACGACTCGGACGGTACACCGAAGCGTCTCGGCGTCGTAATCTTCGCCATGGCGCAGTGTAGCCAACCGGACTGTGAGAACGAGGCGTCGGTCAGATTGTACGTCCCGTGGGACGACGACAGAGACGTCTGTGCGGCCCACGGTCGGGCACTCGTCCAACGGGACGGCGTGGTCGCCGAACCGTTGGCGGGCGAGAGCGACGAGTGGCGGTAGAGCGTCGTCTCAGCGGAGTTCCACGCCCATCATCACCTCGTCGACGTACTCGCCGTCTATCTTGTAGTGGTCCTCGCGGACCGCTTCCGTCTCCCAGTAGTGGGCTTCGAGGAAGTCGATGGCCTCCTCGTTGGTCGCGGGAACGCTGTTGTACAGTTTCTCGTACTCGTGTTCGCGCGCCCAGCGAACGCCGCGTTCGAGGAGCGCAGCGCCGATACCGTTCCCTCGGTGCTCCGAGCGCACGCCGACCGTGAGGACGGCGGTGTGGCTCAGTTTCGCCGTCTCCGGGAGGTCGAGGTGAACCCAGCCGACGAGTTCGTCGCCGACGGTGGCGACGAAGAACATCCGCGAGTGAACGTCGTTGTGCCGGATGATGACCTCCTCGTGGTCCACCACGTCGGCGACGGTTTCGGCTTCGATGTACGTCCCCTCTTGGGCCACCTCGCGGATGGCCTCGACCAGACTCTCTAAATCGACCTCTTGGGCCATCCGGATGGTGTATTCGGTCCCCTCCGATTCGTGCATCTCCGCGTCGTCTCGCTGATAGGCGACTTCGTACTTGTCGCCGACCTTCCTGACGTAGCCGTCGCGCCGGAGGATGGTCAAATGCGTCCCCAGCGCCCCGGGGTCGAAGTTGAGTTTCCGGCGCAGGTCGTCCTCGCGGACGATTCCGTGCCGTTCGATGTACTCGTAGATGTCTTTTCTGTCTCCGTGGTCGAAGTCGAGCGCCTCTGTTACCTCCATGCTACCGAATACCACATACCGAACCATAACGTTTATTCGGCAACATAGAACGGTCGCCCGAACGGACGGCTCGCTACCGTTCCGGGACGCGCGTGAGGAGTTGGACGGTATCGTGGACGTCGTGCGTCTCCACGAGCAGTTCGGCCGCCGCGCGAACCGCGAAGTCGGCGTCGAGTTCGACGCCGTGACACCGCGCGTACAGCGTCAGCCAGTCGTTCAGCGCGCGGCGAAGCAGTCGGTGCTCCGCCGCGGAGAACGCGACGTCCGCCGCCGCCGTCCGCGCCTCGACGTAGACGGAGAGAACGGGTCCGACGCCGTCTCGGGCGCACTCCGCGGCCCTCTCGACCCTCTCGTCACCTTCGGGCGCGTCGAACGCCTCGCGCTTCCGCCGCGCTTCCGCCGCGAGTTCGCGGATTCGCTCGGCGTAGACCGACTCCGCTTCGGCCCGCGCCTCGGGCCCGTCACCGCCACCGCCCGCGGCCGACTCCTCCGTCGCCATCCGCTTACCCCTCCTCGAACTGGACGCCTTTGCCGCCCGCGGGGTGCGTCCACTCCGTGTCGGCGACGACGGCGCAGGTGCCGCACTCGATGCACGGTTGGGTGTCGAGGCTGACGACGCGTTCCTCCTGACCGTTCGTCCGTCTCAGCTCCTCGCGGTAACAGCCGCCGCCGAACTCCTCGGCGCTGACCGGACAGGCCGAGACGGCGGCTCCGCTCGCCTCGTAGGACTCGTCGCGGAGTTCGATGTGGGGGTTCCCCACGTCGGTGTCGTACGTCAAGTCGCCGATTCGCGCTTCGAGGCTCGGCGGTTCGATTCGGTTCCGCTCCGTGACGCGCGTTCCCAACTCCTCTGCGATGACCGTCGGGAGCGTGACGTACGGCGTCTGCGTGTCCGGGACCAAAGCCGAGAGCGTCGGCGACCCGTACAGCTCTTCGAGTCGCCCGGACAACGCCCGCACGCCCATCCGTCCGACGCGAGAGGTGAGCACGCTGTCGGCTATCTCGGTCATCGACTCGCGTTCGCCGAGGCGTCCGAGGAGTTCGTACCCCCGCGGCCGGAGTTTCCCCATCACGCCCTCGTCGCGGAGTTTCTTCGCGTACAGCCTCCCGGCGAGTTCCGGCTTCCCCCCGGCTTTGGCCTTCCCGAACGCCTCGGCGGCGAGTGCGCCCGCGGTGACGGCGTGGTTCATCCCCTTGATGATGGGGCCTTGCGCCTGCATCTGCCCCGCCGCGTCGCCGACGACGAGCAGTCGGCCCTCGTGCGGTTCGCGCAGTGCCACCTTCTTCGAGTCAGGGACGAGTTTCGCGCTGTACTCGCGTTCGCGGTAGTCGTCGCCCAACCACTTCGCGAGGAGCGGGTGCGTGAGAAGGGCGTCGAGCAGTTCGTGCGGTTCCGCCTCGCGGGCGACGAGGCTATCGAGGTGAAACACCGTCCCGATGGAGAGCGAATCGCGGTTCGTGTAGAGGAAGCCGCCGCCGCGGACGCCCTCGAACAGGTCGCCCGAGAACAGGTGCGCGACTCCGTCGTCCGCTCGGACGGCGAAGCGGTCCTCTATGATCTCTTCGGGCATATCGACGACGGCTTTGACGCCTTGGAACCACTCGTCGGGTTCTTCCCAGTCCATCAACCCCGCGTCGCGCGCGAGTTCGGAGTTCACCCCGTCGGCGGCGACGACAACGTCCGCGCGTATCGGGTCGAGTTCGTCGCAGGTGACGCCCACGATGTCGCCGCCCTCTCTGAGCAGTCCGTTCACGCGAACGTCGGTCAACAGGCCGCCGCCCGTCTCGCGGGTCATCTCGTGGACTCTGTCTTCGAGCCACGAGTCCATCTTCCGGCGCAGGACGGCGTCGGCCCACGCCGTGTCGTGGTCGTGAAGCGAGGTGATGTCGAACGTTTCCACCATCTCGCCCGCGACGTTGTGGAGGTAGTACCGCGTGACCGGACGCTCCGTCGCCTCCTCGCGGAAGCCGTCGAAGATGTCGTCTATCGTGTACGGCGCGGACTCCTCGGCGTAGATGAGGCCGCCGGAGACGTTCTTCGACCCCGCCTCGACGCCGCGTTCGAGCACCAACGTCTCGACGCCGTAGTTCGCGAGTGTCGCCGCCGCGGCGGCACCGCCCGGTCCCGCGCCGACGACGACTGCTTCGTAGTGTTCGTCGGGAGTCTCACTCACCGGCCTCACCTCCCGTCCGTCGCGCGTCCGAGTCGGGTGTCGTCCCCGCGGGTCGGCCGCCGTCCGTGGCGGCGGCGTCGCCCGCGGCGGCGACGGACGCGAAGTCCGTGCGCCCCTCCTTCAACGCCTCCGTCAGTCGGGGGAGTACCTCGAACAGGTCGCCCTCGACGAAGTAATCGGAGAAGTCGCGGATGCGCGCGTCGGGGTCGGTGTTGACGGCGACGATGGTGTCTGACTCGTCCATACCGACTTTGTGCTGGACGGCCCCCGAGATGCCCGCGGCGACGTACAGGTCCGGCGCGACGACCTGTCCCGTCTCGCCGATTTGGCGGTCCTCGGTCGTGTACCGTTCGACGTGGCCCTCGAACTGGTACGAACCGGTGACGATGCCGCGAGAGACGCCGACGTCCGCCTCCTCGAACTGGTCTGCGAGTTCGAGAGCCAGTTCCATCCCGCGCGTCGGCGCGTCGCCGATACCGCGCCCGACGGCGACGACGACGTCGTTGCCCGTCAGGTCCACGCCCTCGTCCAACCGGTCGTGGTCCGTTACGGAGACGCGGAACCACTCGTCGTCGAGTGGGACGTCGTGTTCGACCACCTCGCCGTCGCGTTCGGCGTCGGGTTCGGGCACGTCGAAACTTCCCGGGATGACCGACGCGCCCTGCGGGTGGAACTCGCGGGTGGGGTTGTCGAGACAGAGAATCGTCGAGTACTCGAACCCCGAGAAATCCGGCCGCTTCATGTGCAACACGCGCTCGAAGTTCTTCTTGTCGCCCGCCGCGCCGGTCTTGACGGGGTTCGAGATGACCTCGTCTTCGATGTAGAGACCCGAGCAGTCGCTCGCGAGACCCGAATCTAACTCGGCCTGCACCAACGCCGACAGGTCCCGGCCGTTGTTCGTCGCCGGGAAGAGGACGTACCGCGGTTTGTCGTAGTCGCGCCACGCCTCGTCTCGGCCGCCGCGCGACTCGCCGTCCTCGTGCGTCGCGCCCGCGCGGGCCATGTCGCAGAATATCTCCGTGTACGGCTTGTGCTGGAACCGCGACAGTCGCGCGTCCTCGTGGGAGACGACGACGTCCGCGCCGTAGGCTATCACGTCGTCGGTATGTTTCTCGACGTCGTCGCCGATGAGAACGGCCACGACGCGTTCGTCTCCGCCGTACTCCTCGTTGTAGCCGTCCATCAGTTCGCGGGCCTTCCCGAGCATCTCCTTGGACACGTCGACGAGGTCGCCCGCCTGCGTCTCGCAGTACACCCACATGTCGCGGTAGACGCCGCCCTCCAACGCTCTGACGTGTCGCTTGTCGTTCGTCGGATGGTCGAGTTCGGGATGTCTCTCCTCGGGCGGTTCTCGCTCCTCGCGTTCGCCTCCTTCCTCGCTTCCGCGAACGGAGTCGAGGCGGTTCTCCACGAGTCGCTTGACGCCGTCTCGGTTCTCTCCGGACTCCTCGCGTTCGAGGATGGACTCTAACTCCGCCGGGTCGTCGATGTCGGTGAGAGCGTTGCCCACCTCCGCCGTGCTCATCTCCGTCAGGTCGAGAGCGTCGGCGTCCGTCTCCCCGTCGTCGCCCTCGAACTTCTCGATGCGGCTCTCGACGAGCGAAATCACGGCGTCGCGGTCCTTCCCGTCGCGTTCGGCCGCGAGAATTTCTCTGAGTTCCTCGGCGTCCTCTATCTCCCGCAGTTCCGGGCCGAGCGCCGAGATGTCGTACTCGCCGGGGTCGATTGCGGGCACGGTCAGTCACCCCCCGCGGCCGCCGCGTCGCCCGCGGCGTGCGACTGCATCGTCTCCAGTACCTCGGTCATCCCTTCCGCGTCTCCGGGGTCTACCATCGTCGCCTCGCGTTCGGCGGGCGCTTTCGGGATGGGGTCCACAGAGGAGACGATAGTCGGAGAGCCGTCGAGGCCGATGTAGTCCGGGTCGAGATTCAAATCGGCGTGGTCCCACACCGTCAGATGTTCTTCGTACTCCTCGGCGCGGGCCGCCGCCTCGGCGCGTTTGTCCTTCAGCGTGAGTCTGTGTTCGGCCGTGCGATACGACGGTTCGAACTCGGGGTCGGCGACGACGAACGCCGGAAGCGACAGTTCGACCGTCTCCATCTCCGCGATGTCGCCCTCGACGAGGCGTCTCGCGCGGAGCGTCTCGCTTTCCTCGTCGACGTCCAACGAGACGACGTGCGTCACGATGGGCATGTCGAGACACCACGCCGTCTGCGGGCCGGTGTGACCCGTCTCGCCGTCGGCCGTCTTGAACCCCGCAAAGACGATGTCGGGGTCGCCGAGCCTCTCGATTCCGGCGCTGAGCGTGATGGCCGTCGCCCACGTGTCCGCCGCGGCCATCTCTCGGTCCGAGACGAGAAGCAGGTCGTCGGCGTACGCCGTCTCCATCGCCTCCCGAAGCACGTCTTTGTACCCCGGCGGACCCATGCTCACGACGCTCGCACGGCCGCCGTGGCGGACGTGCGTCTGGAGGGCCGCGTCGAGGGCGTGCGAGTCGTTCGGATTCATCACCGTCGGTGTCTTCCCTCGTTCGAGGTGGCCGTCCTCGTCGAACGATACCTGTCCCTCTCGAAAGTCGGGGACGCCCTTGGTCAGAGTGACCACGTGCATTGGTACTAACTCCCACGGTAACTGCCACTAGGTATTTATAATAATCTTTTGTGAGCTATACGAAACAGTCAGGGAGAGGAGAACGAGACCCGCGCGCCGGGTGGACGCTTCAGGTCCGTCCGGCGCGTCCGGGGTCTACGTCGATGGCGTCCACCGGACAGACGTCGACACAGAGCATGCAGTCGATGCACTGGTCTTCGTGCGTCGGTTCGACTTTTATCTCCGACTCGGGGTGACCGGGGGTGTCTACCCACGTGAACACGTCCACGGGGCAGTCTTCCAGGCACGCGCCGTCGGCGATGCAGATGTCGTAGTCGACGGCGACGTGCGTTCCGTGGATGCCGCGTTGTTCGGGCGGGTCCACCGGTCCCCAGACGGCGACGCCGTTCTCCTCGCCGACCTTCTCGCGGTTCGTCTCGAAGTTCGGATCGATTGCCATGATATACCATAACAATCTTTCGTGGGGTATTAAATTATACTCCGAACGCCTCCGCCCTCGGAGGAATCGGGCACCGGCGTTAACACGCCGGAAGACGACCTCGACGTATGGATATATTCGCGTGGATCGCACTGGCGCTTCTCGTCCTCGGCGTCGTCGGAACCGTCGCCCCACTCGTGCCCGGCGCACTCCTGTCCGTGGCCGGTGTGGTGCTCTACTGGTGGTCTACGGGCTTCAGCGATCCGAGCCTTCCCGTCTTCGTCTCGTTGCTTCTCGTCGGCGTTGCGACGATGGTCATCGACTACGCGGGCGGGGCGGTGGCCGCGAAGGCGGCGGGCGCGTCGACGCTCACGACCGGTATCGCCGTCGTCGTCGGCTTCGTCCTCCTCTTCGTGACGGGGCCGGTGGGATTTCTGGTCGGCATCGCGGTCACCGTGTTCGTCGCGGAGTTCGCTCGGAACCAGAACGCGGAACAGAGCGGTAAAGCGGCCCTGTACGCGACGGTCGGCGTCCTCGCCTCCACCGCGGCCCAAGTTCTCCTGACGGGCGCGATGCTCGTCGCGTTCCTCTTCGTCCTCTTCTTTTAAACCGCCGCGACGACGCGGGCGGGCGCGCCGTCGGCGTCCACCCGTATCGGGAACGCGAGCATCTCGAACCGTTCCGGCACGGAGTCGAGGTTCCGGAGGTTCTCGACGACGAGTCGTCCCGCGCCGAGTATCGCGCGGTGTGCGGGCACCCCGTCGCCGCCCGTCGGGTCCGGACTCAACGCGTCGGTCGCCACCGCGTACCCCCGGTCTGCGCACAGTCGCGCCGTCTCGGGCGCGAGGGCGGGATGGTCCGTCATCCGGTCTGTCCCCCACTCCGTCTCCCACCCCGTCCGGAAGACGACCATCTCGATGGAGGGGTCGTCCGGCACCGCGTCGGGTCCGACGAGCCCGTTTTCGCCCGCGTCGCGGCAGTCTGCGAGTCGCGCGTCGAACCGGAAGTCGTCGGCGTCGAACGCGCCCAGAGAGTCCCCGTCGGGTTCGGTGTGCGAGGGCGCGTCCACGTGCGTCCCGGCGTGCGTCCCCAGTTCGAGTCGAGAGACGCGGTAGCCGTCCGCCTCGAAGTCGGCGTGCGGTTCGACTTCGACGTCGGGGTCACCGGGGTAGACGGGCATTCCCGATTCCACCCGCCGGGTGAGGTCCACGAGCGTCATGCGAGAGGATGGCCCACCCCGCGGCAAAGCTCTACCGCCTCCGAGGAGAACCGCGAGACGCGACTGCGACTACTTGTGCGCCCAGTAGACGACCGTCTCGTCTTCGCCCCGTTCGTCCACGCGGACGAACCCGAGGCGTTCGAACTGAATCACCTCGTCCACCTCGGCGTCCGTGAAGTCGGGTTCCGCGACGCCCGCCACGTCGCCATCGGGCGTCCGCATGCGGACGGGGACGTTGTCGGTGGCGGGCGCCCAGTGAATCACGTCCACCTCGCCGGAGCGAACCGCCGCTATGTCGTCGCCGGTGTGGACGAACGTCTCTCCCTCGCGACGGACGCATCCGTAGCCTTTCAGCCAGACGCGTTCGTCTTCCGCGGGCACGTCTTCGGATTCGACGACGACGCCGCCCGCCGCGGGGACGGTCCGGTCGCCGCGTTCCTCGTGGTCCGGATGGAGTGCCGGGTGTCCCGCCTCGGGTCCGCCCTCGACGGCGAACACCTCGCCCTCGCGGACGAGGAAGTACCGGTCCGACTCGTCGTCCACGAGTTCGCGATTGTTCGCGTAGATGGCGGACATAGAGAGGTCGACGTTCGAGGTGGAGGTGCCGAGTCCGACCATCGCATCGACGATGGCCTCACCGCGGATACCCCGCCGCCGGAGGCTCTTGAGCGTCGGCGCGCGCGGGTCGTCCCACCCGTCGAGTTCGCCCTCGTCTATGAGTTCCTTGATGGTCGAGGTGGAGAGTTTCACGTCGTACTCGTCGACTTGGACGTGGCCCCAGTGGATGACCTCGGGGTACTCCCACCCGAAGTAGTCGTAGACGAACTGCTGGCGCTTGGCCGAGTCCTGCAGGTCGATGCCGCGGACGATGTGCGTGACGCCCGTGAGGTGGTCGTCGACGCCGGACTGGAAGTCGAGCATCGGCCACGCGCGGTACTCTTCGGCCTCCTCGCGGGGGTGCGGCGTATCGACCATCCGGAACGCCACCCAGTCGCGGAGGGCGGGGTTCTTGTGTTCGATGTCCGTCTTCACCCGCAGGACCATCTCGCCGGAGTCGTACTCTCCGTCGACCATCGCCTCGAACTCGGACAGCGTCGTCTCTGCGTCTTTGTCCCGGTGCGGGCAGGCCTCCGCGGAGTTTTTCAACTCCGAGAACGCCTCGCCCGAACACGAACAGGTGTACGCGCCGCCCGCCTCGATGAGGTCCCGAGCGTACTCGTAGTACGTCTCCACTCGGTCGGAGGCGAGGAGGACGTCGTCCGGTTCGAAGCCGAGGTAGTCGATGTCGTCGAGGATGGCGTCGTACGCCGAGAGGTCCGGACGCTTCGTCTCCGGGTCGGTGTCGTCGAAGCGGACGATAAAGGACCCGTCGTAGAGCTCTTTGTACGTCCCGATGACCGCGGGCATCCGCGCGTGGCCGACGTGCCACGGGCCGTTCGGGTTCGGGGCCGCCCGCATCCGAACCTCGTCGTACTCCTCTGCGTTCGGGAGGTCCGGAAGCACCGCCTCCTCGCTCTCGTCGTCGGCTTCGAGTTCCGCGAGTTCCTCGGGCGCGAGTTCGGCGAGTCTGTCGCGCTTTTCTTCGGTCGAGAGGTCGTTGACCCGCGCGACGACGCCGCCGATGACTCCCGGAATCTCGTCTCCGTGGGGCCGAAAGTCCGGGTTCTCTCCCATGAGCGGTCCCATCACCGCACCCACGTCGGCGTCGCTCTCGTATTTGACCGCGTTGAGCAGGGCGTGCTTCTCTGCGGCTCGCTCGACGCGTTCGCGTAACTCGTCGTTCATTGCAAGTCGATTCTCCGCCGCGGATAAAAACAGGCCCGGATTAGGGTCACGGGCAGGGGTACGGTAGACAGTACCACACGCAGACACATATGGGTTTCGCGCCGACTCACTCGACGAACGCAGAGAGCGGAGTGCCGTCCTCGAACCGGTCGATAAAGCGCGACTCGGCCCACTCGACGGCGTCCGGGCGGGCGTTTTCGACCTGCGCGACCAACGACCCCCGGTCGTCGTGGACGAGGAGGTGCGCCACCGTCCGGCCGTCCACGTCGAGGAGAATCAGACCGAACGGGAGCGTCTCGCAGACCCGAATCTCGTACCCGTCCGCGGCGAGGTACTCGTCGAACTGCTCTGCGTACTCCTCGATGATGTACTCCGCCATCGGGCGGGTGAGAGCGATATCGGCCCTCATCGCCCCCGACGCCGCCCGTTCGTGTAGCGTCCGGGTCCATCGGGGGTCGTTGTCGGTGACGGAGAATCCGCGGATACGGTCGGCCCGCCGGAGTCTGTCGAACAGGTCGTCGATGCCCGAGTAGGGCGCGGCCGAATCTCCGGCGGCGACGTCCGCCCCGACGAGAAACCGGTGCGAGACGGACGCATCGACGGGGACGTTCGAGAGCACGTCACTCCACTCCTCTATCGTCCGCATCGTCTCTGTCGCCTCCACCACCACCCCCAATGAGAGTCGCCCGGGCGTCGTCGTCCGGAACCCGCCCTCGACTCGTTCGACCAACCCGAGCGACGAGAGTTCGGAGATGGCGCGGTTGACGGTCGAACGCGACGAATCCGTCGCCGCGACGATATCGCGCTTCGACGCCGTCCGGTCCGAGAGATATTCGAGGATGCGGCGGCGTCGCCGGACGACGGTCAGTGCATCCGCCATACACCGGGGACGGGTTCCAGCGGTATATACCTTCGATGCGTCGGGATTTCCGACCGTCCGGCGACAAAAAAAGCCCGACTGCAGCGCCGACGTCAGTAGCCGCGCGTGATGAGGTAGTCGGCGATGTCGCGCAGGAGCGACCGAGCCTCGTTGTCGGGGAGGACTTCGAGGTGGTCTTTCGCTCTGTCGGTGAGTTCTTGGGCCTTCTCGCGGGCGAAGTCGATAGAGCCGGCGTCGTCGAGTTCGGAGACCGCCTCTTCGACCGCCGCTTCCGTCACGTCGTCGATGTCCGACGCGTCGAGGAGGCCGTCGACGTCGACGCCCTGTTGCCGGGCGTGGAGCGTGATCATGGTCTCTTTGTTCTCGACGAGGTCCGAGCCGCGCTGTTTGCCGAGTTTCTCCGACGGCACCGTCAGATCCAACACGTCGTCTTGAATCTGGAACGCACAGCCCGAATCGATGCCGTACCGGTAGAGCGCTTCGACCACGTCGTCGCTGGCGCCCATCAAGACGCCCGCCGTCGCCGCCGCGGCGCCGTAGAGGACGGCCGTCTTCAGCTCTATCATCTCGAGATACTCGTCGGGCAACACCTCGGTCCGTCGTTCGAACTCGACGTCGATGGCCTGCCCCTCACAGATCTGCGTACAGGTGGTCGCGAGCATGCGGACGGCCTCGAGTCCGTTCTCGGGGTCTGCGCCCGTGTGCGTCATCAGCTCGAACGCCTTCGCGTAGAGCGTGTCACCCGCGAGGATGGCCGTCTCCGTGTCGTACTCTTTGTGAACTGCGGGGACGCCGCGACGGAGGTCGTCGTCGTCCATGATGTCGTCGTGGATGAGCGTGAACGACTGGATGACCTCGATGCTCGCGGCGGCGGTCATCACGTCTATCTCGCGGGAGTCGAGTGACGGAAACGCACGGTAGTCCGCAGAGAGGGGTTCGACGTCCGCGAGCGCCTCCGCCGTGAGGAGCGTCACGGTCGGTCGGAGGCGCTTGCCGCCCGCCTGAAGCAGGTAGCGCGTCGCCTCGTAGAGCCGCTGTGGCTCTTCCAGCGGGATATCCTCGTCCAATGCGTCGTTGACGAGTTCGCGCCGCTGTTTGACCGCTTCGAGCACCCGTTCCTCCGTCGCTTCCGAGTTCATCTTACTCCACCAGCTGGATCATGTTCCCGTTGCGCGTGACGTGAAGGTCACGACCCAACGCGTAGCCCTGCGACTCACAGAGGTCCACGTACGGCGCGAAGCCTTTGAGGTTCTGGTGAGCCGGGATGATGTGCTGGGGCTGAAGCGCGTCGAGCATCTCGAAGTGTCCCTCCTCGCGCAGGTGGCCCGAGACGTGGATTTCGTCGTAGATGCGAGCGCCCTGCATCTTCAGGAGGCGTTCGGACTGGTAGCGCTGGCCCTCGTTCGTCGGCTCCGGGATGACGCGCGCCGAGAAGATGACCTTGTCGCCGTTCTCGATTTCGTACGGCGTCTCGCCGCGGCCCATCCGAGTGAGCATCGCGCGCGGTTCGCCCTGGTGGCCCGTGACGATGGGCAGGTAGTTCTCTTTGCCCTCCTTCATGATTCGCTTGAACGCCCGGTCGACGGACTTACGGTGGCCGTACATGCCGACGTCGTCCGGAATGTCGACGAAGCCGAGGCGTTCTGCGGTTCCGGAGTACTTCTCCATCGACCGACCCAAGAGGACGGGCTGGCGGCCGATGTCCTTCGCGAACTCGACGAGGGACTTCACGCGGGCGATATGAGAGGAGAACGTCGTCGCCACGATGCCGCCGTCGTAGTCCTCGATGCTCGTCATCACGTCTTTGAGGTGACGGCGCGCGACGGACTCGGAGGGCGTTCGACCCTTCCGTCCGGCGTTCGTGCAGTCCTCGATGTAACAGAGGACGCCCTCGCCCTCGCGACCGATTTCGCGGAAGCGCTTCATGTCGATGGGGTCCCCGAGGACCGGCGTGTGGTCCATCCGCTTGTCGAGGCCGTAGACGACGGCTCCCTCCGGCGTGTGGAGGACGGGGTTGATGGCGTCGATGATGGAGTGAGTCACGTTGACGAACTCCAGTTCGACCTGCTCCGAGTCCCCGATGGACATCGTCTCGCCCGCGCTCATCTTCACCAGGTCGTTGCCGACGTTGAACTTGTTCTCGCCTTCGACCTGCTGTTTCACCAGTTCGATGGTAAAGGGCGTGGCCACGATGGGCGCATCGTAGCGGTGGGCCAGTTTGGAGATGGCACCGATGTGGTCGAGGTGGCCGTGTGTCGGAACGATGGCCTTCACGTCGCCCTCTAAGTCCGACATGATGCGGTCGTCCGGAATCGCACCCATGTCGATGAGGTCGAGACTGTGCATCTTTTCGGTCTCCACGTTGTCGTGGATGAGAACCTGAGACAGGTTCAGGCCCATGTCGAAGACGACGACGTCGTCGCCCGCGCGAACGGCCGTCATCTGTCGACCGACTTCTTCGTATCCGCCGATTGTCGCAATTTCGATTTCCATTGTTGGTCCGAGCATTGAAAGCCACAGTCGTGGCGCGGTTGCTCACGTAAACGTCCCGTCGGTGGGCGTCGTCCAGCCGCAAATCGGCCGGACGCTCCCGTGGGACCGAACGGCCCCGGCGTCTTACAGCGCGTCGGTCGTCGGTCCCGCGTGCGGCGGTCGCATCCGCCGCACTTACCCGCGGGAATCTCGGTACGTGAGGCTACACGCCGGGGTATTAAAAACTACGTGGGTTGTCTCGTGCGCGTCGACGACCTGTTCGACCAGTTTCCGGTCATGTTCGTCGTCACCCGGCCCGAGTCGTCCGACGACACACGCGGGCGAACACGTCTCCGTGACCGACCGAGAGGGGGCGGAAGCGTCGTCACGCTCCGAATACCGGCTCCAGGCGGCGACTGAACCGGTATGCGCGAACGAACGTCCGGTATCGTCGGGTTCGGCACATTTAATACCGAAACGGGATGCGTCTGTGTCATGAGCGGACGACCCCTAGACGTGCTCGAGGCTTCTCTGACGGAGCCTGTCACGGTCAATCTCAAGGACGGGAGCGCATACTACGGCACACTCGCCGGGTACGACCAACACATGAACGTCGTTCTCGAACCGCCCGAGGCGGACGAGGAAGACGACGTTCTCGGCGAGATAGAGCTCACCCCGGTCGAAGACACAACGATTATACGCGGCGATAACGTCGTCACAATCAAAGCATGACGGGCGCAGGAACCCCAAGCCAAGGCAAGAAGAACAAGACGACGCACGTGAAGTGCCGTCGCTGCGGCGAGAAGTCCTACCACAGCAGAAAGAAGGTCTGTTCGTCTTGCGGCTTCGGTAAGTCCGCGAAACAGCGCGGCTACGAGTGGCAGTCGAAAGCCGGCGACAACTAACCGGCCCGGACTCTCACTCCGTTCTCACTCTCGACTCTCCTCTCTCAGCGACTGCGTCGTCCGACGTCTTCTTTCCCGTTGTCTCTCACCCCCGGACAGTTCGCGCTCCGCAGACCGCACGCCTCCTCCGTTGTGCCACGGAGTACCTATGCATGGTTGTGGATATCTTCGGGTTGCGGATACGGCAGAGAGTGCACAAGGACGGGTTTTTTACCCTCTGGGCACCCTACCTTCGACTATGCCTGACGGGCGGGACTCCCCGAATCCCACATCCGGACGCGGTGGTCACGCGGACCGACAGACACCGGCCGACCTCTCGGGACCGACCGAGAAGTGCGGCGTCGTCGGCGTCTCTCTCTCCGACCGCGCCGCGTCGCGGCCGTTGTACTACTCCCTGTACGCACTCCAACACCGCGGCCAGGAGTCGGCGGGTATCGTCACTCACGACGGCTTCCAACAGCACAGCCACGTCGAGATGGGACTCGTCGGCGACGCCTTCGACGAGTCGGACCTCGATTCGCTCGCCGGAACGGGCGGCATCGGTCACGTCCGATACCCCACCTCGGGCGGCGTCAACTCCTGTTGTGCCCAGCCTTTCTCGGTCTCCTTCAAGTCGGGGTCGCTCGGACTCGCGCACAACGGCAACCTCGTCAACGCCGACGAACTCCGCGACGAACTGGAGGGACTCGGCCACGCGTTCACCTCGACGGGCGACACGGAGGTCATCGCACACGACTTAGCGCGCAACCTCCTGAACGAGGACCTCGTCCGCGCGGTCAAGCGCACGATGCAACGTATCCACGGGTCGTACTCGCTGACGATCATGCACGACGAGACGGTTCTCGGGGTGCGCGACCCGCAGGGGAACCGACCGCTCTGCATCGGAGAAGTCGAAGACGGCTACGTCCTCGCCTCGGAGTCCGCCGCCATCGACACCCTCGACGGCGAACTCGTCCGCGACGTTCGACCGGGCGAACTCGTCGTCCTCGAACCCGACGGCTCCGGATTCGACTCCTACCAACTCGTCGAAGAGGAGAACACCGCTCACTGCTTTTTCGAGCACGTCTACTTCGCCCGACCGGACTCCGTCATCGACGACACCCTCGTCTACGAGGCGCGCCGCAACCTCGGCCGGAAACTCTGGGAGGAGTCGGGTATCGAGACGGACGTGGTGATGCCGGTTCCCGACTCCGGACGCGCCTTCGCGTCGGGGTACGCCGAGGCGGCCAACGAGACGACGGCGGACGGCGACGAACGCCCCGACGGCGACGTTGACGAGCAACGCTCGTCAGCCAACCAGACGCGGTCTGGTGACGCGGGCGTCGAGTTCGCGGAGGGCCTGATGAAGAACCGATACGTCGGTCGGACGTTCATCATGCCGACGCAGGACGAACGCGAACGCGCGGTCCGACTCAAACTCAACCCGATAAAGAGCACCATCGAAGGTCGCTCCGTCACCATCATCGACGACAGCATCGTCCGCGGCACCACCTCCCGGCAACTCGTCCAACTCGTCCGCGACGCCGGCGCGGAGGAAGTACACGTCCGCATCGGCGCGCCGCCCATCGTCGCGCCCTGTTACATGGGCATCGACATGGCCACCCGCGAGGAACTCATCGCCTCGGACAAGTCCACCGAGGAGATTCGCGAGGACATCGGCGCGGACAGTCTCGCGTACCTCTCTATCGACGCCGTCGCCGACGTGCTCGAACGTTCGCGCGCGGACCTCTGTCTCGGATGCGTCACCGGCGAGTACCCTTACGACATAGACGACGAGGAGACCGACCGGGACGTCTCTCGTCCGACTATCGGAACCGAAGCGACGCCCGCAGACGACTGAGGCCCCGCGACGAACCCGCCCCGACGCGCCTCTCGCCGCCCGAATCCCTCTCGTCGCCTCAACAACAGAAGATAAACGGGTTGACGAGAGCGACGCGGTCACCGTCTTTCAGTTCCGTGTCGAACCCGCGTCGGTTCTCGTTGAATCGCCCGTTGACGAGGATGCGAGCGTACGCTCTCGTCTGTTCGCCGTCCGGGTTCTTGCGGAGCGACCCCCGGACGTCGTCGGCGTCGGCGGGCACCCATCCGGACGCGGTGGCGTCCGCCGTCGTCTCCGCGATGAGGAGTTCTCGAACGTCGTGTTCTTCGAGGAACGCGCCGACGAACTCCCGGAGCGTGTCGCCTTCGAACGCGAACTCCATCCGGGGCGTCCCGAGTGCGTCGCGGATGTGACCGGTGGCGCGCACCTCTACGGTCGTCGTCTCCCGCGGTACCTCCTCCGCCTCGCGTGCTCCACTTTGAGCCATGACCGACGGTACGTCCGCGGGGCGCATCGCCGCGGCGCTAGCTCTCACGTTGTGGGACGCCGACCTGACATGTTCGGCTCGTCGTTGATCTGTTCACGTTTCTCGTGCCGGAGAGACGCCGACGAGACGGGTCGTTTCGCCGACGGGTTCGCCCGATTACCAGAGAGAGTCCGACAGTCAGTATCGCGGCCGGAGCCGTTTATCCGCGTCGCGCGAGCAGGTACCGACGGTGACATCAATGGCTCTCGAAACACCCCGTGACCTGTTCGTTCACAACCTCAAAGAGATGTACTACATCGAGAACCAACTCGTCGATATGTTGGACGAACTCGCGTCCGACACGCCGGACGAGAAACTCGCGAAAGGGTTCGAGTCCCACCGCGAGGAGACGCGACAGCAAGTCGAGCGTCTCGAAGCCGTCTTCCGAGAGATTCACGAGACGCCGGACGCGAGCGGAAGCGGCGCTCTCGACGGGATGAAACAGGACCACGAGGAGTTCAAACGCGAAGTCGCGTCGGACGACCTGAAGACGCCGTACCACCTCGCGGCGGGCATCAAAACCGAGCGAATGGAGATAACGGGCTATCAGAGCCTCATCACGCTCGCGAACGAAATCGACTTCGACGGCGACGTGAAAGGGCCCCTCAAGGAGAACTTGGACGAAGAGAAGGACACCCTGAAGACGCTGACGACGATGCAGAAGGGTTCGAACATCAAGAACGCGATTCAGAACCTCCTGTAGTCCGACTTCGACGCTCCGCTGAATCTCTTTTTCGCGCGCGTCGTCCGCGGCGTTACGCGCCGGATTCGGTCGTGGTCGTCCCCTGACCCTGTATCTGCTCTTCGACGTCCGCTATCGAGACGAGAGCGTTCACGTCGTCGGAGTCGAGAATCCCGAGAATCGCCCCCGCGCCGCCCTCGACGGTGACGACGCCGAACTCGTCGTACGTCTGTCCGGCGGAGACGCCGTCCGTCTCCTCTACGGTCGCAGTCAGCGAGTCCATCGCCTCGCCGACGTACTTCTGTTGAACGCTCGACATCTCTTCTCGCGCCTCCGTCTGGTTCATCTCGCCGCTTTGGACCTCCTCTCGGATGGCGGCTTGTTCCTCCCGCATCGCCTGCTGGTCGACGGCGGCGATTGCGGCGGCGCTGTTTGCACCGCCGTTTGCGCCGCCGCCGGTCTCGGTGCCCTCCTGTACGTTGTCCTGCGTGTCTCCTCCGAACTGGTCGGTACATCCGGCCAAAAGCACGCCGCCGCCGACGGTCACGCCTTCGAGAAACCGCCGCCGGTTCTGCAAAGTCGAGTCGTCCATTCGGGTCGAGGTGACGGCTCCGGAGGAATAACGATTGGCATTCGTCGGCCGCGTTTCTGTCAGTAAACCACGTATAGTAGCGTGTAGACGACGTTCCCGAGGAAAAAGGAGACGAGCCAAAGCGCCGCCGCGATTCGACCGAGCGACCGGTGTCGCGTGTCGTAGATTTCGCTCACGGGACGGGTAACCGCCAACAAGAGCACGTAGTACAGAAGCGGGATACAGACGATAGCCAAGAGGATGTGGACGGCCAGCGTCGGCAGGTAGACGAACTGGTAGACGCTCTCGGGGCCGGGGAACTCCGCTGCGCCCTGTAGGATGATTCGATAGAGGTACAACACGAGGAAGATAGCGAACAGGCCGGCGGAAGTGAGCATGAGCGTCCGGTGTCTGCGGACGTTTCCGCGGCGAATCGAGCGCACGCCGAGGAGAATCGTGCCGATAGCGACGGTGCTGACGGCGGCGTTGACGTGGGGGATGGCGTCTAAGACGCCGTCGGACGCCCCCGGGAGAACCGTCTCCGGAATCGCACCGAGCACCGCCCCGAAGACGAGCGCGAGTGATACCGCCGTCAGGATAGCAGTCAGACCCGGGACGTGATTTCGAACGCCGCGTTCCATACGTAATCGGGCGCCCGCGCGGACAAAACGGTTCCCCTCGAATGCCGGCGTCCGCCCGGAGATGTCGACTGCGAACGCCCGACACTCCGCGCTGGAAAGGAAACTCATTTAAATTACCCCGGACAACGTGGAGTTGCACACGACACAGCGAGCGTGGGTAGCCAAGCCAGGCCAACGGCGCAGCGTTGAGGGCGCTGTCTCGTAGGAGTCCGCCGGTTCAAATCCGGTCCCACGCATCGCACGGCGGCACACCCGCCACACCGATGCAGGTGATTCCCTTCCGGGACATCACCCACGCACAATCCTTCCGACGCTACATCCCGTAGCGTCGGCTTTCGTTCTACGGACGCAGACGACCGGAGACGCGCGTCCGCGTATCGCCCGATACCGGTCGTCCGACGCCGACTCAGCCGCGGTTTTAAAAGCGTAGAGACGATATGACGTGTCATGGCAAAGTACTCCACCGGAGGGGGTGGCGGCGGAGGAGACGGCGACAGTTGCGAACTCTGCGGTCGCACCACCGCCAAACTCCGGCACGCCAACGTCGAGGGCGCCCAGTTGCTCGTCTGCCCCGACTGCGCGCCGCACGACGACAACCGACACAAAGACCAAAAGAAGCGCGACACGTCCTCGCAACGCGACGACGGCGAACCGAACCGTCGCAAGCGGGCGGCCCAACGGACGGCGAAGATGTACGACCAATCGAAGGGCGACTCCTCGCACTGGGAGAAGAAGGGGACGAACTACGAGAAAGACAGACTCCCGTACCTCGTCTCGGGGTACGGCGGCGTCGTCGAGTCGGCGCGCGAGGACGCCGACCTGACCGCGGCGGAACTCGCAGAAGAACTGGACGTCCCGGAGTCCGACATCGCAGCCATCGAGGAGGGCCGTGCGGCACGTGCGAACGTCGGCGGGTCGGTCATCCGCGCCCTCGAAGACCGACTCGACGTGGTCCTCGTCGACGAGTGAGTCGGGGCGGACCGCGACCGGTCACTTTTTTCTCCGACGACCGCTTCACCGAAACCCATGCTAACGCGTGCCCCGGCTGAACCCGACGTTCGTCAGTTCGAGTCCGAAGTCACGGGCGTCGACGGGCGAACCGTCACACTCGAAGAGACGTACTTCTACGCCGAGAGCGGCGGCCAACCGGCCGACAGAGGAACCCTCGGCGGCGTCCCCGTCGCGGACGTCCAAAAGAGCGGAAACGACGTCCGCCACGTCCTCGCGGACGCGCCCGAGTTCGGCGTCGGCGACGAGGTGGCGGGCGTCGTAGACGACGACTTCCGGACTTACTGCATGCGAGCGCACACCGCCAGTCACGTCCTCTACGGCGCAGGCCGCCGACTCCTCGACGAGTTGGGGTACGGCGGGTTCGACATCGGCGAAGAGAAGGTTCGCGTGGACTTCGCCACGACGACAGACATCGACGACGAGGTGTTGGTCGAACTCGAACGACTGGCGAACCGGGCCGTCTGGGACGCCCGAGAGGTGACGTGGGAGGAGGTGCCGGCCGACGAGGCGGCGGCCCGAGACGACGTGGCGTTCAACACGAAGACAGAAGAGGGGGTGATGGCCGACGCGGATACCGTTCGCCTCGTGACGATAGACGAGTGGGACGTGGCCGCCTGCGGCGGGACGCACGTCGCGAACACGCTCGAAATCGGACCCGTAACCGTCGTCGGGCGGTCGAACCCCGGCGAGGGACTCACCCGCGTCGAGTTCGCCGTCGGACCCTCGGGCATCGAACGACGCGCGAACGTCCACGGTGCCGCCCTCGACGCGGCGCGCGAACTCGGGACGGCCGTCGAAGAGGTGGGCGACGCCGCGGCGTCGCTTCGCGCCGAGACGGAGTCGTTAGAGAGCGACCTGCGAGAACTCGAATCGGACCTCCTCGCCGGGCGAATCTCCGAGTTGGAGGCCGTCGAACGCGACGGCGCGACGTGGCGCGTCGGAACCATCGGCGGGTTCGGTCCGAACGACGTCGGCGAGGCGGCGAAAGACGCCGTCGCGGACGGGGAAGACGTGGTCGTCGCGGTGGGCGACGGCGACAGCCCCTTCGTCGTCGTCGCGGCGGCCGAAAACGCCGACGTGGACGCCGGAACAGTCGTCTCGAACGTCACCGACGCCTTCGGCGGCGGCGGGGGCGGCGGGGCCGCGTTCGCGCAGGGCGGCGGACTCGACGCCGACCCCCAGGACGTCGTCTCCCACGTCCGCGAGGAGGAGTAACCCTCCGCCCGCGATTCGATCATCTTTTTCCATGGGAGATACGATTCGGAGGCATGACACTCGCAGACGCCGGTTCGGCGCTCACGGACGAACAACGCGCGGTACGCGACGTGGTGCGTGAGTTCGCAGAGCAGGAGATTCGTCCCACCGCCGCGGCGGCGGACGACGACGAACGGTTCCCCGAAGAGGTGTGGGACGGACTCGCCGAACTCGATCTGACGGGGTTGACGGTTCCGGAGAGGTACGGCGGCGTCGACGCCGACCGAACGACGTACGCCCTCGTCAACGAGGAGGTGGCACACGGTCAACTCGCCGTCGCCACGGCCCTCTCCGTTCACTGTCTGGCCACGTCCTGCATCGCCGAGTTCGGCTCCGAATCGCAGAGGGAACGCTGGCTTCCCGAGATGGCGTCCGGTCGGCCGGTGGGGATGTTCGCGCTCTCGGAACCGCACGCCGGGTCGAACCCGGCGGAGATGTCCACCGTCGCGCGGCGAGAGGGCGACGAGTACGTCCTGAACGGCGAGAAACAGTGGATAACGAACGGCGCGCGCGGCGAGGTGTGCATCGTCTTCGCGAAGACGGACCCCGACGACCCGAACTCGGTCACGCAGTTTCTCGTCCCGAAGGACGCCGGGTTCGAGGTGGGAAAGAAAGAACACAAACTCGGTCTCCGCGCGTCCGACACGACGGGACTTTCCTTCGACGACGTGCGTATCCCCGCGGAGAACCGACTCACCGACGAAGGTGCGGGTCTCTCCGCGGCGTTCCACATCCTCACCGGCGGGCGAATCGGCATCGCCGCGCAGGCGGTCGGACTCGCGCAGGCCGCCCTCGACGAGGCGAAAGCGTACGCGACGGAGAGAGAGCAGTTCGGGAACCCCATCGGCGAGATACAGACGATTCGACACAAGATAGCCGACATGGCGACTGACGTCCACGCCGCGCGTCTTACGGTCCGCGAGGCGGCCAGACTCGACGACGAGGGCGAAGACACGCGCGTGGCCGCCGCGATGGCGAAGTACACCGCCAGCGAGACGGCCGTTGACGTGACCAACGAGGCGGTCCAGATTCACGGCGGATACGGCTACACGACGGATTTCGACGTCGAACGGTTCTACCGCGACGCGAAGATAACGACCATCTACGAGGGCACCTCCGAGATACAAAAGGAGATAATCGCGCGGGGCGTCCTCGATTGACGCGTCGCCGGGACGTCGGAGACCGAGAGTAAGCGCCGTTTCTCGCGGACCGAAGCCGTCTTTCCGGTGCGGATGCAACTCCGAACGTGAATCCGACGAAGACGGACCTCGCGGCGTTCGACGCCGTCGTGTGGGACCTGGACGGGACGCTCGTCCACCTGACGGTCGATTGGGACGACGTGGCGGCCGACGTGACGGAGACGCTCGACGCACACGGCGTAGACGCCGGCGGGATGGACCTCTGGGCGATGTTGGACCTCGCGGACGAGGCGACGGTCCGCGACGAGGTAGAAGCGGTCATCGCAGAGTACGAGTCCGTGGGTGCGCGGGAGTCCGGGCGACTCCCCCACGCGGACGCACTCGGCGCGAACGGCGCGGCAGAGGGCGTCTGCTCGCTCAACTGCGAGGACGCCTGCCGCACCGCACTCGACGTCCACGGCCTCACTGAACACGTCGACGCCGTCGTCGGGCGCGACTCCGTCGCCACCAGAAAACCCGACCCGAAACCGCTGTTGGAGACGATAGACAGAATCGGTGCCGACCCCGACTCGACCGTCTTCGTCGGCGACTCTCTCACCGACGAACAGGCCGCAGACCGCGCGGGCGTCGAGTTCCTGTACGTGGGCGGTCGGCCGTCGTCACTCGGCTGAGTTGGCTTGCAGTCGGCACGTCGTCGCGCCGGCGGCGGTGTGCCGAACAACCGCTCTCGCCGCCGGGTCGAACTCAGCGCACGCGGCGTCTGGCCCCCGCATCGCTGATAAACGTTCGGCGACCGCGGGGCGGGACAGACGCGGGCGTTAAGTCGGTCTGCGCCGTACCTATCTCCGATGAGCTTCCCGGTCAGTTACTACTGCCCGCACTGCGGCGCACTCGTCGAAATCGAACGCGAGGGCTATCTCGCCGACAAGTCCGTCACGCCGTACCCCCTCGTCGGGTGGGAGTACGCCGCGCCCGAAGCGGAGTTCGAAGGCGACGCGGACGGCGTCCAGTTCGTCTGCGGCGAGAGCGACGCCCCCGGCCTGACGTGGACGGGCGAGAGAAGCGAGGCGGACGACGTGGAGAATCCGCACGGCGACTCGCCGTGCGGCCGGGAGTTCTACCTCTCGTTCGTCCGCTACGAGGACGGCAGAGAAGTGGAGTCGGTGCCCGAAAGCGAGTACGTCGACATCGGTCTGTGAATCGCTGCCGCGCCGCCGGATACGAACTGTCACAGTAAGGATATCTCCTGAGCGCGCGTGTAGTAGGGTATGATCCCCTTACAGATCGGTTTCGGACTCGACGACGCGATGTTCCTCGTCCCGTTTTTCGTCCTCGTACTCGCGATGGTGGCGTTGGCGGGCGGGATAACCTACCTCGAACACAGAAAGGAGATGGCCCTCATCGACGCGGGGATGTACGACCCCGAGGCGGCCGACCCGCGCGCGTGGATACTCGGCGGCGGACTCGTCGCCCTCGCTCTCGGCCTCGCGGACGTGACGACCACGCTCCTCGCCGGCGGCGTCCCGCAGGAGGGAGTCGCGGCGACGTTCGTCGGCCTCGCGGCGCTTGCGTACTACTTCTACAAGCGCCGCGTGAGCGAACGACCCGCGCCCGAGTCGGCGACTCGGTCCTGACCCGCGCGACTCAGCCTTTGATGTTGCAGACCGGGAACGTCCGAGCCACCTTGTCGCCGATGCCGAGTTCGTCCGAGACGCGGACCACCTCGTCTACGTCCTTGTAGACGCCGGGTGCCTCCTCGGCCACCGTCGCGCCCGACTGCGCCTTGACGTATATCTTCTCTTGGTCGCGCAGTTCGTTCTGGACCGTCTCGCCCCAGTACTCCTGTTTCGCCTGCGTTCGACTCATCGTCCGGCCCGCGCCGTGGGCGGTGGAACCGAACGTCAGGTCCAAGGAGTTCTCCCCGCCGCGGAGGACGTACGACCCCGCACCCATGCTCCCGGGGATGATGACGGGTTGGCCCACGTCGCGGTACGCGGAGGGAAGTTCCGGTCGGCCCGCCGGGAACGCCCGCGTCGCGCCCTTCCGGTGGACGTACAGTTCCCTCTCTTCTCCGTCCACGTCGTGGACTTCCTTCTTCGCGATGTTGTGGGCCACGTCGTAGAGCAACTCCATCTCCATCTCCTCCCAGTCGCGCCCGAAGACGCGTTCGAACACCTGCCGCGTGCGGTGCATGACGAGTTGGCGGTTCACCCACGCGAAGTTGATGGCGGCGCACATCGCGCCGTAGTACTCCTCGGCCAGTTCGGACCCGGCGGGCGCGGCGGCCAGTTCCTTGTCCGGCAGGTCCGCGAGCAAGTCGCCGTGTTCCTTCTCGATTCGCCGCAAGTAGTCCGAACACACCTGATGGCCGAGTCCGCGCGACCCGCAGTGGATGAGGACGACTATCTGGTCGTCGAACAGGCCGAACGAGTCCGCCACCTCCTCGCGGAACACGTCGGTGACTCGCTGGACTTCGAGAAAGTGGTTTCCCGACCCGAGACTGCCCAACTGGTTTTTCCCGCGGTCTTTGGCTTTCTTCGACACCGCGTCGGCGTCGGCGTCGTGGCGGACGCCCTCGTCCTCGCAGTGGGCCAAGTCGTCTCTCACGGCCCACCCCTCTTCGAGTGCCCAGTCCATCCCGCGTTCGAGGACGCCCTCGACGGCGTCCGTGTCGCCTTGGACGACGCCGCCGCCGCCGAGGCCGGAGGGGACGTTCGCAAAGAGGGACTCGACGAGTTCCTCCTCGCGTCCCTTCACGTCGTCGTAGGTGAGGTTCGTTTTCATCATTCTGACGCCGCAGTTCGATACGACGAACCCGTTCGCGACGAAGTTGTGGGCCTCGTGTTCGACGCCGATGTCGTACACCGTCTTCGTCCCGCGCTCCGTTATCGAGACTATCTCGGACTCGACCGTCATGTCCTCTCTGACCGACGTCGTCTCCGCGAACTCGTCGAAGTCGGGGAACGTTCTCGGTGGACGCGGGCGACCCGTCCGACCGCCGTACAAGCTTCGTTCGACGAATCGGTCGTTCACTTCGTCGAATCGCGTCTTGATATCTTTTGGCGCGACGCCGCCATCAGCGAGCGCCCGCACCTCCTCTGCGATTCGTGCTCTCTCGTCGATGATGCGCTCCTTTCGCGAGAGATACTCGGCCGCGAGTACCGCACGCTTCTGTTTTTCGCGGTTGTAACGGTACCCGATGCGAGTGAAGAAGCGGATGAGGTTCTCCGAGTCGTTCTTCACGCCGAAGCGGAACCGAACGGTCTCTCCGCTCGCCGTCGTCGTTCGCTCCACCTCTTCGAGTCCGTTCGTCCGTACACCGAGCTCGTTCAGGTGGCGCATGAGGTCGCTCATAAACCGTTCGCCGGCGTCGTACTCGTTGGCGAGTCGGTTGTGCGAGACGGACGGACAGTACAGATTCTTCGCCGTCATCGCCGCGGGAGCACTCATCTCCGCGCCGAAGAACGCCGACAGGTAGAGCGCCTTCTGCCAGTCCGCAACGCGGTCGAGATAGTCCGGGACACCGAAGGCGGACTCGACCTTCTTTCCCGCCGGTGCGCCGAGCTTAGTTAGCAGGAGTCGGAACCCGTTCGCGGTCGCACGAACGCTGTACTCGGTCCGTTCGAACTCGTTTCCGTCGATTTCGTGTTTCCGCTCTCGTTCGTAGATGCGAGACGGTGTGTACCCGACCGCCTCGATGTCCTCTCGAATCGATTTCAAGTCCCCGGGGTCGCCGTAAAACCACGACTGCTCCCGACTGAACGACCCGTCTCCCGTATGATGACCGACGAGCTTCAGGAGTCGGTTAAACGCGTCGTCGGTCGATTTCAGCGGGAGGAGACCGCGCTCTCGGAGTCCTCGCACGAGTTGCGGGTTTTCGTCGGCAAAGTCGTCTTCGTCAAGGACGGTGAACTCCGGCGGTTCTTCGTCTTCGATTCCGACGAACGGGTGTCTGAAGACCGCATCACCGGGACCGAGGTCACCGAGTTCGACCATCCCGTTCGGCGTCGAGAACGGATGGTCTGCCGTCGCTTCGATAGTCTCTCCCACCGTCGTCTCTACCTCGTGAACCGTCCGATCGTCCGTCTCGGTGTAGAGGCGGATTCGAGAGTCGCGCTCTCCCTCGTCGGTCGCGACAACCGCGTCTTGCTCGTCGAAGTCGCGCCAGAGGTTGCGTATTTTACGTCGTCTTCCGAAAGAGAGGAGAACCTCGCTGTCACCCGAGAGGCAGTTGATGTCGTAGCCGACGCTTCCGGGCGAGATACAGCCGGTCTCTACGTCCGTCGCGCCGACGCCGCCGACGGGGAAGCCGTAGCCTTGGTGTCCGTCGGGCATGCAGAGAGCGTGCTTTGCGATACCGGGCAGGTGCGTCGCGTTGCGCAACTGCTGGAGCGTCTTGTCGCCCCCTATCTGTTCGAGGAGTTCTTCGCTCGCGAGGACGCGCGCTGGAACGCGCATATCACCCTCTCGGGGAATCTCCCACACGTAGTCGCGCACGCGTTCGAGTCGGATACCGTCGAACTCTCGCACGTCGGCGTCGTCTGTCATACGTGGACAGTCGGTCGGCCGCCACGAAAGGATTCCGTCACGAGGACCGCTCCGAAACTCGCTCTCAGGTGTCGGTCCGCGGGCGTCGCGTCGTCGTCGCGGCGGCGTCACTGTCGCGCCGCGCGGCCCAGTACCGGAGCCACTCGTCCACCGAGAACGGTCCCGCACCCGTCACGAGAAGCGCCGAGACGAGGCCGAACAGCGTGACGTGCGCCAAGACGGGGTCGTCGGGCAGTCCGAAGAGCGTCGTCGTGAAGAGGGCGAAGGCCGTCAGCGACGCGGCGCGGGTGAACGCGCCGGCGACGAGGAGGACGCCCACGAGCGCTTCGGTTAGTCCCGCGCCGACGACCCACAGTTCGGCCGAGACGGGGACGACGGCGGTGAGGTTGTACTTGGCGACGACCGAAAGCGCCTCGCCGGGGTTCATTATCTTCTGTGCGACGCCGAGGTAGACGAACGAGATACCGACGCCGACGCGAAGGACGAGGGGAACGAGCGACGCGAACGGTTGGACGCGCTTTACGAACGGCACCGCGACGGCGCGGTAGAACGGGTCGATTCGCGAGTACACCGTCCCGTCGTCCGCCGCCATCCGCGAGACGGCGTGGTCTGCGCTCGGACGCCCGCCGCCCGTGAGTGCGATGGCCAGAAAGCCCGGCACGTACTCGACTGCGAGAAACAGCGCCGGTTCGAAAGCCAGTCCGACGAGGTACGAGACGAGGCCGACGGTGGCGACGATGCGCGTCCCGAACCCGAACAGGAGGAGAAAGCCGACGGTGACGCCGAACAGTCGCACGAACGTCGGCGCGGCGGGTTGGACGACGGGCGAGAAGAAGTAGCCCGCAAAGCCCGCGCCGACCAGCGGAAGGCCCATGCTCAGGCGGAGCAGCCACGGCAACAGGTCCCGGTAGCTCTCCATCGTCTCGCGGAACACCGTCACGTCCCGTCGCGCCGGGCGGACGGCCAGATAGCCGACGAGGAGGGCGACAACGGACGCCGCCCCGCCGAGGAGGACGGCCAGATTCAACGGGTCCGAGAGGGCGTTCGCGAGGAACTCGGCGACGGCGATAGGGTCGCTTCCGGGCGTGACGTACTTCACGTGTGCGCTCGCGCGCCCGGCGAACGCGAGGAGAACGACCGATGCGAGGAGCGACGCTCCCCCCCGTCGGACCGACTGTCCGTATCTCATACGAGAGTCTTACGGCCGACCGCTGGTAAGACTCTCGGCTCGTTCGGAAGCCGCAGACGGTACGAGAGGAGACGCTCGCGCCCGTTTACGAGGCGCAGTAACGTTTAGTATCTGTCACGAGGACGATGGCGCATGGTCATCTCGCCCGAATCCCTCTGGAACGAACTGACGGCTCTCCTCGTCGAAGAGCGCCGAGATGCCGTCGTGTACGCCGACGCCGGAGAGACGGTGCTCCACAGAGGAGACGTTCGCGTCCTCGCGAACGGGTGGGTCGAACTCCCGAGCGGTCGTCTCATCTCCCCGCAGGCGGTACACCACATCGAGACGTACCACGAACAGGAGTCACGCAGGCGGTGAGTCAGCCCGGTCACACGTCGAGGACGACGTACGCGCGCCACCCGTCGTCCGTCTCCGCGACGGCCATCTCGGAGTAGGTCACCGCCTTTATCTCCCGGGCGTCCACCGCCGAGAGCGGAATTCCGCGCGCGGACCCTTCGAGCCTCCACGCCTCGTCGTCGCAGCGTTCCGCCCCGTCGTCGGGCCCGCGAACCGCCGCGGCGTTGTCCGCGGGGAGGACGCCTCGAACGTCCCGTTCGTAGATGAGTTGGTCGAGGTAGTCGAACAACAGGGCTTCGACGCCCTCCGCCCGCACCGCGACGTCGAATCGTTCGCCGCCCGTCTCCGGGATGGAGTCGCATCCGGCCGCGGCGAGTCCGTCCGCGACGGCGGCGAACACCCCCGAGAGGTCCGACGCCGTCGCCTCGACGGCCACGTCGGCCGTGTGGTCTCGGAGTTCGAAGCTCATACAGACGGCTCTCTCTCGCCCCGCCGTCTGTCTTCCGGTCCGACGCCGTCGGGGCCGTCAGAGCGAGCGATACGGGGCGCCCGCGGCCGCGATATCGCCACGACGACGGTGGAGTTATATTCGTCACCCCACTATCCGTGTGCGTGAGTGTCAACGTTCAAAAGCGGGTAGACGGGCCGGGTTCCGAAGAGTACGCCGACCAGGCGTGGGAGCTGAAAGAGCGAATCCGCGGCGAGGAGGGCGTCCTGAAGCAGCGACGGCGGTTCTTCGCGGACGCGTACCGTCGCTCGAAGACGCATCTTCTCTTCTTGGAGGAGGACCTCATCGCCTTCGCGTCCGCGCGGCGCGACGGCTACATACTCTTTCTCGCCGTCGCGCCCGAGGCGCGCGGCGAGGGACTCGGAAAGCGACTCGTCGCCGAAGTCGCGAACGACCACGGCTCCGTCTCCTGTCACGCCCGAACGACCAACGAGGAGGCGCTATCGTTCTACAAGCACATCGGGTTCGAGGTGGAGCGAGAAATCACGAGTTACTACGAGGACGGCGGCAACGCGTACTATCTCCGACTCGGGGAGAAGTCGGGGCTCCGCGAGAAGTTCTCCGACCTGTTGAGACGGTGAGCGGAGGCCGTTCGCGCACGCCCGACACCCGCTTTCGTTGACACCGACGGACCCACTCACCCGGCCGTTGCGGCCCGCGTCGCCGACATCCTGTCTTTACTACGTATCTCATAAACTTTTATTCAAACGCTCTCTGTACGTCGGGTATGTACATCGGCGTACTCACCGTTCCGCTCGGAGGCGAATCGCTCCCCGACGCTCTGTCGTATCTCGACGATATCGGCGTCGAGGGCGTCGAACTCGGCGTCGGAGGACACCCCGGCGAAGCGCACGTCGACCGGCAGGAGATGCTGGACGACGACGGCGCACAGGAGGAACTCCGCGAGACACTCGACGAACACGACATGCAGGTCAGCGCTCTCGCGACGCACAACAACCCCCTCCACCCCGACGACGACACCGCAGAGGAGGCGGACACCGAACTGCGCGAGGCGATTCGACTCGCCGCGCAACTGGACGTGAACACGGTCACCTGCTTTTCGGGGCTTCCGGCGGGCGGCCCGAACGACGAGGTGCCGAACTGGATTACCGCCCCGTGGCCGACCGAACACGCGGATGCGCACGACTACCAGTGGGAGGTTGCCGTCGACTACTGGTCCGAACTCGCCGAGTTCGCCGACGAGCAGGGCGTCGATATCGCGATCGAGATGCACCCGAACATGCTCGTCTACGAACCGACGGGGATGCTCGAACTCCGCGAGGCGACGAACGACAGAATCGGCGCGAACTTCGACCCCTCGCATCTCTACTGGCAGGGCATCGAGGTGACGGACGCGATTCGCTTCCTCGGCGAACGCGACGCCATTCACCACTTCCACGCCAAGGACACGAAGGTGTACGAGCCGAAGTCGCGCGTCAAGGGCGTCCTCGACACCACGGACTACACGGACGAACCCGAGCGCTCGTGGCTGTTCCGTTCGATCGGATACGGCCACGACGAAGGCCACTGGAAGGACGTCGTCTCGACCCTCCGGATGGTCGGCTACGAGGGCGCTCTCTCCATCGAACACGAGGACTCTTTGACCTCTTCGACGGAGGGGTTAGAGAAGGCAGTCGACGTGTTGGACCGCGCCGTCTTCGAGACGCAACCGGGCGACGCCTACTGGGCGGAGTGAGGAGGATAGACAGATGACACTCGACATCGGAATGTTGGGGTATCGCTTCATGGGGCAGGCGCACTCGAACGCGATTGCGCGACTGCCGATGTTCTTCCCGGACGCGCCCGACGTCAACCGACACACTCTCGTCGGGCGCGACGAGGAGGCACTCGCCGACGCCGCAGATCGGTTCGGCTTCGAGAACACCGCCACCGACTGGGCGGACGCCGTAGACGAGGTGGACGTGTTCTACAACCTCGGGCCGAACCACCTCCACGCCGAACCCTCCATCGCCGCCCTCGACGCGGGCGTCCCGGTGTTCTGTGAGAAACCGCTCGCGCCGACGCTCGAAGAGGCCGAACCGATGCGCGACGCCGCGGCGGACGCCGACGTGCCCGCCGGATGCGCGTTCAACTACCGGTTCGTCCCCGCGATTCGGTACGCGAAAGGTCTCATCGAGGACGGCAAACTCGGCGAGATTCACCACGTCCGCGGGCGCTACCTCCAAGACTGGCTCGTTGACCCCGACGCGCCGTGGGCGTGGCGGATGGACGAGGAACTGGCCGGAAGCGGCGCACTCGGCGACTTGGGCGCACACACCATCGACCTCGTTTCCTTCCTCGTCGGTAGCGTCGCGGGCGACATCGACCGCATCTCCGGGCATCTCCAGACGTTCGTGGAGGAACGCCCCGTCCCCGACACGGGCGAGACGAAGCCGGTGACCGTAGACGACGCCTACACCGCGCAGGCCGAGTTCGAAAACGGCGCGATGGGCTCGTTCGAGGCGTCGAGGTTCGCGAACGGACACAAAAACGACCACACGATAGAGATACAGGGGTCCGAGGGGAGCCTGAAGTTTTCCTTGGAACGGCTGAACGAACTGGAGTACAAAGGTTCGGACCACCGAGGGTACGAGACGATTCTGGTGACAGACGAGTCCGACCCCTATCTCGACCACTGGTGGCCGCCGGGTCACGTCCTCGGGTGGGAACACACCTTCGTCCACGAGAACTACGAGTTCCTCTCTGCGGTGGCCGACGGCGGCGAGTTCCACCCGTCGTTCGAGGACGCCTACGAGGTACAGGAGATTCTCGACGCGATAGAGCGGTCGGACGAAACTGGCGAGTGGGTCGCTCTCGGCTGAGTTCGAGAGCGACATCCGCGAGGCAGTTTCGCCTTACTGCGGTTCGACGCCGGAGTCGGTGACGACTTCGTCGACGAGTTCCATTGGCGTGGCGTCGTAGGCGGGGTTCTCGATTTCGACGTTCTCCAACGGCTCCAACGACACCTCGGCCGACGAGCGGTGTTCGTTCTCGAAGGCGAACCCGTCGTCGACTAGCTTCGCGCCGGAGCCGACGACGACGACGGGAACGTCGAGTCTGGCGGCCGTCGCGGCGATGGGGAACGTGCCGACGCGGTTGTACAGAGTGTCGTCTACGATGCAGTCCATCCCGATGACGACACGGTCGCACTCTCCTAACACCATTCCGACTGCGCCGTCGACGAGCAGGTGCGTCTCCACGCTGTCGATGGCGGCGAGCGTTCTGGCTGTCTTTCGGCCGAGAAACCGCGGGCGCGCCTCGGTGACGTACGCGGTCAGGTCCATCCCCTCGGCGGCGGCGAGTTCGACGGCTTCCAACACCGTCGAAGAGTAGTCGTGGGTGAGAAACACGTCGCCGTCTTCGAACATCTCGACGGCGTTCTCTGCGGCGCGAGATTTCCCGTGGTCGACGTCCTCGACGACGCGTTCGATTATCTCCTCGGTGAGAGACTTCGACTCCGCGACGGTGTCGGCGCGTCCGACGACGTTCCGGAGGATGCCCTGCATCGCGTTGTACAGCGACGCGTGCGACGGGTTCGCCCGCCGGAGTGCGCTCGCGTTACGCTCTAAGTCGCGTTCGAAGTCCTCGACCGTCGCGTGGTCACGGTCGAGCAGTTCCCGCAACGACCGTGCTGCCTTGATGGCGACGACCGAGGAACTGTGCGTCTGCATCTCCCGGATTTCCTCTATCGTCTCGTCTATCATACGTTGACCTCATCAAGACGCGTCAAAGGCCTTCCGGGAATGCGGAGCAGTCGCAGTTCGGACGCGGCGTCCGGGCCGTCCGCGCCGCCCGGTCAGTCGCCGTCGGTCCCGCTCTCGGCGACGCTATCTGGGTCGGTGCCGCCGTCTCCGGCGTCGGTTCGCTTCGCGTACGCGAAGACGGCGACGGCGGTGAGAAACCAGATGATGGCTCCGACTCTGACGGCGAAACTGACGCGCGCTTCCCACGTCGAAAGCGTCACGCCCGTCGAGAGAACCGCGACGATGGGCGCGCCGACGAGGATGGTGACCACGAACGTCGTCTGCATCACCCATCCGTAATCGACGCCCTCGGGGTTCGTCCGTTCGACCGGTTGCACGGTCGTCTGTTGGACGGCGGGGGTTAATGCGTGCCGGTTCGTCGCACCGCGAGGGCCGTCAGCAACCGCTGGTGGCCGTCGGCTTCGTCGGAACCGTTACCTCGCGGAGGACGGCGGAACCGCCGTCGGACTGCTCGACGACGACGTAGTACGTCTGTCCGGCCTCGCAGATGGGGTCAAGGACGCCGTCGGTTCCGTGGCCGTCGATGTGGACGTATCCGCCGGGAGAGATGGTGGACGACCCCATCCAGACGTCTTCCCACGCGATTTCGTTCCCCGACTCGTCGCGCACGTACACCGTCGACCCGTCGGCGACGTCGCCGGCGACGTGCGAGACGTTGACGTACGCGCCGTTACCGCCGTTTCCCGCCCCGTCGGCGACGTACGCCGTCTCGAAGGCGACTTGCGGCGTCGGTTCCCGCAGGGCGTCGGCGAACCCGAACGCCATGACCGCGAACGTCGCCGCGAGGAGGACGACGACGACGAGCATCAACGCCGCGCCGACGACGGGCGAGACGCCGCGGTTCTGGTGGAGCGATGGAGTGGGGCGACCGGACGGGGACATCGTATAGATATACCCCACTTTCAGCGTAAGTAAAACTTCGTGCGGACGGTCCGCAGTCTCGGGCGCGGCGGCCGAACGACGGACAGCGAGCGATTTAACGCGGTGCCGCCACACCGACTGGGTATGACGACGGTACGTGACGTCCGCGAGAAGGCGGGGACCGAACCGATAACGATGTTGACCGCGTACGACGCGACGACGGCGGCAGTCGTGGACGAAGCGGGTATCGACGTCGTTCTCGTGGGCGACAGCATGGGGAACACGGCGCTCGGGTACGACACGACGCTTCCCGTGACCGTCGAAGACGTCGCGTCGCGGACGGCGGCCGTGGGGCGGGCGACGACGGACGCTCTGGTCGTCGCGGACATGCCGTTTCTCTCCGTCGGCGTCGACGAGGCGTCGAGCATCGAACACTGCGGGCGGATGCTCAAGGAGGCCAACGCCGACGCGGTGAAACTCGAATCGGGCCCCCACACCGTCGAGTTGACCGAACGACTCGTGGAACTCGGCATCCCCGTGATGGCGCACCTCGGCTTGACGCCCCAACGGATGAAAGAGACGGGCTACGGGCGACAGGGGACGAACCGCGACGAGGCCCACGGGATTCTCGACTTGGCGCGCCAACACGAACAGGCGGGCGCGTTCTCTCTCGTCCTCGAACACGTCCCGGCGAACCTCGCAAAACAGGTGACCCAAGCGCTCTCGATTCCGACCATCGGTATCGGCGCGGGCGCGGAGTGCGACGGGCAGGTGCTCGTCGTAGACGACGTTCTCGGACTCAGCGACCGGTCGCCGCCGTTCGCACGGCAGTTCGGAAACGTGCGCGAGGAGATGACGTCGGCCGTCGAAGCGTACCGCGACGCCGTCGAGTCCGGGGAGTTCCCGGCCGACGAACACGAACACGTCCAAGACGAACTCGAAGACCTCTACTAACCCACCTTTTTACTTCGTCGGGTCGCGCAGAGCGCGACCACTCCTCGCAAAAAGCTGGACCAAAAAGGGCCGCTCACTCGCTTCGCTCGTTCGCGGTGAGTGAGTCAGACGACGCTTTGCCGACGCATTCGGTCAGTCCGCTTCTCGACTACCTGCATCGCTCCGTAACCGCCTCGCCGCCGTCCCCACGACGAACCCGCCCGTCCCGACGACGCAGGCGGCGACGGCGGCGAACGCGATACACGACTCGCCTCTCGACGGAGAGTGGGAGTCACTTCACTCGCCGGTCGAGAAAGTCCGTCAGGGCGGCGTTGAACGCCGTCGGTTCTTCGAGCATCGCGAGGTGGGCGGCGTCCTCGACGACTGCGAGTTCGCAGTCGGGTATCTCTCTGACGAAGTACTCGTGATACGACCGGGGCGTGAGGTGGTCGTGTTCGCCGACGAGAGCGAGGGTCGGAACCTCGACGTCGTCCAGTTTCCCGCGCACGTCGAAGTCGTGGGACGTCAGGAAGTCGCGCTCCGTGACCTCCCGACCCACCTCGAACATCGCTTCGCGGGAGTGTTCGACGTACGCTTCGGAGGCGTCGTGGAACAGTCGGTCCGGTTCGTGGAGGAACTCCACCGCGCGTTCGAAGTCGTCGCGAAGCCACGCGAGCAAGTCGTCCAAAACAGATAGTTTCGCGCCCGTGCCCGCGAGGACGAGGGCGTCGAGCGATACCTCGCGTTGGAGGACGGCGCTGAGAGCGACTGCGCCGCCCAGAGAGTTGCCGACGAAGACGGTGGCGTCCGTCTCCTCGGCCACGGCGAGGACGTCGTCGACGTACGCCGAGAGCGCTTCGTACCCGGCGTCGGCGTTCGCGTCGTCGCTCTCGCCGTGGCCGCTCAGGTCGACTGCGACGACGGGGTAGTCGTCCGCGATTCTGAGTTGCGACTTCCAGACGTCGCTCGTACCACCGCTTCCGTGGACCAACAGGACCGTCGGCCCTTCGCCACCGCGGTTCGCCGTCCGATAGGCAGTCTCTCGCCCGTGGTGTGTGACCGATTCCATACTGAACCGTCTCTCCGTCGGCGTATAAACCCAACTCCGGTCCGCGCCGACCATCGACTGTGAACCGCAATTCAACTCGCGATTACTCATCCCGACGCCGTCGGCCGATTTGTGGGCGACAGATTTAAATACTTAAGCACCTAACTTGTGGTTAGGAACCAACATGGATACGCAACAGTTCGCCGGCGGAAACGAGCGCTTCATCCGCCGCTACGAGTACGACGACAGTTGGGTAATCGCCGCAGACACCGGTCTCGACGACGAGAGCCTGGACGTGGACATCGTGGGCACGACGGCCATCGTGGTCGCCGAAACGGGCGATAGAATTACCGAAACGGAACTCGAACTCCCCGGAGAGGACGCATCGGCCGAGACGAAAAACGGCGTACTCACGATCACCGTTCAAAAATGAAACTCATCGTCAAACCCCTAAAGCAGAAGGACGCTGGCCGCGGACTCGCGGCCATCGACCGCGAGGCGGCCGAATCGCTCGGTCTCGAAGGCGGCGACTACATCCGCATCGAGAACGACGACGATACCGCTATCGCTCGCGTCTGGCCCGGCTACCCCGAAGACCGGGGAACCGGCGTCATCCGCATCGACGGACGACTCCGCCAGCAGGCGGGCGCTGGCATAGACGACCGCGTCGAGGTGGAGAAAGCCGACGTAAAGCCCGCACAGCGGGTCTCCATCGCGCTCCCGCAGAACCTCCGTATCGGCGGTAACGTCGGGACGTACATCCGAGACAAGCTCTCGGGTCAGCCCGTCACGAAGGGCCAGAGCCTCCAGCTTCCGCTCGGGTTCGGCTTTATGGCCTCCTCGAACCAGACGGTCCCCGTCCGCGTCGCCTCCACTCAACCGCAGGGGACGGTCGTCATCACGGACTCGACCGAGGTCCAGATAAGCCAGAAACCCGCAGAGGAGATACAGCAGACGGGCGGCGGCGGCACCGGCGAAGGCCCGTCCGTCGCGTACGAGGACATCGGCGGCCTCGACAGGGAACTCGAACAGGTCCGGGAGATGATCGAACTCCCGATGCGCCACCCGGAACTGTTCAAGCGCCTCGGCATCCAACCGCCGCAGGGCGTGCTCCTCCACGGGCCGCCGGGGACGGGCAAGACCCTCATCGCGAAGGCCGTCGCAAACGAGATAGACGCCTCGTTCCACACCATCTCGGGCCCCGAGATAATGTCGAAGTACTACGGGGAGTCCGAAGAGCAGCTCCGCGAGATATTCGAGGAGGCAGAAGAGAGCGCGCCAGCCATCGTCTTCATCGACGAGATAGACTCCATCGCGCCCAAGCGCGGTGAGGCCGGCGGCGACGTCGAACGCCGCGTCGTCGCGCAACTGCTCTCTCTGATGGACGGACTCGACGAACGCGGCGAAGTGGTCGTCATCGGGGCGACCAACCGCGTCGACGCCATCGACCCCGCTCTCCGCCGCGGCGGGCGGTTCGACCGCGAAATCGAAATCGGCGTCCCGGACCGCGAGGGCCGCAAGGAGATTCTCCAGGTCCACACGCGGAACATGCCGCTGACCGACGACGTGGACATCGACGCGTACGCCGACAACACGCACGGGTTCGTCGGCGCGGACCTCGAATCGCTGGCGAAGGAGGCGGCGATGACCGCGCTTCGCCGCATCCGCCCGCAACTCGACTTGGAGGCCGAAGAGATAGACGCCGAAGTGCTCGAATCGCTCGAAGTCCGCCCCGGAGACTTCAAGGAGGCGATGAAGGGTATCGAACCCTCCGCGCTCCGCGAGGTGTTCGTCGAGGTTCCCGACGTCACGTGGGAGAACGTCGGCGGACTCGAAGACACGAAAGAGCGTCTCCGCGAGACCATCCAGTGGCCCCTCGAGTACCCCGAAGTGTTCGAGGCCATGGACATGCAGTCCGCGAAGGGCGTCATGCTCTACGGCCCGCCGGGGACCGGGAAGACGCTCCTCGCGAAGGCCGTCGCCAACGAGGCCGAGTCAAACTTCATCTCGATCAAGGGCCCCGAACTCCTCAACAAGTTCGTCGGGGAGTCCGAGAAGGGCGTCCGCGAGGTGTTCTCGAAGGCTCGGGAGAACGCCCCCACGGTGGTGTTCTTCGACGAGATAGACTCCATCGCGACCGAACGCGGCAGCAACACCGGCGACTCGGGCGTCTCCGAACGCGTCGTCTCGCAACTGCTGACCGAACTCGACGGCCTCGAAGCCCTCGAAGACGTGGTCGTCATCGCGACGTCGAACCGCCCGGACCTCATCGACTCGGCCCTCCTCCGACCGGGTCGTCTCGACAGGCACATCCACGTGCCCGTGCCCGACGAGGACGCGCGCCGCGCCATCTTCGCCGTGCACACCGAGCGTAAACCGCTGGCGGACGACGTGGACTTGGACGAACTCGCAGAACGCACCGACGGCTACGTCGGCGCGGACATCGAAGCGCTCTGCCGCGAGGCGTCGATGGCCGCGAGTCGCGAGTTCATCCACAGCGTCTCGCCCGAGGAAGTCGGCGACTCCCTCGACAACGTCCGCGTCACGATGGACCACTTCGAGGACGCTCTCGACGAAGTCGGCCCGAGCGTCACCCAAGAGGTGCGCGAACGCTACGACGAGATAGAAGAGCGGTTCCAGACCAGCGAGGTCAAAAAGGGCAAGGAAGCCGAAGTCAGCCGCACGTTCCAGTAAGCGGCCGACGCGGTTCTCGCCGTTCTCGCCGCTTTTCTCTCCGGTTTCTCGTCGCCGCCTCGTCGCTCGTCACCACCGGTCTCGCTCTCGTATCGTCCCGCCGCCGACGCGGACACGATGGGTTTTTATCACTCACGTCGACTACGTAGAGGTACGTCTTCTCCCGTCCGGACACGGACAACTAGTTGCAAGTTTATTTCACCGGAAACGTGGTGTGTCACAGTCAGTTTTCACTTCGCGACCGCTCCGAAGGCGCGACCGGTCTCACGCCGTCAGGTCGTCGACGTCCGAGAGAATCTCGTCGGCGTGGCCGTCGGGTGAGACGGCCTCGTACGCGAGGACGATACGACCCTCGGGGCCGACGACGTACGTGTTACGGAAGACGCCGTCGAAGGTGTTTCCGAACATGTTCTTCTCGCCGTAGGAATCGTACGCCGACGCGACTGCGCCGTCCTCGTCCGAGAGGAGGGGAAACGGAAGGTCGTAGTCGTCTTCGAACTCCGCGAGGTCCGAGACGGGGTCGTCGCTGATGCCGACGACGGCCACGTCGCGGTCTTCGAACTCGCTCCACTCGTCGCGGAACCCGCAGGCTTCGGTCGTACATCCGGGCGTGTCCGCCCGAGGGTAAAAGTAGACCACGACGTAGTCGCCGCGGTAGTCCGACAGCGAAACCGTCTCGCCGTCTTGATCGTGCAGTTCGAAATCGGGTGCCTCGTCGCCGACGCTGAGCATGCCTCGACGGTCGGCACCGCGCGTGAAAATCTCGCCGGTTCCGGACGGTCAGTCGAGTCGTTCGGCCGCCCCGCGTTCGACGAGGGGTTCGGCGTTCGTCGTCGGCAGGGTCACCACGTCCTCCGTCGCGAGGTCGTACTCCCGTTCGTCGACGCCGAAAATCTGGCCCACGTCGCTCGTGATTCGGAGCGTCACCCGGTCCGTCCCGTCCGTCGGGGCGGGTGCGGCGGGTTCCGCCGCGTCTCCGGGTTCGTCGGGCGAGTCGTCGGCCCCCGTCACCGCGGCCGCCTCGCCCTCCGCCGGTCGGTCCGGTATCTCCTCGGTCGAGGAGTCTGGGTCCGCCTCGTCCGCCGAATCGCCGCCCATCGCGTCCGCGAGGACGCCGCCGTCGGCGTCGCCCGACTCGGCGTCGGATGCGGTCGGAGGGCCCGAACCGTCCTCGCCCGCGGCGTCGGCGTCGTCGGCCGTCGGCGCGTCCGACTCCGGAGTCGGTGCCGCGTCGCGGACGACGGCCGCACCGTCGGTTTCGTTCGTCTGGTCGTGCGTCGGCGTCGGTTGCGTCGTCTCGTGTTCGGACACTTTCCGCTTGCCGCCGAGCACTTCGAGGACCGTCCGCCGGTTCTCTTTGATGCGACGCACCATGTCGTCGAACAGCGCTCGCTCCTCGGCCGTGAGACCGTTCGTGTCCGTGCTCATGTCGGCGGCGGCGAACGAGGCGAGTTTGACGACTTTCCCGACTCGACGCTCGTATATCGCCTCGACGACCTCTTCTGCCGTCTCTATCTCGTCCGTGAGTCGCCCCACGTCGGGGTCCGAGAAGGGGTCTTCGGCGTCGTCCGCCGCGCGTTTCCGTTCGGCTTTCCGCTCTGCGATGTAGTCGGCGACGTCCTCGTAGAACGAGTCCCGAAGATGCTGGAGGCTGTCCTTCTGCCGTTCGGTCCGTCGGACGCTCCGTAACTCGTCTAGGTTCATTCTCTCACCTTCTCGGCTCTGCCGCGGGTCATCAGAAACACCCCGAGGCACTCTTCGACGGACTGTGGTCCGCCGCTGAGTGTAAAGCTATCGCCACCGAACTCCGTCGGCCCGGGGTCCGTCACTTCGATTTTGATGTCGCGCCCGCGGAACCGGTCGGGAATCGCGTCCACGAGCGGTTCGAACGAATCGACGTCGTCGCGGTCGAGAGACCGAACGCAGAGTCCGGACCCGCCGTGGAGGCTCTCGGGCAGTCGGATGAGGCGCTTCGTGTCCGTCGTGACCGGTTCGTCGATCGGGGCCGTCTCCTCTCGCATCGCCTCGGCCGCGAGGGCGTCCACGAGGATGCGCGTCCCCGGACCGCCCGCCTCGACGTTGCCCTCGCGGATGGCGTCGAAGTTGTGCCGGAGTTGCCCGTAGATGGTCTTCGCTCGGCCCTCGCCGATGCCCTGCAGTTCCTGTAGTCGTTCGAGCGCCGACGCCTCGTCCATCTCTCTGAGGGTGGCGGCGAGTTCGAGCAGTCTGTCGTGGACGCGTGCGCCCCATCCGCCGCGGCGCCGGAGGACGCGGCGAGTCGTCCCGCGAACCGACGCGGTTTCGATTAGCCCGTCCACGTCTAAATCTATCGCGCGGACGTAATCGACGATTTCGCGGCGGGCCTCGCTGTCGAGGTGGCGGACGCTCTCGTCCCGGACGTGCACGTGGTACCCCCGCCCGCCGGAGAAGACGACCTGCGTCTCCTCGAACGCGAAGTCGTCGTCGAGAAAGTCGAGCAGGCGAACGAGCGCGTCTTTGCACGCCGCGAGCATGTCGGCGTAGGACGTCTCCTCGGGGTCGACGCCCGGCAGGTGGTCGGCGTCCAGGTCGAAGACGAGGTCGGCGTCGCGCCAGCCTTTCTCCTCCATCGTTCCCGCGCCGGGGTCGTCGAACCGCGCAGACGAGAAGTAGACGTGTCGAGGTGCCGTCCGGTGGAGGAAGTCACCCAAGTCGCCCACGTCCAGAAGCGACTGGTGGCGAATCATGGTCGTCCCGCCCGCACTCCACGGGATGTACCCCCACTCGCGGCGTTCGGGCGCGGGAGGCAACGAAGCGTCGACGCTCCGGTAGTAGTCGCCGAAACGCCCCTCCAGATACTCGCGTGTGCGCGCCTCCATGTCTCTCGGTGATTCCGAAGGGGCGGATAAAGCAATTGCGTCTCGGATTTCGTCCCCCACTCGCGGGCGGCCCGTCAGAGAGCGCGATTCCGCGCCCGGACAAAACATAATGACTAATTCTGATAAACATTCTTACATACATTGTGACGAGAAAGAATTATCTGACTCGAACGCGTAGCAGTCCGGGCGGGACGTTCGTCGAACGAGACAACTGCAGATAGAACGGTCAAAAACCGCAAAAAACGCGGTATAGAGCGAGCTGACAGATCGACCACAACACCGGTAGTATCCAGTTTACCACAACAATAGTAGTAAGCGTGACCAAAACTATAAATAATCTTGATTCGAAGAAGACAGACTGTAATGGTTGATACTGATTCATCGCAGGAAAGGCGAAGCCGCGTCTCGCGGCGACGCTTCGTGAAGGCGGCAGGTGCATCCGGAGTTGCAGTCGGTCTCGCTGGCTGTGTGAGTACCGGCGGAGGCGGCGACGGGGGCGGTAACCAAGAGACAGATACGCCCATCGAGACGGGCGCACCCACCGAGGACATCACCGTCCAGTGGGCCGCGGACTCGCGCGCCGCAGACAACGCGGAGGCCACGAAGAAGGCGCTTCACGACGCCGGTCTTCCGGACAACATCTCGGTCGAGATTATCGCCGGTTCGCAGGTGACGAACAACCGGCAGAACCAGTACCAGCAGTGGCTCTCGGGCGGCCGCGAGGAGCCGACGCTGATGATGATGGACAGCGGGTGGATGATTCCGTTCATCGCCCGCGACCAACTGCAGAACCTCTCGCAGTCGCTGCCCGACGAGATGGTTTCGACCGTCGAAGACAACTACTTCCAAGCGTCCGTCCAGACGGCACAGAGCCCGGACTCGGGCGACCTGTTCGGGATTCCGCTGTTCCCCGACTTCCCGACGATGCAGTACCGAAAGGACCTGCTCCGAGAGGCGGGCTACGGCGACTCCGACTTCGAGACGTGGGCGACCGAGTCGATGTCGTGGGAGGAGTTCTCGAAAATCACGAAGGAGGCGCTGGACGCAAACGACGCCCAGTACGGATACACGTTCCAAGCCAACACCTACGAGGGTCTCTCCTGTTGTGACTTCAACGAGTTCATGACCTCCTACGGCGGGGCGTACTTCGGCTCTCACGACAACCTCTTCGGCCCCATCGGCGACCGACCCATCACCGTCGACGAGCAACCGGTCATCGACTCCATCAAGATGGTCCGAACGCTCATCAACGGCGAGGACGACGAACACGCCCTCGACGGAATCACGGGCAACATCGCCCCCGAGGCGGTCCTCCAGTGGACCGAAGAACCGTCGCGAAAGCCGTTCATGAACGGCGACGCCATCATGCACCGGAACTGGCCGTACTCGATCATCGCGGCCGGCGCAGAGGACGTGTACGGCGAGGACTTGGGCGTCATGCCCATCCCGTACGGCGTCGAGGAGAGCGAAGCCGAGTACGAGGGCACCGGCGGTCCGGTCGCCGCCCTCGGCGGATGGCACATGGCGCTGAACCCGAACTCGTCGCAACAGCACAAGCGGGCGGCCGTGGAAGTGATGAAGGCGATGATGACAGAACAGTTCCAACTCGACATCTTCGGCATCATGGGTTGGATTCCGCCGCGCCCGGAACTCCTCGAGGCCGACCAGGCACAGGAAGTCGACGTCATCGGCCGCTACCTGCCGCAGTTGAAGGTGGCCGGCGAGAACGCGGTGCCGCGCCCCGTGACCGTCGTCTGGCCCCAGCAGTCCAGTCAGATCGCAAAGGAGGTCAACGCCGCGTACGCCGGGGAGAAAGCTCCCGAGCAGGCGATGTCGGACCTCAAGTCTTCGCTCGAAGAGATAGAACAGAGCACTTAAACTAAGCGCATAGACATAAGTTACCTCGACTACGTTATTATTTGTCATGGCAACTGAACAGGAGTCAGGCGAGACACTGCGGGAGAGCACCCGGAGTGGCCCGTACGTGGCGTTCATCCGATGGATGGAGTCTCTATCGGAGAGCGCGTTCGCGTACTTCCTTTTGGCTCCGGCGCTACTCCTCATGACAGTCATCGCCGTCTATCCGCTGATTCAGACGTTCAGCTACTCGCTGTTCGCAAATCAGCTGACGGGCGTCGAACGACTCGGGGAGTTCGTCGGCTTCCAAAACTACGTGGCTCTCTTCACGGGTGCACGCGACGCGTCGCTCCCGTCGAGTTTCCTCCCGACGTTCTCGTCGCAGTTCCCGTTCGTGACGAACTGGTTCAACAGCGCGCTGATGGTGACGCTCATATTCACCGTCTTCAGCGTGCTGTTCGAGACAATCATCGGCTTCGGTCAGGCGCTCATCCTCGACCAGGACTTCCGCGGTCGGCGGTGGGTGCGCGTGGCCATCATCATCCCGTGGGCCGTCCCCATCGTCATCCAGGGGATGATCTTCTTCCTGATGTTCCAGCCGAACATCGGGTTCCTCGTCGGAACGCCCGGAAATCCGTCGATAATGAACCAGCTCGGGCCGCTGAGCATCAGCTTCACGCCGCTGAGAAACACCGCCGACTCGCTGTTTCTCATCATCATCGCCGACGTCTGGAAGACGACGGCGTTCATGGCGCTTCTCATCCTCGCGGGTCTGCAGAGCATCGACCGGTCTCTGTACGACGTCGCGAAGGTGTCGGGCGCGACGAAGTGGCAGCAGTTCAAGATGATCACCTTCCCGCTCATCCTGCCGACGGTGCTGGTCGCGATGCTGTTCCGCACCATCGCGGCGATGCGGGTGTACGGTATCATCGAGACGATGGCGGGGTGTACGACCGTGCCCTCGCTGTCGTGTCTCGTGGTGTCGACGTTCAACAACTCATTGTACGCCACGTCCGCGACGGTGGCGTTCGTCACGGCGGCGCTCATCGGCATCGTCGTCTCCGTCTACATCGTCAAGTTCGCGGACGCTGAAGGAGGGTTCTGACCATGCCCGGAAAGAAACAAACTGACGGCGGAACGAACGTTGGGACGGCGCAGGACGCGGACATCTCCAGGGGTCCGCTCGAACGGTGGGTCGGCAAAGTCATCAAGAACCCGAAACGGGCGTACAGAGCGATGTTCTACGTCGCCACGTTCTTCTTCTTGGTGACCACGCTGTTCCCGTTCTACTGGCTGTTGGTGCTCGCGCTGACGCCGAACAACCTCATCTCGAACATGGGGCTGGTCCCGAAGGGGTTCAACCCCGAGGTGTTCGTTCTGATGTTCGAGCGGGTGCCGTTCCACCTGTTCATGTTCAACAGCTTCGTGCTCGGCATCGCCACGACGGTCATCGTGTTGCTGTTGGCCAGCCTCGCGGGGTACGTCTTCGGACGCCTCCGATTCCCCGGGAAGTCCGTGCTGATGCTCGCCATCCTGGCGATATCGTACTTCCCGCCGGCGGCGTTCTTCCTGCCGCTGTTCGAGCTTTTCACCGGCAACCTCGCCGTCTCGCTGGGACCGCTCACCATCTCCAGTCCGGACCTGTTCAACACGCCGGCACCGATGGTGCTCCCGTTTAGCGCGCTGTTCATGCCGCTTTCCATCTTCATCCTCACGACCTTCTACGGGCAGATTCCCGACGGGTTAGAGGACGCGGCGCGGGTCGAGGGGACGACGCGACTCGGAGCGCTGTTCCGGGTCATCATCCCCCTCTCCGCGCCGGGGGTCGCCACCGCGGGCGTCCTCACGTTTATTAGCGTGTACAACGAGTTCTTCTTCTCGTTCCTCATGAACAACGGGGAGGCGAACTCGTGGGCGCCAATCGTCGCGGGCATCCTGAAGTACCAAGGGCAGTTCGACACGCCCTACAACCTGATGGCGGCGGCGAGCATCGTCGGGGTCCTCCCGGTCGCCATCCTCGTCATCATCGCACAGGAAAAGATCGTCAGCGGACTAACCGCCGGAGCACTCAAGGAGTAATACAATGGGAGAAGTCAAACTCGAACACGTAACGAAACGCTACGCCGACGTAACGGCCGTCGACGACATGAACGTCGAAATCAGGGACAACGAGTTCGTCTGCCTCGTCGGACCCTCCGGGTGTGGGAAGTCCACGACCATGGAGATGATAGCCGGCCTCACCAAACCCACGGAGGGGAAGGTGTTCATCGCCGGTCACGACGTGACGAACCTGCCGCCGAAAGACCGCGGCATCGCGATGGTGTTCCAGAACATCGCGCTGTTCCCGCACATGGACGTCTACGACAACATCTCGTTCGGTCTGCGCCTCCGCGACTTCGAGAAAGAGGAGATAGACCGACGGGTCGAACGCGCTTCCGACATCGTCCAGTTGGAGGGGATGCTCGACCGGATGCCCGACGAGATGTCGGGCGGACAGCGACAACGCGTCGCCATCGCACGCGCCATCGTCCGCAACCCCGAAGTGTTCCTGATGGACGAACCCCTCGCGAACCTCGACGCGAAACTCCGCGTCCACATGCGGACGGAACTCCAGCGACTCCACAAGGAACTGGACACGACCATCATCTACGTCACTCACGACCAAGCGGAGGCGATGACGATGTCCGACCGCATCGCGGTCATCGACTCGGGTGAACTCCAGCAGATAGACCCGCCGTTGACCTGCTACAACGAACCGAAGAACCTGTTCGTCGCGGGCTTTATCGGCTCTCCGGCGATGAACTTCGTAGACGGGGAAGTCAGAGAGAACGGCTTCCACGGCGAGAACGTCGAAGTCGAGTTCGACCCCGCGGACCACGGCCTCTCGGTGGGCGACGAGGTGACTCTCGGAATCCGCCCCGAGGACGTCTACCTGACGCGGGACTCCGAAATCTCGACGCCGACGCGGGTGATAGACGCGAAAACCGACGTGCTCGAACCGATGGGCGACGAGATATTCGTCTACCTCCTCTTAGACGAGGAGGCGGGGACGGACCTAGACGACATGGCAGGCGACGCGTTCGCTGGCCAACTGCTGATGAGCGTCGACCCCGACTCGGATATCGAAGAGGACGAGGACGTAGACGTCGTTCTCGACCGCTCTCGCGTCCACCTCTTCGATACGAACTCCGGTGAGGCCATCGTCCACGGCATCACCTCGAAGATGCCCGCCACGAGTGCGGACGAGACGCCCGCGGAAGGAGACGACTGACGCCAGAGGGACCCGGCACGATAAGTGCCACCAACCCGTTCGGTACGTATGGTCAACGAACTCGGTTGGCTCTACCTCGGTGGGATGACGGTTCTGTTCTTCTTTTGGGCGTACGGCATCGTGTCGTTCGCACTCGACCTGAAGAACACCATCGTCCCGAAGACCAAACAGTATATCCGCGGCCGCCGCCGTCTCAAAGAAGAAAAGGAGCGAGAGGAGGAACGAGAAGAGCGCGAAAAACAGCTCTACTGAGTTCGTTCAGCCTCGACCGATAACCCCAGAATGGAACGAGTCACTTAACAATACGAGTAGTAAATGATTGCATCATGAATTCCGAGACCTCGGTACGCGTCGGTATTATCGGCCTCGGCAATATCGGGCATTACCACGCCGACAGATTGTTCGAACTCGGGGCCAATCTCGTCGGGGGGCTCGACATCCAATCCGACGCCCGCCGCCGGTTCGCCGACAAGTACGACGTCAACGCCTACGAAGAGAAGGGACAGTTGTTCGCAGACGTCGACGCCGTCATCATCACCACGCCGAACAGATTCCACGAAGAGTACGCAGTCGCGGCCCTAGAGGCCGGTCTGGACGTCCTCTTAGAGAAACCGCTCGCGCATTCGCTCGAATCCGCGGAGAACATCGTCGCCGCCGCGGACGACGCCGACGGGTTCTGTATGGTCGGGTTCAACAACCGGTTCGGAAGCCCGGTGGAAGTGATAAAACACTACCAATCTGAGGGCCGGTTCGGCGACCTCCAACACGTCGAAGCCAACTACATGCGCCGACGCGGCATCCCCGGCCGGGGGTCGTGGTTCACGTCCGAGAACATCGCGGGCGGCGGGTCCGTCATCGACATCGGGGTCCACGCCATCGACCTCTCGCTTTTCTTCTTGGACTTCCCGGAGATAGAGGAGGTGTCTGCGGTCACTCGCTCGCAGTTCGGGAACCGCGACGACTACGCGTTCGTCGAGATGTGGGGCGAAGACGTCGGCCCCGAGGGGTTCGACGTGGACGACTCCGCGTCGGCGTTCATCCGGTGTGAGGGCGGCAAGACCATCTCGCTCGAAGTCGCGTGGGCGACGAACCGGCCGACGAACGACGAGTTCTTCCTCCGCGGGACGGACGCCGGCGCACTGTTCGACCGGGGCAGCCACGACCTGACCCTCTACGAGTCGGGCGTGGGTGGACGGAACCACCTCACCGAGAGCGACGTCGAGACGCAGTCGAACGACACCCACAAATCCGAACAGGAGATATTCCTGGAGGCCGTCGAACTCGGCGAAGCGCCCGGCGTGAACACGCCCGAACAGGGTCTCGAAGTCCAACGCGTCATCGACGCCATCTACCGGTCCTCGGAGACGGGGCGGGCGGTGCGACTCGACGGAACGAGTACGATTCCCGAAGTGACTCCGAGCGACGACTGACCGCCGCGACTCTCCGTTCTCTGGCCGCTTTCCGTCGCGACCGACCGTTCTCTCGTCGTCCCGTCGGGAAAGGCTGAAGCGTTCGGCCCATCCACAGTCTGCTATGTCGATAGTTGACGCAGTCCGTCGGCCCGAGTACACGGGCGACAGACGGTGCTGGCCGTGTACGGTCGTGAACGCGTTCGTCGTCGTCGCCCTCGCGGGCGTCTTCGGTTTCCTCACTCCCGTCGGCGTCGCAGTCCTCGGCGTCGGAACCGCACTCATCTACCTCCGCGGGTACGTCGTGCCGGGGACGCCCGAGTTCGCGCCGCGCCTCGTCGCGGAACTCGGTCTGTCGTCGCTGTTCCCGCACGCCGGAGACGGAGACCAGACCCGTCGCTCGGACGACCTGACCGACGACGAGGACGTAGACGGCGAGGAACTCCTCGGAGTGCTGTTCGACGCGGGCGTTCTCGAAGCGGCACCCGACGGCGCACTCGAACTCTCCGCGGAGTTCCGCGCGTCCTGGGACCGCGAGATGGCGACGCTCCGCGAACGCGGAGACGACGAACTCGCCGCCGTCGTCGCCGAGGTTGCACCGTTCGAGGCGGACGGCGAACACGCCTACGGCGGACTGAGCATCGAGGGGCCGACGCGCGCCGTATGGCTCTCGCGAACCCACGGTATCGCCGACGCGGCGGCGGTTCGCGCACTCGCTGACGCCGACGTGCCGGAACGGTTCCGCGCGCACGCGACGACGCCGCTTCGGATGTTCGTCGAGACGTGCCCGGACTGCGGCGGCGACGTCGTCGAGACGACGGCGTCGGCGGGGTGTTGCGGCGGGCCGGGGAGCGTCTACGCCTCGCCGACGGACGAGGTGTTAGCGTGTGACTCGTGCGGGGCCGTCGTCTACCAGTTCGACGACGCGGACGTCGAGGCGACCGAAGAGGAAGCGGGACCCGAACGGTAGGCCGCGGTCAGACGATACTGTCTCGGTCCGGCACCGAGTCGCGTCCGAGGAGAATCTCTTGGGCTTCGACGTCTTCGAGTGCGGCGACGAGTCCGCCCACGGAGACGACGCCCTCCTCCGTCTCGACTTCCAGCGAGGCGACTTCCTCCGACTCTTCGAACTCCGTCCGGTGGACGCGCCCCTCGACGACGACGGGGTCGCCCGTCTCGATGTCTCTGCCCGCGACGGAGGCGTAGAACGGGCCGTCGAGTTCGCGGACGTCCTTCACGGCGCGGCGGACGGAAGCGTACCGGCGCGGGAACGGGCGGCGCTTCCCGTCGGTCGCGAGCGTCTCGGCCGTCGTCCAGAGGACGGTCCCGAAGAAGCCCGAGACGAGGAAGCCGAGCGCAGAGCGGTTGAAGATGACGCCGTAGCGGTCCCGGTCGTCGCGGAGGGCGTCCTGCGTCGCGTAGACGGAGTATTCGCCGTCCGCGACGGCGAGAACGGGCGTCGTGATACCGCGTCGGGCGCGGGCGCGAGTCGCGACTTCGAGGTAGTCGAACTCCTCGGGCGACGGCGCGCGCGCCGCGGGCGTCACGAGGAGGTCGACGCTGACGCCGCCGTCGATGGCCTCCGCGAGGTCGTCGCGGAAGCGACGGAGGAGGTCCGGCGTCACCGAGAGCACGAGTTCGTACTCCGCGTTGTCGATTATCTCCTCGATGTAGCGGAGGATGGTCGACCGCGACTTCACCAACGAGACGGCCTCGGTGTCGCGGGCGGGCGCGGTGTACCGCGCTTCGAGTTCGTTTATGAGTTCGCCGAGCGACGTCTGGATGTTGCCGAACGCGTCTTCGGGGTTGACGGCGACTATCTTCATCGGTCTGGACTCGCGGAGTTCGACCAGTCCCCGGTCCGAGAGACTCCGGACGGTGTCGTACACTCTCGGTTGCGGGATGTCGGTTCGGTCCGCGATCTCCGATGCGGTGAGTTCGCCGTGTTCGAGGACCGCGAGATAGGCGTCTATCTCGTACTCCCCGAGATTGAATCGGTCCCCGACGCGTTCCATCGTCAACCGAAGGTCGTCTGCCATACACTGTTCTCTTCGTCGGGGGCCTTGGTGTTTACTATGGTTCGAGTAGCACCGGTTTCCGGAACACCGTGGTAGTTAACGGTCCCAGATGAAGGTTTACATGTACATCCGGTCTTCGGGGAGTTCCCCCTCCCGTTCCTGCATCCGTTCTGCGAGTTCGCTGTAGTGTTGGCGCACCTCCGCCGCGAACGCCTCCAGTGGGGCGGAATCGATGCCGAGGCCGTAGACCGACTCGACGGCTTCGACGAGTCGAATCGACGCCTCGACGTCCGGCGCCTGCGCGTGGACGGGCGTGACGTAGACGGCGACTTCGAGCGGCGAGGTCAACCCTCGTTCGACGAGTGCGGCGTTGACGCCGTCGAGGAACCCCTTTCCCATCGGTCGGACGTCGCTGTCGTCGAGTCGTCGCTCCCGATAGCCGTCGGTGGCGACGAAGTACGTCTGGTGGCCGTCGGGTCCGTGCGGCACGGGGACGCCCGCGAGGACGCCTATCTCTTCGACGCCGTTCGCGGCCGTCCACTCGGCGATGGCGTCGGCGAACGTCTGCCCGACGGCGGCGGGGACGAACAGGTCGCCGACGAGGACGGTCACGTCCAAATCGTCCCGCGAGAACAGTCGCGTGTGGTGACGCGGCCGTCCGTCTTCGAACGGTGTAATCGCGGGGAGACCCTCGACCGTCAGGTGCCCCTGTTGTTCGAGGTTCAGATGATTCACGAGGTAGTCCGCGGCGGTGAGTCCCGCGAACCCGAACGAGGAGAGGCCGACGAGGAGCGTCTCGCTCGGGTCGCTGTCGTGGGTGATGCGGAAGTCTGGCGACTGCTTCGAGCGACCGAACATGGGGCTAGGTAGAGCGAGCACCGACTTATCGGTACCCTCGATTACAGCCGCGCCGCCCCGTCGCCGAGTGCGGGCCTTTTTCTCCCGGTGGTGAGGAGATAATCGATATATGCAGTCGGGTACAACCGCGGGGACGACGACGGCGGAGACGGCGGGCGCACCCGCCGGAGCCGCCGAGACGCCGACCGGAACCGCGGGCGAAGCGTTGGGGAACGTCCTTCCGGAGTGGCTTTTCGTTCCGGGGTGGGAGTACGTCGCCGCCGCCATCGTCCTCGTGGCCGGGTACGCCCTCTCGCAGTACGCGAGCCGGTTGCTCGGACGTCGCGTCGCCCGGCGGTTCCGCCGACAGAGCGTCGCGCAGACGGTTCTTCGCCTGATTCGCGGGACGGTGATGGCGCTCTCCGTCGCCGTCGCCGTCAACCTCCTCGGGTTCGAGTTCGGCGATATCGTCCTCTCGGTGACGGTGTTTTCGGCCGTCCTCGGTATCGTCCTCGCGCCGATCGTCGGCAGCGTCATAAGCGGCCTGTTCATCCTCGCTGACGAACCGTACGAGATAGGCGACATGATCGAACTCGAAGACGGACGCAGGGGGTTCGTCGACGAGATAACCATCCGCTACACCAAGATGTACACCCTCGACAACACCTCGCTCGTCGTCCCGAACTCGAACATGCGAGAGCGGTTCGTGACGAACTTCTCGGCCGAGGACGAGCGCGTCCGCCTCAGTCTCGGCCTCCTCGTGACGTACGAGTCCGACGTGAAACGCGCGCGGACGCTCCTCGAAGACGCCGCGAGCAACGTCGACGACATCATCCAAGGCGGCCCGGACATCAGAATCGGAAGCGCCCGCTACCCCGCGCGGCCGACGGCGTACATCGACGAGTTCGGCGACCACGGCGTCCTCATCACCCTCCGGTACTGGGCGAAGAAGCCGTACAAACTCCTGACGGTCCGCTCTCGCCTCCAGACCAAACTGTGGAGCAAGCTCGACTCCGAACCCGTCGAGATAGCGTACCCCCACCAGCACATGTTCTTCGACGACACCAGCGGAACGCTCCGGACGGAGGTGTCGTCGGACGAGGGCCGAGACTCCCGTCCGAGCGACGGCAGCCGAGTCGACGCCCGCCGAACCCGCGAGGACGCCGACGAGGGCGACCCGACGGGTCGCGACCGGTGATTCGAGACCGAAAAGACCCCAGAGTGGTTCGCCCCACCCGCCGACCGACCGCTCCTCGATTCGAGCCCGCTCTCGTCGGGTCACCGACGGCGGCGGTCAGTCGTTGGCGACCTGTTCGGGTTGCACCGTGATGACGGTGCAGTCGAGTTTCTGTCGGAGGTACGTCTCTATGTCCGGGTCGTCGAGGAAACGTCGGAGCATGCGTCGCCACCGACTCGCCTGTTTCGACCCGATGACGACGATATCCGCCTGTTCGGCCGCCACCTCTTCGAGAATCGTCTCTTCGACCAGAAACCCCCGCCGGACGACGTACCGCGTCCGTTCGAGGGACCCGAACAGACGCTCCACCGCGCGTTTGAGTTCGGCGCGCGTCACCCCCCGGTTCTGTTGGTAGAGGTCGACGTGGAGGACGGTCAGCTCTGCCGTTCGTTCCGTCGCGACGCGAACGGCCTCTCTCAGCGTCGCTTCGGAGTGTTTCGTCACGGGGTACCGGACGGGGACTACCACTCGCGTCATCGATTAATGAATGCGCCCGCCCGTTCTCAACTTTTCCCCTTCGACGAGCACCCCAACGGTCAGTCGTCGTCCGCCGCCGCGCCCGACACGCGGCGCATTCGGCCCTCGATTTCGGGGTCGACGCCGCACTCGCGGGCGTACGCCGCGAGCACGTCGTGGAGGATGTCCCCCTCGCCGGCGCGGTGTGACTCGTCTATGGTCGGAAACTCGTGGTCCGAGTGAAGCACGTAGCTCGGGGTGGCGACGGTGTACCGCGCCTCCGGGTCGATCGGGTCGCCGCCGACGCGCGCGTCGACGAGTTCTCCCGCCTCGTCGACGGCGAACGACGCGCCGCTTACGTGTCCGTGCCACCAGTCGGGTTCGCCGAAATCCACCGCCGCGGACGAGCACTCGCGCAGGACCTGCCGGAGTTCCGCGCCGGTGAGTTCGACGACGACGAGAGGCTCCTCGAACGGAACGAGGCTGATGCAGTCTTTCAGCGTCATCTCGCCCGCTATCGCGGGGCCGTCGCGGATGCCGCCGCTGTTTTGAACTCCGACGTCCGCTTCGGAGGCCCACCGGTACGCGTCAGCGACGAAGTTGCCGACGCGACACTCGCCGCGGTGGACGGTCTGGTCCGACCGTTCGATGGGCGTCTCCACCGTCGCGACGACTTCGTCCAGTCCGGCGGCTTCGATTCGGCCGCGCAGTCCCGCCGCGACGGACTGCATCGGTTCGGCGTCCGCCGTCTCGTGTCGCGTCGCAGTCGCGCCGTCGTCGCTCAGTTCGACCTCGTAGATGGCGTGGCCGTTGACGCCCGGGCGGAGCAAAAGCGTGCCAGCGACGCGCTCACGGCGCTCGGAGTGGACGTGGCCGCCGAGGACGACGTCGGCGTCCACCCGGCGGGCCAGTTCGTCGTCGCCGCCGCCGAGATGCGAGAGGGCGACGACGTACTCGACCCCCTCGTCGCGGAGCGCCGAGACGGCGCGTTCGGCCGCCTCGTAGGGCCCCTCGAAGTCGAGGTCAGTCGCCATCGGAGTGAGCGAGGGCGTCGCGGGGTCGGTGACGCCGAAGAACCCGACGCGGTCACCCCCTCTCTCTCGGACGACGAACGGTTCGACGTGGTCCGCGGCGAACCGCCGTCCGTCGTCCTCGTAGACGTTCGAGGAGACCCACGTCTGCGGCGCGTCCGCGACGAGCGAACGGGTCGCGGTCGGGCCGTAGTCGAAGTCGTGGTTGCCGAACGTCTCGACGTCGGTTCCGACCGCGTCGAAGAAATCGAGCGACTGCCGTCCTCTGTCGACGAGAGCGACCACGCCCGGCGAGGTGTTGTCTCCGGTCCCGCAGACGAGAGCGTCCGGGCCGTCGAGTTCGCGGATGCGCCCGGCGAGACGGGCGGCTCGAACCGGGTCGTCGTAGACGTTCTCGATGTCGGAGTAGTGGAGAAGACGCGGCATCTACCCCTCGTGGCCGGGCGACAGAAATGAATTCGTCGGTTACGTCCGAAGGACCCGCCTCCGCCGACGCGGACGCGGACGCGGACGTCGGCGGTCGGGTTACGCGTTCGGCGATTCCAGTTCGAAGGCCACCGTAACCTCGGCTTGGTACTCCGGAGTATCGACGGCGGCGATTTCGACGCCGAGTTCGTCCACTTCGAGCCATTTGACGTTGTTCAGCGTCTCTTCGGCGCGGTCTATCGCGTCGTCGACCGCGTTGTCGAAACTCTCCTCGCTGCGACCGATGAGTGTTATCTTCTTGAACACCATGTACGAGACGCTGTTGTCTTTCTGTCATGATAAATAGCGGGGGCCGATTCGGACGACTGCGGCGACGCCTCACCCGTTTCGGGGGCGCGAGGAGTCCAGTCGTGAGACGAGGTGTTCGACGACGCCGCTGAGTTGGCTACTCCCCCAGAGAGCGACGACGACGCCGCCCGCGGTGTTGAAAAGGAGGTCCATCATCGAGTCGCGCAGGCCGTACTGCGTGAGGACGGCGTCCGCTCCCGTCAGCCCCGCCGCGAGGCCGATGAGGAACTCGACGACTTCCCAGAAGACGCCCGCGGCGACGACGAAAAGCAGGATGAAGACGAACATGAACCGGTCCGGGAGGTAGATGCTCTCCGTGTGTTCGTCGAGGGCGCGGGCCACGGAGTAGCCGACGGCGGCGACGAGCGTCGCAGAGAGCGTGTGCGTGAGGTGGTCCCACCACCAGACGTTGGCGTAGAAACTGCCGATTCCGGGGAGACCGACCGTCCCCCACGCGTGGAGGAAGACGGCTCCGGTTATCCAGAGGACGAGTCCGGCGTCGAGCGGTACCGAGTAGTCGTGTTCGAAGAGGCCGGGGAGGAAGGTGACGCCGAGTGCGAACAGCGTGTTGACGAAGACGCCGACGTTGAGCGTCCAGAGACCGACGAACAGGAACCCGACGAGGGCCGTCTGCATCGCGCCCACCGCGACGAGTTCCTGGCCCGACGAGAGGTCGAAGTGAAAGACGTCCCGCCACTTCATGGCGCGGTCTCCTCTCGGTCCCGCGCCTCTCTGTCGCTGATGCGTTCGGTCTCCGGGAGCCGTCGTTCGAGGTGGGCGCGTCGGCGGAAGTAGTACTCGAAGAGGACGCCGCCGAAGACGCCCGCCACCGTCGCGGCGACGAAGTCCCACATCAGCATCTCCTCTATGACCGCCTCGGACCGGCCGTCGTAGAGGAACGCGGTTTCGAGGAGGACGTCCGAAAGCCACCGAACGACGGCCCAGATGCCCGCGGCGGCCATCGTCGTGACGACGACGAACACGAGCGCGAAGGTCTGATTCATCCGGACGGCGGTGAACACGTCGAGTTCGACGGCGATGATGAGAGCGACTGCGGCGACGGCGACGTAGGTGAGCACTCGCCCGGAGAACGTCATCCCGCCGACGGTTTCGCCGACGACGAGCGTCCGCCCGAGAAACGGCAACGCGGCGATAAAGAGCACTTCCCACGGGAGCATCGCGCTCGGGTCGCGGCGGGCGAGAGCGGGAACGACGGCGATGACGGCGACGGCGGCGCCGAAGCCCGCCCACTCCAGGTCGCCCCCGCCGAACTGCGCACCGCTCACGCCGACGAGGGCGACGACGAGAACCCACCCGAGCGTCGCGTTCACGCGCCGACTCTCGACGACGCTACGCAGTCCGGTGTCTGACATACGTGACGTTGACTCGCTCGACGAAAAAGAGTTACCGGATGGCTCTCAGCGCGCTTCGCGGTGAACCACGTCGTAGTTGCCGCCGTCGTCGACGCCGATGACCGCCCACTCGAAGGGGGTGTCGGCGCTCTTCAGTCCGTCCGTGAGATTCCCCGTCGCCTCCTTCCACGTGACGAAACAGCGGAGGCCATAGCCGTCGCCGTCGGCTGTCTGCGACCCGCCGTCCGCGATTGCTCGTCGTCGCAACTCCACCGTATCGGTGTCGAGCGCGGTCACTTGGACCGACCGCCACTTTCGCTCGGCGACGAACTCCGACCCGTCGCCCGAGACGGTGTACCCCAGTCTACTGAATATCGACCGGGCTTCCTCCGCGGGAGGCATGCTGACAGGGGGCATGTACTCGGTCGTACCACTCCTCGGGGCATAAATCTTGCTACGGTTTGCCACACCGCACTGAGAGTCACGCCGCCGAGACTCACTCGTGGGCGGCGTCCCACTCGTCCGGCTTTCTGATGTTCCCGCAGACGTTGCACTCGATGCGGCCCATCGTGTCCATCGCGTTGTCGAGAGAGCCGCAGTTGTCGCAGAAGTAGCCCCACCGGGCCTCCTTGTCGGCGTCGACGTAGACGGCGTAGAACGGCCCCTTCCCTCCGCGGTCGGCGTCGCTGCGGTCGAGAAACAGTGTCTCTCCGTCGTCGGTTCGCACTCGCTCCAGTTCGGTCTCCATACCAGTCCGTTCGGCGGCCGGAGGTTTATGCGTGACCTCTGCTCGGACTACGTCCGGAACGATTCGCCGCACCCGCACTCGCTCACGACGTTCGGATTCTCGACGTGGAAGCCCGCGCCCTGTAGGCCGCCCTCGAACTGAAGGGTCGAACCCCCGATGTAGTTGATGCTCGCGGGGTCGACGAACACGCGGAGTCCGTGCTGTTCGACGACTGCGTCGTCCTCTTCGGGTTCGGCCTCGAACCGCATCCCGTAGGAGAGGCCGGCGCAGCCCCCCTGTTGGACGAACAGTCGGAGACCGCTCACGTCGGTGTCCATCCCCTCGGACTCCATGAGGCGACACGCCTCCTCGGCGGCCGACTCCGTGACCGTCATGCGGGAACCGGACCCACTCTCGGCCGATTCGGTACTCATGCGTGTCCGTACCAGGCCAACGGTGTTAACCTTGACGCCGACGCTCGCCGGAGTCGGTCCGGCCCCGAGGCTCGCTCACCGGTCGAATCGCCACCCGACGGAGAACGTCTGAAGCTGACAGACATTCGCCACGTCGCCAAACTCTTTAGGCGTACGTCTTTCGGGGATACGATACGTCCGTACAGGTAACAATGGCAGTAAGACAAGACGTCACCTCCGGGCACGCATCCGACGGGTACCGCGCCGTTCTCGCCGACGACCACCGACGGGCCGTCGTCGGCGTTCTCGGCGACATCGGCGGTGCGGTCGACCTCACCTTCCTCGCGACGCGAGTCGTCGCGGAGGTAGCGGACGTCTCGCGCGACGACGTCTGCGTAGCGGACGTCGAGCGAGCGAAAATCGAACTCCACCACAACCACCTGCCGAAACTGGACGAAGTCGGCGTGCTTGAGTACGCGTACGAGGAGAACCGAGTCGTACCGACCGCCGGCACCGAGACGGCACAGCACGCCGTCGAAGCGACGGACGCGGTTCGACACGCCACCCTGTAGACGCGAGCCTTCTTCTGTCTCTGCGGTCCCCCACCGACGACGGAGCGAGGCGTCTCGCTCCGTCAGACGCTCACTCGCCCGTCTCCACCGGCCGGACCGCACTCGCGACGAACGCCCCGTCGCCGCCCACGTCGGCGGACACCTCCACGTCTCCGAACCCGGCGTCGCGGAGGACGGTGCGGACGGACCCGGGGTCGTACGTCCGTACTCGCGTTCGTTCCGTCGTCGTCGCCGTCGCGCCGGTTCGGCGGTCGGTGACGCGGTAGTCGGCGCGGACGACGAGGGGGTCCGGCGCCACGTCCACCGCGCGTTCGAGTTGGTATCTGGCGTCCCGGAAGGTTTCGACCCCGGACGATTCCGCGGCGCGGGCGTCGGACGGCGCGTCGAAGACCAAGATACCGCCCGGTCGGAGCGACTCGCGGGCGGCCGCACAGAAGTCGGCGAGGGGGACGTGCGCGAAGCGGTAGTCGAACGCGCAGACCGCGTCGAACCGCCCACCGAACGGGAGGCGAGCGGGGTCGCCGAGAACGACGTCGAGCGACCGAAGCGCCGCAAACGAAAGCAACGCCGGATGCTCGTCGACGCCGACGGCGTCGTACCGCGCCGAGAGGCGTGCGAGGAGTTCGCCCACTCCGCACCCGAGTTCGAGGACGTTCGAGACGTCCGCTGGGAGGCGCGCGTCGAGGACGTGCCGGTGGGCGTCGTGCGTGTCGTCGTCGCCGGCTCTCATCCGCGCGTACAACGGCGCGAGCGTCGTACAAAGTGAGTGCTCGCCGTCCGGGTCCGCGAGGACGGCCTCACACGCGTCTGCGAACGCCGGCGGCCGGGGCCGTGAGGGCGTCATCGCGTCACTCGTCTTCGGTGTCGCGGAGTCGCGTCCGGACGCTCTCTGCGTGCGCGCCGAGTCCTTCCGCCTCCGCGAGAGTGGTGATGGTCGAAGAGAGATTCGAGAGCGCGCCCTCGTCGAGTCGCTGGACGGTCGAAGAGCGCAGGAACGTGTCAACCGAGAGGCCGCCGTAGCGCTTCGCGCCGCCGGAGGTGGGGAGAACGTGGTTGGTTCCGGAGGCGTAGTCGCCCGCGGCGACGGGCGTGTACGGTCCGAGAAAGACGCTGCCCGCGTTCGCGATGCGGTCTAAGAGCGCCTCGTCGTCGTCGGCCTGAATCGAGAGATGCTCGGCCGCGTACTCCTCTGCGAACAGCACCGCCTCGGACATCGACCGCGCCAAGAGGACGCCCGAGGCGTCGTTCGAGAGAGCCGACTCGACCACGTCAGCGCGTTCGCAGTCGGCCGCCCGCGCCTCGACGGCGTCTCCGATGGCCGCCGCGAGTTCGGCGTCGGCGGTGACGGCGACGACGGACGCGTTCGGGTCGTGTTCGGCCTGCGCCACCAAGTCGGCGGCGACGAACTCCGGGTCGGCCGTCTCGTCTGCGACGACGAGAATCTCGGAAGGACCGGCGAGGAAGTCGATGTCCACGTCGCCGCGGACGTCGGCTTTCGCGGCGGTGACCCACTTGTTCCCGGGGCCGACCACCTTCTGGACGGCCTTTACCGTCTCGGTGCCGTAAGCGAGTGCGGAGACGGCCTGCGCGCCGCCGACGCTGTAGACGGCGTCCGCGCCCGCGACGTGTATCGCCGCGAGCGTCACCGGGTGTATCGGGTCGGCGGGCGGGGTGGCGACGGCGACGTGGTCTACCCCCGCCACCTTCGCCGGGATGACGCCCATGAGGACGCTCGACGGGTAGGCGGCGGTGCCGCCGGGGACGTAGACGCCGACGCGTTCGATGGGTCGGAACCGTCGGCCGAGTTCGCGGCGTCCGAGAGCGCCGTTCTCTCCCGACGCGCCGTTCGCGTCGCCGTCGAACGACTCGCGCCAGTCGTCGGGCATCTGTCGCTCGTGGAACTGGCGGACGTTCGCGGCGGCCGTCTCGATGGCCTCTCGCACGTCGTCGTCTATCTCGTCGTAGGCGCGTTCTGCGGCGTCGGTCACGTCGATGTTGCCGACTTCGACGCCGTCGAACTCCCGGCAGAACTCCCGCACCGCGACGTCGCCCTCCTCGCGGACGCGAGAGACGATGTCGCGGACGTCGCCGCGAACGTCCGCGACGCCGGCGTCGCGTTCGAAGAGGGACGCTCGTTCGTCGGGCGAGAGTTCGGCGACTTCCCGGACGTCGAGGTTCATGTCCCGCGCTTCGACGCCCCCGCGTAAGGACGTTCCGGAAGCGCGAACAGCCCGCCAGACGAGAACGTTCCGCGGGGTTGACGTGCCCTCGCGTCGTTGCCGCCGACATGCCTCGCTCGTCCGTCCGTGCACTGAGTTTCAACGTCCGCTACGACACGGAAAGCGACGGGCGAGACACGTGGCCGCACCGCCGCGACGCCGTCGTTCGCCTCCTCCGATATCACCGCCCGGACGTGGTCTGTCTGCAAGAACCGCTCTCCCACCAGTTCGAGGCCATCCGGGACGAACTCGACCGGTACGAGTGGTTCGGCGTCGAACGCGTCAACGGCGCCGAACTACGCTCGGCGGACAACCGGAACCCTCCGCGTTCCGGTGACGGCGCGGACGACGGCGAGTTCGTCCCCGTCGGCTACGACGCGACGCGGTTCGACTGCGTGGACCGAGAGGCGTTCTGGCTGTCGGAGACGCCGGAGGTTCCGGGAAGCGTCGGCTGGGACGCGGACTACCCGCGCGTCGTCAGCCGGGTAACCCTCCGAGAACGGGAGACTGACGACCGCTTGCACGCCGCGAGCGTCCACTTGGACCACGGCGGGAGGGAGGCGCGCGCGGAGGGCGCGTCGGTGCTCCGGCGACGACTGGGCGAACTCGACGGCCCGATAGTCGTCTGCGGGGACTTCAACTGCGAACCCGACTCGGAGCCGTACCGCCGCCTCGTCGCCGACGACGGCCGCGACGGGCCGCCCCTGCGGGACGCCGCGACGCTCGCCGGAGAGAGTCACCACGGACCGGAAAAGACGTTCCACGGGTTCACCGGCGACCCGACGGAGCGAATCGACTACGTGTTCGTCCGCGACTGCGACGTGTCGCTGACGGCGACGCTCACGGACAGACGAGACGGGAAGCGAGGGGAAGGCGACGGCCACGGAGACTACCCCTCGGACCACTTTCCGGTCGTCGCCGACGTGACGCCCCGCTGAGTTCCACGTCGCTGTACGGAGAACCCGCGGCGCGGCGGTCACCTCTCCGCCGTCGTCGGACCGACCGCCACGCTCTCGGCCCGGTTCGACGGACGCGCTATCGACATCTCCCGACCGGCAGTCTCCGACCGACGACACTCTCAGAGAGCGGGAACTACCGGCAAAAATTACACACAGCGGGTCGAATCGCCTCCATGGACGAACCAGACGAACCGGACGACTTCGACGACATCCTCGTTCCGACCGACGGCAGCAAGTCCGCCCGCAGAGGGGCCGAACAGGCCATCAAGTTCGCCCGGCGCAACGGCGCGACTCTGCACGTGTTGTACGCGATGGACATGGGCGACGCCGATTACGTCGCGGTACCGAGCGACATAAAGGAGACGCGGAACCGCCTGAAGAAGAAAGGAGAAGCGTACGTCGCGGAAGTCGCGGAACTCGCCGCGGCCGCGGACGTCCAGTGCGTCACGACTGTCACGTCGAACACGCCGATAGAGGCCATCGGCGAGTACGTCGCGGAACACGACATAGACCTCGTCGTCATGGGCAAACGGGGGCGGTCGGACCCCGACAAACCGCTTCTCGGTTCGATCACAAACCGGGTCGTCGGGTCGTTAGACGTCCCGGTGTTCACCGCCTGACGCGCCGATACCGTCGCGGCGGGAGGGTTCGACAGAACCCTCTTCGACGGAACGAGTCGGCCGCGAAGAACGACCGACGCCTCCCCGCCCGCGCCGACTCGCGTCGCGTCCGGCGGTCTCGCGTTCCCTTCACCCGTCCCGTTCTCGAATCATGATAAAAAATTGATTACAATTCGGAGAGAGGCCGAACCATGTCCGGCGAACACAACCTGCAGGATTACGAGGAACTCCGCGACTCCTTCGAGTGGGACGACATCTACTCGGAGGCGGACTGGAATGCCCCCGAATCGTTGAACATCGCACACGAGGTGTGCGACAGACACGCCGCAGACCGGTCGCGGGTCGCTCTCTACTACGCCGGGACCGACGGCGAACGCGAGACGCTGACGTTCTGGGAACTCAGAGAGCGGTCGAACCGGTTCGCGAACGTCTTAGACGAACTCGTCGAGTCGGGGGACCGGGTGTTCTCGTACATGCCGCGGCGACCGGAACACTACGTCGCTCTCGTCGGAACGCTGAAACGCGGCGCGGTGTGGGGGAGCGTCAACGAACGGTTCGGCCCCGACGGCATCGCCTACCGCCTCGACGACTGCGACGCGAAGGTAGTCGTGACGACGGCGGAGAACCGAGACACCGTCGAACGCGCCCTCGAAGACGTCCCCTCCGTCGAACACGTCGTGGTCGTCGGCGGCGACTCCGCGGGTGACGGCGAGTCTTCGGCCGACGACGTCGACTTCGCCGAGGCGACAGAGGCGGCGAGTCGAGAGTACGACGCCGCCGAAACCTCCGGCGAGGACGACGCCTTGCTCTACTACACGTCGGGGACGACGGGCCCCGCCAAGGGCGTCCTTCACGAGCACCGATGGGTCGCGGGCGTGGCCGCCACCCAACGCTTCGCCGTGGACCTGCAACCCGGCGACTGCTACTGGAGCACCGCGGACCTGGGGTGGCTGACCGGCCCGATAAACGCCCTCGGCGCGTGGTTCTGGGGCGCGACGCTGTTCACCTACGAGGGCGAGTTCGACCCCGAGACGTGGGCGAACCTACTGGACGAGTACCCCGTCTCCGTGCTTTTCTCCGTCCCGACGGCCTACCGGATGCTCCGCGCGAACGAGGAGGTGTTCGACGGTGCGAGTCTCGACGTGCGCCACGCTCTCTCCATCGGCGAACCCCTCTCTGCGGGCGTCGTCGAGTGGGGCGAAGACACTCTCGGGGTCACCATCCACGACACCTACGGCCAGACGGAGACGGGGAACATGATAATCAACAACTACCCGACGATGGAGATTCGCCCCGGAAGCATGGGCAAACCGCTCCCCGGCATCGAGGCGGCCGTCGTGGACCCCGACACGGGCGAACCGCTCGACCCCGGCGAGACGGGCGAAATCGCCCAGCGACCGGACTACCCCTGTTTCTTCGCGGAGTACTGGCAGAACCCCGAGAAGACCGAGGAGTGTTTCGAGAACGGCTGGTATCTCTCGGGGGACCTAGCGCAGATGGACGAGGACGGCTACTTCTGGTTCGAGGGGCGCGCGGACGACGTGATAATCAGTTCCGGCTACCGCATCGGCCCGTTCGAGGTGGAGAGCGCACTCGGCGAACACGCCGCCGTCGCGGAGGCGGCAGTCGTCCCGAAACCCGACGAGGAACGCGGGAACATCGTCAAAGCCTACGTCGTCCTCACCGACGACGCCGACCCGAGCGACGACCTGAAAGAGGATATCAGACAGCACGTCAGAGACGAACTCGCGGCCCACGAGTACCCCCGCGAGATAACGTTCGTCGACGACCTGCCGAAGACGGTGACGGGGAAGATTCGACGGACGGAACTCCGCGACCGGACGGGCGATTCGTCCGCGTAACCGCTCGATTCGGCCCGCGGTCTACCGCTCCGTCGGGTCCGCGAGCATCTGTCCGACGCCCGAGGCGACGGCGGCGGTGACGGCGACGCCCGCGACGCCGGAGACGAACGTCCCGGCGTACGGTCCGAATCCGGCGACGCGGTAGTCGGGGAACAGACTCGGAACCGTCCGGTAGACGTGCGCGTCCGCGCCGAACCGGGCGGCGAGGTTCCCCATCGGTTCGGCGTACCCGACGACGCCCGCGGCCCACGCGAACAGAGGCGAGAGCGCCACGAGGCTTCCGACGAGGAGGAGCGTTCGCCGCGACCAGTCGGCGTTCACGCCGACACCTCCGCGTCGTCGCTCTCGACGTCGAACGCGGCCGGTGCGCCCGCCGCGCGGAAGAACCGGACCGCACCGACGGTCAGGAGGCCCTCCACGACGCCCAACGCGGCGTGCGTCGCCGTCATCGTCGAGACGGTTTCGACGAGTCGGTAGTCGAAGGCGGCCGAAGCCCCGAGTTGGAGGCCGGCGAAGAGGGCGGCGGCGGTGACGCCGACAGTCCCCGCGGCGAAGACGGCGGCGGTTTCGTGCCTGTCCGCGAGGAGGCGGTACGCGAAGTAGCCGACGAGGACGTTCACGACGGCCATGTTCCAGACGTTCGCGCCGAGGACGACGAGTCCGCCATCGGCGAAGAGGACGCCTTGGACGCCGACGACGACGGTCATCGCCAACACGCCCGCGGCGGGTCCGAGGAGGATGCCCGCGAGTGCGCCGCCGACGAAGTGGGCGCTCGTCCCGCCCGGTATCGGCCAGTTCAGCATCTGCGCGGCGAATATCGTCGCCGACAGGAGCGCGAACAGTCGGACTCGGTCTCTCGACAGCGTCCCCTTCGCGCGACGGAGGGCTTCGCCCACCGCGCCCGTCGAGGCGACTGCGAAAAGCGTTGCGACGGCCGTACTCAGCATTCCCGTGAGTATGTGCATCTGTGTCCGCTCTGACACACGAAGGGATGGTAAATAATGGAACTGCTTCGGGCGACTGTCTCGGCTGTCGACCCTCCGCGACCGGACGCGACCCGAGTTTCCCGAATCGGCGGAGGACGCAAGCGGGGGCGGCGACGGCGTCAGAGTTCGACGCAGACGGGCGTGTGCGGCAGGCAGAGACGCCGTCTCCGCCTCGAATCGCGCCGCAGACGGCGGACACTGCGACTCGCCGCCCCCGCCGCGACGGCTATCGCCGCGACGACGGCGGCGGACGCCGGTTCGCTCACGGCCCACAACGCGGCGGGAATCGCGGCGACGAGGAGGTACGAGACGACGAGACTGCTCGCCGTAACCGTGCGGTCGTACGAATCGACGGCCGGAGTCGGTGGGAGCGGTTTCATCACGGCTATACGGACGGCCGCCGCCGCAATAACTGTAATCTGAATTACATTTTTGTAGCCGCGGCAACTGATACTCGTTTCAGTTGCGGACGTGATACGTTCGCTCCGAGACGCGGGGAAGTCTCAGGCCGTCGGCGCGGACTCGCGTCTCGTCTCCACGACGTCGAGTTCGCCGTCGACGGTGACGCGAAGCGTCTCGTCGTCCAGTCGGATATCGACGCGGAGTCGCCACGGGTCCGTCTCTTCTACGGTGACGGGGGCGTCGCTGACGCACCAGTCGAGTCGCCAGTACGGGACGTCCGAGAGCGTCACCCCGTGGTCGGCGTAGAAACTGCCGACCGCGGACTGGTCGAGAAGCGCCAGTCCGACGGCGGCGCACCGTTCGTGGGCGCACTGGCGACAGACGTGCGTCGCTCTGATACTCCCGCCGAGACAGCACTCCTCGCCGCGTTCGATGAGCGTCTGCATGCGCCCGTTACACTCGGGGCAGACGCCGTCTTTCGCGAGGCAGTCGAGATGCCGGACCCGTTGGTCGAACGCGTCTAACACCTCCGCGTCGGTTCTGCCGTGAAGGCCGCCGGGCGGGAACGAGTACTTCCCGTGGCCGTGTCCGCAGGCGGGACACTCGATGCAGAGCATCTCGTCTTCGTAGTGCGCCGTCAGCATCTCGCCGCACCGGATGCACGGGTCGTCTATCTCCAGTTCGCGGCGCGGGTGTTGCGTGAACGACCCCGCGAGGATTGCCTGCACGACGCGTCTCCCGGCGGTTCTGAGCTCGTACCCCGCTTCGGTCTTCCGCACGAACTGCCCCGTGAGTTTCCCGAGGTGGTAGTTGAACTGCGCGCTGTCGCGCATCTCTATCTCGTTTCGCACGTCGGAGAACCGCGCCGGTCCGTCGAGTCGCCACAACGCCTCCAGAATCGACAGTCGCGTCTCGTCGCCCACCAGTGCGAAGGCGTCCGCCGGTTCCATACAGTCGTCGCACACTCGGATGCTGTCCGCCCTACTCATGGTCTCACACACGGACCCTCGAATCTAAAGTGTTCGCCGAGTCAGATTTTTGTACGCGAGATTATATTTCGGCGGAGCGGTCCGCCGTCGTCAGAGTTTCCGAGCGTCGAGCGCTTGCGCCGCGCGCTTTTCGGCCTGTCCGAACCGCTTCTCGGTCGCCTTCGCGACCGGTTCGGGGAGGCCGTCGCGCGAGTCTTCGAGTCGCGCGGCGGCGCGTTCGAGGTTCGAATCGAGCGCTTCGAGTGCTCTGTCGGCGTTCCCCCTGTCGCCGGCGTCTGCTCGCTCCGCCGCCCGGGCCGCCGCCGCACCGACCGCTTCGAGCGCGCGTGCGAGTCCCCCGACGGCGTTCGCCGACCCGGAGGCGTCGTCGCGAGCGGCGGCGCGAACGGCGTCTGCGGTTTCCGAAGAGAGGTCGGCGACGTACTCGGCCAACGACGCCTTCCCCGTCCGGGGCCGGTCGATGTCGACGGCCGACTCCTCGCCGGGGTTCACCCGGAACGCGCCGACGTCGTCCTCGGCGTCTCTGACCTCGGCCGTGAAGGCACCGCCGCGGTGGACGTAGACGGCGTCCGGGCCGTCCATCGCCGCGTCGTAGAGCGTTCCGGCGAAGTCGTCCTCGACGCGGAGTCTCGTCAGGTCGGCGTCCGTCCCGTCGGCGTCGATTCCGAGTTTCACCGCGTCTCCCGAGGCGACCAGCGGAATCTCCCCGTCCGCGCCCGCCGGAGTCGCGTCGTCCTCGCCGGAGACGGTCACCGGTTCGCTGTGCGGGGCGAACCCCGCGCCGTTGACCGTCAGCCTGTGTTCGCCGGGCGCGACGTCGCGCACCACCGCGATACCGCCGAACGTCGGCACCGCGACGGGGTCGCTCTGGAGGAACGCGACCGCCTCGACGGCCGGCCGCGCCGTCGTCAACCCCTCGTCGTCGGGGGCGTCCGCCGACCGGACCGCCTCGGTGACGGACGCTATCACGGAGTTGACCCCGGTGGGTTCGCCGACGACTTCGTAGCGTTCCGCGAGCGTCGCCCGGTGGACCGGTTCGGTGATGTCCGTCGCCGGGTCGTCGTATCTCGTCTGGGTCCACGGGGGGTCCGTCGTCGTGATGTGTTTCTCTATCGCGTCTTCGACGAACTGCGGAACGGCGAACTCGAACCCCAACCGGGGGCCCGCGAACGCCGAGATGTGTTCTACCTCCGCCGTCGGAACGAGGTCGTACGCCACGGTGGCGGTTGCGGCGTCGTCGCGCCCGTCGTCTGCCCCGGTTTCTCGCCCGCGGTAGTCGAACGCGAGGCCCGTCTCGCGTCGAGGTAGGTTCGTCGGCGGCGACGTCAGGTCGGCGAACGACCGAACGGTGAGTTCGTCCGCCACCAGCGACGACGCCTCGACGGAGGGGAGGCGGTCGTGTTCGTAGAGGGGGCGCCCGTCGAGTTCCGGAACGAGGTAGGGGAGCCTCGTCCCCTCGTCGCGCGGCAGCCCGTACGCCACGGGAATTTCCGTGAGCGCGTCTAAGCCGTCCAGCGCGCGGTTCGTGATGTCCGCGGCCAGTCCGTCGGTGGGCACTCGCTGGAAACTGTCGGCTCTGTCGTTCAGCGACATCGTACTGGAGTGCGACCCCAACTCAGAGAGCACCCGAGGCACCGTCTCCGGGTCCGGGTCGATGTACTCGTTGTTCGGCACCGCGGGCGAGTGAGCGCTCGCGACGTACATCTGCGGTTCGTCCGTCTCCGTGTCGACGAACACGTGCAGCACCTCCCAGTCGTGCCAGTGGAAGTTGGTGGTGAACTGGTCGAACGCGGAGTAGAACCAAAACTGGACGACGGCGAGTGGGGAGTTCTCGTACTCGACGGCGCGGAAGAACACCGTCGGGTCCGGCGGGGACCCCAATTCGTCGCTCCGGCGCGTGTACCCCTCGAACGCGTCGAATCCGTCGACGACGGTTCGTCCCTCGGCGTCGCTCTCGTACGGCCGCGGGTCGGTCGGGAACCACCGCTCGTTCGCGTCGAAGTACACCGTCGGCGCGAACCGTTCGGCCAACTCGCGGGCGCGTTCGTCCGCGACGGCGTTCGTCGTCCCCTCGGCGGTATTCCCGTTCCCGCCGGTCGAACACCCCGCGAGCGACCCCGCGGCGGCGACGCCGGTCGCCCGCAGGAACGCTCGCCGGTTCACCGACGGCGAGTCGGCGTCTCTCACGCCGTCGCCTCCCTCGGCAGTCCGCGCCGTTCGTCGCCCCTCCGCGACGGTCGTTCGCGGCGTCGCGCGGCCGCTTTCGACCCCCGAATCATACCGCGAGGTTCGGGTGGTGACTCATAGGCCTTCTGAAGCGTCGCCCGCCGGAGTCTAAATCCGAGTACCGAAGGCCGACTCAGCGACTCACCGATTCAGCGCGTCGCGCATCGCGCCGAGTCCGGCCTCCACGTCCACGTCCGCGCCCTGCGCTTCCAGCGCTTCGCCGAGCGCCGTCGCGAGGAACGCGACGTTCTGCGGCCGCGCGGAGTGACCCATGCAGCCGATTCGGAAGATGTCGCCCGAGAGTGCGCCGAGGCCGCCCGCGATTTCTAGGTCGTACTGTTCGAGGAGGTAGTCGATGGCCGCGCCCGCGTCCACGCCGTCGGGGACGAGGACGGCGTTCAGACTCGGGAGCCAGAACTCGTCGTCGGGGTTGAGACCGAGGCCCATCGCCTCCGCGGCGGCCTTCAACGCGCCCGCGACGTGCAGGTGCCGGTCCCAGCGCTCCTCGATTCCCTCTTCGGCGACCAGTCGAAGGGCCTCGCGGAGAGCGTAGACGTTCGTGACGGGCGCGGTGTGGTGGTACGCGCGTTCGTCGCCCCAGTAGCCTTCGAGAAGCGAGATGTCGAGGTACCACGACCGAGGCTCCGCCTCTCGGGAGAGCACCTTGTCCATCGCTCGGTCGTTGAGCGTGAGGGGACTCGCGCCCGGCGGACAGGAGAGGCATTTCTGCGGGCCGGAGTAGGCCACGTCGATGCCCCAGTCGTCCACCTCTAACTCGACGCCGCCGAGGGAGGTGACGGTGTCGGCGATGACGTAGGCGTCGTGGCTGTGGGCGATGTCGGTCAGTTCGGGGACGTTCGGCTGTTTGACGCCCGTCGAGGTTTCGGCGTGGACGAAGCCGAACACGTCGGGTTGGTGTTCGTCGAAGGCGTCCTGTACCGCCGCCGTGTCGAGCGGTTTGCCCCACGGGGCGTCGACGGTGACCACCTCGCCCCCGGCGCGGCGGGCCATCGACGCCATCCGGTCGCCGAAGTAGCCGTTCGTCGGGACGAGCATCGTCTCGCCGGGTTCGACCATATTGCCGATGGCCGCCTCCATCGACGCCGACCCGGTGCCCGAGACGGGTATCGTCCACTCGTTGTCCGTCCGGAACGTGTACCGAAGCAGTTCCTGTACCTCCTGCATGATGTCGACGAACGAGGGGTCGAGGTGACCGACCAACGGCGTGGACATCGCGCGGAGGACGCGCGGGTGGACGTCGCTCGGACCGGGACCCATGAGCGTGCGGTCCGGCGGTGTCAGCTCTCCGACCTCTGGTGCATCGGTCATGATATACGGTGACCTGCCGTCCCGATAGGCTAAAAGGGTGGGGAAAGCGGACGCCCCGCCGAACCCGGTCGTCGCGGGGTCAGACCACCGTTCGGCGCGCGTCGCTTCTCACCTCGACACCGCCTCCGCCACCTTCTGTATCGGGTGGGTCGGTTTCTCCGCCCCCTCGCGGTCACCGAGTTGCGTCCGACACGACGTGCCGGGCGCGACGACGGATTCGCCCCGACTCTCCTCGACTTTGCCGAACAGTATCTTCCCGATGGACTGCGAGAGGTCGTAATGCTCCGACTCGTAGCCGAACGACCCCGCCATCCCGCAGCATCCGGAGTCGACGGGGTCCACGTCGTACCCCACCCGACGGAGGACGCCGACGGCGTGGTGGTCCTTGTTCAGCGCCTTCTGGTTGCAGTGGCCGTGGTACGTCAGAGAGTCCGTCGGTCCGCCGTCAGCGACTGCCGCGTTCGGCCCGCCCGCCGTCGCACTCGGACTCGCGTCCGCCCCCGCGGTGAACTCCTCGTCGAGTCGGAACGCGTCCACGAACTCCAACACGCCGTAGGAGGCGGCGCTGACGTTCCGGACTGACTGGCGGTCCAACAGGTCGAGGTACTCGTCTTGGAACATCACCGCGTCGGACGGTTCGACGAACACGACGGCCCACCCGTCTTCGACGTAGGGCGCGAGTTCGGCGGCGTTACGCGCGGCGCGCCGACGTGCCTTGTCGAGAAAGCCCAGCGAGAACGCCGCGCGACCGCTCGGACCGACGTTCTCGGCCAGTCGGACGTGGACCCCCGCCGCTTCGAGGACGCGAACGGCGTCTTTGCCCACCTGCGGGTTCGAGTAGTTCGTGTACGTGTCGGGGAACAGCAACACGCGGTGTTCGGCCTCCGATTCGGGGACGGCCGGGTCCCGTTGGCGCATCCACGCCTCTAACGTGTCGCGGGTGAACGTCGGGAGTTCGCGTTCCTCCGCGATGCCGAGCGTCTTCTCCATCACCGTCCGCGCGCCGGGCACCTTCGACGCCGCGTTCGAAAGCGGCGCGAGGGCGCTTCCGACCTTCGACACCGTATCGATGTTCGCGAACAGTTTCTCTCGGAGACCCGACCCCTCTTTCTCGTGGTACTCGTGTTTGACCTCGGCTTTGAGTTTCGCTAAGTCCACGCCGGTCGGACAGTCGTTCTTACAGCCCTTACAGCCCACACAGAGGTCCAAGACCTCCCGCTGGAACCGTTCGGTGTACATCTCGTCCTCGGAGAGGTCGCCGCTTATCGCCGCCCGGAGCATGTTCGCGCGGCCCCGCGTCGTCTCCGCCTCGTCCTTCGAGGCGCGGTACGTCGGACACATCGTGTCCGACCCCGTCTGACGACACGTCCCGCATCCGTTGCAGAGTTCGACGAGGTGAGAGAACCCGCCCTCGTCGTCGAAGTCGAGCGTCGTCGTCGGTTCGAGCGAACTGTACGCCGACCCGTAGCGGAGGTGGTCGCGCATGTCCGTCGGGTTCTCGTCGGTGTACACCACCTTCCCCGGGTTCATCAGCCAGTCGGGGTCGAACGCCGTCTTCAGGTCCTGAAACGCCGACCACAGCTCCGGTCCGTACATCTTCGGGTTCCACTCGGTCCGGGCGAGTCCGTCGCCGTGTTCGCCCGAGAACGCGCCGCCGTGGTCCAACACGAGGTCGGTCACGTCGTCGGTTATCCCCCGCATCGTCTCGATTCCGTCTTCGTCTTTCAGGTTCAGGATGGGCCGGATGTGGAGCGTCCCGCTACCGGCGTGCGCGAAGTACGCCGCCGACGTTCCGTGGGTCTCCAACACCTCCTCGAACTCGGTGACGTACTCGGCTAGCTCCTCGGGCGGCACCGTCGCGTCCTCGATGAACGGGTACGGCTTCGGGTCGCCTTCGAGCGACATCAACAGCGGAATCGCCGCCTTCCGAAGCTTCCAGATGTCGGCTTGTGCCTCCTCGGTGTAGGCTTCGACGGCCTCGAACGCGCGTCCGCCCGCGACGGTTCCGTCGGGACTCGCCTCGCCCCGGAGGAAGTGATCGTTCGCCTCCGCTATCGCCGCCTCGAAGTCGTCGTGGAGTTCGGAGTCGAACTCCAACATCAACGTCGCCGCCGTCCCCTCCGGTATCGGTTCGACGTACTGGGCGTACTCGCCGGATTCGGCGGCCATCTGGAACACCTCGTCGTCCATCAGTTCGACCGCGCTGGCGTCGAACTCCAACGCGTCCGGCACCGCGGCCATCGCGTCCACGAGGTCGTCGTACGCGTAGAGCACGAGTGCCGTCTCCTCGGGGACCGTCACGAGCGAAACGGTGGCTTCCACGATGACGCCGAGAGTCCCCTCGGCGCCGACGAACAGTTTGGTGAGGTTCATCACCGTCTCGCCCGCCTCGTTTTCGGAGATCACCTTGTGGAGGTTGTAGCCCGAGACGCACCGCTTCAGGTCCGGATACCGTTCGTCTATCTCGGCCTCGTTCTCCTCGACGAGTCGGCGCACGGTCCGGTATATCTGCGCTTCCCTGTCGTCTTTCGAGACGATGTCGTCCCACTCGTCGCTATCGACGACCACGTCGCGGGTGTGGATCAGCGACCCGTCGGTCAACACGACGCGCAGTTCGTCCGTGTAGGCGTCGGTGATGCCGTATCTGACCGAGTGCGCGCCCGTCGAGTTGTTCCCGATGCCGCCGCCCACCGTCGCCCGGTTCGAGGAGGCCGGGTCGGGGGCGAACTTCAGTCCGTGCTTCGAGAGCCTGTCGTCTAAGTCGTCCTGCACCACGCCCGGTCGAACCGTCGCGGACCGCCCTTCGGGGTCTATCTCGACCACCCCGTCCATGTACTTCGAGAAGTCGATGACGACGCATCCGGGCCCGACCGTCTGTCCCGCCAGCGACGACCCCGCCCCGCGCGGGAGAATCGGAATCCCGTGGTCGGACGCTATCTGCACCGCCTCTCGAACGTCGTCCACGCTGCGCGGGATGACGACTCCGGCGGGGCGCGCGCCGTATATCGACCCGTCGGTGGCGTACAACACCTGCGCGTACTCGTCGAACCGTACCTCGCCGGCGACGGCGTCCCGCAGGTCACTCGCCAAATCGGCGTACTCGGCCACGTCTTCGACGGCGTAGTCGCCCGCCGCCTGAAATTCCTGAAAGCCGTGCGAATCCACGCTATCGGCATTGTGCCCGTTCCACGTCTCCGGCCGACGTTCCTCGGAGGCCATTGAGATGAATTATCATGTGGTTTTAGTTAAAGCTGTGTGCTGTATGCGTGCAGTAGGCACGGTTCGCCGAGTACGCAGGCGGCCGCCGAACGGTCGAACGACCGCTTTCGACCGGCGACGGACGAACGCGGGGCTCCGTCGAAACCCCATCCGGCTGACAGCAGTCGCGTACTGAATACGGCGGATGCATCTCTCGCGGATGCGTCGTTCGTTCCGTCTCGCCGGGCTGAACTGACCGCGAAGTAACGCCCGCGTCTCGTTCGTCGGCGAATACGACCGCTCTGACCACACGCACCTCACCGAGCGAGGAGTCTCTCACCGGCCAGAGGCGCGACGACGGCTCCGCCGACGGCGACCGCGGAGCCGAAAAACGTGACTATCAGTGACGGTTCGACGGCGTACACCACCGCGAAGAAACCGCCTGCCAGTCCGTACACGACGAACCCGGCGGCCGCCTCCCGGCGATTCGACGGCTGAGCGGGCGTCGAATCGGCGATGCCGCGCCAGACGAGCCACCCGCCGACGCCGCTTCCGAGTGCGGCCACGCTCTCGAAGCTAACGCTCTGGACGAGTCCGAGAGCACCGACGCCGACCGCGACGAGGAGCACCCGAGCGGGGGCGGTGCCTCGGTCGGCGACCACGTAGAGCACACCCAGCACCACCGCTCCGAGACCCGCGCCGACCACGACGTCGACGAGGTAGTGGACGCCCAAGACGAGTCGCGAGAGCGAGACGAGACCGACGACGGCCGCGGCTCCGAGCCACCCCGGCGAGACGTCGTCTCCGAAGACGACGAGTGCGAACCCGCCCCAAACCAGAGTGCTCCCGAAGGCGTGGCCGCTCGGAAATCCGGGCCCCGACCCGGTCGCGATCGAAGCTAACACGCCTTGGAAGGCGACCGGAACCCACGCTATGACGGGTGACTCACCCGCACCGGGGGGACGAGGGAGCAGAAAGAAGTTCTTGAGCACTCCGATGAGAGCCACGTAGGTGAGCAAGAGAGCGAGAACGAACAGGCCACGCCGCCGGTCGATCCCCCACCGCGGGAACTGATCGCCGACGACGTACAGGAGACCACCCAAAACGAAGAGAAACCAGACGTCTCCGAGTTGGGTCAAGAGAGCAAAGAACAGGAGAACGGGTTCCGATGCCGACCCGTGAAGCACCTCGACCAGTCCGATGCCGCGGTCACTTCCGACCACACTCATGTGCGGATGTACCGGCTTCAGTTCCGTTAATATCCCGGCCCGTACTGAGCGATTCGGTCCCCTCAGAGTGAGCGAAGAGTCGGTGACCGATTCGCGTCCCGTATTCAGCGCGGTTGCCGAGGTCAGAACAGAGGGATTCACCGCGCGAACGTCCTGCGAGAGTGAAGTCGTCGGGGGTCCAACGGAGGGTATGGAACTCGAAGAGATGCGTCCGACGCGGCGGTCGTTCGTCGCCGGTATCGCGTCCGCGGCGGTGGCCGTCGCCGTGGCGACGGGTGCCGCGGCGAGGGCACTGTACGAACGAGAGATTCAGAGCCTCGTGGACGCACTCCGCGACGGCACCGAGTCGCGGCCGAGTCGGGAGTTCTCGCGGTCCGACGCGGCCGGCCTCCCGGACCCCGTCCGTCGGTACTTCGAGACGGTCCTCACGGAGGGTCGTCCGTACGCGCGGTCGGTTCGTCTCGAACAACGGGGGGAGTTCCGCCTCGGCGACGCCGACTCGCCGTGGCGGCGGTTCCGGGCGACACAACGGTTCGCCGCCGACCCGCCGGGGTTCGTCTGGGACGCGAAGATTCGACTCGTACCGTTCGTCACCGTCCGGGTCGTGGACGCCTACGTCGACGGCGCGGGGTCGCTACGCGCGCGCCTGCTCTCGGTCGTTCCGGTCGCCGACGCGTCGTCGAGCCCCGAACTCGACGCCGGGGAGCTTTCTCGGTATCTCGCGGAGGCCGTCTGGTTTCCCACGGCACTGCTCCCCGCGTCGGGCGTCGAATGGGAGGCTATCGACGACTCCTCGGCGCGGGCGACGCTGGAAGAGGGCGGAACGGCCGTCTCGCTCGTCTTTCACTTCGGCGAGGACGACACGGTGACGCGAGTGACCGACGACGGCCGATACCGCGAGGTCGAGGGCGACTTCGAGCGAACGCCGTGGACCGGGCGCTTCCGGAACTACGAGGAACGAGACGGGGTGGTCGTCCCCACCGAGGCGGACGTGGCGTGGACCCTCCCCGAGGGCGACCTACGGTACTTCCGAGCGACTATCGAGAACGTCGAACGGCGACCGCGGTCCTGAGACGAGCGTTGCCCGGTCTCCGGTCGTCGCGCCTCACGAGCGGGCGTAGAGGGCGCTGAGAACCGCAAACAGGGCGAGTTCGGCGGCTTTCGACGCCGCGGCCCAGATATCGGTGGTGAGGTGAGAGACGATGTTCTCGACCGGCGAGAGACCGTGGAGAAGCGGTTCACGCCCGGGGAGGAACCCGCCGTGGCCGGTGAAGTGCCACGCGAAGTAGCCGACGATGTAGACGACCGTAAGCAGCATCCCCGCCAGGTAGTAGGGACGCCTGTTCGGCGCGTTCCGACTGAGGGCGACGCCGACGAGGAGAGCGGTTCCGGAGGCGACGAACGCCGCCGAACGGGGGTCGTAGACGATGATCCGCCAGTTGCGGTTGAGCGCGTCGAACAGGTCTAACATCCCGTGGCTCGGATGCAGGAGGTGAAGCAGGGCGACGAGGACGGCGAGTCCCGCACCGGCGTACGAGAGCGCTCGGGGCGGACCCCCCGAGTCGTTCGCCGACCATCCGGACGAACTGTCGGACGTGGTCATTGCCGACCGATGGGAGTCCTGCTATAACTGTTTCATCCTTTCGCCGTCGGGTACGACGAGCGTACCAGACCCTCGCGGCGGACGCGCGACCGCAGACGGATTCGGGTCGCGTCTCGACGCCCCCGCTACAACTCGACGTTCGGAACGAACTGCCCCGTCTCCCGGCGGACGCCGCCGAGAAGCAAAACAGCGGCCGCCAGCGGGAGAACCGCGCAGGCGAGATATACGGGGAAAAAGCCGACCGCGTCTATCAACGGGAGCGCGACTATCGGGCCGAATCCGCCGCCGACGTCGCCGAAGACGTTGTTCGTGCCGACGGCGCGTCCCATCCGGTCATCGGAGACGAGGTCGGCCAAGAGCGCCATCAGCGGTCCGCTCGTGCCGCCCTGCCCGGCACCGACGAACAGGCAGGCGACGGCCAGCGTCGCCACCGAGTCGGCGTACGCGAGAAGCACGAACCCGAGCGAGGTGGTCGCGAGAAACGCGAGGAGGGTCGGGACCCGCGACTGCCGCCGGTCGCTGACGTAGCCGCCGACGTACATGGAGACGCCCGCGGCGACGACGGTGACGGCCATGAAGATACCCGAGGAGCCCTGCGCGTCGAAGCCGAAGACGCCCAATCCGTTCTGGTCGAGAAACAGAACGAGCGTCGCGAACAACGCTCCGATGTAGACGAAAAGAACCGCGAAGTTCACCGCGCCGACGGTCAACGCGGGGAGACTCGTGTCCACGTCCCACGGTTTGACCGACTTGCCCGAACGCTCCTCGACGTGCGTCTCCGGCACCGTCGCGTACGCGACGAGACTCGCGACGAACGCGAAGGCGGTGGCGACGGCGAACGCGGGGACGGTCCCCCAGAACTCGCTGACGACGCCGCCGACGACGACGCCCGCGGGGAAGCCGAACAGCACCCCGCCCCGGATGAGGCCCATGCTCGCCCCGCGCGACCGGTTCGTGCTCACGTCGGCGGCTATCGTGTACGCCGTCGCGAAGACGAGCGCGCTCCCGACGCCCCAGAGGACGCGGGCGGCCATGAACCACCCCTCGGGGAACGGAGCCACCATCGCGACGACGTAGCCGGAGGTGGCGAACCCCTGGACGAACATCCCGACGACGAACGGTTTTCGGGTTCCGATTCGGTCCACGAGCACGCCCGCGGGCGCGTTCGCGACCAGCCGAGAGAAGCGGTTGGCGCTCAAGATGAGGCCGACGAGGAACGGCGAGATACCGAGAACCGCCCCGAGGTTGGGTAAGATGGGGAAGATGACGCCGCCGCCGAATCCGATAAAAAACGTGCTGACGATGACCGCCGCGATGACGACGGAGCGTTCGCTCGCCGTCCTGCGAACCCTGCTCGAAACCCGCTCGATTGCGCTCCGTACCGACACGAGAGACGACCTCAGACGCGCCCTCCGCGGCGCGTTCGCGGTACTGCTCTCGCCGGGGTGAAGACTCCGACGGCCGGAGTCGCTCGCGGGGCATCTGACCGGCCTCCCGACGTCGCCGAGAGTCGGACGACGGCGACGCCGTCGTGGACGTGCATCCTCGGATAGTTGGCAAATTCTTCTCTAAAGGGTTTGGATACGTCGCCAGTCGCGCCGAGTCCGTCGGATTCGCCGACTCGGCCGGACTCTCCGAGAGTCGGGTCGCACCGTCGTGTCCCCGAACCGAACGTCCGCCGGGACGCGCGGCGCAACAGTTTTGCCCGCCCCGAGCACTCGTTATTATAACTGATGAATACCGACATCGAGACGTACCTCGTCACGCAGACGGACCTCTCGGGCGGCCGGTCTACGGTCGACGTCGTCCGGGCCGCCATCGCCGGCGGCGTCGATGCCGTCCAACTCCGCGAGAAGCACGCGAGCGCCCGTGAACGCTACGAACTCGGCCGGGAACTGCGAGAGATGACCGCCGACGCCGACGTCCTCTTTCTCGTCAACGACCGTGTGGATATCGCGGCCGCCGCCGACGCCGACGGCGTCCACCTCGGGGACGACGACCTGCCCGTCTCCGTCGCCCGCGACCAACTGGGCTCCGACGCCGTCGTCGGCCGGTCCGTCTCGACGGTCGAGGACGCGCGCGTCGCCGAGGACGCGGGCGCGGACTACCTCGGCGTCGGGTCCGTCTTCTCGACTACCTCGAAGGACGTGAGAGACGAGGAATCTGGAATCGGCGTGGAGACGGTCGCCGAGATAGCCGCCGCGGTCGACCTCCCCGTCGTCGGCATCGGCGGAATCACGCCCTCGAACGCCGCGGACGTCGTCGCCGCGGGGGCGGACGGCGTCGCCGTCATCTCGGCTATCACCGGGTCCGACGACCCGGAGGAGGCGACGCGTCGTCTCGGAACCGCGGTCCGAAACGGGAGGGCGAGTTGATGACTCCCGACGTGAACCTCGGCGACGCCCTCTCGACGGTTCGGGCGGACCAACCGCTCGTCAACTGCCTCACGAACGCGGTGACGGTCAACGAAGTCGCCAACGTGACGCTCAACTGGGGCGGACTCCCCGTCATGTCCGATGACGAACGCGAGGTGGGCGACATGGTCGCCATCGCGGACGGATGCCTGTTGAACATGGGGACGATCAGCGAACGCGGCGAAGAGACGATGGTGACCGCGGGGCGGGCGGCGAACGAACACGGCGTCCCCGTGGTGGTCGACCCGGTGGGCGTCGGCGCGACGCCGACGCGTTCGCGCGTCGCGGACCGCCTCCTCACCGATATCGACGTCAGCGTCGTCAACGGCAACTACGGCGAGATAACGGCTCTCGCCGGCGACGACGCCGACGTTCGCGGCGTCGAGTCCGTCGGCGAGTACGCGGACATCGCCGCGAGTGCGACGGCAGTCGCAGAAGCGACCGGTGCCGTCGTCGTCGCCTCCGGCGAGGTGGACATCGTCGCCACCGAAGAGAGGGCGTACAGCGTGGACGTGGGCGACGAGATGCTCGCGACCGTCGTCGGCACCGGATGCATGCTCGGCGTCACTCTCGCCGTGTTCGCCGCCGCGATGGACGACGACGAGGCGGCGGCACTGGCGGGGACGACGGCGTTCGGACTCGCGGGCGAGGCCGCCGCGGACGGGGCGTACGGCGAGTACGCTGGCCCGGCGAGTTTCGAGACGGCGTTCCGAGACGCCGTCGCCGATTTCGACGGCGGCGACGCCGACGCGGGCGACCGCATCAGTTCCGTCGCGACGGAGTGAACGCCCCGGGAGGAGGGTCCGGCCGCGTTTCTCTCGGAATCTAGACATACCGGGCGATCGCCGGACGAGACGGGGACGAGCGTGGGACGGAGGTTTAGGTGACACGAAAACATGTCGGACAAGCGTAAGGTTTGAGTACTCCCGTCACCTACTAGGTAGTGATGAGTTCCCAAGAGACCGTCAGCCGGAAAGCAGGTAGCATCGAAGACAACCCTGTCCGACTCGAACGCGAGAAGGCAGAACAGATAATCGACGCGCTGAACACCGACCTCGCGGACGCGTACACGCTCTATCACCAACTGCACAAGCACCACTGGAACGTCGAGGGTGCCGAACACCTCGGACTCCACCGGTTCTTCCAAGAGGCGTACGAGGAGGTCGAACTGGCCGCGGACGAAATCGCCGAACGCCTCCAGACGCTCGGCGGCGTCCCCCACGCGAGCATGGCGACGCTCTCGGACGCCGCGACGGTCGAACCCGAGGACGAGGACGTCTACGACGTCCGAACCTCGATGGAGAACGACCTCGAGATGTACGGCGACATCATCGAGAGCTACCGCGAGCACATCAGCCTCGCGGAGGGCCTCGGCGACCACACGACGGCCCACATGCTCCGCGAACAGCTAACCGAGTTGGAAGAACACGCCCACGTCATAGAGCACTACCTCGCAGACGACACGCTCACCCGGTGAGCAGCCTGCGACGGAACTCGACGGTCCCGACCCCGTCACGGTGACGGCGCTTTTTCGTCGGTGAGAAGAACCTCCGCTAACCGTTCTGCGACGTCCGCGCTGACCGTTCCGACGAGTGCCGAGGCCTCCGCCTCGTAGTCGTCGATGCAGAGGACGTCACGACAGAACCGACAGAGAATCTCGTACGTCCGAGCGAGTCGGTCCGCCCGTTCGTCCCCTTCTTCGGTGAGAACGACTCCCTCGTACGGTTCGTGTTCGACGAGTCCTCGCTCTGCCAGTCGGTCGGCCATCTCGGTCGCCGCCGCGGGAGAGCGGTCCAGTTCGGCGGCTATCGCTCCGGTGGGGACGGGCGTCGTCTCGTCCGCCCGAAGCCTACGTACCGCGAGGAGATACTGTGCGGGAGCCATCTGACCGGCGAACCCCTCGCCGCGTCACTCCCACGGTTCCACGACGGTGTCGGTCCCTATCCACCCGTCGCAGTTCCCGGACTCTATGAATACGTACTTGCCGGGAGAGCTCTCACAGACGCCGATATCCGCGCTCTTCGTCGATTCGTCCTGTCCTTTCTCCTCCGGTTCGGAGAGTGGAGGCGTCGCCATCGAGTTTGTTTAGGCAGACCTAAAATAAAAAACGTCCGGTCTCGCGTGCGAACTACTCCCAGTTCGGAGACGTATCAGTTCGACGGTTCGCTCTCGGGTCGGTCACGCCGAGTTACCGACTCGGACGGACGAGAGGCCGCGGGGCCGGTCGCGGCCGCCGAGCGTCACCGTCAGCCGACACGACGAGGCGGTGCCCGCCCCCTCGGTGAGCGAGAGAGAGGCGACGCCGCCCGCCGGGCCCCCTCCGTCGGAGTCGCGGAGGAGTTCGACGACAACCGGAAGCGTCGGCACGGTTCGTCGGTCGTCGCGGAGCCTGTAGCCTTCGAGGGTGATTCGGCGCACGTCCTCGCCCGAATCGACGGGTTCGACCGCGTACCCGTCGACGACCGACTTCTCTCGGAGTCGCGCGAGAGCTGCCTCCACCGGCCGACCGGCCGTCTCGACCGAGGAGAGCGTCGCCGCCGCGGTTTCGACTACCCGCGCCTGTCGCCTCGGCGAGAGACGGTCGTCGATGTCGCGCGCCATGCACCGGAGCAGTTCGACGCAGAGTTCGTCTCTGTCCGCGACTGACTCCGCGGCGTCGAAGTACGACTCCATGACGGCGTCTTCGACGGTTCCGTGGTCGTGTACCGAAAGCGCCTCGAAGACGGCGGCGGCGACGTCGTGGCAAAACGCCACGAACGTCGAGGCGGTAGGGTCGTCCGCCTCCGAGAGCGATGACGCCGCCATCTCGGAGACGATGGGGTCGTGGACCATCACTCGCGGGTCGTACCGTCTGAGTGCAGCGCGGTACTCCTCGGCCAACGCCGCCGCCTCCGCCGCCGTCTCTCGGTCCTCGAACCGGGCGTCCGCGACGGGGACGACTCGCTCGCCGGTGCGAGCGCAGACGATGCCGTACGGGCCGTCGTCTCCCGAGAGGGCGTCGATGCGACCGCGAATCTCGTTGAGCGACCGACCGACCATCATCGACTCTCCCGGACGCGGTTCTCGCTCGCGGCGGTCGGTCGCAGTCGCGCCTCCTCCGAGTTCATCGCGAGGGTTTAGGACGGCCTAAAATAAATAACTACGTCTCTCGGCTCGGCGAGTCGCCCCACACCGCCCGCGGTGGGAGGCGGCGCGTTCGGAGGACGGCGCGTTCGCCTCTCTCCGGTCTCTTTGCACCTCGCTCGGTTCTCTTGGCCCTTTCTAAACCCCGTCTTCGACCGATTCGACGCGCCGACGAGAGACCGAAGACGCCTTTATCGAGCTCGAATACAAGTTAGGTTGTACTAACCCAACCAGATTGGGTAAGACTTATTGCCCGGTCGTGGGCACGACATGTTGCGGCCGAACGATTCGGACCACGACATGTGGATTGAACCGTCCGGAGGGTCGAGTAGTGACAACGATGGACTGCCCAGACTGCGGTCACGAACGAACGAGCGTGGTGGACACTCGGTCCGGCGAGGACGGAGCGACCGTCCGCCGTCGGCGCGAGTGCCGACGCTGTGCCTTCCGATTCACGACGTACGAACGCCCCGAGTGGGAGACGCTACAAGTGAAAAAGCGAGGCGGGAACATCGAGTCGTTCGACGCCGCGAAACTCCGCGCAGGCATCGAACGGGCCGTCGAGAAGCGACCGGTCGCGGACGAGGAGATAGACCGATTGGTCGAGGCGGTGGAAGCCGACCTGACGGACCGAGAGACGCAGATAGTCTCTTCGAGTCTCGTCGGCGAACTCGTCTCCGAGAGACTCCGCGAACTCGATTCGGTCGCGTACATCCGGTTCGTCTCCGTCTACAAGGCGTTCTCGAACCCCGAGGAGTTCCTCGGCGAACTCGACCGGGTGTTAGACGACGAACTCGACGACTTCGACGAACCTCGTTCGTCGAGCCGCCGAACGCAGTTCGGCGACCCCGAACCGACGACAGACGACACACCACCTGATGGCTAGCACACAGCAAACGCAGACCGATGTACAGACGATTCTCGACCGCGCCCGGTCGGGATACGAAGACGTCGTCACCGACGACGTCGCAGAGACACTCGTTCACGAGGCCGAACGCAACCTCTACGAGGGGGCCTCCCGCGACGAGGTGTACGAAGCGCTCGTCCAAGTGACGACGGCGCGCGTCGAACGCGACCCGGCGTACAAGCGGGTGGCGGCGGACCTTCACCGACGCCGGTACTTCGGGACCGTCACCGGCGAACTGGCCGGGGGCGACGACTACGAGGCGACGTACCGCGAGACGTTCGTCGAGAACCTCCGCCGCGGCGTCGAGGTGGACCGCCTCGACGAGAGACTCGTGGACGGCCGGTTCGACCTCGACGCACTCGCCGACGCTCTCGTCCTCGAACGCGACGGCGAGTTCGACTACATGGCGATGTCGACGCTCACCCAACGGTACTTCTTGAAGACCGAGGAGGGCGGCGACCCCCTCGAACTGCCGCAGGCGTTCTGGATGCGCGTCGCCATGGGACTGGCAATCGAAGAAGACGACCCGCAGGCGCGCGCCGAGGAGTTCTACGACGTCCTCTCGCGCCTCCTCTTTACCCCCTCGACGCCGACGCTGTTTCACAGCGGAACCACCCACCCGCAACTGTCGTCGTGTTACCTGACGACGGTCGAAGACGACTTAGAGCACATCTTCGAGTCGTACAAGCACCACGCGCAACTGTCGAAGTGGAGCGGTGGACTCGGCAACGACTGGACGAACCTCCGTTCGGAGGGCGCACTCATAGAGAGCACCGGCGTCGAATCCACGGGCACGGTGCCGTTCCTGAAGATAAGTAACGACGTCACCGCCGCCATCAACCGGTCGGGAAAGCGACGCGGCGCGGCCTGCGCCTACCTCGAAGCGTGGCATCTCGACTTCGAGGCGTTCCTCGACTTGCGCCGGAACACCGGCGACGAACGCCGCCGGACCCACGACATGAACACCGCCGCGTGGGTGCCGGACCTGTTCGTGGAACGCGTCGAGGCGGACGAGACGTGGACGCTGTTCTCGCCCGACGAGGTTCCGGAACTCCACGAGACGTACGGCGAGGAGTTCGCCGACATCTACCGCGAGTACGAGGAGAAAGCCGAGGCGGGTGAACTCCGGCAGTACGAGACGGTCGAGGCCGCCGACCTCTGGCGGACGATGCTCACCCGCCTCTTCGAGACGGGCCACCCGTGGATCACGTTCAAAGACCCCTGTAACGTCCGGTCGCCACAGGACCACGTCGGGACGGTTCACTCCTCGAACCTCTGTACCGAGATAACGCTGAACACGAGCGCCGACGAACACGCCGTCTGCAACCTCGGGAGCGTCAACCTCGCGCACCACGTCGAGGAGGGTGAACTGAACAGGGAGTTCCTCGCCGACACCGTCGAGACGGCGATGCGGATGCTCGACAACGTCGTGGACCTCTGTTTTTACCCGACCGACGAGGCGGAGTACTCGAACATGCGTCACCGACCCATCGGACTCGGCGTCATGGGCTTTCACGACGCCCTGATGCGGACGGACACGTCGATGGCCTCCGAGGACGCCGTCGAGGCGGCCAACCGGTGGCAGGAGTTCGTCTCCTATCACGCCATCCTCAACAGTTCCCGCCTCGCGAAGGAACGCGGCGCGTACGAGACGTTCGAGGGGAGCAAGTGGGACCGCGGCATCCTCCCGCACGACACCGTTGACCGCCTCGAAAAAGAGCGAGGCCGAGAGATTCCGACCGACCGCTCCGAGACGATGGACTGGGACCGCGTCCGCGACCACATCGAAGCCCACGGGATGCGCAACTCGAACACGATGGCCGTCGCGCCGACGGCGACGGTATCGACCATCAACGGGACGACGCCCTCCATCGAACCCATCTACTCGAACCTCTACGTGAAGTCGAACATGAGCGGCGACTTCACCGTCGTCAACGACCACCTCGTCGAGGAACTGAAAGAGGCGGGTCTGTGGGACGACGAGATGGTAGACCGGATAAAGTTCCACGACGGGTCGATACAGTCGATAGACGAGATTCCCGAGGAGACGCGCGAACTGCACCGAAGCGCGTTCGAAATCGACCCGCGGCACCAACTGCGCCTGACGGCCCACCGGGGGCAGTGGATAGACCAGTCCGTCTCGCACAACGTCTTCTTCCCGAGCACGGACGGGTCGCTTCTCGACGACGTGTACAAGACGGCGTGGCGACTCGGCGTCAAGACCACGTACTACCTGCGGACGCTCGGTGCCTCGCAGATAGAGAAATCCACGATAGACATGGACGAGTACGGCCGGACGCAACGCCGCGATACCGGCGACGACGGCGACACCGACGCCAACGGAGGCGACGGCGGAGACGACGACTCCGGCCTCGCCCGCGTGGAGGACCCGACGTGCGAGGCGTGTCAGTGACGCCCCGACGGACGCACCGCAAGCAGACGACCGACGACACCAAAGACAGATGCCGATACTGAACCACGACGCGGAACACGACCCGAACAAGATACTCCCGATAGATTACGACTGGGCGCGCGAGTACTACCGCGACGGCGTCGCCAACAACTGGGTCCCGGAGGAGATTCCGATGCAGGAAGACGTCTCTCAGTGGAACGGCGACGAACTCACCGACTCCGAACGGCGACTCGTCGAGTGGAACCTCGGGTTCTTCTCGACCGCGGAGTCGCTGACGGCGAACAACATCGTCCTCGCCCTCTACGAGTACGTCACCGCGCCGGAGTGCCGCCAGTATCTCCTCCGGCAGGCGTACGAGGAGGCCATCCACACGGACACGTTCATCTACTGCTGTGACTCGCTCGGTTTCGACCCCGAGTACGTGTACGGCATGTACGACCGGGTACCCTCCATCGCGGAGAAAGACGAGTTCGTCGTGGACCTCACGCGGAACCTCGAAGACGCCGACTTCGAGGTCGAAGACACGGAGGACGTTCGTGACCTCCTACGCGATTTAGTCGGGTTCTACGTCGTCATGGAGGGGGTGTTCTTCTACGCCGGGTTCGCGATGATGCTCGCGTTGAAGCGCCAAAACAAGATGGTCGGTATCGGCCAGCAGTTCGAGTACATCATGCGCGACGAGTCGCTTCACGTGGGGTTCGGCGTGGACCTCGTGAACCAGATTCGCACGGAGAACCCCGACGCGTGGACAGACGAGTTCGGCGAGGAGGTGCGCGGCCTGATAGAGGACGCGGTGGAACTCGAACAGATATACGCCCGCGAGGCCTGTCCCGACGACGTTCTCGGCATGAGTCCCGACCAGTTCGCCGAGTACGTCGAACACGTCGCCGACCGCAGACTCGGCCAGTTGGACCTCGACCCCAGTTACGGGACCGACAACCCGTTCCCGTGGATGAGCGAGGCGGTGGACCTGAACAAAGAGAAGAACTTCTTCGAGACGCAGGTGACCGAGTACCAAAGCGGCGGGACGCTGGACTGGTAACGCCGCCGACCGTCACTCCTCGGCGGCGTCCGCCTCCCAGCCCTCGGTGTAGATGTGCTCGTCCGCGACGCCCGCCGATTCGAGGAGGTCGGCCGTCTCGACGACCATCTCGGGGACGCCGCAGACGTAGAAGTCTGTGTCTTCCAGACCGACCGTCTCTTCGAGTGCTTCGGGGAGGTGGTCCTGGACGTGACCCGTGCGGCCGTCCCACGCCTCGTCGTCGGCGTCAGAGAGGACGTAGTCGGCCGAGACGTTCCCGTGTTCCGCCCGGAGTTGGTCGATGCTCTCGCGGAAGACGACGTGCGATTGGTCGCGTTCGCCGAAGACGAGGTGGGCGTCGCCGGTTCCCTCGGCGGCGTACTGCTTGAACATCGGGTAGAGTGGCGTGATTCCCGTGCCCGTCGCCACGAACGCGGCGTCGCGGTCGAAGTCGCGCACGTGGAGGTTGCCGTCGACGGGTTCTATCTCTATCTCGTCGCCCGGCGTTCGGTCGTGCATGTAGACCGAGGCGTTCCCGTCGTCGTACCGCTTTATCGCGAGGACGAGTTCGTTCGTGCCCGGGAGGGTGGCGGCCGTGTACGGCCGCGTCCCCTCCTCGTCGTCGCTCTCGAAGTGGACCGCGGTGTGTTGGCCCGGTCGGTAATCGAACGTGTGGTCGTCGGCGACGAGTCGGAACTGCTTCACGTCCGGGGTCATCCGATGGACGTCGGCGACGGTGACGGTAATCGACATACGCGAGATTCGGACGGGGAGCAAAAATGCGTGCTGGCGGCGATTCGCGCGGCGAGCGACCGGACGCCGGAGAGTCTCGTCTCAGTTCTCTGATTCCTCTGCGCCGATGGCCTGCGTGATGTGCGTGAGGGTGACTAACCCGAGTCCGCCGACGAGGTTGCCCGCGGTGACGAGGCCCGTCGTCGTCGCCAGTTCGACGAGGCCGATGGGCGCGCCGAACAGCATCCCGAAGACGACGTGCAGCATCGTGACGATAACGTGGTCGAACGGGCCGAGGGTCAACAGGACGCCGACGATGTAGGACATCGCGATGCGGCTTCCGACGCTGTTTACGGCTTCGAGGAGAAAAGAGAGCAGGACGACGAGTGCGCCGCCGACGATGGCCGCCGCGAACTCCGTCGTCGGCGGGCGGCGGATGAACTCTTCGGCGAACGTGCGGAGGGCGTGGACGGTACCCTCCGGTAACACGCCGTTGACGGAGAAGATGTAAGCCATGAGGACGCCGCCGACGAGGTTGACCGCGAAGGTGACGCTCCACAGGCGGAGGAGCGACCCGACCATCCACGAGTCTGCGTCCACCGCCTTCGCCACCGGGTCGTAGAAGTTCTCGTTGAACAGTTCCGCCCGCCCGACGACCAAGAACACGAGGCTCACGCCGAACGCGAGTGCGCCCGCGATGGTGGCTATCTCCCCGAACTGCGGTTTGACGAACGCGTGGACGATGCCGAGAGCGACGATTCCGAAGACGACGGTGAAGCCGGCGATGAAACTCGTCGAGACGAGTTCGAGCATCGACTGGTCGAGGCGGCGTTCCCCCTCCTCGATGGCCCGTTCGAAAATCTCTGCGGGAGTCGGCGCGACAGACACGTCCTGATAGTCGGCAGACACGATAAAAAGCGACGTGGCCGGGTTCGAGGGGTCGCCCAGCCCATCCGGGCCTCAGTCGTCGCTCGGAATCTCGGCGTCGCTTATCGAGACGTCCGGTTCGAATATCAGAGCCGGGTCGAGTTCGTCGAGTGCCTCGCCGCGGCGGACGCGGTTCGGCCAGTCGTGGTTCGCGAGTGCGCCGGTGCCCTGCGTCACGATATCCGCTCCGTCGGCCAGCGCTTCGCGCGCCTTCTCGGGGGTTCCGAGACCGCCGTTTGCGAACACGACGGTGTCGCCGTACCGGACGGCCAACTCGGTGAGCGTCGGTCCCTCGCCGCCGAACGCCGGGTCCGTCGCCACGGGTTCGGTGACGTGGATGAAGTCGGCGTCCGCGTCGGTGAACGCCTCGAAGACGGCCTCCGCGGTGGCCTCTCCGTCGGGCCACGTCCGCTCTTCGTCCGTGACCGCGACCTGAGAGACGCGGACGCCGACGACGAACTCTTCGGGCGTCGCGTCGCGAATCGCCGAGACGACTTCGGCCGGGAAGCGCGCCCGCGCCTCGGGACTGCCGCCGTACTCGTCGTCGCGTTCGTTCACGAGGGGGTCGACGAACTCGTGGAGCAGGTAGCCGTTCGCGGCGTGGACTTCGACGCCGTCGAATCCGGCCTCGACCGCCCGTTTCGCGGACGCGACGAACCCGGATTTCACCTCGGCCAGTCCGTCGCCGTCCAGCGCCTCGGCTTCGGGAAACTCCCCGGACCCGCCGTACATCTCCGCCATCTCGCCCGGCGCGCGGTACCGCGACGGAGCCACGAGGCCCTCGCCGTAGCGGTTACCCTGCCCCTGCGCGCCGGCGTGCATGAGTTGCGCGAACATCGGAGTCCCCTCCTCGTGAACCGCATCGACGACCTGCGACCACGAATCCGCCTGTTCGTCGGTCGCGAGGCCGGGTTGGTTCGGGTACCCCTGGCTGTGGGCCGTGTCCGGATGGACGCCCTCGGTGATGAGAACGGAGAATCCGCCGCGGGCGAACGAGGCGTAGTAGTCCGCCATCCGCGCTGTCGCGTGCCCCTCGTCCGTCGCGCTCGTTCGCGTCATCGGCGCGAGGCCGACGCGGTTGTCGAGCGAACGTCCCTTCCACTCGAACGGCTCGAAAAGCGGGTCGTCTGTCACGACTCGACGTAACGGCCGTCCGGACTAAAGCCGCAGGCGCGGATGCGCGGCCCGCACACGACACGTGCGGTATCGCATCCCACGGGTCGGAGTCCTGCAACGTCCGAACGACCGTCAGATTCGCCTACGAATCCGGGCGTCGCCCGCGTCAGCGGGTCCGGTCCGTCTCGAATCGCTCTCGGTGGCCCTCGACGAACGTTCGCATCGCCGTCGGCTCTCGGCCGAGCACCCGCGCCACCTCGTCGGTCGTTCGAGACGAGAGACCGAAGCGAGTCACCTGATACTCCGCCAGCATGAACAGAACCATCGACGGCCGAACCCCCCATTCGAGCATCCGGCGAGCGAACGCCAGTCGCGACGGGTTCGCGTACGTTATCCGCCGGTCGAGGACCGCGCTGAATATCTCGGCCACCTCGGAGAAGTCCAGCGCCGTCGGCCCGGTGAGGTCGTACGCGCAATTCGCGTGTCCCGCCTCCGTGAGGGTACGCGCGGCGACGGCGCTCACGTCGCGGGAGTCGACGAATCCGAGCGCTCCGTCGCCAGCGGGAACGAAAATCTCGTCGCGAGCGGCTATCTCGGGGCGGTGTATCTTCTCTCGCGCGTCGAGTTCCGACGTGAAGTGACCGGGCGGTACCGCGCCGAACGCGGCCCCGTCGCCTCGTGCGTCCCCGTCCGTCCCGCGGACGGCGAGGGTGCCGCCGGCAGCGATGTCCGCCCGGCGCGCTCAGAGGCGGGAACTCCGAGGAACTGGACTATCTACCGTTTATTGCGCCGAGAGCGCAACTATCGGAAGCGATATCCGCGCGAGTACGCAATCTCGTTCGCAATATTCTCAAAAAACGAACGTTACCGAAAATAATTTGTTAACAGGTGGCACACGAAATCCCACGGCGGGTGGACGCGGACGACGCGGCTACCGGCCGAACATCCAACTCATGCGCGTCGGCATCGAAATCGAATACTGGCTCGTCGACGACGACGGCGTTCTCTCCGCGGCGGACGAGGTGATAACGGCCTGCGACGGCGTCGACTCCGAGATGGCGACCCCGTTGTTGGAGGTGAAGACGCCTCCCTGCGACTCCGTCGAGGAACTGACCGCGGTCCTCGGGGACCGACTCGGACGCGCCCGCGAGGCCGCGCGGTCACGCGGCACCCGTCTCGTCCCCTTGGGAACGCCGTTGAGCGACGAGCAGATTCCACGGCGAACGAGCACGCGAATCGACGTTCAACAGGCCGTCCTCGGCGACGACTTAGCTCACGCCGGCTACTGCGCGGGGACGCACCTGCACTTCGAACAGGCGAGCGTCACCGACCAACTCCGCGCTCTCACGGCTCTCGACCCGGCGTTCGCACTCGTCAACACCACACCGTACTACCGCAATCGCCGGGTGAGCGCCTGCGCACGGCCGTACGTCTACCGGCGACGGTGCTACCGGTCTCTTCCGGACCACGGACAGTTGTGGAGATACCCCGACTCGGCCGACGAGTGGCGGAGACGCGTCGAGAAGCGGTTCGACGCGTTCCTCGCGGCCGCCGCAGAGTGCGGAATCGACCGTGAGACAGTCGCCTCCGCGTTCTCGCCCGAGGACGCGGTCTGGGCACCGCTCTGTCTCCGGGACGACCTGGGGACCGTGGAGTGGCGGACGCCCGACGCCGCCTCTCCGCTCGAACTCTGTCGCCTCGCCGCCGACGTGGCGGACGTCGTCGAAACCGCAGTCGAAGACGGCACTCGAATCGGAGCGTCGCGCTCGAACGACGACGCACTGTCGCTCCCGCCGTTCGAGACGCTCCGCGACTGCGTCGATGCGGCCCTCGAACGGGGACTGGCGGCCCCGCGCGTCGGACGGCATCTCTCCCGGATGGGGTTCGACCCCGCCGAGTACCGCCCGTTCGGCGAGGAGATAGACGGCAGAGAGCGTCTCGACGCCGACGAGGCGCGGCGAATCCGACTCCGGGCCGCGGACCGCCTGGACCGCGACGTCGAACGCCTCCGCGGGGCGACGACGCCGCGACGGGAGCTATCTCGGGGGTGAGTCCCGCGGAGACGGCTCGCTTCGTCCCCTCGAACGTTCCCGTCGCACCGCGAACCGTCCGGCGCACCGGCCGTCGGTTCGTCGCCCCTGCGCCGAATCAAAAGTACCATGGGACCGCGATGCACAGGGGACCTTATTAGGTGGATCACGTGACCGAGAAACGCGAATACAGAGACGACTATCCGGACAAGACGCTGTACATCCCGGGTCCGACGGAGGTGCGAGAGGACGTCGTGGAGGCGATGTGCGAACCGATGTTCGGTCACCGCATGGACCGCATGACGGACCTGTACACGACCATCGTCGAGGACACGAGGGAGTTCCTCGGAACCGACAACGACGCGATAATCCTCACGGCGTCGGGCACGGAGTTTTGGGAGGCGTCGACGCTCAACCTCGTCGACGAGAACATCTTAGTGCCGACCTGCGGGAGTTTCAGCGAACGCCACGCCAACGTGGCCGAGCGACTGGGCAAGAACGTCGATAGACTGGAGTACGAGTGGGGGCAAGCGGTCAAACCCGAGGACGTCCGCGCGGCGATAGAGGAGAGCGAAAACGAGTACGACGTCGTCGCCTGCGTGATGAACGAGTCCTCGACGGGCGTCCGCAACCCCATCGAGGAGGTGGGCGACGTCGTCGCGGAGTACCCGGACACGTACTTCGTCGTCGACGCGGTGTCGTCTCTGGGCGGCGACTACGTCGACATCGACGAACACGAAATCGACGTCATCTTCGCCTCGACGCAGAAGGCGTTCGCGATGCCGCCCGGCCTCGCCGTCTGCATCGTCAGCGAGGACGCCTACGAACGCGAAGTGGAGAAAGACTCCGCGTCGTGGTACGGCGGGTTCCAGCGAGCGCTCGACTACTACGACCGGAAGGGTCAGACGCACTCCACCCCGGCGATTCCCGTCATGCTGGCCTACCGCGAACAGATGAAGCACATGCTCGACGAAGGCCACGCGAGGCGCGACGAACGCCACCGGGAGATGGCCGAGTACACCCGCGAGTGGGCCCGCGACCACTTCGATATGTTCCCCGAAGCGGGCTACGAGTCTCAGACCGTGAGTTGCATTGAGAACACGCAGGGAATCGACGTCGCGGAGACGATAGACACCGTCTCCGAGGAGTACGACATGGTGTTCTCGAACGGGTACGGCTCGGCGCTCGGCGAAGAGACGTTCCGCATCGGCCACATGGGCGAACACGACGTCGAGTCGATACAGGCGCTGACCGACGCCATCGAAGACGTCGCGGGACTGTAGACGGACGTAGCCGACGCGGAGAACGACGGCCGGACCCGGCCGGTCGGTCCGGTCGCTTCCTCGGAGACTCACCGTTTCGACCGGAAAGCCCGCTTCCCAAAGGGATACGTCGGGCCGACGAATCTGTAACCCAGTGAGTCAACTATGAGAGGGTTATCCGGGAAGACGGCGCTCGTGACGGGTGCGGGGTCGGGAATCGGACGCGCGTCCGCGCGTCGCTTCGCCGAAGAGGGCGCCGACGTCGTCGTCGCCGACGTCATCGAAGAGACCGGCCGCGAAACGGTCGGGCTCATCGAGGACGCGGGCGGAAACGCCCGCTTCGTCGAGGTGGACGTCTCCGACCTCGCGTCCGTCGAGCGGATGGTCGATATCGCGGTTGAGACGTACGGAAGTCTGGATTTCGCGCACAACAACGCGGGAATCCTCACCGATTTCGTGGAGGTGACCGAACTCGAAGAGGAGCGGTGGGACAGACTGATCGATATCAACCTGAAGGGTATCTGGGCGTGTCTGAAGGCTGAACTCCCCGTCATGGTCGAACAGGGACACGGCGCTATCGTCAACACCGCGTCCGAGGCTGGCTTGGTGGGGATGGGCGGCCTCGCGAGCTATTCGGCCAGCAAACACGGCGTCGTCGGCCTCACCAAGACGGTCGCACTCGAATACGCCACTCGCGGCGTCCGGGTCAACGCGATCGCGCCCGGACCGACGAAGACGAACATCCAGTCGGGCTTGCTGGGCGGCGCCAGCGGGTCGTCTCCGACGTCTCTACGGGAGCGTGTCGGGACGGCCATCAAACTCCTGCGGACGGCGATTCGGACGCTCCGAGCCGACTTCGATACGTCCGCGATGCGGGACGTGCCGATGGACCGCATCGCCGAACCCGAGGAGATGGCCGGCGCGGTGGCGTTTCTCTGCTCGTCCGACGCGTCGTACATCACCGGGCATACGGTCCCCATCGACGGCGGTCAGGCGGCCGACTGAGTCCCCCACACCACAGTTCTCGGGGCGTCGGTCTCCGTGGAGTGCGTCCGCGATAGCGACGCGGGCGCGGTCGACCGTTCGGAACGTCAGGAAGCCGTGACCCACGTCGTCGTAGTTCTCGTAGCGGGTGGACACGCCGTCGCGGACGAGTTGCTCGGCGTACGCTCTGCCGCCGTCGTGGAGCGGGGTCGTATCTGGAGCGTCCAGTTGGGATGGCGACTCGCCGCTTCTCGTAGGGTAGCGTCGCCCGCGTCGGTGCGGCGGCCACTCGCGGTCGTCGCCGGTGCTCGACGACTCCCGAGAGACGGGATCGAACGGACCCGTCGCCGTCGAACGTGAACCGTCGTCGCTCGGTGGCGACCCGCGTCAGTCAGTATTCGGGTCGCTGGGCGCGAATCACGTCTGCGAACTGCTGGTGTTCGTCGGCGAGCAGTTCGTTCAGATCGTCTCCCGTGATGATGCCCACGAGGGACTCGCCCTCGCAGATGGGTAGCCGTCGGATTCCGTGTTCGGCCATCAAGTCGGTGGCCTCGTAGAACCCGGTGTCACTCTCGGCCGTACAGAGGTCGGCGGTCATCACGTCTTCGGCGGTCTGTTCGCTCGGGGAGCGCTCTTCGCCGAGCACGCGAACCGCCAGGTCGCGGTCCGTGACGATACCGACCGGCGTCTCTCCGTCCGTGATCACGATACTCCCCACGTTCTCTTCGTCCATGGTCGCCGCGAGGTCGGTCACCGGCGTGTCCGAGTCGCCGGTCACAACGTCGCTTCGGGCGAGGTCTTCGATTGGCATTGGTGGTCCCTCGCAAATGAGTTCGACGCGCACCGTATTAGGAACCGTTATGATTACCAGAATACAGGAATCTTGTAGGCGGGTTTCCCTTTCGGCGGCGGAGAGCGAACCGCCGCCGAGAGACCGACACGAGAGGCTCGCGTTCGGTCAGTTCTTCTCTTGCGGCGGACGCGAAGTAGCGCTCTCGGCCACCCAGACGGGAGTCGTCCGGACCGGTCGTGGAGCTCTCTGGTAGTACAGTCGAAATGTCGCCCGAGACACTAACGGCCGGCATCATCCCGAGGCGGCGCGCCGCGTCAGCCGGGAAACCCTCGTGTCAGGCGGTCCGTCTTTCGGGCGCGGACGGTCCACTCCGCCGACGACTGCCGCCGTCGGCGGAGTCGTCGCTTTACGCGACTCCGTTCGGTCGCGTCTGCACGCCTTCCCGCACTCGGCCGCGTGTGCGGTCGGATGCGGATGTGGGTGCAGACGCGACCGAAATGTCGCACACCCGGGTTCTCCGTCTCCTCATCGCTCCCGTACTGGGACTACTCGGAGCGGGGACTAAGGTGCGCACGAGACGGTAGCGGGGCGAACCCAAAGAGCATTCCGACTGGACGGCCGCACACGGCGATTCAGACCGTGTACTCGGACTCGTTCAGTTGGACGTACTTTCCCTTTCGGTACTTGAACTTCGCCTTCTTGTACGCGGTGACGAGGCGGGCGGCGTTGAGTCCGGCCCCGATTTTCGAGGTTTTGAACAGTTCCGGCCCCGAATCGACCTGCAGTTTCCGCGCCGTCGAGAACGCCCAGTCCCAGTCGTCGGGACCGTAGTCGCGGACGATGTCCGCGAAGGCGACGTTCCGGTGGACTTCCTCGCCGATGGCCTCCTTCCATCGAGCGTTGTACGGCGTCAGGTCACCCTCCGCGGCGAGTTCCCCCGCGATGGCACCGGTTCGGACGGCGACGTGGTCGCCGCCCTCGTGGAACGCGGAGGTGGCGCCCATCGCGCCGCCGACGACGGCGATTCCGGCTCTCGTCGGCGAGTCGATGGGTCGCGTCGAGGAGATGGCGTACGTCTCCGTCCCCTTCGTCTTCCCGCGGTCCTCGACGAGGGGAAAGTCCTCCTCGATATCGTACTCGTCGCCGTACTCCTGTTCGAGGAGGCGGCGGACGTACTCTTTGCCCTGCGGGATTCGCTCGTCGTCCTCGCGGAGGAGCGCGTACTTCTCTCGGTCTGTCACCTCGTCTATGTCCAACCCGATGGGCATCGTCAGGCCGATTCGGGCGACGGTGCCGTCGTTCGGGAATATCCACGGGTAGGCGGTGTGGCCCGGCATGTACCCCCACCAGAACTTGATGGCGCCCGACACCTCGTCGTACACCTCCTCGGGGAGGCGTCTGTGCTCTTGGTAGGCGATGTGGTTGACCGTCGTCGTCGACAGTTGGTCCGTGATGTCGAACGAGACGAACCGGTCTAAGACCTTGTTCGTCACCGTCCGCTGGGGGCCATCGGCGAGGACGACGAAGTCGGCGGCGACGTCTTCGCCGTTGGCGAGGCGGACGACGTGGCGCGGGCCGTCGCCCCCCGCTTCCGCGTCCGTCTCAACGTCGCGGACGGACGCTTTCACGCGGTATGACGCGCCCGCCTCCTCGGCCCTGTCGCGCATCCAGTCGTCGAACTTCGCGCGGTGGAAACAGTAGCCGAACTCGTCGTACGACGACTCGATGCCCGTCTTCCGGAGGACGAGAGACTCGCTCGGACCGACGAACTCCGCGCGGTCGAGGTGGCTGAGGACGACGTCGTCGGGCATCTCGTCGGGGTGGATGCCCATGATGTCCACCCAGTAGTCGAGGATGCCCGCCGCGTCCGTCGAGTCAGAGCCGAGTCGGTCGGGCCGGTCTGCCCGGGGGACTCCCTTCTCCAGCACCACCGCCGACGCGCCCCGCGACGCCGCGGCGTGTGCGGCGGACGACCCCGCGGGCCCACCGCCGACGATGGCTACGTCGAATCGCTCCATACCCCGTATCGAACCTTGCGGCGGTAATAAACCCCCTGAACCGACACGCGCACCGACGGGTTCGACCCGTCCGCCGCCGTCGAATCGGCGTCAGTCGTCGTCGCCGTCTCTCGCGGATTCGGTCGGGACGGCTCCGGTCGACTCGGCGTTTCGGTTCGTGAGGACGCCGTCGAAGGCGAACGTCGCGCCGGGACCACCGCCGGGTATCGAGACGGTCCACCCGTGGGACTCGGCCATCGTCCGGACGATAGCGAGGCCGAGTCCGTTCCCCCGTCGCGAGGTGGTGTAGCCGTACTCGAACACCCGCGCCCGTTCGTCGGCGTCGATACCGGGGCCGTCGTCGCGGACGACGAACCCGCCGCCGGTCAGTTCGACTTCGATGGTCACGTCCCGACCGGCGTGGTGGATGCTGTTCGAAAAGAGGTTCTCGAACACGCTGACGAGGCGAGAGCGGTCTGCGACCAGTTCGCCGTCGCCCGCGACGAGCAGTGTCGCGTCCCCCGTCTCCACCGTCTGCCACGCCTCTCGGGCGACGGCACCGAACGACAGACGTTCGGTCTCTTCGACGGATTTCCCTTTCCTCGCCAGCGTTTGGATGTCCTCGACTATCTCGCGCATTCGCTCGTGCGTCCGCGTCACCGTCTCGAACGCGTCGCGGAGTGCGGCCGACTCGGCGTCGGTCAGGTCGCCGTCGGCCGCCGCCTCGACGTCCGCGCTCACGAGTTCGAGGTAGCCCTGCGCGACGTTCAGCGGGTTCCGAAGGTCGTGCGTCACCGTCCGGGCGAACTGGTCGAGTTGCTCGTTCTGTCGTTCGAGTTCCCGGCGGTACGTCGCGAGGTCGGTCACGTCGCGGAAGACGAGCGCGTGTCCGAGCGTCGCGTCCGCGGATAGCGGAGAGACGCGCACCGAGTAGTGAATCCTCTCGTCGTCCCGGGTAATCGTGACCTCCTCGGTTCGCGTGTCACCGCCCCGCGCGTCGGGGCGTCGGCCGGGCGAGACGACGGACGCGAGTTCCGGACAGGCGGTTCGGTACGGCTCTCCGACGGCTAGTTCGCCTCCCGACCCCCGGCACAAGGTCTCTGCGGCGGCGTTGTAGTCGGCGACTCGCCCCTCGCCGTCGAGGACCACCACGGGGTCCGTGAACTCCTCGAACAGCACGTCCCGCGCCACCGGTTCGATGGTGAGCAGACCGCTTTTGAACACCGCCGTCGCCGACCCGACGGCGAAAAACCCGATGCCGAGAGCCGTGTGGTCGAACGTCGGAACGGGGGCGAACCCGGCACCCGCGACGACCGCCGGGGCCGCAGAGCCGATTCCCGAAACCGTGAGGGCGAACACGGCGGTCGAAGGGCGGTGTCGTGACCGGAGAAAGAGCGACGCGAGGCGGACGACTCCGGCCCAGATACCGACCGCCGCGTAGACGAATCCGAGCAGACCCACCGGCGTTGTCTCGCTGGACGCGTGGACGAACGGCGCGTCGGTGACGACGGTCACCGACCCCAACAGATCGTGGAACGGCATCGTCACCGTCAACGCGGTGAGGACGACGTAGCCGACGGTCATGGCGAGCATGTCCGGCGACCGCAACGTCACCTCGCGCCCGGCGTACGTCGACGCGAAGTAGAACCAGACGACGACGGAGGACAGAGAGAGGACGGTCCGGGCGGTGGCGGCGACGGCCACGAGCGTCGGGTCGGACCAGACGACTTCGAGAAACGACGAGACTCCCCACAGCGTATCGACCAGCATCAGACCCGTAAAGAGGGCCGCGTCGGACGCAGTCGCGTACCGGTGTGCCCAGACGCCGACGCCGAACGCCAACCCGGCGGAGACCAAGAGCGCAGAGGCGTACACCGCCGCCAGCGACAGAGTCGGCGACATCGTTCACGTCTTCGGTAGTCTGTTCGGTAATAATTCATTCGAACGAGAGAGAACGAAGACGGCGGACGGGGGAGGGCCGGCCTCGCGCCCGAAGAGAGCGCGGACGTCCGAACGGGTGAACATTTACCACCTTCCCGAGACGTTGGTACTCGATGACCGACGCCGACATCGTCGTCTTACGGCAGAAGATTCACGGACTGTCCGCCGAGGGGTACGCAGAGGAACTCCGCGCGCGACTTCCCGACAGAGACGTCGTCCTCGCGCGCACCCCCGCCGAGGAACGCGAACTCCTCAGAGAAGCGTCGGTGGCGACGGGACTCACCGTCGAGGAGGATATCCTCGCGGAGGCCGAGAACCTGCGTCTGTTCGCGTGCGTCTACGCCGGGACGGGGCACCTCCCGATGGACGCTCTCGAAGATCACGGCGTCGCCGTCACGAACGCCTCCGGCGTCCACGGACCCAACATCGCAGAGCAGGTGGTCGGCTCCATCCTCTCTTTCACCCGCCGGTTCCACGTCGCGTGGGAGCAAAAACGGGACCGGCAGTGGCAGTCCTACCAGACGCGCGAACTGCAGGGGTCGACGGTCACCGTCGTGGGTCTGGGCGCACTCGGCGAGGCCACCGTGGACCGACTCGACTCCTTCGGCGTCGAAACCGTCGGCGTCCGGTACTCCCCCGAGAAGGGCGGACCGACCGACGAGGTGGTCGGACTCGAAGACGAACGGGGGTTTCACGACGCCCTCGCGCGGTCCGAGTACGTCGTCGTCGCCTGCCCTCTGACGGAGACGACGCGCGGCCTCGTCGATGCGAACGCGTTCCGGTCGATGCCGCCGGACGCCGTCCTCGTCAACGTCGGCCGCGGACCGATAGTGGAGACGGACGCCCTCGTGGACGCCCTTCGGTCGAACGCCATCCGGGGTGCGGCCCTCGACGTGACGGACCCCGAACCTCTCCCCGAGGACCACGAACTGTGGACGTTCGACAACGTTCTCATCACCCCCCACAACGCCGGTCACACGCCGAAGTACTGGGAGCGTCTCTCCGGCATCGTCGCTCGGAACCTCGAACGCGTCGACGAGACTGGTGCGTTCGAAGGGTTGGAGAATCAGGTGCTATAGCCGCGCTACGCGAGGGACGGAAGCCGCGCCTGCTCGAACCAGAACCGTTCGACCGCTTTCACGACCGACGTGAACTCCTCTGTGTCCGTCGGTTTCCGCAGATACGCGTTGACGTGGGCGTCGTAGCAGCGTTCGATATCCTCTCGCCCCTCGGACCCCGTGAGTACGATCACCGGGAGCGCTCGGAGTTCCGGGTCGTCGCGTATCGCTTCGAGGACCGCACAGCCGTCTGTTCCGGGAAGTTTCAGATCCAGGAGGGCGATATCCGGAAGCGAGGCGGGGTCGTCTGCGGCCTGTTCTCTCAAGCGGTCGATAGCCTCGTCTCCGTCCGTGACGGAACGCAGTCTCGCTCGACTCTTCGCCGCTTTCAGCGCCTCCCGCACGAGGCGAACGTCGCCGGGGTTGTCTTCGACGAGGAGGACGTCGACCGGGTCGTCGCGGGTCTGTCGGGAGGCGGTGGTCATGGTAGGTCTGGCGAGTGCGGATTCTGTGATGCGCCCGTGACCGTTACACGACTACTCCGCCGTCGATACCCCGTTCGCGGGGGAGACGCACAGTGCAAAGTTTCTCGCAACCGAGAGGAGGCGCCGAAGGCGTATCAAATCGCATCTTAACCCGGAACGTAACACAACCCCGCGGCGACATGGCGTGCGACCCGCGGCCGTCCGACGCTCGGTTCTCGCTGTTACTCCTCGTACGGTTGGACGACGACGAACCCCTCGGGCCCTTCGAACTCCATCTGGATGGTCTCCCCGGAGGTCTGGCCGATTTCGAACGTCTTGTTCGTCCCGAGAGACGGCGAGAGGTCGGTGCTCCACGCGACGGTGGCGTCCGGGTCGGTGACAACGGGCGGCGTCAGGACGAGCGGGTCCCCGTGCGTCGAGACGGCGACCGTCCCGGGGCCGTCGAGGTAGACGTTCGTCAGGCCGCCGGAGACGGCCTCCGAGACGCTTCCGACGGTGTCGATTTCGTAGTCGACGGCCGACTCGAACGCGAGGACGTCGTTTCCGTTGACCGAGATGGACTCCGACTCGCCGAGGTCGAGTATCTGGACCGTCTTGCCCCGGTCGGCGACGTAGACGCGGCCGCTTCCCTCCGCCTCCATGATCGGCGTCCCCTCGTTCGTCACCGCGTCCTTGACGAACCCGGTGAGTCCGCCCTCGGCCGACGACTTCCCGGTGAACGTCACGTCGCCGGTGTATCCGACCATCGACCCGGCTTTGATGAACACCGTGCCGTCGACCGGTACGTCCAACAGTCGCTTGTTCTGCGTCCGAAATCCGGCGTCGCCGTCGACCGGAGCGTTCGCTCGCGTGAACTCGTCTAACTCCATGGTGACAACCGATTGATCTGTATTCCGATTGTAACTTAGTTTCTTCGAACGGCGGCGTCACCGGTCGCACCGTGCCTCGCCCGAGAGCGAAAGAGAGTCCGCCGAGAGACCCGCGGTCGTTAGATGTAGCCCTCTTCGACGAGGAGTTCGCCGTTGAGAAGCGACGCGCCCGCCGCGCCGCGAATCGTGTTGTGAGCGAGGCAGTTGTACTTCAGACCGCCTGCGGTCTCCTGAATTCCGCCCGCCGAAATCTGCATCCCGTTCCCTCGTTCGCGGTCCAGGCGGGGTTGCGGCCGACTCGGGTCCTCGAAGACGTGGATGAGTTGCTCGGGCGAACTGTGCAGGTCCACGTTCGGGTAGTCGCGCATCGCTTCCGCGGCGTCTTCGGGCGAGACGTCCTCCGCCGTCTCGGCGAAGACGTTCTCTAAGTGGCCGTCGAGCGTCGGGATGCGGTTACAGGAGGCGGCGACGTCCATCTCGTGGAGGCTCAGTTCCGCGCCGTCGAAGTCGCCGAGCAGTTTCCGCGACTCCGTCTCCATCTTGCTCTCCTCGCCGCCGATGTGGGGGACGGCGTTGTCGATAATCTCCATCGACGTGACGCCCGAGTAGCCCGCACCGGAGACGGCCTGTAGCGTCGAGACGTGGACGTTCTCCAGTCCGAACCGGTCGAGGGCGGCCAGCGTCGGAACCATCGTGATGGTCGAACAGTTCGGGTTCTTCACGAGTGCGCCGTCCCATCCGCGTTCGTCCCGTTGCACCTCGATGAGTTCGAGGTGGCCCGGGTTCACCTCGGGGATGGTGAGGGGAACGTCCGGGGCCATCCGGTCGTTCGAGGAGTTCGAGGAGACGACGTACCCCTCGTGGAGGAATCCGGGTTCGACGTCCGCGGCGACGCCGGACGGGAGCGACGAAAAGAGGAGGTCCACGTCGTCCGGCACCGCCTCGGGTGCCGTCTCCGTGACGGTCATCTCCGCGACGTCCTCCGGAATCGGCGCGTTGACGCGCCACTTGGCCGCCTCCCCGTACGTCTTGCCCGCACTCGCTTCGCTCGCGGTCAGCGCCGCGAGTTCGAACGTCGGGTGGTTCTCCAGTAGTTGAATGAATCGCTGCCCGACCGCTCCGGTTGCGCCGAGGATTCCGACTCGTACTGCCATTGGCGTGAGGTTCCGTACCACGGCCATAAGGCCGTTTGGATTCGAGCCGTATTTCACGAACGTTCAGAACGGTCCCGGCGACGCGCCCGAAGTAGGACGTTCGTCCAGACGCGGGCGGTCGTCGTTTCGACGGGCGTCGAACACCGCTCCGTGCGGAACCGATAGAATGAGGTGACGCGTTCCTGAATACGTGCGTAAATGTTCAGTAAGGTTCTCGTTGCCAACCGAGGAGAGATAGCCGTCCGCGTGATGCGGGCCTGCGAGGAGTTGGGCGTCCGCACCGTCGCCGTCTACAGCGACGCCGACAAACACGGCGGACACGTCCGGTACGCCGACGAGGCCTACAACGTCGGCCCCGCACGTGCCGCGGACTCCTACCTCGACCACGAGGCGGTCATCGACGCGGCGCGGAAGGCCGGTGCGGACGCCATCCACCCGGGGTACGGCTTCCTCGCCGAGAACGCCGAGTTCGCCCGCGAAGTCGAACAGACGGACATCAAGTGGATCGGTCCCTCCGCCGACGCGATGGAACGCCTCGGCGAGAAGACGAAGGCGCGCGCCCTGATGCAGGAGGCCGACGTGCCAGTCGTCCCGGGAACGACCGAACCGGTAGCGTCCGTCGAAGAGGTCAAGGACGTGGCCGAGGAGTTCGGTTACCCCGTCGCCATCAAGGCGGAGGGCGGCGGCGGCGGCCGCGGTCTGAAGGTCGTCCGAAACGAGGAAGAGGCCGAAGAGCAGTTAGAGACCGCAAAACGCGAGGGTGAGGCGTACTTCGACAACGCCTCCGTCTACGTCGAGAAGTACCTCGAATCGCCGCGACACGTCGAGGTGCAGATTCTCGCGGACGAACACGGCAACGTCCGCCACCTCGGCGAACGCGACTGTTCGCTTCAGCGCCGCCACCAGAAGGTCATAGAGGAGGCACCGTCGCCCGCACTCGACGACGACCTGCGCGAACGCATCGGCGAGGCGGCGCGCCGCGGCGTCCGCGAGGCGAAATACTACAACGCCGGGACGGTGGAGTTCCTCGTCGAAGACGGGGAGTTCTACTTCATGGAGGTGAACACCAGAATTCAGGTCGAACACACGGTCACCGAACAGGTGACGGGTCTCGACGTGGTGAAGTGGCAACTGCGCGTCGCCGCGGGCGAGGAACTCGACTTCGAACAGGACGACGTGGAGATAGAGGGCCACTCCATCGAGTTCCGCATCAACGCCGAGAAGGCGGACGAGGAGTTCGCGCCCGTGACGGGCGGTTCGCTCGAAACGTACGACCCGCCGGGCGGCATCGGCGTCCGCGTCGACGACGCTCTCCGGCAGGACGACGAACTCGTGACGGATTACGACTCGATGATAGCGAAACTCATCGTCACCGCCTCGGACCGCGAGGAGTGTCTCGCCCGGTCCGAACGCGCCCTCTCGGAGTACGACATCGAGGGCATCGAGACCATCGTCCCGTTCCACCGCCTCATGCTCACGGACGAGGCGTTCCTCGCGGGCGAACACACGACGAAGTATCTCGACGAGGAGTTAGACAGAGAACGAATCGCCCAAGCCGTCGAGAAGTGGGGTCCCGAAGAGCGAAGCGACGGCGAAGACGACGAAGAGGTGACCGAACGCGAGTTCACCGTCGAGGTCAACGGCAAGCGCTTCGAGGTGAGCCTCGAAGAACGCGGCGCGCCGGCCATCCCGACGCCGAGTGCCGCAAACGGCGGGTCGGCCACGCGTTCGCGCCCCGACGAGGCAACGAGCGACGACGGCGGCGAAGTCGAAATCGAGGGCGACGGCGAGCAGATTACCGCGGAGATGCAAGGGACCATCCTCTCCGTGGACGTCGAGAGCGGAGACGAAGTCGCCGCGGGCGACGTCGTCTGCGTGTTGGAGGCGATGAAGATGGAAAACGACGTCGTGGCCGAACGCGGCGGCACCGTCTCGCAGGTTCTCGTCTCGGAGGGCGAGAGCGTCGATATGGGCGACCCGCTCGTCGTCCTCGAATAGGGCTCCGACCGCGCTCTCAGTCTAACTCTTTCACCACTTTCGCGGGGTTGCCCCGCACGACGACGTTGTCGGGTACGTCTTCTGTTACCACCGCACCGGAGGCCACCACCGCGTCGTCGCCGACGGTCACGCCCGGATTCACCACCGCCCGCCCGCCGAACCACACTCTGTCGCCGACGGTGACCGGTTTCCCGTACTCCCGCCCGGCGGTTCGTTCCTCGGCGTCGAGCGGATGCGTCGCGGTGTAGACGTGGACGCCCGGCGCGAGCATGCAGTCGTCGCCGAACTCGACGGGACAGACGTCGAGGAAGACGCAGTCGAAGTTCGCGTAGAAGTCGTCGCCGACGGAGATATTGTCGCCGTAGTCGCACTTCAGCGTCGGTTCGACGGTGGGGTTCTCGCCCACCGCCCCGAACAGGTCTCTGAGTATCCGTTCGCGTTCGGCCCCGTCGTCGATTCCCGTCGCGTTGTAGCGTTCGGTCAGGCGGCGGGCCGCGCGCCGTTCCGCCACGAGCGTCTCGTCCGTCGGGTCGTACATCTCGCCCGCGAGCATCTTCTCTTTTTCCGAAGGCATCGTCTCTCCGCAGACGACCGACGGGCAGATAGCTCTTCGGAGGGGGCTCTCGCCACCGAGAGCGGAGGCAGTCGGGCCGGAGTCGCGTCCGAATCCGCGACGGCGCGCGGAACTCTCGGCTCGGAACCCCGAGATTCATCTCGGCGCGCCGGCTCTCTCCTCGTATGAACGACACGCGACGCGCTCTCCTCTCTGCGCTGTCGGACGGACCGGTCGCCGGGCCGGAACTCGCGGAGCGACTCGGCGTCTCCCGTGCGGCGGTGTGGAAACAGGTCGAATCACTCCGCGAGGACGGGTTCGGCGTCGAGAGCGGAGACGACGGCTACCGCGTGACCGACGTCCCGGAGTACGGCGAGTCGGCCGTCGCGTTCGGCCTCGACGCGCCGTTCGAGGTGGAGTACCACGACTCGCTCGGAAGCACCAACGACCGGGGGCGGGAACTCGCCGTCGCCGGCGCGTCGAACGTCGCCGTCGTCGCGAACGAACAGACCGGCGGCCGGGGCCGCCTCGAACGCGAGTGGACCGCACCTTCGGGCGGCGTCTGGGTGAGCCTCCTCGTTCGTCCGGACCAACCGCCCGCGCACGTCCCGGCGTTCACGCTGGCGGCGGCGGTGGCGACGACGCGCGCGGCACGCGAGGCGGGGGTTGACGCGCACATCAAGTGGCCGAACGACGTGCTCGTCGGAGACGTAGACGACGAGGACGCGGGGGAAACGGCGGGTCGCGGCGGGCGGAAACTCGCCGGGGTCCTCACCGAGATGGAGGGGGAGGCGGACCGAGTCTCCTGGGTCGTCGTCGGCATCGGCGTCAACGCGAACGTCGACGCCGCGGACCTCCCGCCGGGCGCGACGAGCATCCGTGCGGAGGCCGGCGACGTCTCTCGGCGCGCGTTCGTCCAGCGTCTGATCGAGGAGTTTCACGCGCTTTCCGAGGACACGGAGGCCGTCCTCCCGGCGTGGCGCGAGTACAGTTCGACGCTCGGACGGCGAGTGCGCGTCGAGACGCCCGGCGGAACGGTGGAGGGTGAGGCGATAGACGTGCGGTTCCCCGGCGCGTTGGTCGTCCGGACCGACGACGGCGAGACGGTCGTCCACGCGGGCGACTGCGAGCATCTCCGCTCGACGTAGCGCGGCCCGACGTCGCTCTCGACTCCGTCAGTCGGCTTCGACGCCGGACCCCGATTCGCGTTCGCCCTCGACGCCCTCCTCCTCCGCGCGACTCGCCGCCCGCCCCGTCTCCTCGCCGTCGCCGACGTCCGCGCCGACTCTGACGGTGAGGACGGGGACGTTCGAGGCGCGGATGACCTTCTCCGCGACGCTTCCGAGCAGTAGCCTGTCGAGTCCGCCGCGGCCGTGCGTCCCCATCACGACGAGGTCACAGCCCTCCCGTTCGGCGTACTCGACTATCTCGCGACTCGGAGAGCCGTCTATGATTTTCGTCTCGGCGGGGATGTCCGCGTCGGTGGCGATACGTCTCACCTCCGCGACTGCCTCCTCCGCGTCGGCGCGGAGCATCTCGTCTAACCCCTCCCACGACGACTCCATCGGAAGCCCGGCGAAACTTCCGCTGTTTACGACGTAGAGCGCGTGGACGGTCGCCCCGTGAACGTCCGCGAGACGAACCGCGTGTTCGACGACCCGTTCTGACCCCTCCGAACCGTCCGTCGGAACGAGTATCCGGTCGTACATCACCATTGTTAACTCGTACCAAACTCGGTCGGTCACGGTCTTAACTGTTCGTGCCGACGGGTTCGAAACGAAGTACCCGCGACCGACTACAGAAGCACGTCTTTCACGTCGTCGACGCCCGCACGGCGGACGACGGCGCGGACGACGTCCCGCGCCCCCGCGAGGTTGTCGGAGTCGCCGTCCAACACGAGGAGTTTCGCCTCCCGGCCGGGTTCGACGCATCCGTAGTCGAGTCCGGCGACGTCCGCGCCGTTTACCGTCGCCATCTGCAGGACTTCCCGCGCCGACACGTCGCCGAGTTTCGCGGCGAACTCCATCTCGCGGAACATCGACGGCGAGTTCAACATGACGTTGTCCGTCCCGAGGGCGACGGTGGTTCGGTCCGCCAACTCCCGCATCGGCGGGACGCCCACGCCGGTGACGAGGTTCGACCGCGGGCAGACGACGACGGGCACCCCGCCGTCCTCGATGCGGTCGAGGTGGACGGGTTCCGGGTGGACCACGTGGACGAGGAAGTCCGGCGCCAAATCCAGTGCGGGGTCGATGTCGTGTGAGTCGCGTTCCCCCGCGTGGATGCCGAACAGTTTGCCCTCCTCGCGCGTCGCGTTCCGCGCCCGGTCGAAGTCGCCGTCTCGCGCGCCCGACGCGCCGAACCCGTCGGCGTCCCGCATCGCGTCGACGGTTTCGCGGCCCAACACGACCGGGTCGATGTCGAGTCCGGCCGTCGCCTCGCGGATGAGTTCGACGCCCTCGACGCCGCCCTCGCGGAACTCGACGCACGTCGCCGTCCCCGACGACTCCATGAACCGAAGCGACCGGCGCATCGCCTCGATTTTCTCCTCGCGACTCGCCTCTCGCAGGAGACGGTGTTTCAGGCCGTCCGGCGGCGCGACCAGTTCGTCCAAGGAGAGTCCCGCACCGGCCTCCTTGGCTATCGAGTCGCCGATGTGCGTGTGCGCGTTGACGAACGCGGGAAGGACGATGTCGTCCGAGTCGACGTCCGCCTCTTCGACGGCGGTTATTCGGCCGTCTTCGACGACGACGCGGCCCTCCACCGGTTCGAGCGCCCGTCCGCGGAGAACGGTCCCCTCGACTATCATGGCCGAGTGTCCCGCGGGAAGCGGCTTGAATCTCTCGAACCGTCCCGCCCGTCGTCGTCTCGTTTCGCCGCGGTCACTCCGAGAACTCGTCGAGTGTCGCGGTGACGCCGTGTCGAACGTCGGAGACGAGTGCGCCGTCCGCGTCGAGTTCGAGCACGGACGCCGCCGCCCGTCCGACGGCGTCCGTCTCCTCGCCGGGGGCGTAGACGCCGAGTCGCCACTGCTGTCGTTGGGCGGTCCGCAACGCGGAGACGAGAGGCGACTGCTTGCCGAGGCGTCGCATCTCCCCGCCCACCATCACCCGCGTCGTCGACTCGGTCATCGACGGGCGGCCGGGAACGTCCACGATGACGGACCCCCGTTCGACGCCCGCCCGGTCCGCGATTCGGCGTTCGAGTTCGTCTACCTCCTCGTGGTCCGCGTCCACGACGTGGTCCGGGACGTCCCCCATCTCGGCCCACACCGCGCGCTTGAACAGGTCGCGGCAGTCGAGTCTGCGGGCGAACGCCTCCGTCTCGGGCGTCGTGCGGAGCGACGCGATGAGGTCCGTGTCGTCCATCCGCCGGAGTTCCGCCGCCGTCAGGTCGGGTTGGTCGAGCAGTCGTTCCGCCGCGCGGCGCAGCATCGCCTTCGAGATGCGGGCGACGTGGTGTTGGTAGACGGTCGGATTCATCAGGGCGCGCGCCAGCAAGAGGCTCTCCGCCGTCTGGACGTTTCCCTCGTCTAAGACGAGTTCGTCGTCGACGAAGGTGAGTTCCCGAATCAGTCGTTCGTGGTCGATAGTGCCGTACGGGACGCCCGTGTGGTGGGCGTCGCGGACGAGGTAGTCCATCCGGTCGACGTCGAGTTCGCCCGAGACGAGTTGGCCGTACTTCCCGCCGCCCGCGACGAGTTCCGCGACGCGCGAGGGATCGAGGCCGTTGGCGCGGAGTACCTCCCCCACCTCGCCCGCGGCGAGGAGTTCCTCGACGTCGTCGTGGTACTTGCCGGTGTGGCGGTGCGTGACCGACTCGACGTTGTGACTGTACGGGCCGTGTCCCACGTCGTGAAGGAGGGCCGCCGCGCGGATTCGTTCGCCTCTGATACCGTCGATGCCGAGGTGGTCGAGGGCGCGAGAGGCGAGGTGGTAGACGCCCAACGAGTGCTCGAAGCGCGTGTGGTTCGCGGAGGGGTACACCAACTGCACCGTCCCCAACTGCCTGATGTGGCGGAGTCGCTGGACCTCCTCGGTGTCCAACAGGTCCTCCGCGACGCCCACGACTTCGATGTGGTCGTGGACGCTGTCCTTGATGGTCGTCATACCGGAGGTTCGACCGCCATCGGATAAAAGGCTCAGGGCGACCGGAGACATATCGGCACCGTCCGAGGCCGGACACGCCCGCGCCCAACGTCCGGACGAATGTCAAGACGAGAGGGGTATAACGGCCCGTTTCTCCGGTCGGTCGTCGGAGGAGAGACGAGGCAACTTTCAAACCGCCGGTCGCCGTACCGCGGAGCATGACTACCTTTCTCGCCGGGGGGACGGGGACGCCGAAGTTGCTCGACGGCGCACCCGGCGTCTTCGACCCCTCCGAGACGACAGTCGTCGCCAACACGGGCGACGACGTGGAACTCGGCGGGCACCTCGTCTGTCCGGACGTGGACACGGTGTTGTTCCACGGCGGCGGCGTCCTCGACACCGACCGGTGGTGGGGTATCGACGGCGACACGACTGAAACCGACGGCGAACTGCACCGACTCGCCGCGGCCGCGGGGGTAGAGAGCGGCCCGCGATATCTCTCCGACGAGGCCCAGACCGCCGGTCGGACCATCGCGCGGTGGCGACGGTTCTCCGGCGTCGCGGAGTTCATGGAGATAGGCGACAGGGACCGGGCCGTCCACATCACCCGAACCTCTCTGCTCGACGAGGGCCGCACACTCACCGAGGTGACGCGGACGCTGGCCGAGGCGTTCGGTCTCGAAATCGACCTCCTCCCCATGAGCGACGACCCCGTGGCGACCATCGTCCACACCGACGAGGGCGAGATGCACTTTCAGGAGTACTGGGTCCACCGCCGCGCAGACCCGGCGGTGGAAGGCGTCGAGTTCCGCGGCGCGGACGAGGCGACGGAGACGGAGGCGGTACTCGACGCGCTTTCGGACCCCGTCGTCGTCGGCCCGTCGAACCCCGTCACCAGCATCGGACCGATGCTCTCGCTTCCGGACTTCGAGGCGAAACTCCGCGAGACGCCCGTCGTCGCCGTCTCGCCGTTCGTCGAAGACGAGGTGTTCTCCGGCCCGGCGGCGGAGTTGATGCGCGGCGTCGGGTACGAGGCGTCCACGGCGGGCGTCGCGGAGGCGTACCCCTTCGCGGACGCGTTCGTCGTAGACGACGAGGACGGCACCGAACTCGACCGACCGGTCGTTCGGACGGACACGCGAATCGACGGGGCCGAGGACGCCGCGCGCGTCTGCCGGGCCGTCCGCGAGGCGTTGGAGGTGGTGACGTAGTGTTCGAACCGCGCGTCGCCCTCGCGAGTCTGAGCGGCGAGTCCGACGCCGAGTGGGCGCGCGCCGGTGCCGACGACGCGGGCGCGGCGTTCCTCGGCGGCATCGCCCTCGACGGGGACTCCCGCGCCGCCGCCCGGGAACTGGTCGAACGCGACAGAGCGGAGTTTCTCCCCGAAGACCCCCTCGCGTTCGTCGCCGCCGAACTCGACTCACTCGCGGACGCGCCCGTCCGACCGGCGGTGAACGTCCGAAGCACGACGCTCGCCCCCGTCAGAGAGGCGGCGCGACTCTGCGCCGACCGAGACGCGATTCTCGAAGTCAACGCCCACTGCAGGCAGGCGGAACTCTGCGCCGTCGGATGCGGCGAGAGTCTCTTGAGAGACACCGAGAGACTCGGCGAGTACGTCGCCGCCGCCGCCGAGGAGGGAGCCGACGTGAGCGTGAAAGTCCGCACGGAAGTCGAGGGCGTCGATCTCGTCGAGACGGCGCGCGCAGTCGAGTCGGCGGGTGCCGAGGCCGTCCACGTCGACGCGATGGACTCCGAACCGGTCGTTCGAGACGTGGTGGAGGCCGTCCCCGACCTATTCGTGATAGCGAACAACGAGGTGCGGGACCGAGAGAGCGTCCGGGAGTATCTCGACTACGGCGCGGACGCGGTGAGCGTCGGCCGACCGAGCGCCGACCCGCGCGTCCTGCGACGCGTCCGCGACGCCGTCGAAGAGTGGTTCGCGGAGTCCGCCGGGTCCGAGGAGTCGAACGCGGACGAGGTGTCGAGATGACCGCCCCGGGCGACCGAACGCCCGCCGAGAACGCCCAACTGGCGCTTCTCCTCGACGTTGCCGGGACGCCGAAGCCCGGCAACGTGGACCGCGAACGCGATTTAGGCGACCTCAGGTTCGAGCACTTCCTCGCGGGTGCGGTGGGGTCCGGCGAGGGCCTCCGCCGGGCGGCGTCGGGCGCGCCGGTCGGTGTCGCCTTCGAACGCGCGGTGGCCGGGATGAGTCGGCAACGCGGCGGGAACACCCAGTTCGGCTGTCTCCTCCTCCTCGTTCCCCTCGTCCGCGCCGCGGCCGACGGGTCGCTCTCGCCGTCGGGCGCGACGGCGGTGGCGGAGGCGACGACAGTCGCGGACGCGGTGGACTTCTACCGCGCGTTCGAACACGTCGACGTGGCCGTCGAGGACCCCCCGGAGGACGCGACCGACCTCGACGTCCGCCGCGGCGGCGACGCGGCGCCGACGCTCAGGTCCCGGGGACTCACGCTGTTCGACGTGATGGACCTCTCGGAGGAAGACGGCAACGCCCGCGAGTGGACGGGCGGGTTCGCGCGAACGTTCGACGCCGCCGCGTCGATGCTCGACGACGACGGCCCCGCGCCCGACAGGGTGGCGCGGGCGTTCGTGGAGTTGCTGGCCGACGAGGAAGACACGCTCGTGCGGACGAACCACGGCCCCGAAGTGGCCGCGGAGGCGCGCCGCCGGGCGGCCGAGGCGCAGGGGGACCAAGAGGCGGTGGCCGAACTCGCCGCGGAGTTCGTCGCCGAGGGAATCAACCCCGGAACGACCGCAGACATCGCCTGCGCGGCGACGTTCGTCGCCCTCGAACGGGGGATGCCGGTGTGAGAGGCGACCGAAACGGGTCGGAGGACGACGAGAGGACTCCAGAGGGGTGGCCGGTCGAACTCCGAGGGGTCACGGAGTCCGTGGTGACGACGCTCGGACCGAACGACCTGTGGAACGCCGCGGCCCTCGGACTGCACGCGCCCGACGGCGGCGAGAACGATGGAGACGCCGAGGACGCGGTCACTGCGACGACGTGGGGGAACACTCGGACGCGCCGGAACTTCCACCGGCGGGGCGGCGGCGTCGTGCAGTTCGTCTCGGACCCGCGGACGTTCGTAGACGCCGCGATGACGATAACGGAGGCGGAGTCGCCCGTCGTGGACGGCGCTCACGCGTGGGTCGAAGTCGAGACAGAGCGCATCGACGAGGGCGAATCCGGCGGGACGCGGTGGGAAGAGTGGGAACTCCGTCCCGTCGAGTCCGAAATCCGCTCGGAGACGGTGCCGACGATAAACCGCGGGTTCGCCGCCGTCGTGGAGGCGACGGTGGCCGCGTCGCGCCTCGACGTGCCCGCGTACGACACCGAAGAACTCCTCTCTCGACTTCGGTATCTCGCGGAGGTGGTCGAAACGTGCGGCGGCGCGCCGGAACGAGAGGCGTTCGCTACCGTCGACGAGGTGTCGGGGTGGCGCGGCCGTCTCGACGGCGTCGGAGACGGCGACCCGTGCGACGAGAACCCGTGACAATCGACGGCGACGGCGGGGGCGGAACGAATCGTTTTAGTGCGCGCTGACGGAATCGTCGGACATGGCAATCAAGCCCAAGTACGTAAAGCAGCTCGGCAACGTGCTGTTGGAGGAGTATCCGCAGGCGTTCAACACCGACTTCGAGACGAACAAAGACAGCGTCGACAAACTGACAAACGTGGACTCGAAGGGCGTCCGCAACCGAATCGCGGGCTACATCACGCGGAAGAAGGGCGCTCCGCAGCAAGCGGCGTAACTCTCTGAATCCTCTCTCTACGTACGCCTCCGCCGCCAGCCGCCGCTCTCTGCGGGCCTCGTCGCGCGCCGGTCTTTTGTCGCTTCGGCGCTCTAGCTTCGCCGTGAATATCATCGCGCATCGGGGATACGCCGCGCTCTATCCCGAGAACACCGTCGCCGCCGTCCGCGCGGCGTCCGCGGGTACCGCGGGCGACGGGCGGGTTCCGCCCGCCGACCTGATAGAAATCGACGTTCGGCGCTGCGCGACGGGCGAAATCGTCGTCTACCACGACGAGGGACTGGAGAAACTCACCGGCTACGAGGGGCTCGTCGCCGAGACGCCGCTCTCGACGCTCCGGACCCTGACGATACTGGACTCCGAGGAGTCGATTCCGCTCCTCGAAGAGGTGTTGGACGCCGCGGACCCCGAGACGCCGCTCGTCGTCGAACTCAAACACGCGGGGATGGCGCGGGAGGTGGCCGCCGCCTGCGAGGCGGCCGAAAACGACGCGGTTCTCTCTTCGTTCTTCGAGGGCGTGCTTCGGGAGTGCGCGTCGGTCTCTGCGCTCCCGCGCGCGCTCGTCTTCGATAGCGACTGGGACGCGTCGCTCTCGACGGCGAGAGAGTTGGGATGCAACTACGTCAACGCCGAGTACCACCTCCTTCTCGGTCACGAAGAGCGAATCAGCGCCGCGCAGGACGCCGGGTTCGAGGTGAACGCGTGGCACGTCACCGACGCCGACGCGGCGTCGCGACTCCGACGGCACGGAATCGACGGCATCGTGGTGGACGACCCGACCGGACTCGACCTGTAGGTCAGAACCGGTCGGCGCGGGCGGCGGCGGCCCACGCGTTCGTCGGCGCGCCGTCTGGGACGCGCGCGGACCGGCCCGAGACGCCTTCGAGTCGCCCGGCGAACGCCCACCGCTTGCCGTCCCACGTCTCCGCGTCGTCGCCTGCGGCCGCCGCCGCGGCGAGTTCGCCGTCGCGGATGTGAGCGGCCACCGCCGCGGCGATGGCCGCCGCCTCCGCGTCGTCGGCATCGTCGGGGACGGAGAGTCCCGCCGCGACGTCCGAGACGGTCACCTCGCCGTCCGCGCCGGCGTCGGCGTCGCCGTCCGCGCTCCGACCGCTCATATCGGGATGTTGCCGTGTTTCTTGTCCGGCAGGTCGGAGCGTTTCGTCTTCAGCATCTCCAGGTCAGAGACCAACCGAGAACGGGTCTCGGTCGGCGCGATGACGTCGTCGAGGTAGCCGCGGTCCGCCGCGGTGAACGGGTTCGCGAACTCCTCGCGGTACTCCGCTATGAGTTCATCGCGGCGGGCGTCGGGGTCGTCTGCCGCCTCCAGTTGGTCGCTGTAGAGGATGTTGACCGCGCCCTGCGGCCCCATGACGGCGATTTCGGCCGTCGGCCACGCGTAGTTCACGTCCGCGCCGAGATGCTTCGACGCCATCACGTCGTACGCGCCGCCGTAGGCCTTCCGCGTGATGACCGTCAGAAGCGGCACCGTCGCCTCGGAGTAGGCGTACAGCAGTTTCGCGCCGTGACGGATGATGCCCCCGTGTTCTTGGTCCGTCCCCGGGAGAAAGCCCGGCACGTCCACGAACGTCACGATGGGGACGTTGAACGCGTCGCAAAAGCGGACGAACCGCGAACTCTTCTCGGAGGCTTCGATGTCCAGCGTTCCGGCGTTGACGCGCGGTTGGTTCGCGACGACGCCGACTGAGTGACCGTCGAGGCGAGCGAACCCCACGAGCATGTTCTTCGCGAAGTCCTCTTGGACCTCGAAGAACGACCCCTCGTCTAGGACGCCGCCGACGACGTCGCGCATGTCGTAGGGCTTTCGCGGTTGGTCGGGGACGACGCTTTTGAGCGACTCGTCCGCGCGGTCCGGGTCGTCCCACGGTTCGACGCGCGGGGGGTCCTCGACGTTGTTCGGCGGGAGATACGAGAGGAGGCGTCGAATGTCGTCTAACGCCTCCTCCTCGGAGTCGCAGGCGAAGTGCGCCACCCCGGAGGTAGACGAATGCGTCGTCGCGCCGCCGAGTTCCTCGAACGTCACCTCCTCGCCCGTTACGGTCTTTATCACGTCCGGTCCGGTGATGAACATGTGGCTGGTGTCTTTCACCATGAACGTGAAGTCGGTGAGGGCGGGCGAGTAGACGGCCCCACCGGCGCACGGCCCCATGATGGCCGAAATCTGCGGGACGACGCCCGACGCTTCGGTGTTGCGGCGGAATATCTCGCCGAATCCGCTGAGCGATTGGACGCCCTCTTGGATGCGCGCGCCCGCGGAGTCGTTCAGCCCGATGACGGGCGCGCCGACTTCGACGGCTTTGTCCATCACCTTACATATCTTCTCGGCCATCACCTCGCCGAGAGACCCGCCGAAGACGGTGAAGTCGTGCGCGAAGACGAACGTCTTGCGGCCGTCGACTTCGCCGTACCCCGTCACGACGCCGTCGCCGGGCAACTGCTTTTCCTCCATCCCGAACTTGTGGTTTCTGTGCGTTCGGAACTGGTCGAACTCCTCGAACGTCCCGTCGTCGAGGAAGTAGTCGATACGCTCGCGGGCGGTCATCTTGCCCTTGTCGTGTTGGGACTCGATTCGGGCGTCGCCGCCGCCCTTCCGGGCCCGTTCGCGCTTTGCTTCGAGTTCGTCGATTCGGTCCTCCATCGTCACGTCGGACCACCTGCGTTCATTGTCACGAACGACCGCACGAAGTGCAAAAGGGTTTCCGTTATGGACAAACCGAGGTTCGACAGGCGTCGAAAACCGACGGCAGAGCGGGCCGACGACCGGTCAGGCCGCCTCGGGTTCGCCGCGGACGCCGGCGAAGATGACCACGGCGAGGGCCGCGGCGGTTGCGACGGTGGGCCAAAAGCCGAGGCGGGCGTCCATCCCGAACGTCGTCAGGAGCGTGAACACGAGGAAGACGGGCAGGAGAGCGCCGACGGCGAAGAGCCACGGCGTCGAGAGCGCCGTCGCCACCCCTCCCGCGCCCGAGCGGAACTCGTCGAGAGCGTCGCGGCCCATGACCCAACCGACGAAGACGAGAAAGCCGGTCAGACCGGCCGTCAGGAGAATGTCGACGAGGGTTCCCGCGACGAAGCCGAATATCGCCGGGTCGAGCGCGCAAACCGACCCGGTGACGGCGACGACGGAACCGACGCCGGCGACTGCGGTGCGGCGTTCGACGCCGTACTCGTCGACGAGGAACGCGACGGGTATCTCCAGCATGCTGATGGAACTCGAAAGCGCGGCGAGGGTGACGACGGCGAAAAAGGCCGTCGCGATGAGGACGCCGCCGGGGAGTTGCGAGAACGCGCCCGCCAGTCCGACGAACAACGCGCCCGCGCCGGTTCCGGTTTCGCCCGGCGAGATGCCGAGCGAGAACAGAAGCGGGAAGACGACGAGTCCGGCGAGGACGCCGACTGCGGTGTTGAGGAGGGCGATGGTCGTCCCGTCGAACGCCAGCGAACGGTCCTCGTCGACGTAGGATGCGTAGGTGACCATCGTCCCCGCGCCCAAAGAGAGAGTGAAAAGCGCCTGTCCCGCCGCCGGGCCGAGGACGCCGAAGAAGTTCTCGCGAACCGTCGCGGCGTCGAAGCGGAGGTAGAACGCGTACGCGTCGGCCGCGCCCGACTGGGTTCCCGCCCACACCGCCAGTCCGACGAGGAGGACGAGGACGGCGGGCATCATCACTTTCGTCCCGAGTTCGATGCCGCGGCGGACGCCCGCGAGGACGATTATCGCGGTGAGCGCCAAAAATAGCACGTGAAAGCCGACGGCGTCGAGTCCGGCGGAGACGCCGCCGAAGTACTGTCCCGGGTTCGCGAAGTACGTCGGTCCGGTCCCCGCGAGTGCGAGGCTACTCTCGACGAAGTACCGCAGTATCCACCCGCCGACGACGCTGTAAAACGAGATGAGCGCGATTGCGGTGACCACGTAGAACAGCCCCCACGCGCCCCAGACGTTCGACCCCGAGAGCGACCGAAGCGCGCCCGCGGGACTCCGATTCGCTCGCCGACCGATGACGAACTCGCCGAGCAGACCGGGGACGCCGACGAGCAAGACGATGCCGAGATAAACCGCGAGGAACGCGCTACCACCGTTTTCGGCGGCGACCCACGGGAACCGCCAGATGTTCCCGAGACCGACCGCGCTTCCCACGGCGGCGAGGATGAAGCCGATTCGTGTCGCCCACGTCTCTCGTGTCATTGGGTCGCACTCCCATCTTGGCGGTAAAGTGACTTTCGGACCGAAGATTCGTCAAACCGCTATTGTAACGGTTTTTAACCGGCTAACGCGCCGCTATCGGTGTCGGACGAAACGGCCGACGACGGAGGCTGCCGACGATTCGTAGGCGTCAGAGCGGCGGGACGATGGCCGGTTCGGAGCCGAGGAACAGCGTCTGGATACCGAGCGCCAGCGTTCCGAGGACGGCGAGGATGACGACGACGCGAACCATCCAGAGCCACGTCGTTCCGAATCCGTCGCCGAGGCTCGACCCCTTCATCACTTCCGAGAGCGCTTCGCCGCCCAGTATCCATCCGACGAACACGAGGACGAGAAGCACCGAGACGGGGAGCAGCAGTTGGTACGCGAGCGTGTCGAACCACCCGAGCCACGCGGTGTCGAACGCGGATGGGAGGCCGAGGAGGAACAGACCGACGCCGATGGCCGTCGCCGTCGGCGCGCGGCCCACGTCGTAGTTGTCGATGATGTAGGAGGTGACGACTTCCAGCAGGCTGATGGCCGAGGAGAGCGCCGCGATGAGGACGACGAGGAAGAACACGACGCCGACTGCGCGGCCGGCGGGGATGTTGGCGAACGCGCCCGCGATGCTGACGAACACCGCGCCCGGCCCCGAGGTGTTCGGGTCGATGCCCTGCGCGAACAGCAGGGGGAACACGACGAACCCGGCGAGGACGCCGACGAACGTGTTCAGCACGACGATGGTGCTGCCGTCGGCGACGAGACTGTCCTCACCGTCGATGTAGGAGGCGTACGTTATCATCGCGCCCATCCCGAGCGACAGCGAGAAGAACGCCTGTCCCACGGCGAACGGGACGATGTCGCCGATGTTGCTCATCAACGCGCCGAAGTCCGGCGAGAGGAAGTAGTCGTACCCCGCGCCCGCGCCGGAGAGCGTGGTTCCGTACGCCGCCAGTCCCAGCAGGATGACGACGATGGAGGGGACCATCACCTTCGTCGCCTTCTCGATGCCGTCCTCGATGCCGAGGGCGACGATGAAGATGCAGAGGAACATGAAGACGGCGTGAAGCGCCACGGCGTCCAGACCCGCCGACACCGCGCCGAAGTAGGCCGCGGAGTCGGTGAAGTACGCGCCCGTGGCGCTTCCCCAGATGTACCGAATCACCCATCCGCCGACGACGCTGTAGTACGACAGAATCCAGAACCCGGTGAAGAGTCCCAACGCGCCGACGAAGCGCCACTGTCGGTATCCGAGATTACCGAAGGCGCTGACGGCGTTGAGTTTCGCGCGCCGTCCGATGACGAACTCCGCGAGGATGGCCGGTAGCCCGATTCCGAACACGGCGATGAGGTAGACGACGAGGAAGGATGCGCCCCCGAACTGCGCCGTTTTGAACGGGAACTGCCAGATGTTCCCGAGGCCCACGGCGGACCCGACGGCTGCGAGGATGAACCCTGCCCGCGTCGCCCACGTCTCTCGTTCACTCATGTCCCTGAACGGTACCATCCGTACAATTGAAAAACGGCCCGATTTTCGCCCGAATAATCGATAATAAATGAACACAGTAACGGCGTCTGATAAGGGCCCGTGACGAACGTCGAACGCCGGGCGGCGAGAGGCCCCAGTCGTCGCTCAGGCCTCGCCGTAGACGGGTACCGCCGCGCCCGAGGTGACTTCCGCGGCGTCCGAGCAGAGAACGGCGACGACGCGCGCTATCTGTGCGGGTTCGACCCACGAGTCGTGGTCGGCGTCGGGCATCATCGCGCGGTTCGCGGGCGTGTCGATGACGCTGGGCATCACCGCGTTGGCGCGAACCGTCCCGAGGTTCTCCTCGGCTATCGTCTCGGTGAGGAGGCGCACGCCCGCCTTCGACGCGCGGTAGATGCCGTCACCTTCGCCCCCCTCCAGCGACGAACGCGCGGAGACGGAGACGATAGCGCCCTCCGTCTCTCGGAGGCGCGGAATCGCGTGTTTCGACGCGAGGAACATCGTCTTGAGGTTCACGTCGAAGAGGAAGTCGAACGTCTCCACGTCCGCCTCGTCTATCTGCGTGCCGCCGCGCCATGTCCCCGCGACGTTTGCGAGATAGTCGAGTCGCCCGTGGTCGTCCACTACCTCCGCGACGACGCGGGCCACGTCGTCTTCGTCGGTGAAGTCTCCCTCGTAGAACTCGATGTCTCCCGTCGGGTCCAACGCGGAGTCCTCGTCGTCCGGCGCGACGACGTCCGCCGCGGCGACTGTCGCGCCCGCGTCCCGGAACGTGCGCGCGATTGCGCTTCCGAGAGCACCGCTCGCACCGGTCACCAACGCCACCGTCCCGTCGAAGTCGAATTCGACTGACATACCGCTAGATGGCTCGCGAGTGACATAAATCGGCACGACGCCTCTGGGCTGTCCGTTCTCAGGTCGTGAGGACGAGTTTCCCGAGGAAACTATCTTCGAGAACCGCCCGTTGGGCTTCGGCGGCGTCTTCGAGAGCGTACGTCTCGTGGACGACCGGTTCGACGTCGCCGCGTTCGAGAAGCGACGCGAGACGGGTCAAGACGGCGTCTTTCTCCGGCGTGTTGTACATCGTCATGAACTGATAGCGCAGTTCCTTCCCCTTCGTGACGCCGATGTTCGAGAAGCCGCCCTCCCCGGTATCGTTACCGATGCCGACGATGCGTCCCCCCGTGGCGGCGACGTCGGCGTTGAACTGCAGGTAGCGGTCCATGTGCGTGTCGAGAATCACGTCCGGTGCGCCCGCGGCGGTGACGGCGTCCGCCAAGTCGTCGCGGCGGTAGTCGAACGCCTCGTCCGCGCCGAGTGCGCGCACGTCGCCGTGGAACTCCTCGGAGGCGGTGGCGAGAACCCGCGCGCCCATCGTCTCCGCGAGTTGGACCGCGACGTGGCCGACGCCGCCGCTTCCGCCGTGGACGAGAACCGTCTCTGCGGGTTCGACGCCCGCGTGGTGGACGAACGCCTGCCACGCCGTCGTCCCGACCAAGGCGAGGGCCGCGGCGTCCTCGAAGGAGACGCCGTCGGGGACGTGGGCGAGAAAGTCCGCGGGCGCGGCGACTTCCTCGGCGTACGTGCCGGACATCCCGTTGCCGAGTCCGGTGCCGTAGACGCGGTCACCCGCCTCGAAGCGTTCGACGCCGTCGCCGACGACGACGACGGTTCCCGCGAGGTCCGACCCGGGAACGAAGGGGAGATGCGGCACCGGATACGCCCCCTCTCGGAAGTAGGTGTCCACCGGGTTGACGCCGATAGCCGCGACATCGACGAGAACCTGTCCCGGTTCGACGTCGGGCGTCTCCGCGTCGTCGACTGTCAGTACGTCCGCGCCGCCGTGTTCGTGAAATCTGACTGCGTGCATCGTCGTTCGTTGTATCGGTTGGGAACCGTGATAAATACGGAGGCGACGGCGGCGTTCGGAGACGGAGAACGCGTCGGAATCCCGTGAGAGATTGGCCGCCCGCCCTCGGAGTCGGAGCAAGCTACGGGGGGTACTTTCGGACGCAGATGAACGGGATTTAAGCGCGTGCCCCGCCCTGCCACGGATGGAATGAAGCTTCACGAATATCAGGCGAAGGACCTCTTCGCCGAGGCCGGGATTCCGGTGCCCGAGTCCCGCCTCGCGTCGTCTGTCGACGAGGTCATGGATGCCGTAGAGGATATCGGTTACCCCGCGGCCATCAAGGCGCAGGTTCACGTCGGCGGACGCGGCAAAGCCGGCGGAATCAAGATAGCGACGGACGAAGGCGAGGCCCGCGAGGCCGCAGAGGACATCCTCGGCATGGACCTGAAAGGGTACACCGTCGAGGAGGTTCTCGTCGAGGCCGGAGTGGACTTCGAGAACGAACTGTACGTCGGCATCACGATGGACCGCGGCGAGGGGAAACCCGTCGCGATGGTCTCGACGGAAGGCGGCGTCAACATCGAGGAAGTCGCAGAGGAGACGCCCGAAGCCATCGCCCGCGAACACATCGACCCCGCGTTCGGCCTGCATCCGTACCAGGCCCGCAAGGTGGTCTTCGAGGCGGGCATCCCGGACGACGTGGCGATGGACGTCGCGTCGTTCCTCTCGACGCTGTACGACCTCTACGAGGAGAACGACGCCTCGGACATCGAAATCAACCCCGTGATGATAACCTCGGACCGCGACGTCGTCGCCGCCGACGCCGTCATGAACATCGACGACGACGCCCTGTTCCGACACCCGGACCTCGCGGAGATGGAAGAGGACGCCTACCAGAACGACTTAGAGCGGAAAGCCGGCGAGTACGGCTTCGACTACGTCCGCCTGTCGGGTAACGTCGGCATCATCGGCAACGGTGCCGGTCTCGTGATGACGACGCTCGACCTCGTGGACCACTACGGCGGCACGCCCGCGAACTTCCTCGACATCGGCGGCGGCGCGAAGGCCGAACGCGTGACACAGGCCCTCGACATGGTGTTCTCCGACGACAACGTCGATGCGGTCGTGTTCAACATCTTCGGCGGCATCACCCGCGGCGACGAGGTGGCCAAAGGTATCAACGAGGCCCTGGAGCAGTTCGACGAGATTCCGAAGAAAGTCGTCGTGCGACTCGCGGGCACGAACGCGGAGGAGGGCATGGAGATTCTCAACACGGACCTCGTCGAGGTGGAGAAGACGCTCGAAGACGCGGTGCAACGCGCCGTGCAGAACGCAGAGGAGGCAAGCCAATGAGTATCCTAGTCGACGACGACACTCGCGTGGTTGTACAGGGCATCACCGGCGGGGAGGGCAACTTCCACACCCAGCAGATGATGGAGTACGGAACGAACGTGGTCGCCGGTGCCGTCCCCGGCAAGGGCGGCCAAGAGGTCGAAGGCGTCCCCGTCTACGACACCGTCCACGAGGCCGTCCGCGAGGAGGACGCCAACGCCTCCGTCGTGTTCGTCCCGCCGGCGTTCGCCGGCGACGCCGTCTTCGAGGCTCTCGACACGGACCTGGAGTTCGTCGTGGCCATCACCGAGGGCATCCCGACGCAGGACATGGCCAAGGTGAACAAGCGACTCTCCGAAGTTGACACCCGCTTGCTCGGCCCCAACTGCCCCGGTATCATCACGCCCGGCGAGGCCAAACTCGGCATCCTCCCCGGCAACATCTTCGAGGCCGGTAACGTCGGTCTGGTCTCTCGGTCGGGGACCCTGACGTACCAGGTCGTTTCGAACCTCACCGACCGCGGCATCGGTCAGACCACCGCCGTCGGTATCGGCGGCGACCCCATCATCGGCACCTCCTTTATCGACGCCCTCGAACTGTTCGAGGCCGACAAAGACACCGACGCCGTCGTCATGTGCGGCGAAATCGGCGGCGAGGACGAAGAACAGGCCGCGAAGTACATCGCCCAGAACATGGACACGCCCGTCGCGGGCTTCATCGCGGGCCGCACCGCGCCGCCGGGCAAGCGCATGGGCCACGCGGGCGCTATCGTCTCCGGGTCCGGAACCGGCACCGCGGAGTCGAAGATATCGGCGCTCAACGACGCGGGCGTCCCCGTCGGCGACACGCCGAGCGAAGTCGCAGAACACGTCGAAGACTTCCTGTAGCGACGCCGCGTTCTCCGCTCTTCGCTTCTTTTCTCTCCGTCTCAGTCGTCCGCGTTGAGCGTCGAGAGACAGGCCCCGCAGTACGACGCGTACCGCGGGTTCGGCGCGCCGCAGGTGTCGCACGCCACCGTCTCGGCCGCCCGTCTGCCGCCGTCGCTCACCGCGGGCGTGAACGGGGCGCGTCTCCGCGTCCCTCCCGTCTCGTCGCCGTCGTCCATCCGGTCGAGAACGCTCTCGACGAGGCGGTCGTCTCGCAGGGCTTCGAGTCCCCGGAGGAGGCCGACGAAGAGGAGAGAGGGCGCGACGACGCAGAACGCCGCCACGAGGAGCCGAAACGCCACCTCTACGTCCATGACCCGGGTACGGAGTCGACGACCTTACTTCTGCTGTGAGTCGGCTCCGGAGAGTGTGCGAACGTCGGATAATTCTCCGATAGCGTAGTTTTATCATCTATCTCGGATTCGGTGTCGAACGATGCTCGTGAGAGACGTGATGTCGAAACCGGTCGTCACCGTCGCCGTCGACGCCGCCCTCGACGCGGCGGCAAAGCGCATGCTCGACGCGGACGTCGGGAGCGTCGTCGTCGAGTCCGACGGCGTTCCGGTCGGCATCCTCTCGGAGTCGGACGTGTTGACCGCGGGCGTCAACACCGGCCGACCCCTCTCCGGGGTGTCGGTCAGAGCGGCGATGTCGGCTCCGCTCACGCGAACGCGGCCGACGGCGACGGTTCGGTCGGCGGCCGAGACTATGCGTCGGGAGAACGCGAAGAAACTCCTCGTCGTCGACGGAACCGACCTCGTGGGCGTACTCACCCTCACGGACGTCGTCTGGAACCTCTCGGACCTCCGGCGCGAAGAACGACGGAAAGCCGACGCGCGGTTCGAGTGGCGCCACGACGAACGGTTCAAGTGACGATATACGGGTAGGTCAGAAACCGTATATTGCGGCGGTTACAGGGTTTATATTCGGCCATCCCCTGCAGACGTACCATGCAAGAAGAACTACGCCTCCCCCCGACTCGGGGCTCTCTCGCCACCACTCTCGTCTCTCTCGTCGCCGACGTCTCCGGAACCGACGCCGTGGACCTCCCCCCCTTGGCGGCGGTGGTCGACCCCGACGCGCTCGGCGACCTGATCGACGGCCCGTCGGCGGTCGACGACCTCACCGTCTCGTTCGACTACGCGGGATTCCGCGTCCTCGTCCGCGGGAACGGACGAATCCACCTGACCGAGGCGGACGCGATTCCGCAACGGAACTGACGGCGACCTGTTCCGCCGGTCGCAGTCGCCACGGGCTCGAATCGGCGTCTCCCGCGCCGTCCGTCGCGAGAGACGCGACTCGTCGTCGCTTCGGTCCGCGAGTCGAACCGCACGCCGCGTTCGCAAGCGTCATCCCCGTCGGACCGCAAGAGGACGCATTGGCGTCGCTCGGCGCCGTGGATGTCGAATCAATGTCACCGAATCTCTCCCGTCGCGACGTGCTCGGGGCGCTCGGAGCGGGGTCGCTCGTCGGCGCCGCGGGCTGTCTCGGAACGCTCGGCTTCGAGACGCAGTCCGCGTGGCGCGACCCGCCGTTGGTCGAGAACCGCCCTGACGCCGTCTACCGCCCCGCCCTCACCGAGGGGATGAAGACGTACGGGACGACGACTGCGGGCCCCTACGGCGTCGCGTTGACGTACTCGTACCCGCACCGCTTTTGGACGCTCACCGGCACCGAACTGTCGAAAACCGTCGTGGGGGCGCAGGACTCGCTTCACCTCATGGTCTCGCTTTGGGACCGCGAGACGCGCACCGTTCTCCCCGTGGACTCCGGCGTCGGCATCGAGATAACGCGAGACGGCAGTCTCGTCACCGAGGAACTCGCCTACCCGATGCTGTCTCAACAGATGGGTCTGCACTACGGGTCGAACTACGTCTTAGACGGCGAGGGCGAGTACGAGGCGACGGTGAGCGTCGGCGGCGTCTCCCTCGACCGGACGGGGTCGTTCGCCGGGCGTTTCGACTCGGCGGAGCGCGCCTCGCTTTCGTTTACGTTCGATACGGACGACCTGTCCGACGTTCCGCTGACCCGTCTCGACGACGCCGGCGAACGCGGGGCGGTCGAACCGATGGAGATGGAGTTCCCCGTCGGCGTCGCACCGGACGCCGAGAGCCTCCCGGGACGCCACCTCGGGCGGGCGACGAGCGGTGACGCCGTCTTGCACGCGTTCGCCATCGACGACGCCGACGCCGGACGGTTCGGAGACTCCGGCGGCACCTACCTCTACCTCTCGGCGCGCACGCCGTACAATCGAATCACGCTGCCGACGATGGGGGTGACCGCCGCGCTGACTCGCGACGGAGAGACGGCCTTCGAGGGGACGCTCTCTCGGACGCTCGACCCGGAACTCGGCTATCACTACGGGGCGAGCGTCGGCGAGGTTCGCGACGGCGACACGCTCGACGTGAGCGTGGACGTGCCGCCGCAGATTTCCCGCCACGACGGCTACGAGACGGCGTTTCTCGACATGCCCCCGGTCACGTTCGACGCGGGGGAGTGAGAGCCGCCGACCCGACGGCCCGCCGCGGGCGACCCACGACCACTCAAACCATGACGGAGACGACGAACACGACGACGGACGCACCCGAGGAAGCGACCGGCACCGGCGAGTTCGCGTGCCGAACGTGCGGTCGGACGTTTCCGACCGACAGACTTCACGTCCTCCACCGGGGGGTGCGCCACCCGGACGACCTGACGGCCGAAGAGCGCGAATCGTACCGCGAAGCGTACCTCGCCGAGGAATCGGAGATTCGGTCGTTCCGAATCCGCGCGCTGGGTATGCTCGTCGTCCTCTACTTCGGCTTTCTCATCGTCTATGCTCTCGTCGCGTGACCGCCGCGTCGGCCGCGCCCTCGCGTGCTGTCTCGCCGTCGTCGGAACGCTCCTCCTCGCGGAGGGCGTCTCCGCCAGCAACGCCGCCGTCGGCCTGCAGGGGGCGTCCAGAGACGCGCTCTCGATTCCGCGGTGGCTCTACGTCGCCACCGGCGGCGCGACCGTCGGCGCGTCGGCCCTTCTGGCCAGTTTCGTCACGGACCGGCGGTTCGTCCGCGACATCCACCGGAGTCATCGCGATTTCGGCTTCGAGACGCTCTACCGCGGCGGCGTGGTCGCACTGCATCTCCTCGGACTCGCCCTGCTCGGACTCGTCGTCTACAGCGGTCTGACCGGCCCGCAGGTTCCGACCGTCAACTTCGCCATCGTCCTCGTCTTCGCGGGCGTCCGGGCGGGACTGACGATGTTCACCTACCTCGTCGGCGACGTCTGGTCGGCGCTGAACCCGTGGCGAACCGTCGCGACGCGCCTCCCGAACGGCTTTCTCGACTACCCGGCTCGGTTCGGACGGTGGCCCGCAGTCGCCGCGCTGCTCGGATTGGTCTGGATGGAGACGACGACGGGAATCACCAGTCGGCCGAGACTGCTCGCTCTCGTCGTCGTCGCCTACTCGGCGGTGACGCTCTCGGGCGCTCTCGCCGTCGGCGCGGAGACGTGGTTCCGAAACGTCGACCCGGTCTCGGCGTTCTTCCGGTTCTACGGCCGCGTCGCCCCGTTCTCGTGGACCGAGGGTGGCCTCCGCGCCCACCTCCCGGGGATGCGCCTCGTCGCGGGCGACGGGGAGAGTCGCGCGGAGGGGTTGGCCTCCGGACTCGACGACGTGGCGATAGCCGTGGCCCTCGTCTGGGAACTCACCTACAGCGGATTCGTGACGACGGAGCAAGGCGCGCGGTTCGTCCGCGCCGCAGTCGGCGTCGGCCTCCCGCCTCTCGTCGTCTACGGCGGCCTGTTCGTCGTCGGATTCCTCGCGTTCTACGGGGCGTATCTGCTGGCGTCCCGCGTCGCAGTCGGCCGACTGCGGACGCACCGCACCGCCCGCGAACTCGCGGTGGGATTCGCGCCGCCGCTTCTCGCCATCGCGGCGGGCTATCACCTCGCGCACTACTTCGGCTTCTTCGTCTCTCTGTCCCCGTCGCTCGTGGCCGTCCTCGCGTCGCCGCTCTCGCCGCCGGCGAACCCGTTGGTCCTGACGCTCCCGGCGTGGTTCAGCGCGCTGGACATCGTGTTCGTCCTCGGGGGACACGTGCTCTCTATCTGGGTGGCGCACTCGGTGGCCTACCGCCTGTTCCCGAGTCGGATGCAGGCCATCCGGAGCCAACTTCCCTTCGTGTTCGTCATGGTGGGCTACACCGCGGCGAGTCTCTGGCTGATATCGCTGCCGACGACGCAGCCACCGTTCCTGCCGTGAGCCGCCGTCTCCGACGGACGCCGATTAATGGCGATGTTTTTTAATCACGGACCGCCACGTCTGGGACATGGCAACGCGTGACTCCCGAAGTGGAGGACACGACGGCAGCACCCTTCCCGGCGCCCTTCCGTTCACGCTGCCTCGCGTGACTCGGTTGAGTTGGGAGTTGGGGTCGCGTACCGTCGAAGACGAGGAGTCGTCGCTCTACGACGAGTGGGAACGGACCGACTCCCAGTGGACGCTCTCGGTCCACAGGGTGACGAGTACGACGGTCCTGATTCGGGTCCGGACTCCGGCCGGTCGAGAGCGGTTCTACGGAGCCGCCGAGATGGACCTCGAATCGGCGCTTCCCGAACTTGCGACGTCGCCGACGTGGGAACGGACGGCGTAACGCCGGCCCCCCGACGAGAGACGTTTTCGCGTCCGAGCGAGAGTCGGAACCGATATCAACCAGACTCCCGACCGTGGTGAGGGAAGATGCTACTCGCCGGAACCGTCATCGCCAACTCCACGACCGTGTACGACGACGGCGCAGTCGTCGTCGAGGACGACCGCATCGTCGCCGTCGGCGACCGACGGGCGGTCGAAGACGCCCACCCCGACCGCGAGGTTCGGGAGTTCGACCTGTTGCTCCCGGGCCTCGTCGGAGGACACGTCCACTCCGTCCAGAGTCTCGGACGGGGCATCGCCGACGACACCTCGCTTTTGGATTGGCTCTTCGACCACGTCCTCCCGATGGAGGCGTCGTTGGACGCCGCGGGGATGCGGACGGCGGCCGAACTCGGCTATCTCGAACTGCTCGAAAGCGGGACGACGACGGTCGTAGATCACCTCTCCGTGGCCCACGCCGACGAGGCGTTCGAGGCGGCGGCCGAACTCGGCATCCGCGGCCGCCTCGGGAAGGTGATGATGGACAAGCGCGCGCCCGACGGACTCGCAGAGGACACAGACGCCGCACTCGCAGAGACCGAACGACTCGTCCGCGGGTACCACGGCGCGTGCGACGGGCGGATTCGCTACGCCGTCACGCCGCGGTTCGCCGTCAGTTGCACCGAGGAGTGCCTCCGCGGCGCGCGCGACATCGCTGACCGCTACGACGGCGTGACTATCCACACCCACGCGAGCGAGAACCGCGACGAAGTCGAAACCGTCGCCGAGGACACCGGCATGCGCAACGTCGAGTGGCTTCACGAAGTCGGTCTGACCGGCGAGGACGTGGTGTTGGCCCACTGCGTCTGGACCGAAGAGGAGGAACGCGAACTGCTGGCGGAGACTGGGACGAACGTCACCTACTGCCCCTCCTCGAACATGAAACTCGCCTCCGGCGTCGCGCCCATCGTCGACTACCTCGACCGAGATATCAACGTCGCTCTCGGCAACGACGGCCCGCCGTGCAACAACACGCTCGACCCGTTCACCGAGATGCGACAGGCGAGTCTCCTCCAGAAGGTCGAACATCTCGACTCGCAGGCGACGCCCGCGCGAGTCATCTTCGAGATGGCGACGATAAACGGCGCGAAGGCGGCCGGATTCGACCGCGTCGGCGAACTGCGCGAGGGGTGGAAAGCCGACATCGTCGCCCTCGATACGGACGTGACGCGCGCGACGCCGCTTCACGACGCCCTGTCGCATCTCGTCTTCGGCGCGCACGGCGACGACGTGGAGTTGACGATGGTCGACGGAGAGGTGGTGTACGACGAGGCGTTCGGCGGCCTCCAGACGGGCGACGCAGACGAGATACGGCGGCGCGCCCGGGCCGTCGAGTTCGACGGGAAAGCCGGACACTAAGCTTCGACCCTACGACGTCTCTTCGGACTCGGCCGGCGTCTCCGCGACCGGTTCGTGACGGACGCGGTACCCCTCTTCGGTCTCCGTCACGTCGCCCACGACGTACAGCGACAGCGACCGCTCCTGTTTCGTCGTCACGGGGAAGTCGTACCGTTCCGAGTCGTAGTCGAACGTCTCGCCCTCCTCGCGGCGTCGTTCGACGAACGCCCGGTGGTCGTCGAGTCGGCGTCCGACCACGTCCCGCGAGAGTTCCGGCGCGTCCGCCGCGCGACGGTCGAACGCGTCCACGAAGGCGCGTTCGAGTTCGACGCCGACGGAGTTCCGCCCGGCGACCATCGCCGCGAGCGACGTGGTTCCCGTCCCCCAAAACGGGTCGAGGACGGTGTCGCCGTAGACGGAGTACATGTTTATCAGGCGGTACGGCACCGTGAAGGGGTAGGCGGCGCTTCGCTCTCTGACGTCGCCGACGGTTTCTGCGCCCTCGGCGACGGTGCCGTTTGCTCTCTCCGCGCCGGACGAACCGACGGATTTGCCGTCGCTTCGGTCGCTCTCGACGCTCTGGGAGGTTCCGGTCACGTCGGTCCAGACGTCCGAGAACCAGCGGTTTCGCTCCTCCCAGAAGTACGCCGACTCGTAGCGCGCCGGGTCACCGGGTTCGAAGTCGCGCGACCGAGAGCCGTTTCGGAAGACGAGGACGTACTCGTGTTCGAGGGTGACGTACGCGTTCGGAGGAATCATCCCGCTTCCCATGAACTTCGCGGAACTGTTCGTCGGCTTCCGCCAGAGGACGTCCGGGAGGGGTTCGAAACCGAGGTCGGCGAACGCCTCGATGACGCGGGCGTGGTTCTGGTAGACGCGGAAACTGTCGTCTACCTTCCGCGTCGCGTCGCCGACGTTGACGCAGGCGATGCCGCCGGGGACGAGGACGCGTTTCACCTCGCGCCACACCTCCGCTAACACCTCGTGCATCGCGTCGAACGCGGCATCGCCGTCGTCGCCGTCGAGGGCCTCGGCCGCGTCCGCGGAGAGGGCGGCGAACTGGTCGTCCCACATCTCTATCATCGGGTACGGGGGCGACGTGACGACGAGTTCGACGGCGTCGTCTTCGACGTCCATCTCGCGGGCGTCGCCGACGACTACGCGGTGGCGAGACTCCATTGTCCACGGTACAATTCGAATTTTAATATGTCTGTTCCCCGTTCGGGTTCGCTACCCCAACAGGTCGACTGCGGCGTGGGCGACGATGTCGGCCACCTCCACCACGTCGTCGAGGACGACGAACTCGCCCGCGCCGTGGATGTTCTCGCCGTCCGGACCGAGGATGACAGTCGGGAGGCCCGCCCTGTCGCCGAGGTAGTTGAAGTCGCCGACGCTCGAAAAGTAGCCGTACGCGGGGTCGGTCCCCGTCACGTTCCGAGTCGCACCGGTCAACGACTCGACGAGCGGATGGTTCTCCTCGGTGACGTACGGGCCGTAGCGGATGTCGTCGTCGGGTGCCTCCCTGAAGCCGACGTCCACCTCGCTCTCGATGTCGAGTTCGGAGACGACGCGTTCGGCGTCGGCCAGAACTTCCGCTTCCGTCTCGCCGACGACGACGTGGCGGTCGACCATCAGTCGGGCGCGTTCGGGCACCGAGAGCGTCTGACTGCCGCCCTCGATTTTCAGCGGACAGACCGACCCGTCGCCGAGTTTCGGATGCGACCCCGTCTCTAACTCGTCGAGTTCGGCGGCCAGTTTTCCGGCGTCGACGACGGCGTTGACGCCCGTGTGGGGTTTCGACCCGTGGGCGGCCCTCCCGCGAACCTCGATGTCGTAGAGGAACCGGCCGCGCGCGCCGAGGAGAAGCGCCGGGTTCTCGATATCCTCTTGGGCGAGTATCGGTCCGGGTTCCGTGACGACGGCCATGTCGCAGTCGTCGGTGTAGCCGTCGCGAATCAGACGGTCGGTTCCGAGTCCGTACGGTCCCTCTTCGTCCACCACGGCGGTGAGAAGCACGTCGCCGCGGAGTTCCGCGTCCGACTCGGCGAGAGCCTCGAACGCCTTCATGACGGCGGCGAGGCCGCCCTTCATGTCGCACGCTCCCTGGCCGTACAGTTTGCCGTCCTCGATTCGCCCCGAGGTGGGGTCCTCCTCCCAGTCGTCGACGAGGAGGACGGTGTCCATGTGGGCGTTTAACAGAAGCGTCGGCGCGTCGGGGTCGGAGCCTTCCAACCGCGCGACGACGTTGTCGCCCTCGTACTCGGTGATGTCCGGTTCGCTCACGTGGTGGTACTCTGGGTCGAGTCCGCGTTCGTCCAACCAGTCGTAGACGAACTCGCTTATCTCCGCCTCCTCGAAGTAGGGACTCGGAATCCGGACGAGTTCCTGCAGGAGCGACACCGTCTCGTCGTACTCGACGGTGGGTGCGCTCTCAGTCATCGTCGACCACCCCCTTCGTGCGCACCTGCGGGTCGTACTCGTCGGAGGGGACGCCCGGAAGCGTCGCCAAGATGGCCTCCACGTCCACGTCCTTCTGCCGTCCGCGGTACCAGAAGACGGAGAAGACGACGAGTCCGACGGCCACCCACGGCACGTAGATGGAGAGCGACCCCTGATACGCCTGCGTGAGGATGCCGACGGAACCGAGTGCGCCGACGACGCCGGTGACAGAGAGCAGTGTCGGGCGGGTGAACCCGGCGCTCTCTGCGAGTCGGGACTCCGTCCAGAGGATGTAAAGGACGGTGATGGAGACTGCGGCGTAGGCGATGAGGTAACTGAACGTCGCGATGGCGATGGCCTGACTCAGGCCCGTGCTCCAGAACGTGAGCGCCGAGGCGACGACGTAGAGAGTGAGAAGCGACCAGTGCGGCGTGCCGAACCGGTCGGAGACGGAGGAGAACCACTTGGGGAACACTTCGTCCCACGCCCACGAGTACGGCATCTTGATGCCCGCCGCCATCACCGCGTGAACGCTCGACGCCGTCGCGAGCAACCCGCCGAACGCGACGACGGCCGTCGCGCTATCGCCGAGGAACGTCTCCGCCGCCGTCGCCAACGGTCTGGCCGAGTTCGCGAGCACCGTGTAGTCGCCGACGACGCCGTAGATGACCGCCGCCGTCCACATGTACAGGAAGATGAGGATGGCGGTGCCCCCCGCCATCGCAAGCGGGAGGTTCCGCGAGGGGTTCTTCACCTCCGCGCCCATCTGCCCCGCGACGGCGATGCCGATGTACGCGTAGAACAGGGGCACCGCCGCGCCGAGGAAGCCGTCGAACCCGCCGGTGAAGAACGGTTGGTAGTTCGCGGGGTCGATGCTGAACGAGCCCGGAATCACCAACACGAGGATAGAGAGGATGAGGACGCCGAAGATGGCGTTCTGCGAGACGCTGTACCCCTTCGTCCCGACGAGATTGACGAGAAAGAGCACCGTCAACAGGCCGAAGCCCGCGAGTGCGGGGTCCACGGCGGGGTAGAACACCTGCAAGTACGACCCGAATCCGATAGCGAGGGCGGCGTCGGCGGCCATGTAGCCGAGCCACTTCGACCACGTCACGATAAAGCCCGGAAGCCGGTTCTCGAACGTCCGAGACACGTACGCGTACGACCCGGCGGCACCGGGGAAGATTGTGGCGACCCACCCGTAGTTGAGCGCGATGCTCATTGCGACGATACCCGAGAGGGCGACGACGAGTATGACGCTCGGCCCCGTCGTCGCACTCGCCGTCCCCAACGTGACGAACAACCCCGCCCCGAGGGTGCCCGCCACGACGGTGCTGAGGGCCCCGAACAACCCCATACTCCGCTTGAGACTCCGCCCGTCGTTCACGTCAACTGATGACATGCTATTTGGTCTCAATTTACTCGCGCATAGCGACCCTCCCTAGTATGAGAGGGGGGGCGGGGAGGCGACCGTCGTCGCGCGGTTACGCCTCGTCTCCCAACAGTTTCGACTCCGCCTTCCGGAGATGTTCGAGAAGCGTCGCCTTCGAGACGCCCGCCTCGGCGGCGAGTTCGCCCGCCGACACCTCCCGCGGCCACGTGTAGTAGTCCCGCCTGCGGGCGAGTCGGTACACCTCGCGTTGCCGTTCGGAGAGGGCGTCGGTCCGGAACATCCCCGACCCGTCTTCGGGCGCGGTGATGAGTTCGACGCGCACGTCGGCGTCCATCTCCTCGCGAACCTCTTCGAGTCTGTCGTGGACGGTTCGTCGCGTCTCTTGGACGAGGACGGTCCAGTGTTCGCGGCCGTCCTGCATCCGGACCGGTTCGTCCGGGATGAACCCCCGCGAGACGAGGGCGTCGTTGATGCTGTTCGAGAGGTCGTATCTGACCACGAGGCCGCGGGTTGCGCTCCCCGCAATCGGCGTCTCCCTGCCCGCGTCGTCGTCCGTCTCCCACACCGACTCGGTCAGGTCCGAGGCGCGTATCGCGTCGACCAACGCGTCGAGTTCGTCGCCCGAGTCGGCGTAGGCGGTAAAGCGCCCCGTCGCCGTCCCGTCGATGCTGTGGACCCCGTGACCCAACAGTCCGGCGTCCGTCTCTGCCGTCACCTCCAAGGTCCAACAGTCCGGGTGCCAGATGTCGAGCGTGACGCGGACCCCCCGTTCGGCACGCCCCCCGCCCTCCGCGTCCTCTCCCTGCGTTGCCATCTCGTCTACCCACGAGTGCCAGGAGAGAAAACGTTTGCTCCGGTTCGCGGTCGATTTCGGACCGACTGCGGCGCGTCGGCCGTCTATGTGAGGGAGTACATCTTTCGACGGCGTCGTCCGTGACTCTCCTATGGACCTCCGAGCGCAGTTCGACTCGCCCGCACCGGCCATCGTCCTCGCCGAGGGGGCGTTCGGCGCACCGCAGGGGAAGACGGCGAACGGCGTCGTCGCCCACGGCGAACTGTTCGACGTCCGAGCGGTCGTCGACTCCGAGAACGCGGGCGACACCGCCGCGGACGTCCTCGAACGGGACGACGACGGACTCGCCCGAACGCCCGTCGTCGCATCCGTCGAGGAGGCACTCGCGGCGGTGCCGGACGCCGAGGCTCTCGTCATCGGCGTCGCGCCCGCGGGCGGGAAACTTCCCGAGGAGTGGGCCGCCGCGATTCGGACGGCGATGCGCGCCGGGTGCGACGTCGTCTCCGGACTCCACACGTTCCTCTCGGAAGACGACGAGTGGGCGGCCCTCGCAGACGACTGCGGCGTCGAACTGCACGACGTGCGAAAGCCGCCCGCAGCGGACGACCTGCGGGTCGCGGACGGACGCGTCGACGACGCGGACGCCGACGTAGTGCTCACCTGCGGGACGGACTGCGCCGTCGGAAAGCGAACCACGACGTTCGAACTCTACCGCGCCGCCCGGCGCGCGGGTATCGACGTCGGCTGGGTCGCCACCGGCCAGACCGGGGTGATGGTCGGCGCCGACCGCGGCGTCGTCGTGGACCGCGTCCCGGCGGACTTCGCTGCGGGCGTCGTAGAGGAGATGGTCTGTGCCGTCGCCGCGGAACGCGAACTCGTGTTGGTCGAAGGCCAAGGCGCGCTTTCGCACCGGGCGTACGGCGGGGTCTCTCTGGCGCTTCTGCAGGGCGCGTGGCCCGACGCCGTCGTGATGGTGGACGACCCCTCGCGCGAGACGCGCGACGATTTCGAACGGTTCACCGTCCCCGACGCGGAGTCCGAAGCCGAACTCGTCGCGTCGCTCTCGGACGCCGATATCGCCGCAGTCTCCACGTGGGCCGACCCCGAGACGGCGGACTACCCCTACCCGACGGCGAACGTCTACCGCGACGGCGGCCCGGACAGACTTCTCGACGCCCTCGACGACGCGTTGGACTGAAAAACGAGAGACCGGCCGCCGGGGAAACCGCACCGTACTTCTCGCTTCGAATCGGAGGTACTCGAAGATGCCAGGACGGTTCGCCATCGACATCGAGACGGTGAGTCCCTCGCTCGACCACTACGAGACGCCTCCGGACTTCCGGGACCCCCGGTACTTCGAACTTCTCGCCGTCGCACTCGGCTACGAGTCAGAGACGGGAACACGAGAGACCGAGATGCTCTTTCGGCGGGACGACTCTCCGGCGGACGAACTCTCTCTCGGCGAACGCGTCCTCGATTGGCTGGCGGCGCGGGAGGGCGACCGCTACCTGACGTACGGCGGCGAGTCGTTCGACCGGCCGCAGTTGATCGGCCGCCTCGAACGGGCGGCCGAGGCGTGTTCGGACGGCGGAGAGACCGTCTCGAGACTCGCCCGACTGCTCGACGAGGAACTGGAGCACGACGACCTGCAACCGCCCGCGTGGGACGCGTTCGGCGAGTACACTCGGCTCGAAGAGACCTGCCGCAACGTCGGAATCGAACCCGAGGACACGCTCTGGGCCGACTACGAACACGGCCTCGACATCGCGGAGATGCGGCCGTCGAAGATACGCGGCTTCGAGAAGGTGCTCAACAAGGACATCCCCGTCTTCGGCGAACGGTACATCGCTCTCGCCGCCGCCGGTGCGACCGAGACGCTGACGTTTCGCGCCCTCTCGGAGCTGTTGGACCACTACGGTCGAGAAGACATCGTTCACCTGTTCGATGTCGCCGACGCCCGCCCGTTCGGGAACGGCCGGTAATCGAATCGAGTCACCGACGAGACGCTCCGAGGCGCGGCGGCGAGAGCGGAGGAGGTCAGGTGGTCCGCGTTAGTGCCGTCCGAACAGTCGCTCGCTACGCTCACGGTTGCGGTGCCGACGGGAACGGGTTGGGGGGATTCGGATTTTGGTCGCTTCGTTCCCCAGCACGAATCCCCGGTTAGCACACACTCTGGCATCCGCTCCTCACTTCGCTCGTCGGTAGTGTCGAAGAGAAGTGGGTTGGGGCGGATTCGAACCGCCGACCTGCTCCGTGTGAAGGAGCCGTCATAACCGGACTAGACCACCAACCCGCGCACAAAATCGTATCCCGGGGCGAGACTTAAACGTTCTTCTTCGATTCGGTTCGACTACTCCGCCGACCCGCCGCGATACCGGCGGATTCCGGTCTGAGCGCGGCGAACGGCTTTCTTCCCACCGACTTCGACGCGTCGGGGCGTCCGGCGGAGTTCGGCTTCGAGTCGTTTTCGCCCGGACTCGGGGGCGTCGGGTTCCTGTTCGCGCCCGAGCAGTTTTCGAACGCGGCGTTCGACCGGTGCGGCTTCCTCGCGGACGCCCACCGAGAGATGTTCGCCCGCGCGTCGGAGGTAGTACCACGCGTCGTGGAAGTGCTTGTTCATATCTGTCCGTACGCAAGCAACGAATATAAGGATTGTGCGGATCGGTACCACGTTCTCTCGGGTCCGGACACCGAAAACGGGAGACGGGTGAGAGAACGGACGGAATCGAACTCAGTACGTCGGGGCGTCCTCGCGGACGCCGTCGCGTTTGTTCACGAGGCGCGCGAGAGTGAACAGAGCGTCCGAGAGGCGGTTGAGATACGCGACGACCTGTTCGTTCACCCGTTCCTCCGAGGCGAGTTCGACGGTTCGACGCTCGGCCCGTCGGGTCACCGCCCGCGCGTGGTGGAGTTTCGACCCGGCATCGCTCCCACTCGGCAGGATGAAAGAGGTCAGTTGGTCCAGTTCCTCGTCGGCCTCGTCGATGAACGCCTCCAGTTCGTCGACGTGGTCCGCCGAGACGACCGGGTCGTCCTCGTCGGGGTCCGGGTTCGCGAGGTCCGCCTGCACGACGTGGAGGTGGTTTTGGACGCGTTCGAGCGTCTCGTCCACGTCGTCGTATCCGGTCGGTCGGACGGTTCCGACGAGGGCGTTCGCCTCGTCCACCGTGCCGTAGGCTTCGATGCGCGCGTTCGTCTTCGACACGCGGGACATGTCCCGGAGGTCGGTCATCCCCTCGTCGCCGCGGCCGGTGTATATCTTCATGCGGCGGTCAACGTCCCTTCGACGTACCGGAGGATGTTGTCGCTCTCGTTCATCGTCACGCCGCGGTCCTCGTCTATGAGGACCGGAACCGAGCGCTGACCGCTCACGCGCTTTACCTCGTTCCGTTCGGAGTGGAGCGCTTCGACCCACTCCGTCTCGTACTCGACGCCTGCCTCCTCTAAGGCGTCGTGGACCTTCTCGCAGTACGGACAGCCGTCGAGTGCATACAGCGTGATACCCATACCCGGTCTTCGAGTCGCGGAGGCAAAGAGATTTGGCCGGCGGCGACTCGGACCGCAGAACGTCACGAACGACCGACCGCGATACGTCGGCGTGACAGAAGCGTTATTCGGGGCGTCTCGGTACCGGGAGTATGGTCGATTTAGAAGAGACGTACATCGAGAATCGGGTCCTCGTCCAACCGGACGACACGAACAACTACGACATGGCCCACGGCGGCAACGTGATGAAGTGGATGGACGAGGTGGGAGCGATGTCGGCGATGCGCTTTGCCGGCGAGACGTGCGTCACCGCCCGGATGGAGAGCGTCAACTTCCACCAGCCTATCCCCCGCGGGGACGCCGCACTCATCGAGGCGTACGTCTACGACGCCGGACGGACGAGCGTCGAAGTCAGACTCCGCGTCTTCCGCGAGAACCCCCTCACCGGCGAGACGGAACTGACGACGGAGTCGTACTTCGTCTACGTCGCCGTCGACGAGGACGGCGACCCGACTGAGGTGCCGGAACTGAACGTCTCTACGGACCGGTCCCGAGCACTCCTCGACGAGGCGCGCTCGGACGAGAAGACGGACGCAAAGACGGCGTAGGGAGGCCCTGTTCTCGGCCGCGTCGCGAATCGTTTTTGTCCGCTCGGTGGGACCGTCGCCCATGCCCACGCGAGTCGCCATCCACTCGTCGGTCGGTCGCATCTTCCCCCCGGAGAGACTGCAGTCGCTCCTCTCCGCGTTCGACGTCGACGTGACCGACGACGTCGACGGCTACGACGGCGTCGTCTCGTTCGGTCACGAACCCGAATTTCTGGAGGCCGGAGTCGAGTGGATACACGTCGTCCGCGCCGGGTACGACGAGTTCCCCCTCGACGCCCTGCGCGAACGCGGGATACGCCTGACGAACAGCAACGGCATCCACGGCGACTCGGTCGGTGAGACGGCACTCGGCTTCATGCTCCAGTTCGCGCGCCGCCTCCACCGCTATCGGAGCAATCAAACCGAGGGTATCTGGGACCCCCCGGCGTGGGACGAGACGTTCACCCTCGACGGCGAGTCCGTCTGCGTCGTCGGACTCGGAACGCTCGGACTCGGCATCGCCCGCCGCGCGGACGCTCTCGGGATGGACGTCACCGGCGTCCGCCGAACCCCGACGCCCGTCGAACACGTCGCGGAGGTGTACACCTCCGACAGACTCCGCGCGGCCATCTCCGACGCTCGGTTCGTCGCCCTCACCGTCCCGTTGACCGACGCGACGGCGGGGTTGGTCGGCGCGGAGGAACTCGACGCGATGCGCGAGGACGCCTACCTCGTCAACGTCGCCCGCGGCGGCGTCGTGGACCAGTCGGCCCTCGTGGACGCACTCGACTCTGGGTCTATCGCCGGTGCGGGCCTCGACGTGTTCGAGGAGGAACCCCTGCCTTCGGACTCCCCGTTGTGGGAGATGGAGAACGTCGTCGTCACCCCGCACGCCGCCGCCGCCACCGTCGATTACGCCGACCGAATCGCGGCACTCGTCGAAGAGAACATCCGCCGCCGCGAGGCGGGCGAGTCGCTGACCAACCTCGTCGTCTGAGGCGACGGTCGGTCCCGCACGCCCCGACAGCGGACGACCACCATGGCGGCGCTGTCTCTGTCTATCGGCCGTGATAATTGTGATGTAACGTTTACCTGTTAGGTAAAATAACACTCGCCAAGAGAAGATGACGATCGAATCACTGACCGCCGTCATAGACGGTGCGGAGAGCGCATCGCAGACGTTGTCCATCTACAACTACGAGGGGCCGACGAAGGCCAAAGACCGGGTCGTCTCCTACTTCGACCCTCTGAGCGTCACCGTTCGAGACGGCGAGACGATAGAGGGGCTTCCGAAGAATTTCGCGCTGTTGCGCGAGGGAGACGAGTTCGTCGCCGCCGCGGGAGTGAGTGAACTGTACGACCATATCACCGGCAATCGGTGGCTCGACGCGGACGAGTTCGAGAGACTGGATCGACCGGAGATTCTGGACAGTCTGGACGAACGGACGTTCACGAGCTACGACCGTCAGCGGATGACGCTGGCTTCTCGCGAGATAGAACACCGCGCGTGGCGGGAGGGACGCGGCGAACTACACGCCGGGTTCCAACGGCTCTCGCTGTTCCGAACGCAGCAGTCGGTGTACGACCGCCTCGGTGACACCGGCGTCGACGTCCACGTCTACGGCGAACCGGACGCCGAGACTCCCTCGGGACTCGCCGAACACGCCTATTCCGACGAGGAAGTCGCGCAGTCGTGGTTCGTCGTCTACGAGGCGGGCGAGTCTCCGACGGACGGCCGGGCGCAGTCCGGCGAGAGCTCCGAGGCTCACCCGTGTGCGATGGTCGCAAGAGAGCAGGAAGACGGGACGTTCACCGGTTGTTGGACCTACGACCCCGAGGTAGTCGAGTCGACGGTCGCGTATCTTCGAGACACCTATCCGCCCACGACGAGCGCTGAACGCGACGAGAGCGCACCGGAGTCGGCCGGTTCGCGGTAGCCTCTACTCGGGACCGTCACACGTCCGCACCCGAGACGTGACGAGCGAACGTAACGCTCTTGTTTAGGTTGGCCTAATCCACTCACTGACGGATGGAACTGACACGTCGCGACGTCGTCGCCGCACTCGCCGCGTCCGGTATCGGATCCGTCGCCGGGTGTTCGCAGTCATCGAACGGCGGGGGTGGCGGGGACGGCGAGGACCCGGCCGACGAGACGCCGATATCGAGTCACGACGTCGCCACACTCGTCGCAGTCGCCGACGTCGTCTACCCTTCCGACGCGGAGAACGTTCGAGAGTTCGTCGAGAACTACTCGGGACGGCGCGTTCGGGCCGACGACGAGTACGCCCGCGGCGTCGCCGACGCAGTGAGAACGCTCGACGACTACGTCGGCAACTGGCACGACGAGTCGTTCTCGGCGCTGTCGGCGGCGGACCGGTCTAACGCGCTCGACCGGATGTCCGTCGACGTGGCCGACCCCGACCCCGACGGTGTGCCGAGAGAACGGGTCCGGTACTACCTCGTGAACGAACTCCTCTTTGCCTTCTACTCGACGCCGACGGGCGCGGGTCTCGCGGGGTTGGAGAACCCGCCGGGTCACCCCGGCGGGAGGCGGTCGTACAGGCGGGGGCCGGAGCGGTGACCGCCCCCGAACCCGACCGGACGCCCTCCGAGCGAACGGACGTCTGCGTCGTCGGTGCGGGACCGGCCGGAGCCATCGTCGCCGCGGAGGCGGCGCGGGCTGGCCACGACGTGGTCGTCATCGAAGCGGGGCCGCGGTTCGACCCCGAGGACCGCGTCCGGCGGATGGAGCGTCACCTCCGCCCCGGCGACGGCGCGCCGGTGTGGGACGGCGACGCCGCCCGAGACGCCTACAGTTCATCCGGCGGGCGTCACTACCCGCTGAACGCCGCCCGCGTGAAGGGCGTCGGCGGAACGACGCTCCACTGGCAGGGGATGGTGATGCGCCTGCACGAGCAGGATTTCGAACTCGACTCCGAACTCGGCGTCGCCGCCGATTGGCCCCTCTCGTACGCCGACTTGCGACCGTACTACGCCGACGCCGAGGCGGAACTCTCCGTCGCGGGCGCGTCGGACAACCCCTTCGAACCGCCGCGGGAGAACCCCCATCCGCTCCCGGCGTTCCCGCCCTCGTACAGCGATTCGCTGTTCGCCGAGGCCTGCGAGTCGCTCGGAATCGCCACCCACTCCGTGCCGAACGCGCGCAACTCCGAACCGACGGACGAGGCCGGTGCGTGCGTCGGATACGGCACCTGCAAGCCGGTCTGTCCGTCGGGCGCGAAGTACGACGCGACGCGCCACATCGACGCCGCGGAGGCGAACGGCGCCCGCGTGATAGACCGCGTTCCCGTCCAGCGGTTCGAACACGACGACGGCGGCGAACGCGTCACCGCGGCGGTGTACGCGACGCCCGACGGCGACGAACACAGACAGGAGGCCCGCGAGTTCGTCCTCGCGGCGGGGGGCGTCGAGACGCCGCGCTTGCTCTTTCTCTCCGCGACCGAGACGTACCCCGACGGCCTCGCGAACTCCTCGGGACTGGTCGGTCGGTACTTCATGGACCACGTCTTCGCGGGCGTCGGCGGCCGCCTCGACGAACCGACCCGCCAGAAACACGTGGGCTTCAACACGACGGAGAGCCACCAGTTCTACGACCGGCCCGACGACTCGCGGTCGGCGATCAAGATGGAGTTTCTCAACTACGCCGGCCCCGCGCCGACGGACGTGGCGGCGGAGGCGGACGTCTTCGGCGACGAGTTGCTGGCGGAGATACGCGACGCCTACGGGACGCACGTCGCGATGGGCGCACTGGTCGAACAGTATCCGCGCCGAGAGAACCGCGTCCGACTCGACCCCTCCCGGACCGACGACCACGGCAACCCCGTCCCGGACGTGGTGTGGTCTCTCGACGACCGGACGCGGGCGACCATCCGGCGGGCCAACGAGATTCAGCGGTCGGTGCTCGACGAGATGGACGCCGAAATCACGTGGACGGTCGGCCCCGACTCGACGGGCCCCGCCTTCCACCAGATGGGCACCACGCGGATGGGGACCGACCCAGAAGAGAGCGTAGTCGACCCGCAACTTCGGACGCACGACCTGTCGAATCTCACGGTCGCCGGGAGTTCCGTCTTCGTCACCGGGGGCGCGATGAACCCGACGCTCACCATCGCCGCACTCGCACTGAAGGCCGCAGACCACGTCACGGAACGGTTGTGAACCTCCCCGCCGCGAGTCGGTCGAGGCGGGGGCGACGGACCGTCAGTTTTAGGTATGCCTAAACCAACAGCTCGCGTAACGAATGAGCGTCAAGCAGGACATCTGCGTCGTGGTGCCGACGATTCGAGAGTACGAGTGCATGCGCGAGTACGTCTCGAACGCGAGAGACCACGGTTTCGACACGGACCGACTGTTCGTCGTCTTGGTGACCGAAGACTTCTGCGACACGGAGGGAATGCGCGCGATGCTCGACGAGGAGGGCGTCGAGGGCGCGGTGTTCGACGGGCGTGCGCGAGAGGAGTGGTTCGAGGCGCGCGGCCTCTCCGAGTACGCGCACCTGATTCCCGAGGCGAGTCACGCGCAGACGTCGTTCGGACTGCTCTACCTCTGGGCGAACGACCGCTTCGAGTACGGCGTCTTCATCGACGACGACACCCGACCCCACGCCGACGAAGACTACTTCGGCACCCACATGGAGAACCTCCACCACGAGGGCGACGTCGAGACAGTTCGCTCCGACGAGTCGTGGGTCAACGTGCTCTATCAGAGCGACAGCGACCTCTACCCCCGCGGCTACCCCTACGCCGCGATGGACGAGACAGTGGAGACGACGGAAGAATCCGTAGACTCTGTGGTCGCCTCTCAGGGCCTGTGGACGAACGTGCCGGACTTAGACGCCGTCCGCATCCTGATGGACGGCGACCTGCAGGGACAGGCCCAGACTCGCACCGACGCCGACGACTTCGAACGCGACTTCGTCGCCGCCGAGGGCCAGTATCTCACCGTCTGTTCGATGAATCTCGCGTTCCGCCGGGAGGTCGTTCCGGCGTTCTACCAACTCCCGATGGACGACAACGGATGGGACGTGGGTCGGTTCGACGATATCTGGTCCGGGCTGTTTCTCAAACGCGCCTGCGACGTGTTGGGCAAGCAGGTGTACAACGGCGGGCCCCTCTGTCACCACGACAAAGCGCCTCGCTCGACGTTCGACGACTTGGCGAACGAGGTGGCGGGCCTCGAACTGAACGAACACGTCTGGGAAGTCGTAGACGACGCCGCGGCGGATGCGGACTCCTTCCGCGAGGCGTTCGCGGAGATGGCGGACGCACTCGCGGAGGGCGACTTCGCGGAGTGGAACAACGGCGAGTTCCTCAACTACTGCGGGGAGTACATGCGCGATTGGCTCGACTGCCTCGCCGAACTGGACGCTCTCGCCGCGGAGGAACGGGCGGTGGTCGCCGATGACTGACCGCGACGGGCGTTCGTTCGACCGTCGACGGTTCCTCGCGGGCGTCGGTGCCGCGGGGGCGGCCGGACTGGCCGGATGTAGCGGCCTCCCGTTCGGAGACAGTTCCCCCTCCGACGACGGCGAGAGCACCGAGAACGGGTCCGCCGCCTTCGACGAGTTCCGCGGGTCCGGCCCCCTCGTGGAGGGGCGGTCCGACCTCGGCGGGACGCGAATCGAGGACCTCCCGGAACTCTCCGGGGAGTTGGTCATCTACCTCGGCGGCGGCGAGGGCGGACTCTACCGCGACTTGCTCGACCGACTGCGGCAGATATACCCCGACTTCGAACCGGTCGCGCGCGACTACGGCACCGCCGAAGGGGCAAACACCATCATCAGCGAATCGGAGGCGTCGCCCGCGGACGTGTTCTGGTCCGTCGACGCCGGGTCGCTCTCGGCCGTCGCCGGGGAGGGCCTGACCGCCCAACTCCCCTCTGAGGTCGTAGAGCCCGTCCCGTCGGAGTTCCACCCCGACGACCAGTGGGTCGGCACGGCCGGACGCGCGCGGGCGGTTCCGTACAACACCGAGAAGTTGTCCGCAGACGACGTTCCGGACTCCGTGATGGACTTTCCCGACTCGGAGGCGGTGGCCAGTTCCATCGGCTGGGCCCCGACGTACGGCGCGTTCCAGGCGTTCGTCACCGCGATGCGCCTCATAGAGGGCGAAGACGCGACGCGGCAGTGGCTTCGAGAGATGGTGGACGCCGGAGCCAGCCAGTACAACAACGAGTTCCTCGTCTCGAACGCCGTCGCCGACGGCGAACTCGATACCGGCTTTGCGAACCACTACTACGCGCTCCGCGTGCAGGCGTCTCGCCCCGACGCTCCGTTGGACCTCGCGTTCACGAGCGGTGACGCCGGCGCACTGATAAACACGGCGGGGGCGGCGGTGCTCTCCGCGAGCGACAACGGTGACCTCGCGAACAACTTCGTCCGTCACCTGCTGTCCTCGGAAGCACAGGAGTTCTTCGCGACGCACACCTACGCGTACCCGATGGTTTCGGGCATCCCACCGGTCGGCGGTCTGCCGACCATCGACGAACTGAACCCGCCCGAGATCGACCTCTCGAAGCTCTCGGAGATACAACCGACGCTCGAACTGATGCGGGAGGTCGGCGTCCTCTGATGGCCGACGGAGGCGAAGACGGGGCGTCGCCCGCGAGTCGCATCCGCGGACTGCTCGGCATCCCCGAGGAGGGGAGCGACGAACCGGGCGTCGCCGTCTCTCTGCTGGCCGCCGCAGTCGCCGCCGCGGTGCTGTCGCCGCTTCTGTGGCTCCTGTTGAGCGCCTCCGCCGTCGAACCCGGCGTCGCCTTCGAACTTCTCACCTCCTCCACGGCGACGAGCGTCCTCTTCAACAGCCTCGTGTTGGTCGCCGTCGTCACCGGCGCGTCCGTCCTCCTCGGCGTTCCGCTCGCGGTTTTGACCGTCCAGACCGACCTTCCGTTTCGGCGTCTGTGGACCGTCCTCGTCGCGCTTCCGCTCGTCGTCCCGAGTTACATCGGGGCGTTCGCGTACGTCTCCGCGTTCGGGCCGAACGGCGCGCTGGCGGACCTCCTCGCGCCCGTCGGAATCTCCATCCCGACGGTGTACGGGCTTCCGGGGACGGCGCTCGTCCTGACGCTCTTCGTCTACCCGTACGTCTTCTTGACGACCCGCGCGTCGCTTCTGTCGTTCGACGCCGCCCAACTGGAGGCCGCCCGGACGCTGAACCAGAGCTACGTCTCGGCGTTCCGACGGGTCATCCTCCCGCAGATTGCGCCCGGCGTAACAGCGGGCGCGTTGCTCGTCGCGCTCTACACGCTCTCTGACTTCGGGACGCCCGCGATTCTGCGGTTCGACACGTTCACGCGCGTCATCTACGTCGAGTTGAACAGTTTCGGTATCGGTCGGTCGAACGCGACGCTCCTGTCTCTGGAACTGCTCGCGGTCACCGCCGTCGTACTCGCGCTCGAATCCCGCGTCGGCGGCGACGAGACGTCCGGGTACGGGACGCCCGCCTCCTCGCGCGCGCTCGTCTCGCTGGGGCGGTACCGGTGGGCGGCGGCGGCGGTGCCCGCACTCGTGACCGTCTTCACGCTCGCGTTGCCCGTCGGCATCCTCGCGATGTGGCTCGTCCGTTCGGGGCCGGGCTACTCGGGCGGCGGTCTGGCGTTCCGCCCGGAGTTCGCGTTCAACTCCGCGTACGTCGCGGTACTGGCGGCGGCGGCGACGGTGGCGTTCGCGCTTCCGGTCGCCTACTACGCCGGTCGGTCGGACTCGCTTTTGGCGACGGTGGCCGAACGGGCGACGTATCTCGGGTACGCGATGCCGGGCGTCGTACTCGGACTGTCGCTCGTGTTCTTCAGCAGTCAGTGGCTCACGAACCACGTCGGCGCGGCGGCGGGACTCGTCTACCAGTCGCTTCCGCTTCTCGTCTTCGCCTACGTCGTCCGGTTTCTCCCGCAGGCCGTCGGGACGACTCGGTCGTCCGTCCTCGGCGTCGACCGGAAACTCGTCGGCGCGGCCCGAGTGCTCGGCGCGCCGCCGAAGCGGACGTTCCGCCGGGTGACGCTTCCGCTCATCGCTCCGGGCCTCCTCGCGGGCGCCGCGCTGGTGTTTCTCACGACGATGAAGGAGTTGGACACGACGCTCATCCTGCATCCGACAGGATTTACAACACTTGTGACGTACATCTGGCGTGTTCAAGAGGCCGGATACTACGGCCGGGCGGCGCTCCCGGCTCTCGTACTGGTGGCCGTCTCCGGCCTGTCGATGATTCCCCTGTTGCGACAGGGGCGAAACGGTGAGTGACTACAGATGAGAAACGAGACGCGGACCGACGAGACGACGAGGAAGGCTCGAACCAACGGCGTGAGCGCCGAAACGAGAGATTCACCGGGGTCCGACGGGGACTCCGTGTTAGTTCTCTCGGACGTACAGAAGCGGTACGGCACCGAGACGGCCGTCTCGGGGGTCGACCTCACGGTCAGAGACGGGGAACTGCTCACGTTGCTCGGCCCCTCCGGATGCGGCAAGACGACGACCCTGCGGATGATCGCGGGACTGACGGACCCCACGGCGGGCACCGTCACCGTCGCGGGCGACTCCGTCGCGGGCGACGGTGCGTCTGTCCCGCCGGAGAAACGAGACGTGGGGATGGTGTTTCAGGAGTTCGCCCTGTTCCCGCATCTCACCGTCGCCGAGAACGTCGCGTTCGGACTCGACGACCCGGACAGCGAGGCGGCCGCCGCCCGCGTCGCCGAACTGCTCGAACTGGTTGGTCTCGAAGCCTACGGCGACCGGACGCCCGACGACCTGTCGGGCGGACAGCGTCAGCGGGTCGCACTCGCGCGCTCTCTCGCGCCGGAACCGGACGTGTTGCTCTTGGACGAACCGTTCTCGAACCTCGACGTGCGCCTCCGCGTGAAGATGCGCGAGGAGGTCCGACGCATCCTCAAAGAGGCGGGGGTCACAGCCGTCTCCGTCACGCACGACCAAGAGGAGGCGCTCTCTATCTCCGACCGCGTCGCCATCATGAACGACGGCCAAATCGAACAGATCGGACGCCCCGGCGAGGTGTTCGAACACCCCGAATCGCGGTTCGTCGCCTCGTTCCTCGGACAGGCGGGCTTTCTTCCCGCCCGCATCGGCGAGTCGTCGGTCGAAACGCCCATCGGGTCGTACGACCGCGGCCTGTTGAAGGGGGTCACGGAGGAGTACGTCGGCGCGACGGTGGACGTCCTCGTGCGACCGGACGACCTGCGCGCGACGCCGACGGCGGAGGCGAACGCCGACGGCCACGTCGTCCGCAGGCAGTACACCGGCCCGTCGTTCGTCTACCACGTCGAACTGTCCGACGGAAGCGTCGTTCGCTGTCTGCACAACCACGCCGAGGACTTCGAAATCGGAGAACCCGTCGCGGTAGCTCTCGTCGCGGACCACACCCTCGCGTGGTATCCCTCCCGATAGATGTCGCGACGACGCGGACTCCTCCAGTTCGACCGCTTCCCCCGAATCGACCGCGGGCGCGCCGCAACGTTCCTCCTGGCGGCCGTCGCCGCCGCCGTCTCTCTCGTCGTCGCCGCCCGTCTGTTTCCGTACCACTCGCTGAACCACGACGAGGGCGTCTACCTCCAACAGGCCGAACTCCTCCTCCGCGGGCGACTGTTCCTCCGACCGCCGGTCGAAGACGCGTTTCGCCCGTGGTTCTTCGTCGAGGGCGACGACGGACTGTACGCCAAGTACGCGCCCCTCCCCGCCGCCGTCTTCGCAGTCGGGAAACTCGCGGGCGGATTTCCGCTGGCGCTGGCTGCCGTCTCGGCGGCCGTCGCCGGTCTGACGACGGCCCTCGGCCGAGAACTGTTCGACGCTCCGACGGGAGCCGTGGCCGGGTTGCTCCTCCTTGCGTCCCCGCTGTTTCTCGTCCACACGGGCGTCTACCTGCCGTACGCGACGACGACGGCGCTGAATCTCGCGTTCGCGCTCGCGTACCTCCGCGCCGAACGGCGGGGGAGTCTCCCGGCCGCAGTCGCCGCCGGAATCGCCGTCGGACTCGCGTTCTTCGCGCGCCCGTTCACGGCGGTGCTTTTCGCCGCGCCGTTCGTCGCCCACGCCTGTTGGACGCTCGTTCGGTCGGGGGCGTGGCGAACCGTCGTCGAGGGGACCGACGGCGAACGGCGCGCGCTCTTCACCCGCCGCGCCGCGACTGCGGCACTCGGACTCGCGGGCGTCGCTGTCGCGTTCGGGTACAACTGGGTCGTCACCGGCGACCCACTCGTCTTTCCGTATCAGGCGTTCGGCCCCGAGGACGGACCGGGGTTCGGCCACCGCGAACTGCTCGGCCACGAGGTGGACTACACGCTTTCGCTCGCGACGCGGGCCAACGCGGAGGTCCTCTTTCGGCTGTTCGAAAACTGGGTCGCCGCCGGTCCGGTCGGGACTGCGCTCGCCGCCCTCGGAACTGCCGAACTCCTCCGGAACCGCGACGGCGAACACGCCGCGCGGCGCGCGTTGCTCGCGGCGCTTTTCGTCACGGTTCCGCTCGGCAATCTCGCCTTTTGGGGGAACTACAACGTCCTCGGTTCCCTCGCGTCGCAGACGGACGGCTTGCTCTACTTTCTCGGCCCGTACTACCACTTCGACCTGCTCGTTCCCACCGCCGTCTTCGGCGCTCGCGGCGCGTTTCTCGCGGGCGACCGGGTCCGACGGACGGTGCGCGAGCGACTTTCGCCCGTCCGCGCCCGTCGGGTGACGCTCGCGGTGATGGTGGTGAGCGCCGCCGCCCTCGGCGGTATCGCGGCGACGACGGCGGACGGCCCCCTCGAACGGAACGACCGGGTGAGCGACGAACTCACCGCCGGATACGAACCGTTCGCCGAGGGCGGCGCGCCCGACGACGCCCTCGTGTTCCTCCCGACGCCGTACGGTCCGTGGCTGAACCACCCGTTTCAGGCTCTCCGCAACGCGCCCGGATACGACGGGGAGACGGTGTACGCCCTCGGCGATACCGACGAACTCGCCGTCGCGGGCGAGTTCCCAAACCGGACGATACACCGCTACGTCTATCGGGGGTCGTGGCCCCCCACCGACGACGAACGCGTCGATGCCGAACTGGTGCGCGTCGAACGCGTCTCCGGCGACACCGTCGGACTCGACGCGACGTTCGGACTGCCGGCGGAGGCCGAACGCGCGACGCTCCGCGTCTCGACGTCGCGCGGCGCGGCCTACTTCGTGGCAAACGGAACGCCCGAGAGTCTCCGGACGTCCGTGACCGCCGACGAACGAATCGAACTGTCGGGTCCGGATGTTCGGTCCACGGGGAACCGAACGGTGGCGTTCGGCGACTCCGACGAGGTGACGGTGGAGGTGTTCGTCTCCACCGGGCCCGCGTCGGGGTTCACCTACCGGGCGGTGTTCCCCGTCGAACGCGAGAACGGCACCGTGCGGACGCTTTCACCCACCCTCGAACGGTGCGTCGTCCCGACCCAGTGTGAACCGGTGGGCGTCGGAGAGTCGCCCGACGGGACGTTCGCGAACGCGACGCTGTCGAACGCGACGGCGTAGTCGTCTGCGGACGGCGCGACCGGACGACGTGTCGGCCAGACGACCGCGCCCGGAATTTTTCGGTAAGCCTAAAAATGAGCGGTTCGAGTAGTCGGTAATGACCGAGACGGGCGATTCGTACGGGTTAGACGACGTGAGCGTCGTGATGGGGACGTACAACGAAGCCGAGGCTATCGACGCCGTCCTCGACGACATCGAGGCGGCGACGGACGGCCGGGCCGAAGTCGTGGTGGTCGACGGGTCCTCCGACGCGACGCCGGACATCGCTCGCGAACGCGGTGCGACCGTCATCGAACAACCGCCGCAGGGGTACGGTGTCGCCGTCCGGGAGGCGTTGCTGTCGGCGTCGAACCCCGTGCGCATCACGACGGACTGCGACGGCACGTACCCGATGGAGCGCATCCCCGACTTCCTGGCTCTCGTCAACGAGGGGTTCGACGTGGTGAGCGGTGACCGACTCTATCACGGTGCGGAGACGATGCCGACGATGAACCGCTACGGAAACCACGCGTTCGCCGCCCTCGCCAGCGCTCTGATGGGCGAACGCGTCCACGACGTGACCACCGGGATGCGGGCGTACCGGAGCGACCTGATAGAGACCGTCCGTTGGACGGAGAACACCGGCCTCTCGGCGGAACTGCTGCTTCGCCCGGTGATGCGGGGGTACCGCGTCCGCGAGGAACCCATCGCGTACGACGAACGACTCGGCGAGACCAAACTCGACCCGTTCTCCGGCGGCGCGGAGATAGCGGCGTCCATCGTGAACGTCTGTCTCGAAGAACGACGGCGGGCCTAACTCCACCGTTCTGTCGGTTGCGGCCCGAGTCTCGTTCGGAACGTTACGTCGAGGGAGGCATCGCGGCCGAGAGTGCGCGATTCGGTATCGCGTCATAGGATATATTCACCCTCCGCGTACCGTTCGAATCAGTATCTTCAACTTCGCGCACCGCGGAACGTGCGAGTATGAGCCTCGAGATGGAGTACGACTGCCCCGACTGCGACAACAGCCAGTTCTGGCGGACGGCCTACATGGAGATTCACCTCGGGAAGAAGACGAAGTGGCGCTGCAGCGAGTGCGGGTTCGGGTTCATCCAAATCGGCGACGACATCACCACCGCAAAAGCGTAACCCGTCGAAAAGCGGTCTCTACTCTTCTCCGTCGTCGAGCGCGTGCCACGAGAGTCGCGGGTTCCGCGCGGCATCCGTCTGGTCGATGCGCTGCGCAGTCGTCCGCGACGGCGCGCCTTCGAGTTCCTCCTCGGAGTCGCCGAGCGACGCGTTGAACGCGTGCGCCAGGTCGTCGAGGGAGTCTCGGCTCTCGACTTCGGTCGGTTCGGTGAGCATCGCCTCGGGGACGAACTCGGGCCACTTCGTCGTCGGCGGGTGGACGCCGTAGTCGAGCATTCGTTTGGCCACGTCCGCGGCATCTCTGTCGCCCGCCGTCGCGGCGAACTCGTGGTGGAACGGGCTGTACGGCACCTCTAAGTCCACGTTCTCCGCGAGGTAGTTCGCGTTGAGGACGGCTTTCGCGCTCGCGTCCGCCAACCCCTCGTCGCCGAGGCGGGCGATGTAGGCGTACGCCTTCACGAGGACGAGCCAGTTACCGAGGTAGCCATGGACTTTGCCCACCGACCGCTCTGGGTCGTACAGTTCGTAGGACCCGCCGCGTTCGCGAACGTGCGGTTTCGGCAGGAACTCCGCGAGTTCGGCGACGACGCCCACCGGTCCCGCGCCGGGTCCGCCGCCGCCGTGCGGCGTCGCGAACGTCTTGTGGACGTTGTAGTGCATGATGTCGAAGCCCATGTCGCCGGGGCGCCCCCGGCCCAACAGCGCGTTGAGGTTCGCGCCGTCGTAGTAGAGCAGTCCGCCCGCGTCGTGGACCATCTCCGCGATTTCGACGATGTCGCGCTCGAAGAGACCCACCGTGTTCGGGTTGGTGAGCATCAGCGCGGCGGTGTCCTCGGAGACTGCGGCGTCGAGCGCTTCGACGTCCACGCGGCCGTCGTCGTCCGACGGGAGTTCGACCACGTCGTACCCCGCCATCGCGGCGGACGCGAAGTTCGTGCCGTGCGCGGAGGCGGGGACGATGACCTCGCTTCTGTCGTCGCCGTTGGCCTCGTGGTACGCCTTCGCGACGAGGATGCCCGCGAACTCGCCCGCCGCGCCCGCGGGCGGTTGGAGCGTCACGGCGTCCATCCCGCCGATGCGGCCGAGGTAGTCCTGCAGGTCGTACAGCAGTTCGAGCGTCCCCTGCGAACTCCGGACCGAGCGGTCCGGGTGGACCGCCGCGTTCGGGTCGGCGGCGACGTCCTCGGTGAACGAGGGGTTGTACTTCATCGTACACGACCCGAGAGGGTACGGTCCCATCTCCACGCTCCAGTTCATCTGCGAGAGGCGCGTGTAGTGGCGGGCCAGTTCGGGTTCCGAGAGGTCGGGTAGTTCCACCGAGTCGCGCGTCAGGTCGTCCGGAAGCGGCGAGTCCCCCTCGCCGGTTTCGACGCGCGTCGAGTTCTTCTCCGAGAGGAGCGGTTCGTACAGATCCTCTCGGGAGTAGCGTGCTTGGTCGAAATCCATCAGAGTACCTCCTCGAACGCCGAAACGAGGGCGTCCGTCTTCGCAGCGTTCAGGTCCGTAACGCAGACCTGCAGTCGGTGCTCGCCGACGACGTGGACGGCGAACCCCTCCGATTCGAGGTCCGACGCGATGGCCGTCGCGGGTTGGTCCACGTGAGCGACGAACTCGCGGAAGTGGTGTCGGTCGTGGACCGGCGCGCGGACGCCTTTCAGGCCGCTTAACTCCGCGGCCAGCGACTCGGCGTCGGTGACGCACTGCTTTGCGAGGTCCACGAGGCCCGAGGGGCCGAGAGAGGCGACGTGCATCGCCGTCCGAAGCGCCACCCACGCCTGATTTGTACAGATGTTCGAGGTGGCTCGCTCCTTGCGGATGTGCTGTTCGCGCGTCTGGAGGGTGAGCGTGTACGCGCGCATGTCTGCGGCGTCTTCGCTCGCGCCGACGAGGCGGCCCGGCACCTGACGGAGGAACTCCTCGCGAGTGGCGAACAGGCCGAGTCCCATGCCGTAACTCGTCGGCATGCCGAGTGCGTCCGCCTCGCCGACGACGACGTCCGCGCCGACTGCGGCGGGTTCTTCCAACAGTCCGAGAGCGACCACGTCCGTCCCGAGACAGAACAGCGCACCGTTCTCCTCGGCGATGTCGCCGATTTCCGAGAGGCGGGGTTCGATACTCCCGCGGACCGTCGGGTTCTCGGCGTAGACCATCGCCGCGTCTTCGCCGACCTGCGCCCGGAGGGCGTCGATATCGACGGTTCCGTCGTCCATCGCGTACGTCTCCACCGTGAGGTCAGTTCCGGCGACGTAGTTGTCGAGGACGCCGCGTTTGCCCTCGTGGAGAATCTCGGGGACGAGAACGCGGGTGCCGGAGACGCGCCGGACGCGCCCGGCGAGGCGCGCCGCCTCGGCGAGTGCGGTGGCGGCGTCGTACATCGAACAGTTCGCCACCGGCAGGCCCGTCAGTTCGACGAGCATCGACTGGTACTCGAAGAGCACCTGCAGGAACCCCTGCGTTATCTCCGGTTGGTACTGCGTGTAGGAGGTGAGAAACTCGGACCGCCGCGAGAGGTCGTCCACGAGAGCGGGGACGTAGTGTGAGTGGTGGTCGCGGCCGAGGAACTCCGTCAGGTCGTCGTTCTTGGCCAGCGTGCGCGACATCTCCCGTCGCGCCTCGCGTTCGCTTCGGGCTTCGATGCCGAACTCGCCGTCGAAGCGAACTCCTTCGGGGATGTCGAAGAGGTCCTCTTGGCTCTCGACGCCGACGGCTTCGAGCATCGCTTCGGTCTCTGCGTCCGTGTGCGGCGCGTAAGGGCTTCCCCGCGTCATTCGGTCTGGTCGCGGTACTCCTCGGGGGAGAGCAAGCCGTCGAACGCCCCCTCCTCGGTCACCTCTATCTTCAGCATCCATCCGTCGCCGTACGGGTCGTCGTTGACGTACTCGGGGTGGTCGAACAGGTCCTCGTTTATCTCGACGACGGTGCCGGAGACGGGCGCGTACAGGTCTGAGACGGCCTTGATGCTCTCTACGACGCCGAACTCGTCGCCCTGTGAGACCTCGTCTCCCTCGTCGGGCAGTTCGACGTAGACGACGTCGCCCAGTTCGTCCTGCGCGAAGTCGGTGATACCGACCGTCGCGACGTCGTCTGTGGTTGCGTACTCGTGCGATTCCAGATACTTTCGGTCTTCGGGAACTTCGAACATTTATCTATCCTCAAGGAAGGGTGGTGTGGTTATCTTCGCGCGCTTTTCCTCGCCGCGGATGACGACGCCGACGTTCGACCCCGACGAGGCGTACCCGACCGGGACGTAACCGAGAGCGACCGCTTCGCCCAGTGTCGGACTCATCGTCCCGGACGTCACGCGACCGATGACGTCGCCGTCTCGGTCGGTCACGTCGTATCCGTGGCGGGCGACGCCGCGGTCTAACAGACGCAGACCGACGAACTTCTCCGTTACGCCCTCCGCTTCGACGCGTTCGAGGGCGTCTCTACCGACGAACTCCGTGTCGAGTTTCACCGTGAACCCGACGCCCGCCTCGTAGGGGTTGTGCGGTTCCTCCGCGGGGTCGAAATCCTGCCCCGAGAGCAGAAACCCCATCTCGATGCGCAGGGTGTCGCGAGACCCGAGGCCGCAGGGTTGGCAGTCGAACGCCTCCCAGACCGTCTCGGCGTCCTCGGACGGACAGAGAATCTCGAACCCCGGTTCGCCCGTGTAGCCGGTTCGAGCGACCCACGACCGGACGCCCGCCACGTCCGCGTAGGTGGCCTCGAACCGCGAGAGGTCCGAGAGCGGCCCCTCCGCCGCCGCCGTCACGAGACCCGGTGCGTCCGGGCCCTGAACGGCGAACATCGCCCACTCCTCTGTCACGTTTCGAACCGTCGCGTCGAGACCCCACTTCTCGCGGTGGTCTGTCCACCGGTCGTACATCTCCTCGTCGTGACCCGCGTTCGGGACGAAGAGAAACGTCGCCTCGTCGTCCGGGAGGCGGTAGACGACGGTGTCGTCGAGAATCGTGCCCTCGTCGTCCGTTATCATCGCGTACTGCGAATCACCCGGCGAGAGCGCCGTCACGTCGTTCGTCGTGAGTCGCTGCATCAACGTCGTCGCGTCGGGGCCGGACACCTCTATCTCCCCCATGTGGGAGACGTCGAAGATACCGGCCGACTCGCGGACCGACGCGTGTTCGTCTCTGATCGAATCGAACTCGACCGGCATGTCCCACCCGCCGAACTCCGTGAACTTCGCGTCTCGCGCGGCGTGAACGTCGTGCAACGGCGGTTTGCGAAGGGCCATGGTAGCAGGTTGGCACGCGGGAAGTAATGCTTTGGTATCTCGGAGATGGGGACTCGTCCCGTCGGATATTCGACTATAAATCACATCCTGCGATATGAAATCTGCTCGGAGCCAGGTGTGCAAGAGAGGCTCCGCTGAAATCAGTGGCAACTGATACAAACGGCGTACTGAGCAGAAACGTCCAGCATTCTGCCGCCTATCGGTAAGCGATGACGTTCCTGTTCCGACCGCCAGTGTGAGTGAAAAACGGGCACGTATTCTCGGCGCTATCAGTATCGTCCTGTCCGTTCTCGCCGTGACCTATTTCGTTCTCTGGCTCGCCGGACTCGTCTGAGCTATCTGACCGACTCGCGCTCTTTCGGCACGAACTCGGAACCCTCTTGTCCGCGATTGTGTGGAACGGCCGTTTCGAGGCGAGAACGGCTGTCCCCCGCCGGTGCGTCGGGCCTCGCCGCTCTCAGTAGATGAGTTCCGTGTCGTTTTCGACCGCGTACAGCGTTCGCGCCGCGATGTTCACGGCGTGGTCGGCGACGCGCTCTAAATCACGGATCGTAAGCAGCACCCGAGAGACGTCGTCCAGTAGTTCCTCGACGGCCCACGCGTCGCCGAGCGCCTCCTCTTCGATCAGGTCGCGCGCGACTGCGTGGTTCGCTCGCTGGCAGAGCGCGTCGATTTCGTCGTCGCGCGCCGCAATCTCCCGACAGGCGTCGGCGTCTCCGTTCGCGTACGCTTCGAGGCTTCGCTCGACGAGTTCCGTCGCGTCCCGACCGATCTCGTCGAGACCGACGTCCGGCGTGAACGTTCGGTCGGCCGCGAGTGCGTACTGAGCGAGATTCGTCGCCAGGTCACCGATGCGTTCGATGTCGGTGCTGATCTTGAACGACGCGGCGACGAACCGCAGGTCCGAGGCGACGGGTTGCTGGAGTGCGACCAGTTCGATACAGCGCCGTTCCAGTTCGAGGTACGTCTCGTTGACCGCGCTATCGCCGTCGATCACTTCCCGAGCGACCGCTTCGTCGCCGGTCGCCAGACTGTCTATCGCCATACCGAGGCGTTCGACGACCGTCTCGCCCATCGCGGTGACGTCCGCTCGGAGTTCCACCAACGACTGCTGGTAGGTTTCTCGCGTCACGGCGACCACCCGAACGCGCCGGTGCTGTCTGCTCGGTGTTCCTCGCCGAGTGACTCCGGCCGAAAGGATGTGCGGGGCGCGCGCGCCTCGATTATCGCCGCCGTCGGCGCTTGCGGTTCGGTCGGGTTTCCCGCGCCGGTCGCGATACGGCCCGTTCGAGCGCCACCGTGCGCCTTTCCGTTCGTCTCTGACGTTGTCTGTGACATGTTGCGTACTCCGTTAGTCTCTATCGTAGACGACTGCCGCCGCAGGGGGGTCGGTACCGACGACTACGGCGATGACCGAGACGCGCGAGGGAGACACCGGCGAGACGACCGATTCCGGGCGGCGCGACTCCGCTGACTTCCGGACGGTCGGACGTACGGTGATTCGATTCTCGTGTCGGTGGTCCCGCGAAGACGACGGGGTCCGACGCGCCGCCTCGGTCACTGACTCTCTCGTCGGGCGGGCTCAGATATCCGTCGCGCGTCCTCGGGGGAGGCGATGTTCGCCGCGGTACGGTGTCGGACAGACGCTCTGCATCGCGTGGCACCGACTGAATCCGGAGGCTCCCGCGGTAAGGCGGTTTATAATAGGGGTACGTACGTCTCAGAGGCGTCCGGAACGCTCTGAGAGAACTGACCGATATAGATACTGCTGCGTAATATATAGATATCACCCGTCAGGGCGCGACTGCGCGGCCGACGAGAACGAAGCGACTCCGAACGAGACCTAAATAGTTTGGACTCGTGTTGATGCCCCTCCCTTGGTTACCCAGAATCGATGAGTACCGAATCCACGTCGGAGTCTCTCAGCGCCGTCGACCGCTCTGTGGACACTCTGTTCGACGCTCTGTCGGACGACCGCCGGAGATACGTACTCACGTACCTTCGCGAGAGCGAGAACGCGGTACGGCTGGACGCACTCGCGGAGGCAGTCGTCGCCTGGGAACGCGGACGGACAGTCGAAACTCGGGCGCCCACCCCGGAGAACGTCGCTATCTCGCTTCACCACAGACATCTCCCGAAGTTAGAGCGCACCGGTCTCACCGAACGAACCGCAGACGGCGTCTCTCTGACCGAACGCGGCGCATCCGCGGCGGAGTCGTTCTCTGCGGCGTCGGCCGAACGGCCGGACGGGGGCAACAGTGCATGAGTCGCCCCCTCCCGTCGAGAACGCGCCGGAGACCGAAAGCCCCAGAATCCGAATCAGATGACAATCGCCGAAGTCCACGTCTCGCACCCCGAATTCGCTCTCGGTCCCACGTTACGGGACGCGCCGGACGTGGACATTCGACGGGAGAGCCAGCCCGTTCCGGTCGGCGATACCGACACGCTTCTGTTGTTCTTCACCGCCGCGGGGAACTTAGAGGGGTTCGACGAGGTGTTGGCGGGCGACCCCACCGTGACGAACGTCCGCCTTCTCGCGGAACTCCCGGACAAGCGCGTCTACTGCGTCGAACTCGCGGACCACGCGAAACTCGTCACGTACAAACTGGCCGAGTTCGGAATCCACCTCTTCGAGATAACTCACGAGGACGACGGTTGGCTCCTCTACACGCTCCTTCCGGACTTGGACGCTCTCGCGGCGTTTCGAGAGTACTGCGACGCCGAGGACATCTCCTTTCGCGTGAAGGCGATGTACCAAAACGACGAGGCGGCGACGCGGGGCGGGTTCGGACTGACGGACGGGCAGAGACAGGCGCTCGTGATGGCGTACGAACGGGGTTACTTCAGCGACCCCCGCGAGATAACGCTTCAGGAACTCGCCTCGGGGACGGGTATCTCCTCTACCGCCTTCGGTCGACGGCTTCGACGGGCCTCGGAGCGGTTGATAGAGCTGACGGTCATGGCAGATAGCTGAGGGACCGCCGCGAGGCGACGTTCCCGGTCCGAAGAGCGACGGCTACGTATAAAAACGCAGATAATGAACGCAACCGCTCAACGGCGTTCACTACTTCCACAGTACATGGGCAACGGAGTGGCCGTCAACGAATCAAACGATCATGCGATGGTGGAGTTCGACCCGGGGGACCCTGAGTCGATCGTTGCCGGCATCGTCGACGCGGTTTCGGCTGTCGCGGAGATAGACCCCGTAGAGATGGAACCGCTGTACCGGACTGTCGACCCGGACGCTCTCTCGGGGGTCCTCCGACCGCCGAACGCCGGTCGCCCGCGGCAGGGGGATATCAGAGTGTCCTTCGAGATGCTGGGCCTCGAAGTAACGGTGTGGAGTTACGGGCGCGTCCACGTGTCGGAGTGAACGCGACCAGAGCAGACAGAAACGCACAGAGGCAATCGCAGTGAACAACGAGAACCAATCATCCGAACAGTTGGTGCGAGAAACGTACACCGAATACAAAAGCGGCTCCGGAGTCATCGCGACGATAACCGACCCGGAGAACGACCGCGCGTGGATACAGTCGACGCATACCGTGTCCATCGAGCGATAACGAGAATCTATGACGCGAGAACGCGGGGGGAACGTGACGACGACTGGAGAGTTCACGGACGAACTGCGGAGTCTCCTGTCCGAGGCCGTCGAGAACGGAATCGACGTGGAGGGAGGGTGGCTGGTCCAGTCGCCGTCGGACGAGACGCCGGATTGGGACGTCGAGATTTGGCGGGTCGAACGCGGCGACGCGGAGGCGGACGACCGCTGACGCGGGGTCCGAACGCGACTCGAAGACCGACGCGGAGCGGCCCGAGATACGATGTAGTGATCTTTCGAGACAGACTCAAAGACGAACAGATGAACCTTTATTCGCCCGTCAGAGACGGTGGGTCGTGGACCGGGGACTTCAGCGACGGCGAGAGGAGGCGGCGGGGAGGGGAATCGCCATCCTCGAACTGTTAGACGAACTTCGCGTCATCGCACAGAACGGCATCGAGTACAGCGACGGCCCGCAGAACGCGTACGACCGACAGCGGTACGAACGCGTCCTCGAACTCGTGACCGACTACTACGGGCGCGCCCTCGACGCCCCACCGACCGCCGTCCGCGAGTCGCTTCGCGGGGAGGTGGGGCACGTCTCGGCGAAGGTGGGTGCCGTCGGCGCCGTCTTCGACGACGAGGGGAACGTTCTGACGATGGAACGGGCGGAAAGCGGACAGTGGGCGCTTCCAGGGGGGTACGTCGACCCGAACGAGTCCGCAGAGGAAGCGGTCGTCCGCGAGATTCGAGAGGAGACGGGTCTCGACGTGGAACCGGTCGAACTCGTGGACGTCTACTCTCTGGCTCCGGGCGAGGAAGGTAACCCCCACTCTATCGTCAACGTCGTCTATCGCTGTCGCGTCCGCGGGGGCGAACTCCGCCTCTCACACGAGGGTACGGACCTCACCCACCGGGACCCGAAGCGACTTCCCGCGGAGGCGTGGCACGAACAGAACCGACGGTACGCTCTCGACGCCGCGCCGTCGGCCGGTTCGGACGACCCGAGACGCTGACTCGCGGCCGGTAGCACTTTTCCGACGCCGCGAACCCGCGGCGGCCTTCACCGTCGAACATCGGTATCAAGAAGTGGTCGGATTTCGACAGGACGGGTAGTGCGGTTCTACGCGAGAGAACGTAAACAATGATAGACGAATACGACCTCGTTATCGTCGGCGGAGGAATTAGCGGAGCCTCGTTGCTCTACACTGTCTCGAAGTTCACCGACGTAGAGCGAGTCGCGCTACTGGAGAAAGAGGACGAAATCGCGGCGATAAACTCGCACAACACGAACAACTCCCAAACGCTCCATTTCGGCGACATCGAGACCAACTACACCCTAGAGAAGGCAGAGGAGGTCAAAGAGGGCGCCGAGATGCTGGCGGGGTACTTAGAGAACGAAGACCCCGCCCGAGAGATGCACAGCAAGCGGAGCAAGATGGTGTTGGCCGTCGGCGACGACGAAGTCGAGAAACTCGAAGCGCGATACGACGACGAGGGGTTCGGCGACCTCTACCCGAAACTCCGGGCTCTCGGCCGGGACGAAATCGCGGAGCGAGAGCCGATGGTCGTCGAGGGACGGGACCCCGAAACCGAGATGCTCGCTCTCCAGACGCCGGACGGATACGTCGTCGACTACGGCGAAACCGCGAAGTCGTTCGTCGAGAACGCGACGGAGGAAGACGGCGTCGACGTCTTCACCGGCGCGCAGGTTCGCGGCATCGAGGAGAACGGCGACGGGTTCACCGTCGAAACCGACGCGAGAGACTTCGAGGCGGACGTCACCGTCGTCGCAGCAGGGTCTCACAGCCTCCAGATAGCCAAGAAGATGGGGTACGGAGAGAACAAGTCGCTTCTCCCGGTCGCTGGCAGTTTCTTCCTCGCGGACGACAACCTCCTGAACGGGAAGGTGTACACCCTCCAGATGAAGAAGTTGCCGTTCGCGGCGGTCCACGGCGACGCGGACGTCCACGACGGCAACGTCACTCGGTTCGGACCGACGGCGAAGGTCGTTCCGACGCTCGAACGCGGCGAGTTGTCGACGGTCGGCGACTTCTTCGACGTGTTCGAGTTGAACAGCGACTCGTTCCTGAGTTACGCCAACATCCTCTCTGACCGCGTCCTGTTCCCCTACGTCCTCAAAAACCTCGTCTACGACCTTCCGGAGGTCGGACGGCGGGCGTTCCTGCCGAACGTGAAGAAGGTCGTTCCGACCGTCGAACTTGACGATATCGAGCGAGCGAAAGGGTACGGTGGCGTGCGACCGCAGATAGTCGACACGGAGGCGAAATCCCTGGACATGGGCGAGGCCAAGATTACGGGCGAGAACATCATCTTCAACATCACGCCTTCGCCGGGCGCCTCCACGTGCATGAAGAACTCGCTGCGGGACACCAAGCAGTTGATGGAGTTTTTCGACCGCGAGTACGAGTTCGACGAGGAGGGCTTCAGAGCCGAGACGATTCGTCAGTTCCCGAGAGAGGAACCCGCGGAACGGCCGGCACCGGCGAGGTAACCCTGTCACGCGCGGATTTCGAATACCGCTTCGACGCTCTCTGTTTCCCGACGGGTCGCGGAGAACCGCCACGTAGATTTATTACTCCACGGACAGAATTAGTAAGTATGATTGTAGTAAATTCGTCTACCGAGTCGGAGCGTGCCGACGCGGACGTTCGCCGGACGGCGACGTTCGCGGATATGGTCCGAGCGATGCGCCCCGGAACGTTCTAACTATCGCGATATTCGGGGTGTAGAGGCTTCTCCCCGGGGAAGCGTTTTCCCTCGTGACGCCCTATCTACGACGAAGGCCACGCAGAGCCTCCTGTACCATGACCGACAAACCACACCAGAATCTCGCCATCATCGGACACGTCGACCACGGCAAATCCACGCTCGTCGGACGACTCCTGTTCGAGACGGGGAGCGTTCCCGAACACATCATCGAACAGCACCGCGACGAGGCGGAGGCGAAGGGCAAGTCGGGCTTCGAGTTCGCCTACGTGATGGACAACCTCGCAGAGGAGCGAGAACGCGGCGTCACCATCGACATCGCACACCAGCGGTTCGACACGGACAAGTACTACTTCACCATCGTCGACACGCCCGGTCACCGCGACTTCGTCAAGAACATGATTACGGGCGCGTCGCAGGCCGACCACGCCGTCCTCGTCGTCGCCGCGGACGACGGCGTCGCGCCGCAGACCCGCGAACACGTCTTCCTCGCGCGGACGCTCGGTATCGAGACGCTCCTCATCGCGGTCAACAAGATGGACGTCGTCGACTACAGCGAAGCCACCTACGACGAGGTCAAAGAGGAAGTCAGAAACCTGCTGAAGCAGGTTCGATTCGGCACCGACGACGCCAGTTTCATCCCCATCTCGGCGTTCGAAGGCGACAACATCGCCGAGAAATCCGAGAACATGCCGTGGTTCGAGGGGCCGACCGTCCTCGAATCGCTGAACAACCTCCCGGAACCGTCGCCGCCGACGGACGCACCGCTTCGCCTGCCGATTCAGGACGTCTACACCATCTCCGGCATCGGGACGGTTCCGGTCGGACGCGTCGAGACGGGGATGCTCCGCACGGGCGACAACGTCTCGTTTCAACCCTCGGACGTCTCCGGCGAGGTGAAGACGGTGGAGATGCACCACGAGGAAGTCGCGGAGGCCGGCCCCGGCGACAACGTCGGGTTCAACGTCCGCGGCATCGGTAAGGACGACATCCGGCGCGGCGACGTCGCCGGTCCCGCCGACGACCCGCCGACGGTGGCCGAGACGTTCCAAGCCCAGATCGTCGTCATGCAACACCCCTCGGTCATCACCGCCGGGTACACGCCGGTCATCCACGCTCACACCGCACAGGTGGCCTGCACCTTCGAGTCCATCGACAAGAAACTCGACCCCTCTTCGGGCGAAGTCGCAGAGGAGAACCCCGACTTCATCAAGGCGGGCGACGCCGCGGTGGTGACGCTCCGACCGCAGAAACCCCTCGTGGTCGAACCCTCCTCGGAGATAGCGGAACTGGGCTCTTTCGCCATCCGCGACATGGGACAGACCATCGCGGCGGGGAAAGTCCTCTCCGTGAACGAACGGTAAACCGCGACTCGAAGCCTCGACTCCGGGGACCACGCCGGAGACGGTCGGTCTCCCGCGACTCAGGCGTCCGGCACCGTCGCCGCCGACAGGGTCGTCCGCGTTCCCGGCAACACCTCGTTCGCGCGCCACGCGTTCCCGCGCCCTCCCACGCGAGAGATAGCTATCCGCACCTGCGACCCGGCCGGTAGGTCCGCCACGCGCGACCGGACCGACTCGTCGCCGTACTCTACGACTTGGTACGTCGCGTGCGTCTCCCGCGCGCGGACCGTCATCGCACCGTGGTCGTTCATCTCTTGGATTATCGTGAACGGTTCGGCTCTCTTTCCGGGTGAATCGACCATCTCGTCCGCTAGCTTCGTCCACTACTTGTTAAGTGTGGTCAATAAGGCCATAATAGGTGTATGTTCATCTAGTATATTCCAGAACTATTGCACGAAAACTGTGATTTTCGGACGGATTATCCGACATTAGTTCTATTACACGGTCGCCTCGCAGACCGGGTCGTCGGGGGGCGGAGGCGCGACCCGCCCCGGACACGCCCCTCGCTGATCGTCGGGTTCATGCCGGTCGGGGAGGAATCGGCGATATGGACGGGTTCACAGCCTTTTTCGCCGACGACGACGCTGGCGGCGGCGGCGCGGCCGGCGAGTCGGACGACAGACCCCGCGTCGCCCTGTTCGTCGACGGTCCCAACGTGTTGCGCGACGAGTTCGACGTGGACCTAGACGACGTTCGGGAGGCGGCGGCGACGGTCGGACGCCCGGCGGCCAGACGCCTCTATCTGGACGAACACGCGACGCCCGGACTGATTCAGGCCGCCGAAGCCCGCGGTTTCGAAGTCGTCGTCACCAGCGGCGACGTCGACGTTCGCCTCGCGGTGGACCTGACGCGGTTCGCCGTGGAGGGGCGCGCCGACGTGGTCGCAATCGCGTCCCGCGACACGGACTTCAAGCCCGCCATCGAGACGGCGAACGCCTACGGACTGCGGACGCTCGCCATCTCGCCCGGCGAGTACGGTCGCTCGGACGCCCTCCGGAACGCGGCGTCCGACAGCATCACGCTCGGTGACGCCGAGCGAGACTCGTCGGCCCACCGGGCGCGGGCGGGTGACGACACGACGGACGCCGACGACCCGGACCAAGACGACGGCCCGACCCTCGTCGGGTACGACGACGCGGAGGACGACGAGGAGAGCCAAGAGAGCTGAAACGCCGGGAACGACGCGCGTTCGGCGGCGGCGCGGCGGCGACCGGAAGCGAGCACTCTTTTGTTTCGGCGGCCGACGACTCGCCCATGGAAGACCTCGGGACGCCGGTTTTGGACAACCACCTGCACCTCGACCCGGCGCACGGCCGCGGCGTGGACGCAGTCCGCGACTTCCGCCGCCTCGGCGGAACCCACCTCCTCGTCGTGAACAAACCCTCGTGGCTCCTCGGCGTCGACGCCGAGAGGGGCGATGACTTCCGCGCCGTCTTCGACGAGACGCTCTCTGCGGTCGCCGACGCGGACGCGGAACTCCCCGGGCGCGCGTGGCCCGTCCTCGGCGTCCACCCCGGACTGGTCACCCGCCTCACCGACGACAAGGGGTTTTCGCCGGGCGACGCGCGCGACCTGATGCAGGCCGGGTTGGACGCGGCCGCGGAGTACGTCCGCGAGGGCGAAGCGCTCGCGCTCAAATCCGGCCGCCCGCACTACGAGGTGTCCGACGCGGTGTGGGACGCCTCGAACGACGTGCTGAAACACGCGCTCTCTCTGGGCGCTGACCTCGACTGTCCCGTGCAACTACACACCGAAGCGACGGACGACCTGACCGAAATCGCGGAGTGGGCCGAAGAGCGGGGGCTTCCCGCCGAAAAGGTGGTCAAACACTACGCCGGGGGAACGCTCGCAGGACCGACGCCGAGCGTCATGAGCGAGAAAGACCGCCTGCAGAGGGCCGCCGCGGAGGGCGCGCCGTTCCTGATGGAGACGGATTTCGTGGACGACCCCGACCGGCCGGGCGCGGTGCTCGGCCCGAAGACCGTCCCGCGTCGCGTCCGGTGGTTACTGGAGGAGGGACTGGACGACGCCGTCGAGAACGCCCACGTCGAGACGCCGCGGCGCGTGTACGGGGTTGACACGCGGGACACACTCTCTCGGTGAGCGTGCATAGGAAAGGCCTTTGAGTCCCGACAGGGATGATGGATACATGACCGAGGCAGAGGAGACTTACTACACGAGAGACCGCTGGCAGAACTGGCTCGCCCGCGTCGAGGAAGAGGAACTCGACCCCGAGAACGAGGACTCTGCGCGGTTGCTCTTGAATCTCCAGGACGACGCGGCTATCGCCGTCGCGAAAATCGTCTCCGCCCACGAGGAAGAGACACTCGACGAGGAGACTGCGCTCGAAGAACTCGAACGCGTCCGCGACATCGTCCTCCAAGAACCCGACTTCGACATCGACGACGAGGAGGAACGGCAGGACAAACTGATGCTCATCGACGGCGTCCAGACCAGCCTCGTCTGCGTCTTCTACGCCGCAGAGGAGTACATCGCCGCGGGCCCCGCCGAAGAGGCTCCGCTCTCTGAGTACATCGAAGCGGCCGCCGCGGCCGAACAAGAAGAGGACTTAGACGCCGCACTCGGCTACCTCGTGCAGGCCGGGACGCGCATCATAGAGGGCGACGAACTCGACATGGCCATCGTCGACGAGTTGGAGTACGGCCTCGTCTCCGAGTGGGTGAACGGACTCGACAGCCTCCAGAGCGCGCTGAGCGACCCCGAAGTCGTCGAAGAAGACGACGAGTAGCCGGAAAATCTCGCGGGCGTGACAGGTCTCCTCTGCGAAAGGGGCGGCACTCTTTTATCGGACTGTCACTCTATCCGACGTATGCGATTCCGGGACGACGAGAGAGCGGTCACCGTTCAGATAGGTGCGGTGCTGCTGCTCGGATTCGTCGTTATTTCGATGTCGATGTACCAGGCGACCGTCGTCCCGGACCAAAACGAGGAGATAGAGTTCCAACACAACCAGCAGGTCCACGACGAGTTCACGTCGCTCCGCGGGGCGCTCGTCGAGAGCGCGTCGGGACCGACGACGCGCCCGGCAGAACTGACTCTCGGGACGCGCTATCCGAGTCGGACGTTCTTCGTCAATCCCGGCGTCGCCTCGGGGTCGTTACGGACACGAGAGTTGGGAACGTTCACGGTGTCGAACGTTGCGACGCGGGAAGACGAAACGGACGATTACGTCAGCGGGTCGCTCAAGTTCTCCACCGAATCGCTCGCTTACACTCCGAACTACAACCGCCGTCAGGAGGCCCCGACGACCGTCTACGAGAACACCGTCGCGTACAACCGCTTCGACAGCGGCTACAACGGCACGCTCTCTGGTCAATCACTCGTCAACGGTCGAACTCTCTCGCCCGTCCTCTTGACGGGCAACTACTCCGAAAGCGGGGTCGGAACGGCCAGTGTCGATGTGCGCTCCGTGAGTCCGGCAGTCCGGACCGTCCCCGTCACGAGCAACGACTCGAATCGAAACGTGACGCTCACGGTGCCGACGGAACTCACTGCGAGTAACTGGACGACCATCCTCGAAAGCGCCGAGCAGTTAGACGGTTCTGGAAACACCGCCAACGGAGCGTACGTCCACGACGTTCGGCCCGGTCCCGGCGACAGCGTCGTCATCGAGATGGAGCGCGGACCGACCTACGACCTTCGAGTCGGCGCGGTCGGCGTCGGCAACGGTGTCGAACAACCGTCGGCGCACTACCTCACCCGCGTTGGCGGCGCGCCGTACAGCATCCAAAGCGACGCGACGGCCACGCTGACTTTCGAGGTCCGGGACCGATACAACAACCCCCTCTCCGGCGAGTCGGTGAACCTCTCGGTCCAAAACGGGTCCGGCGACCTCGTGGCCCCGAACGGGACGGAGTCCGGAACTCTCTCGAACGTTCGAACCGACGCCGACGGCCGCGTCACCGTCGAGTACGTCCCCGACGGGACTGAGACGGTCGAGATTCGCGCGAGTTTCGACAAGGAGCCCTCGGACGGGTCGTACGACGGATCGAGTCGATCCGACGTGACGACGGCGTTCGAGGTGTACGCCGCAGGCTCCGGCGGCGGCGGTGACAGTTCGTCGCTCTACGATCTCGAATGGCACGTCGACGAAATCGTCTCGCAGGACGGCGTCTCCGAGAGCGGCAGTAGCGACGTCGATATCGTCATCGACCAGTCGGTCGTCGGTAACACGGTGGATATGACCGCTCGGGCCACGAGCGGGACCGACCGAATCGCCGGTGTCGGCGTCGATTACGCCTCGAACGACTCAGCAGTAGTGTCGTTCGACGGCGAGAACACCGAGGGGACGACCGAGAGTGACGGGCGTTCGACTGCGGCGATGAGCGTCCTCGGAGCCGACGACCGGGCGAAAGTGTACGCCTCCGCGGCCGAAGATAGCGACGTACTGACGGTCGAACTCGTTGGCGAACCGAGCGGCCTCTACTACCGGTACTACGAGGGCGATTTCGGTTCGGACGACCAACCGTCCGATCTCGACCTCGACAACAGGACGCCGGAAAAGACCGGAAACGTCCCGCAGTTCTCGATCAGCCCGCGCGACCGCGGCGACGACATCGCCTTCGCCTTCACCGGCTATATCGACGTGCCGTCGGACGGCCAGTACACGTTCTACACGAATTCCGACGACGGCAGTTGGCTCTATATCGACGGGGATCAGGTCGTCGATAACGGGGGCGAACACGCCGTGCAAGAAGCGAGCGGGACGGTCACGCTCGACGGCGGCCGTCACAACATCACGGTGTACTTCTACGAGAACCGGGGCGAAGAGGTCCTGACCGTCTCGTGGCTCCCGCCAGGCGGGACGAAAGAGGAAGTCCCGTCGTCGGTGCTCAGTCCGCGCACCCCGAGCGCGGGCGATAGCGGTGGGGGCGATGGTAGTGGAAGCGGTGGAACGGCTGCTTCGAGCGTCTCGTACGTCTCCGACAGTGGACTCGCGAAAGCGAACGGTGGTCCGACCAGCGGCGCGCAGTTCAAGATTCGCAACGACGGGTCGGATTCGGTCACCGTCACCAACATCCAAATCGAGACCGGTGCGAGCCAAGCGCGGCAGATACGCGAGGACGCCGGTGGGGAATATCAGGACGGTCAACACGAAGTGTTCATTGACGCGTCCACCGACGGACTACTGGAGATGGACGGCGGCCCGCCGTACTACGGCGACACTGGTACTCCATACCGCCTCGGCGACACTGAGTCGCTGACCCAAGACGCCATCTTGAACTCCGGGAGTCAGGCAACCATCTACATGTATCAGTTCCAAAACAACGGCGGAAGCCCGGTGGACATGACCAACAGCGAGGTGACGGTCACGCTCACGTACGCTGACGGGAGTTCGGAGACGATTACTTTCACCGCCACCGACCCGTACTAACTTCGTTTGTTTTTCGACGACTGACGTAACACCTCATCGACAAACCCATACGTGAGGAATCAGAAGGTCTCTGCATGACTGCCGTCGGCATAGACGCCATCGAGATTCGAACGGGGAAGCTCAAACTCGACTTGGCGGAGACGTTCGCGCCGCAGAAGGGAGAGGACCCCGAGAAGTACACGAAGGGAATCGGCTTGGAGCAGTCGTCGTTCCCGGACGTGTACGAGGACATCGTCACGATGGGGGCGAACGCGGCAAAGAGCCTGATGGACCGGAAAGGACTCGTCCCGGACGACATCGGACGCATCGACGTGGCGACGGAGTCGGCGTTCGACAACTCCAAACCCGTCTCGACGTACATCGCGGGCTGTCTCGAACAGGTGTACGAGGGAGATTTCCACCACGCGAACAAGGGCGAACGGAAGTTCGCCTGCCTCGCGGGGACCCAGAGCATAGACGACGCGTACAACTGGATTCGCGCCGGTCGGAACCGCGGGCGGGCGGCACTCGTCGTCGCGACTGACACCGCTCTGTACGCGCGCGGTGACCCCGGCGAGGCGACGCAGGGCGCGGGCGCGGTGGCGATGCTCATCACCGAAGAACCGAGCGTCGTCGAACTCTCGACGGAACAGGGCTACGGGAGCGCGGACGAGACGGACTTCCTGAAGCCGAACCAGCAGTTCCCGAGCGTCGACGGGAAGCGGTCGGTGCAGGTGTATCTCGCGCGGATGCGCGAAGCGTTGGAGGACTACGAGTCAGTCGCGGGCGACACCCACCCCGACGACTTCGACTACATTCCGTTTCACACGCCGTTCCCCGGGATGGTCCGGAAGGCGGCGCTTCTCGGCTACCGCCACATGACCCGCGGAACGGACGTCGAAGACGCCTTAGAGTCCGAAATCGGTCGACAACCGCGCGAGGAGGCGTACGACTCGTGGGACGACTACGAGGAGGCCATCCGCGGTTACATGGACGAACTGAAAGAGACGGAACAGTACCGCGAGTGGTACGAGCGAGTCATCGACCCGACCATCAACATCTCCAGTCAGATCGGAAACTGGTACACCGGGTCGGTCCACATCGCGCGCCTCTCGGCTCTGAAAACCGCCGCGGAAGAGGGAAAGGAGATGGCGGGCAAGCGGATGCTCGTCGGGTCGTACGGGTCCGGCGCGCAAGCGGAGATTCACGCCGAGACGGTCCGCGACGGGTGGCGAGAGGAGGTGACCGCACTCGACGTCGACGACCAGTTGGCGCGTCGCTACGACCTCTCGTACGACGAGTACGAACTGGTCCACGACGTCCACAACCACGACAAAGAGGTCGACGTAGAGGAGTTCACCCACCCCGACGGCGAGTTCGTCTTCACGGGATGGGGCCGCATGAACGAACGCAAGTACGAGTACGTCGAGTAACGGGCGTTCGAGAGCGCTCGGAAGACCCTCTCTCGGCCGCGGAGAGAAGGAACGGCAGTTCGACCGGTCTCGTTACGGGAGTTTCCGTAGGTCTTCGAGCGTGTCGTCCAAATCGCGGTTCGCGATGGCCAGAGAGAAGCCGTCGATGGTCGCAAGAGAGGGGGCGTGTTCCCACAGGTCCTCCTCGTCGAGTCCGTGGAGGACGACGGCGTGCGGCGTCGGGTTGACGACGCGTAGGGCCACGAGGGGTGACTCCCCGCGGGTGACGCCGGTGAAGATGAGCGCGCGACTCGTCGATTGGCCGTAGAGTCGGTAGAACTCCTCGGAGGAGAGGCGCGTGATGGCCTCGATACTGTTTATCACCGTGTGGCCGCTTATCTCGTCGTGGTCCCCGCGGACGAGTTCCGTCGCGTCCATCGTCTCGTAGAGGCGTTCGAGCGGCATCGACGTGGAGTACTCTCTGAGGTCTTGGACGATGTCGCTCTCGAACCCCGCGGAGATGACGCGCGCGTACCGCCGGATGCGTTCGCCGCCTCTCGACTCGTCGATGTCGAGGAGTGCCTCGACCATTCGCCTGACGACGCCGATGCCCGGACTCTCGCGCCGACCGCTCTCGTAGTCCGAGATGACCGACGAGGAGACGTCGAGTTGCCCGGCCAAGGCCGTCTGTGAGACGTCGAAGTCGGTTCGCCACTTTCGAAGCGTCGCGCCGGGGTCGTCGCTCAACGTTATCTCGCCCGCGATGCGCCGGGCCAGTTCGTCGCGCGGAACCGTCGTCACGGTCCGCCGCCCCCTCGGGTCCGTTCGCGCCGTGCCATATCGGTCGAACATGGGTGCGATGGCCGCAAAAGGATACCGAAGGGAGGGTTCGACGAACGACGATGACGGCCCCGCTCGGAGACGAACATTCAAGGCGGAACCCGAGCCACTGACTCTCATGCCATCGACGCTGGTCCACGTCGCCGTCGGGGGGCTTCTCGGTGCGGGACGGCTCGGCGCGGGGTTCGATAAGCGCGCCGCCGCCGTCGTCGTCGTCGCTGCCGCGCTTCCGGACGTAGACACCTTCGCCGGGTTCGTCCTCCCGGGGGCGCACCGCGCGCTTTTGCACACCTTTCTCCTCCCTGCCGTCCTCGTCGCCCTCGTCGCCTACGACACGCGCGTTCGCTCCGTCTCGCGTCTTCGGACGCGGTTCGGGTCGCGCGGCGTCAGACTCGCGTGGGTCGGTATCGTCGCTCTCGTCGGCGGCGGTATCCTCCCCGACCTGTTCGCCAACGGCGTCAACGCGTTCTACCCGGTTCACGACGCGTTCTACACGGTCAACGGGAGGCTCTACCTGTCGAACCAACAGGGACTCGTCCAGACGTTCGTCGACGTCTCGCCCGCGGAACCGGCACGGACGACGCGGAACTTCCACTACAGCACCGGCGCGGACCCCTCGCCCGGCGCCGAACCGGAGAACGTAGAGCGCATCTTCCCCGTGGCGATGTCGGGGATACAACTGATGTTGCTCGTTCTCTCGGCGTTCGTCGTCGGCGTGCGCCTCAGAGAGAACGGGCGTCGGGACAAGGTGACAGCGTCGAAGTCAGAATCGGAGTCGGACGCACGGTCCGGGAGGGAGACGGAGACGGACGCGGGCGCGACTCGCGCGACGACCGGTCGAGACTCCTCGTGAAACGGTGACTGCGACCGGTACGACCGGAGGCGGGGCGACTGCGCCTCGGACGCTCAGAGATGTCGCTGCCGTTCGTCGTCGCCCCACTCGGAGGCGAGCGATTCGGCGCTCGATTTGATTTCGAGGAGTTTGCGCCGTTGCGCGAGGAAGTGAAGCGGGAACGCGACGAGGTGTGCGACGGGAGCGAGCAGTTTCGGCCCGTAACTCACGCGGACTCTGACGACGAGTCGCGTCCGGCCCGACGCCGGTTCCGAGAGTCGGAAGGCCCAACTGGTCCGCCAGAACCACCGCGACGATTCGCCGGGTTCGGCCTCTCTGCGACCGAACGCGTCCGCCATCGACGCGAGGACGAGCGACCGCTGGGGGTCGAGAACGCTGACGACGAACCCGTCGTCGCCGCTCGGAAGCGCCGGAACCGCGTCGCCGACGGTCGGGAGTCGGGCGTCGGGGAGGAGCGTCTCCGTCCCCTCGTCGTCGCCGCGGAGTTCGTCGCCCGACAACTCCGTCCGGTCCGTGCACATTCGAACGAGCCACGGCCACACCGCCTCTCGCGGTGCGTCCACCGTCACCGCGTGCGTTCGGACGAGATTCGCGTCCGGGACGACGTCGTCGCCCGGAAGCGAGTCGTCTCTCTCGTCTGCGGTTGCCAGCCATCGGCGGTGCCACGCGCGAAGCCACGATTGAACGGTGGCGGCTCCGAGAACGCCGAGGACGAACCGCCTGGCCCGTTTGTCGAACGGAAGTTCCATGGTAGAGGTACAATCACACACTCCTATATTAATGTGGTAGGTGTTGACGCGCGATGCCGTCCGAGCGTTCATAGTGGACGCTTCGAATACTGCACACATGAGCGAGACACCAGACGCGACGATTCGACCGTACACGACGGACGACGCCGCCGGACTGTGGGACAGAAAGCGCGATTTCGAACTCGGAATCGGGTCGGAGACGGGTGGCGAGGGAAAACTACCGACGTACGAGGCGAAGTTGACCGCCGACTACCGCGCGCGGTGGCTTCACTGGGTCGAACAGTGCGTGGACGAGGACCCGAACAGCGTGACGGTCGCCGTCGTCGAGGGCGGCGACGCCGAGAGCACCGGAGACGGCACCGACGAGACGGAAGTCGTCGGCTACTCGTTCGTCCTCCCCGAATCGCTGTCGTTCGTCTGGGACGCCGCCGTCCTCAACGAAATTTTCGTCCTGCCGGGCTACCGGGGCACCGGCGTCGCGGACGACCTGATGGACGCCGCACTCGACTGCGCGAAGGCTCAGGACCTCCCGTTGGACCGGATGGTGCTCGACGTGGACCGCCAAAACGAGCGCGCTCAGGCGTTTTACGACCGATACGGCTTCGAACACTGGGGCGAGATGGTCGCCCGAGAACTGTGAGGGCGCGAGGGACGGAGAGAGTCACGCGCCCCCGAGAGAGTCGAAGAACGTCCGTCCGTGGCGGACGACGCCCTCGAATCGGCCGCCCGCGGCGTCGATGTACTTTTCAACCGCTCTGCGGGACCGGTCGTTCTCCGCCGCAACCCCGACGGCGACGGGGCCGAGGTCCAACCGCTCGAACGCGAGGTGCATCAGTGCACGCGTCCGTTCGCCAGAGTACCCGCGGCCCCAGAACCGCTTGCGGAGCCAGATGCCGAGTTCGCCTCGGTCGCGGTCCCACTCGCACGTGAGACCGCACATCCCGGCGCGTTCGAGTCGCAGGCGACTCGTCTCGACGGCGGCGGGAAAGAGCGAGTCATTCACCGAGAGAGGCCGTCGGGGACCGGCGCGGTCCGTCAGGGACTCGGCTGAAATCACAGACCGACGCACGGAACGCGCGCAAAAAAGCGTCGCTCGGGCGTACCGTCGAGTCGCACGGAGTCCGACTACTCGCTCTGTCGTTCTCTCCGCCCAGTGAGTTCCTCGGGGACCAGCCGGTAGAGCTGAAACTCCAACTCTCGGGCCGGACGGTCGTATATCGTGACGAACGGGATGTTCACGCGTCGAATCGCTCGCGCGATAGTCGAGTCGAGACTCACCTCCGTCACCTCCTCCAGTCGTCCGCGTCCGACGACGGACGTCCATCCGTCGGGGGTGTCTCTGTCGACGACGAGCGACGCCGTCTCGGTGCGTTCGACGAAGTCGCGCTTCTCCGATTCCGGCGCGTACCCCAGTCTGACGTAGAGATGCGGGCCAGTGGGGTCGTAGCCGTAGGAGACGGGTATCGCGTACGACTCGTTTTCGTCCGCGAGAGCGAGAACGCCCGTTCCGCCGTCGCCGAGGAACTCGTCTACTTCGTCGCGGGCCAGAGATATCGAGTCGGTCATACCGAACACGTACGCCGCCGATTGTGATAAGATGTCGGCAGGATAACGTTCTGACCCCGGCGATATCGCCCTGCCGACGGTCACGGCGGCATCGTCGTGGGCGGTGCCGACGCGAACCGTCCCCGTTCGTTCCGTCCGCCGTCCGTCAGTCCTCTCTCACCGTCTCCGTCCGTCCGTCTATCTCCTCTGGGTCGAGTCGGAAGAACTCGAAGGTCAACTCCCGGGGATGCCTGTCGTAGACGTCGACGATGGGGATGTGGACGCGTCGGAGTTCGTCGAGCGTCTCCGGGTCCACGTTCTCGTCGTCGATTCGTTCGAGCGACCCCGCCGCGACGACGCTTTGCCATCCGTCGTCCGTATCCGCGTAGGTGACGAACGAGACGGGTCGCCCGTCTTCTATCTGCTCTCGTTTCTCCCGTTCCTCGCCGACGAGGAGGCGGAAGAAGAAATGGCCGCTACCGGAGTCGTACCCGTACGACACCGGGAGAGAGTAGGGGGCCTCGTCTCGGTCCTCGCCGAAGGACAAGACGCCGGTGCCGCCCGACTGAAGGAACTCGGCTCTTTGTTCGTCGTCCATCACGACCGAACGGGTGTCTCCCATGCATAGGAGTACCCGCCGACGGGACAAATACTGATTGCCACATTAACTAAATCAGACACATCGTCTCCGGCATCACTTTCGGAGGCGTCGCGGTTCGGAGACGGCGCTTTTGCTCTCTCGGCGCACGCGTCTCTCGCCGTCACGCCGGGCGTCGAACCCCGACGCGTCCGGCGACGGCGGCGACGAGGTAGACGACTATCGCGACGAGGACGATGGTACCCCCGGCGGCGACGCCGTACGCGTAGGAGAGCGTCGTCCCCGAAAGCGCGGCGACCTGTGCGGCGACGACGGCGAACCAGACGGCCTCTCTGAAACTCCGAGCGAGTTGCGTCGCCGCCGCCACCGGAACGACGAGCATCGCCGCGACGAGGATGACGCCCATCATCTGCATCGCGCCGACGACGACGAGTGCGGTGAGAACGACGAGCAGGCGGTTCGTCCACTCGACGTCGATGCCCGCGACGCGCGCCGCCGACTCGTCGAACGTCACGTACAGCAGTTTTCGGTAGGTCAAGACGACGACGGCGACGACGAACGCGCTGAGTCCGACCAGTATCCGCACGCTGTCTCGCGTCAGCGTCGAGAGGCTCCCGAAGAGGTACTGGTTGACACTGACGGCGATGCCGCCGCTGGTGAGGCTTATCAACACCGTCCCGAGGGCGAACCCCCCGGCGAGAACGATGGTCATCGACACGTCGTTGTAGACGTCGGTGTGCTCGGAGAGGAGTTCGACGAGTAGCGCGGCGAAGACGGAGACGACGAGTGCGGTGAGATACGGCGAGACTGCACCCCCGAGGAGGTTCCCGAGGAAGAGACCGATTGCGACGCCCGCGAAGGCCGTGTGCGCGAGGGTGTCACCTATCATCGCCAGTTGGCGGTGGACGAGGAACGACCCGACGAGAGGTGCGACGACTGCGATGCACGCCCCCGCGACGAACGCGCGCCGCATGAACGCGTAGCCGAGCATCTCCGTGACGAACTCGACGGTGAGGGGAGTCGGAGACACGGTTCAGTGGGTGTGGTCGAGCAGTCGTTGGTTCGCGCCGTACGCCTCGCGGAGAGCGTCGCTCTCGGAGAACGAAAGCGAGTCCCCGTGGAAGAACAACCGCCGGTTCATGCAGGCGACTGTCGAGGCGAACGCCGTGACGACGCCGATGTCGTGTTCGACGAGCAGAACCGTCATCCCCGCGTCGTTCAGCGTCCCGAGGAGTTCGTAGAACTCCTCGCGGGACTCGGCGTCGATACCGACCGCCGGTTCGTCGAGTGCGAGCAGGTCCGTGTCTCCGGCCAGAGCGCGCGCGATGAAGACGCGCTGTCTCTGTCCCCCAGAGAGCGTCGAGAGGCGGCGGTTCACGAGGTGAGAGACGCCGACGGTCTCTAACGCCGCCTCGACGCGTTCTACGTCGTCCTCGCCGAACCGGCCGAGTCCGACGTGGGGGTACCGTCCCATCGAGACGACTTCCCGAACCGTGATGGGCATCCCGCTTTCCGTGCCCGTCGTCTCCTGTGCGACGTACCCGACGCGCGTCCCGTCGGAGAAGTCGTGCGCGGGTTCGCCGAACAGCGTGACCGTCCCACTGTCCGGGCGGAGCAGTCCCACGATTAGCTTGAGAAGCGTCGTCTTCCCCGACCCGTTGGGGCCGACGAGCCCGAGAAACTCGCCCTCTTCGACGCTCAGAGAGACGTCCTCGACGGCGGGCGCCCCCTCGTATCCGTACGTGACGTTCGAGAGTTCGACGGCGGTCATTCCGCACCCAGCGCCTTCGCCAACGACGGCAGGTTCACGTTCTCCATCACGTCGACGTACCCCCAACCCTCCTCGGTCCACTCCTCGGTGAGACTCGGGACCGGAGTCAACGGGAGAACGCCCGTCGCGTCCGTCTCCTCGACGAGTTGGGTCGCCGCGCGGTCGGACTCGAACACCGGCGCGAGGACGTACTCGACGTCGTGTCGGTCGATGACTCCCTGCGCGCGAGTGATATCTTTCGGCGACGGCGTCGAGTCGGGTGCGAGACCGCTCAGCGCTTCGACGCGGAAGTCGTACCGCCGGCCGAGATACCGAAACGAGTTGTGACCGGCGACGAGGACGGCGTCTCTCGTCCGACCGTCGAGTCGCGTTTCGAACGTCTCGTCGAGGGTGGTGAGACGGTCTGCGAACGCGTCGGCGTTCTCCGCGTACGCCGACTCGTCGTCCGGGTCGACCGAAGCGAGTCCGTCGGCAATCGTTTCTACCGACTGTTTCGCTCGGTCGGGGTCGAGCCAGAAGTGCGGGTCCATCTCGGAGTGGCCGTCGCCGTCGGATTCGTGACCATCGCCGTCCGACTCGTGGTCGTCGCCGGATTCGGACTCGTGGTCGCGGTCGTCGGTCGCTTCGAGCAGGTCTACGTCCTCCCACGCTTCGATGACCGCGACGTCGGCTCCGTCTTCGCGAACGTTCCGTACCACGTTGTCCGCCCACGGTTGGAACCCCTCCCCCACGTAAACTAACGCGTCGGACCCGAGGACGTCGCGTTGAATCTCCGGGCCGGGCTCCCACCCGTGGCCGTGTTGTCCGAACGGGACGAGGTTCTCGACGGCCGCGGCCCCCTCTGCGACGCGCGTCGCAAAATCCGAGACGACGAAGAACGACGCCTGAGCCGTCTTCGATCCGTCGGACGAGGCGCCTCCCGACGTCGAATCGGTGGCCGCCGAACCGAGACATCCAGTGACCGCCCCCATCGCAACTCCGGTGGCACCGAGGAACCGCCGTCGAGTCTGTCGCATCTTATTAACAATACCAAGTCGTGATTTAATATAAGTTGCTATTCGAGAGTGGTTACTTTGCAACAGCGCGGAAGCGAACGGAGGCGTTCTGGGGCGTGGCTACGGTCGCCCCGGATGACGATACTGGCGGGGGTTCGCTCCTCGATTCGACCTGAAGACGGTGGCCGATGAGTGGCGCTCCGCAACCACTAAACGCGCTTCGCGCTTTCCTTCGACAATGAGCGACTGGACGGAGAAGTACCGCCCCTCGACGTTGGCGGAGGTGCGCGGGAACAACAAGGCCCGCGACGCGTTCGAGGAGTGGGCGAAGACGTGGGACGACCACCGGGAGGCCGTCGTCCTTCACGGCGCGCCGGGCGTCGGCAAGACGTCCGCGGCGCACGCACTCGCAAACGACATGGGATGGGAGTCCGTCGAACTGAACGCCTCGGACCAGCGCACGGCGGACGTCATCGAGCGATTCGCCGGTCGGGCCGCGATGAACACGACGCTTTCGGGGTCGACGTCCGGCGGGTCGAACGGCGGGGGCGGGGGCCGCCAACTCGTCATCTTAGACGAGGCGGACAACATCCACGGCAACTACGACCGGGGAGGCGCCGGGGCCATCACCCGCCTCGTCAAGAAGTCGAACCAGCCGATAGTCCTCATCGCAAACGAGTACTACGACATGGCAAACGGGTTACGCAACGCCACGCAGGACATCGAGTTCCGCGACGTCTCCTCGCGGTCTATCGTCCCCGTCCTCCGAGATATCCTCCGGAAGGAGGAAATCGAGTTCGACTCGGAGGCGTTGGACCACCTCGCGGAGGTGAACAAAGGGGACCTCCGTTCTGCGGTCAACGACCTGCAGGCCGCCGCCGACGGGAAGGAACGTCTGACCGTCGAGGACGTGGTGACGGGGTCCCGCGACAAGGCGGTCGGTCTCTTCGAGTTCCTCGATGCCGTCCTCAAAGAGGAGTCCGCCCGGGACGCCCTCCAGTCTGCGTACTCGGTGGACGAGACGCCCGACGACCTGGTGAAGTGGGTCGAAGACAAGGTGTCTCTCGTCTACGAGGCGGACGAACTCGCTCGCGCCTACGAGTTCCTCGCGAACGCCGACGTCTGGTTGGGGCGCGTCCGCGCGTCGCAGAACTACTCGTACTGGCGGTACGCGACCGACAACCTCGCCGCGGGCGTCGCCGCCTCGCGGAACCGAACCCGCGGCGGGTGGACGCAGTACGGCGGCGCGCCCTACCGCTCTACCCGAAACAAGACCCGCGACGACGTCGTGCGGAAGATAGCCGAGTCGGGTGGGTTCAGCATGGCCACCGCGCGAAGCGACGTGCTGCCGTTCCTCTCGGCGATGACGCACCACTGCAAGCCCCGCGAGTTGACCGTCGCGATGGCCGCCCACTACGACTTCGACGAAACCGCCGTCTCCTACGTCACCGGAAGCGGCGAGACGACGAACAAGGTCCAGTCCATCGTCGAAGACGCACAGGACCTCCGCGAGGACGCCATCGCGGACCACGCGGGCGACGCGTTCGCGCCCGGGTCGCCCGCATCGACCGACGCTGACGGAGGCGAGGGCGACGAAGACGGGGGAGACGACGTGTTAGATAGAGAGATAGCCGAAGACGACGACGCGGAGGAGTCGGCGGACGAAGACGACGGGCAGTTCAGCCTCACGGATTTCTGAGCGGGCGCGTCTCTCTCGCCCGCGGCCGGACGTTCCGGCGGAGTCGTCGGCGTCGGTGTGGCACCGTTTCGAGGGCGACGAAAAATCGGGGGCCGGGGTTCGCTCACGCGAGGGCGCGAGGACGCGCGGTGAGGGTGGCGTCGCACGCGGGACACTCGAGCGTTTCGACGCCGTCGCGGGCGGTCCGTTCCCACTCGTCGGGCGGGGCCGCGCGGCCGCAGTCGGGGCAGAAGAGGACGGCTTTTCGGACGGTCGATCGCTCGTTGTCTTCGGTTCTGTTCGGATTTCGTTCCAGTACGCTCACGAACGTAATTACGGGCTCAGGGCGGATAGAGGTGGCGTCTGCGTCGAAACGAAGATGAAGGTTAGGCGGCGAGACTGCGACCGAGGGACCGGAATCGAGAACGGGTTACAGGAGTTTCGAGAGGAACTGCTTACCGCGGTCGGTTTCCGGGTTCTCGAAGAACTGTTTCGGCTCGCCCGTCTCGACGATTCGGCCGTCGGCCATGAGGACGATTCGGTCGCCCACCTCGCGGGCGAAGCCCATCTCGTGGGTGACGACCATCATCGTCATCCCCTCTTCGGCGAGTTGCCGCATGACGCCGAGCACTTCCCCGACGAGTTCGGGGTCCAGCGCGCTCGTCACCTCGTCGAAGAGCATCACTCGGGGGTCCATCGCGAGGGCGCGCGCGATGGCGACGCGTTGTTGCTGGCCGCCGGAGAGTTGGTTCGGGTAGGAGTTCGCTTGACCGTCGAGACCCACGCGGTCTAAGAGCGATTCCGCGCGCTCTCGCGCTTCGGATTCGTTCATCCCTTTGACCTTCTCCGGGGCGAGCGTGACGTTCTCCAACGCCGTCTTGTGCGGGAACAGGTTGAACGACTGAAACACCATGCCGATGCGTTGGCGGAGGTAGTTGATGTTCGCCGTCGGGTCGGAGATAGACTGTCCGTCCAGCCGAATCTCGCCGTCTTGAATCTCTTCGAGACGGTTCGCACAGCGAAGCAGCGTCGATTTTCCGGAGCCCGACGGACCGACGACGACGCAGACTTCGCCGTCGTCTATGTCCAACGAGACGTCTTTGAGGACGTGCGTCTCGCCGAAGAACTTGTCCACCTCGTCGAACTCGAGGAGCGGTGCGCTCATCTGCGGTCACCTCCCCAGTCGGAGCGGTTTTCGAGGTAGGACACGAGTCTGCCCATCGGAATCGTGATAGAGAGATACGCTATCGCGACAAGGACGAGGGGCGTCCACGGGTCGAACGTCGCGCTGTTTACGTCACGGAACTGCTGCATCAGTTCGGGGACGGCGATAACCGTCAGAAGCGAGGTGTCCTTCACGAGGATGACCTGGTCGTTCCCGACGGCGGCGAGGGCGTTCCGCCACGCCTGCGGGACGACGACTTCGCGCATCGCCTGAACGTAGCCCATCCCGAGCGAACGCGCCGCTTCCATCTGTCCGTCCGGGACGGCGTTGATGCCGCCGCGGACCGCCTCGCCGACGTAGGCGGCGTGGTTCAGCGTCAGAGCGATGACGGCCGTCGGGAGTCCCCAGTTCGAGATGGGGAACGTCCCCGGCCACAGCGTCGGGATACCGAAGTAGATGACGAATATCTGGAACAAAAGCGGCGTCCCGCGGAAGAACTGGACGTACGCCCCGGCGATTCCGTTCGTGATCTTGGTCTTCGAGACGCGCGCGAGTCCGACGAACACGCCCGACGACACCGAGAGGATGCTCGACGTGACGACGATTCCGAGCACCAACACGTACGCGTCGATGAACTGCGGCAGAATCGTCGCTATCAGCGGAAATTCGACCTGCGTCGTGACGATATAGACGATGAGGAGAAGCACTCCGAGGGCGAACAGACTCGCTATCCCGGCCCCGATGTACTTCAACACCGTGTCGTCCAAGAACGGTGAATCGGCACCACCACCCCCGTCTGCGTCGGACGCAGTCCCCGAGTATGAATCAGCCATTGTTGGTTCGAATCACGTCTGTCTGTGTTAAAAAGACGGGTCCGAAAGTTACCCTTCGAAGTACTCCGCGTAGATTTCCTCGTACGTCCCGTCCTCTCGGACGGCGGCGAGAGCCTCGTTGACCTGCTTTCGGAAGCCGTCGTCGTCCTGGCGGAACGCGATACCGTACTCCTCTACGGTGAGCGTGAGGTACGGCGGGGCGTCCTTGCCCGCGTCCTCCGCCGCGCCCTCGCCTTCGAGGAAAACGGCCTCACCCTCGCCGTTCCCGTTGACGAACTCGGCGTTGACCGTGTTGTCGTTGACGACGGCCGCGACCTGTCCGTTGATGAGCGCCTGGAACGCGCCCGAAATCTGGTCGTACTTCTTGAGCGTCAGGTCGCCGTCGAACTCCTCTTTGAGTCCCTCCGCGGCGGAGGCGCCGGTCGTCCCCTTCTGGACCCCGATGTTCTTGCCCTTGAGGTCCTCCTTCGAGGAGATGTCGCTTCCCGTCGGGATGATGACCGTCTGGTACGCCGTGAAGTAGGGCTCGGAGAAGTCCACTTTCTCCGCGCGGGTGTCGTTGATGGTCATCGCGGACATGATGACGCGGAAGTTGTTGTTGTTCAGAGACGGGATGATAGAGTCGAAACTCGTCGGCTTGAACTCGTAGTCGATGCCGAGTTCGCCCTCGAAGACGGCCTTCGCGATGTCGACGTCGAACCCGGTCAGTTCGCCGGACGTCGTCTCGTACTCGAAGGGACGATAGGGGATGTCCGACCCGATGACGACCTTGTCGGGGAGTTCGTTCGACTCGCTCGAAGTCGTCTGCTCGCCTTCGGTCGTCTCGCTTTCCGTCGTCTCCTCGCCGGACGCCGTGGTCTCTTCGCCTTCACCCTCGCCGCTACCGCCGCCGCCGGTACAACCGGCCAGAAGCGTGCCAACGACGGCACCAGTGCCGGTCTTGATGTACGTACGTCTATCCATGACAGTGTGGGGTAACGTATCGAGGTATAACATCCCTTCGGTTCGGGTGAATCGTCAGATATCCCGGATGACGGCTCGGCGGCGGTCGAAACGGGGGGTACCGGTCGTCTCTCAGTCGCTCCCGCCGGGGACGCCGCGGACCGACCCCGACCGCGCGCGTTCGTGCAGAATCCACACCGCGGCGGCGGTGAGGCCGAACGCGGTGGCCGTCCCCGCGAGCGACACGTACTCTAACCCGCCGCCGTACACCTGTCGCCCGAGGACGAGCAACGAGATAGTGAGGACGGCGGCGGAACCGGTCGCCGCGCGGAGACCCGACCGGAACCCGCGTTCGGTGACCGACGCCGTCCAAACCGTGGCACAGAGGAGGGCGGCGTACGCCCCGAGACCGACCGCGTAGTACAGCGCTTGGACGTTCGGGCCGAACGGAACGAACGCGTGCGGCGTCGCGACCGTCATCGCGAGGAGGCCCGCCGCCGCGACGGCGAGGACGCGTTCCATTCGGTCGGGGTCTACCGTTTCGAACGTCCACGCGGCGGCGAGGGCGACGCCGGTGAAGATGGTCGAAGCGGTGACGAAGTGGGCCGTCAGAACCACCCACTGGTAGGTCGTCACGGTCAACGCGCCGAGGATGATCTGCGAGGGAAGCAGGATTGTCGAGGCGGCGAGGGCGACCCGAATCCGCCGTGCCGCGCCCTCGCGCCACGCCAGAATCGTCGTTCCGAGGACGAGGAATCCGGTCACCATCGCGACGAGGCGGTGGAACCACTCGATGAAACTGCTCCAGTTGGCCGGAAACAGGCCGAGGAAGCCGTCGCAGAAGGGCCACCGACCGGCGCAGGTGAGTCCGGCACCGGCGGCGGCGGTGTACACCCCCAGAACCATCAGCACGCCCGTGAGCACGAAGGAGGCGGCCACGAGACGACGAAGACGGGTGTCCATACCGCCACCTCGGGGTCGAACGCACTTGAATCGCTCTACCTTTCGTCGGGTGCACTATCTCGGAGAGTTTCGCTCGCGTACGGGCGACATCCGGGCCGACGCCGCCGGACCCGCCGCACCGACACGTTTCAAGTCCCCGCGTCGAAACGCACAGACGATGACCGACGACGAACGAGTCCGGACGCACCTCGCGGACCGACGCGAACGACTCGACGACTATCTCGACGGAGAGGGCATCGATTCCGTCTGGTTCGCCCGCCCGAACTCCTTTTCGTGGCTCACCGGCGGGAGCAACGCGGTGGACCGTCACGCGGATATCGGCGTCGCCGCCGCGGGGTACGACCGAGACGAGGGGTGGCGCGTCGTCACGGACAACATCGAAGCCGACCGACTCCGCGAGGAGGAACTCCCCGCGGCGTTCGACGTGGCGGAGGCGGCGTGGTACGACGCCTCTCTCGCGGAGGCCGTCGCCGACCGGACGGACGGGGACGCCGCGGCGGACTTCGACGTGCCCGGCTTTGACGGCGTCGACGCGACGGAACTCAGGCAACCGCTCTCGGAGACGGACGTAGAGCGCTACCGCGAACTCGGGGCTGACGTGGCGGCGGCCGTCGAACGCGTCGCCCGCGAGATAGAGTCCGGCGACACGGAACACGAAGTCGCCGCCGCACTCAGAATCGCACTCGCGACGCGGAACGTCGACGCGCCCGTCGTCCTCGTCGGCGGGGCCGAGAGGGCGCAGGCGTACCGCCACTACACGCCGACGTTCGCGGAACTCGGCGACTACGCGCTCGTCTCCGTGACGGGAGAACGCGGCGGCCTGTACGCGAGTACCACCCGAACCGTGGCGTTCGACCCGCCCTCGTGGTTGAAGGACCGCCACGAGGCGGCGATGCAGGTGGAGACGACGGCACTGGCGGCGACGCAGTCCGCGGCCCGGAACGGCGGCGACGCCGCCGACGTGTTCGACGACATCGTCACCGCGTACGAGGACGCGGGCGAACCCGACGAGTGGCGCGAACACCACCAAGGCGGCGCGGCCGGGTTCGCCGGGCGCGAGTGGTTCGCCGCCCCCGACGAGGAACGGCCGGTCCACGCGCCGATGGCGTACGCCTACAACCCGACCGTCCGGGGCGCAAAGTCCGAAGACACCGTCCTCGTCACCGACGACGGCGCGGAGGTGCTGACCGAGACGGGCGAGTGGCCGACTCGCACCGTCGAAGCGCGGGGCGGCGAGTTCGCCGTCGAACGCCCCGAGATACTCGTCGCAGAGGAGTAACTCGGTCACGAGTCGTCTTTTCGTCGTCTGTCGAACTCGATTTCGACGGTACGGTACATTTTTGACGCCTCCCGCGGTGGGCATGAAACATGGGACTAGACGACGACGCGCGGGAGTACCACCGCGAGGACCCGCCGGGTAAGATAGAGATTTCGACGACCAAACCGACGAACACCCAACGCGATCTGAGTCTGGCGTACTCGCCGGGCGTCGCCGCGCCGTGTCTCGACATCGACGAGGACCCGGAGAAAGCCTACGAGTACACCGCGAAGGGGAATCTCGTCGGCGTCGTCTCGAACGGGTCTGCGGTTCTCGGCCTCGGTGACATCGGCGCACAAGCGTCGAAGCCCGTCATGGAGGGGAAAGGCGTCCTGTTCAAGCGGTTCGCCGACATCGACGTGTTCGACATCGAACTGGACCTCGAAGACACGGAGTCCATCGTCGCCGCCACCGCCGCGATGGAACCGACGTTCGGCGGCATCAACTTAGAGGACATCAAGGCCCCCGAGTGCTTCGAGATAGAGGAACAACTCCGCGAACGGGTGTCGATTCCCGTCTTCCACGACGACCAACACGGAACGGCCATCATCTCGGGGGCGGCCCTCATCAACGCCGCCGACATCGTCGACAAGGACCTCGAAGACCTCGATATCGTCTTCTCGGGGGCCGGGGCGTCCGCAATCGCCAGCGCGCGGTTCTACGTCTCTCTCGGCGCGAAAAAGGAGAACATCGTGATGTGCGACTCCGACGGCGTCATCACGACGGACCGCGACGACGTGAACGAGTACAAGCGCGAGTTCGCGAACGACGTGGAAGCGGACACCCTCGCGGAGGCGATGGAGGGCGCGGACGTGTTCGTCGGCCTCTCGGTCGGCGGCATCGTCTCTCAGGAGATGGTGCGGTCGATGGCCGACGACCCCGTCATCTTCGCGATGGCGAACCCGGACCCCGAAATCGGCTACGAGGAGGCCAAAGAGGCCCGCGACGACACGGTCATCATGGCTACCGGGCGCTCGGACTACCCGAATCAGGTGAACAACGTGCTCGGATTCCCCTTTATCTTCCGCGGCGCACTCGACGCGCGCGCGACTGAGATAAACGAGGAGATGAAACGCGCCGCGGCGCACGCACTCGCGGACTTGGCAAAGCAGGACGTCCCCGACGCCGTCGTCAAGGCCTACGGCGACCAACCGCTTCAGTTCGGCCCCGACTACGTCATCCCGAAACCGCTCGACCCCCGGGTCCTGTTCAAGGTCGCTCCCGCCGTCGCACAGGCCGCGATGACGAGTGGGTCCGCGCGGACCGACCTCGACATGCAGGCGTACGAGGAACGCCTCGAAGCCCGCCTCGGAAAGTCCCGCGAGATGATGCGCGTCATCCTCAACAAGGCGAAATCGGACCCCAAACGCGTCGCCCTCGCGGAGGGGACAGACGAGAAGATGGTCCGGGCCGCGTACCAGATGCAGGACCAAGGTATCGCGGAACCCGTCCTCGTCGGCGACAGAGACAGCATCACCGCCATCGCCGCGGACCTCGGGTTGGACTTCGAACCCGAAGTCGTCGACCCGAAGAACGGCGACTGGGACCACTACGCCGACCGCCTGTACGAACTCCGACAGCGGAAGGGCCTCACGAAAAACGAGGCACACGAGTGGATTCGCGGCGACACGAACTACTTCGCGAGCGTGATGGTAGAGGAGGGCGACGCCGACGCGATGCTGACCGGCCTCACCCACCACTACCCCTCGGCGCTTCGCCCGCCGTTGCAGGTCATCGGCACCGCCCCCGAGGCGAACTACGCCGCCGGGGTGTACATGCTGACGTTCAAGAACCGCGTCATCTTCTGCGCCGACACGACGGTGAATCTGGACCCCGACGCCGAGACGTTGGCCGAGGTGACGAAACACACCGCCGAGTTGGCGCGCCGATTCAACGTCGAACCGCGCGCGGCGATGCTGTCGTACTCGAACTTCGGCAGCGTCACCAACGAGGGGACGAAGAAACCGCGCGACGCGGTGGAACTGATGCACGACGACCCCGAGGTGGACTTCCAGGTGGACGGCGAGATGCAGGCCGACACCGCCGTCGTCGAGGACATCCTCGAAGGCACCTACGAGTTCTCGGACCTCGAAGACCCGGCGAACGTGCTCGTGTTCCCGAACCTCGAAGCGGGTAACATCGGCTACAAACTCCTCCAACGCCTCGGCGGCGCGGAGGCCATCGGCCCGATGCTCGTCGGCATGGACAAACCGGTCCACGTCCTCCAACGGGGCGACGAGGTAAAGGACATCGTCAACCTCGGCGCGGTGGCCGTGGTGGACGCACAGAACGAGTAGAGAGGAGTCGCTCCGAGCTTTTCGGCCCGGATTCTCGCGGTGCGCGTCGCGCCGTGGGCGGCCGGGCGCATCCGAGTACGGCGGCCGAACTACGGTTCGAGGTCGATTCGCGCGGTCTGACCCGTTTCGTTCCCCTTCCCTTTGCCCGCACCGTTCGAGATGCCGATTTCGACGGTGTCGACGAACGCGTCGAACGAGGCCGGATAGCCGCTTCCCGTCTGGAGGGTGACGTACTTGATGACCTCCTGCCCGTAATCGACGTCCGTGGACGGAGCGCCGGATTTTCGACTACTCCAGTCGATCGGCCCCGCCTGCAGTTCCTCGAGGGTCGGTTGTCCGCCGTAGAACCCGAAGCCGACCTTCGAGTCGTCGAAGAAGGTGAGTCGGTTGTCGCCGCTCTCGGTCGACCACCGTATCCACTCGCCGCCCGGCGCGTCGAGGTTCTGCGAGAAGTACGGTTCGGCGGTGAGTCGGTAGCCGTACCACGACGCTTGGTCGTCCGCGCCGTCGGGTTCGGTGTACATCTGCAGATACACGTTGTAGGGGACCGTTCCGCTGGTCTCGGCGTCCTTTTTCGTGTGGTACGAGACGTGAGTCAGGTCGTCGACCGTGACGTCTCCGGCGTTCACGAACAGGTCGTCGGGCGAGAGGTACAGTTGGAACTTGTCGCTGTCGCCGTCGCCCGTCGTGTCCGAGGGCACCTGCCACGACCCCGAGAGCGTGTTCGCCTCCTCGCGGGTCCCCGCGGCACCGCTCAGATTCCCCGAGTAGTCGGGTTTCAGTACCGTTCGCTTGTTTTGTCCTCGCGCGGCGGCGGTCCCCGTCGCCGCCGTCCCCCAGAGGAGGAGGCCTCCGGCGGCCGCACTCGTTCGTAGCACACTGCGCCGCGACGTCGGTCGGTCGGTCGAATTGGGTTTCTGTGTCATCGTCGTCCCTCCGTTGTCTGCGGTGATACTATCGCGTGCGATACATGATAAACGGATTTCATTTCATCTGGCAATAACTCCGAGAATAGATGTTTCGGGGGAGTGGCTCGCCCGGCCGCCTCACGCGGTGAGATAACTCCCACGTGTGTGATAAGAGACGACGCGCAGAACACATCTCCGAATCGGGCGAGAGACGGCGTCCGATTCCGACTCGACGACGGCTACCCCATCTCCGTTCGCGCGGGGTCTACTCGTCGCCGTAGCGACCGACCGTCTCCGAGTCGACAAACTCCAACCACGCGACGCCGACGCCGAGTCCGGCGAGGAGGGGCGCGGCGTAGAGTGCGAACGCGGTGGGCGTCGGCGGGGCGTGCGTCGCAGAGAAGACGACGAGCGGAATCGCCGCGGACGTGCGGTGGCGGGCGGTGGTGAGACGCGGGAGCAGTCCCGCCCGAACCGCGCCGACGGCGAGGGCGGGGAACGCGACTGCGACGCCGAGTGCGACGGGGAAGAAAAGCCCCAGTTCCGTCACCCAGTACGGGCCGACGGCGGCGTCGACGTCGAGGACGTGGTCTGCGAACATCTCGAACGTCGCCGGAAGGACGAGCGTTCGGCCGACTGCGACACCGAAGAGAAACCCGACGGCGGCGACTGCGAAGGGCCTCCGCGCGCGGCGGAACCGCACGCCGTCGTTCCGGCGGAGATGGGGCACGACGAAGAGTACCGCCGCGACGACGCCCGCGAGAAGTCCGATTTCGACGGCGAGGCGGTTGTACTCGACCTGTTCCGTAAGCGGTGAGACGGCGACCGGTCCGAACGACGCCGGGAGAAGCGTCTGGAGGTCGAATCCGGTCGTGACGAACGCGGCGGTGACGGCGATAGTCGTCAGCGAGAAGACGGCGACCAGTCTCTGCCCGTTCGCGCGGACGACGGCACCGAGCGTCGTGCGCCACGGGGCGGGGCCCGAGGACGCACGAGTGGCTTCAGACGACACGAGAGGCGAGTAGCAAAGGTCCGTTGTCAATCTTCTCTTTCGGCTCAGTCGCTGGCGTGACTCTCGAACCGCGACGGCGGGGGGTACTGGGGGTCGTCGGCGTCGGCGGTCTCTCCGGAGAGCGGTTCGGGGAGGACGCACCGGTCCGTTCTGTAGTTGACGTGGGCGTACTCCCCGGGCGCGTTGGCGAGGGGGTGAGCGGGGTTATCGCGGCCGTCGATGCGGGCGGCGCGGAGTTCGCCGAACCCGGCGATGCGGGCCCGGATTCCCCGCCAGTGGTTGTCGCTTCCCCGCGGAATCGACTGCGAACGACCCGCCTGCCAGTCGGGACCGGCGGCGGCGAGCACTTCGGTGTTGACGTTGGCCGCGAGGTCGTCGTGGTCCACGAGGACGCCGACTCGGGTCTGCGGCGGCGTTCTCGCCGCGAGCACGTCGAGTCCGAGATGGAGCGCTCGGTACTCTGCGACGTTGTTGTCGGGCGCGGCGTCCGGAACCGCGATGCGCGCCACCCGCGTTCCGTCACGCGCCTCTATGACCGCGCCGAGTCCGCCGCCGTCCGGGCGATAGGACCCGTCGGTGGCGACGTAGAAGTGGCGATGGTGTGTGCGCGGCGGGTGCGCGATGTGCGGCGTCGGCGAGTCGTCGAACAGGTCGCGAAGTGTTGACCGGCCGTGAACGGCCATGCACCACCGTAACCGGTCAGGCGACTTAAGCGTAACCCGAAACCGCCCCCTAGCGGAACACATACCTCGGGAACGCTCGATAGAGTACGTATGCACGCGGTGGCACGTGATGTCATGACACCCGACGTAAAGACCGTCTCGCCGGACGACGACGTGAGCGAGGTTCTGGGTCGCCTCGCGCGAGCGAACTTCAACGGCTTCCCCGTCGTCGACGACGAGAACCGCGTCGTCGGCATCGTCACCCAACACGACCTGGTGGGTCTGTTCCAGACGAGAGACCGGACGCTCTGGATTCCCATCGGCTTCCCGCCGTTCATGGAGACGCTCACCTACGCCGTCGACGTCTCGTGGGACGACTTGGACCTCGGAATCGACCTCCTGCGCAACGTCGACAAGCCGATACGCGAAGTGATGACCGAGGAGGTGGTCACCGTCTCGCCCGACACCGACATCGACGAGATGCTCGAACTTCTCACGGGCGAGACGCGCGACATCAATCGACTGCCGGTGGTGGACGAGGCGGGGCGACTCGTCGGCATCGTCGCGCGGCAGGACGTGTTGAGAACGCTCCGCGACGAACGGCGAGCGACCGACGACGGACGAGAGGCGGACGAGGGCGCGGGTGCGGGCGCGTGATTCGAAGCGAAACTTTCAGGCTCCGACGCGACGCAGAGCCGGTGTGACACGGTACAGAAACGCCGTCCTGTTCTTCCTCTTGGCCGCGGCGTGGGGCGCGGCGTTCATGGCCATCAAAGCCGGACTCGAGTACATCCCGCCGGTCCTGTTCGCGGCGATTCGCTACGACATCGCGGGCGTCCTGATGCTCGGGTACGCCGCCTACGCCACGGACCATCCGCTCCCTCGCGGGCGAAACGAGTGGACAGTCGTCGTCGTGGGTTCGACGCTCCTCATCGCGGGCTACCACGCGCTTCTCTTCATCGGGGAGTTAGACCCCGCGGTCACGAGCGCCGCCGCCGCCGTCATCGTCAGTCTGAGTCCCCTTCTCACGACCGGGTTCGCGCGGGCGTTCCTCCCGGACGAACGCCTGACGCCCCTCGGCGTCGCGGGGATGGTGTTCGGACTCGTCGGCGTCGTCGTCCTGTCGAATCCCGACCCGAACAACCTCCTCGCGGGCGGCGCAGTCGCGAAGTTCCTCATCTTCGCCGCGGCGGCCTGTTTCGCGCTCGGGTCGGTGCTGACGCGCCGCATCGACTCCGAGATGCCCATCGAGACGATGGAGGCGTGGTCGATGATAGGCGGCGCGCTCCTCATGCACGTCGTCAGCGTCGGTCTCGGCGAGTCGATGGGTGACGTGATTTGGTCGCTCGAAGCCGTCGCGGCGCTGGGATATCTCTCCATCGTGGCCAGCGCGCTCGGATTTCTCGTCTATTTCGACCTGTTGGACCGCCTCGGTCCCATCGAAATCAACCTCGTCTCCTACGTCGCGCCCGTGTTCGCGGCGCTCGCGGGGTGGGCGTTCCTCGGCGAACTACCCACGGTCCACACGCTGGTCGGCTTTCTCGTCATCTTCTCGGGGTTCGCTCTCCTGAAGCGAGACGCCATCCGCGCGGAACTGCCGCGCCTGCGACGCCGCCTCGACGGGTCGAACTCCCGAACGCGAGAGTAGTCTCGCGGCGGTCAGTCGCCGGCGACGTCCGTCTCGTCGGTGTCGGCGCGCGTCGCCTCCGCCACCTCGCCGACCATCGACCACTCGCTGTCTTCTGCGCCCTTGCGGCCGAGGAGGACGGACTCGTTGTCTTCGCTCGTGACGAGGCGGTAGTCGGCCCCGTCGTCCGTCCGTTCGCCCTCGGCTTGGAACTCCCGTTGGAAGAACTGCGTGCTGTGCATGCGGTATATCGCGGAGGTTCCGTCCGCGAGCGTCAATCGGACGGGCTTCGGCGAGACGTTGTGGATGCGCTTTGCAACCGGGTTGAGGTCGGCCATGTCCTCGCGGAGACGGCGGCGAGCAAAAAACTACAGGTCGACGTCTTCGGTGCGGTACGCGCCCTCGTCGGCCTCGGGGTCGTACTCCGCTATCGCCGTGAGGGCGACGTCGAGAAGCGCCTCCGGACTCCACCGAGCGGTGTTGAGACAGATGTCGTAGAACGACTGGTCTGTGACGTCGATGCCGTAGTACGACTCGTACCGTCCGGCCTCGCTCACCTCTCGCACGCGCATCTCGGCTTCCATCTCCTCTCTATCGACCGTTCGGTCCACGCGGACTTCGTCGGGCGCGTCGAGCCAGATTCGCAGGTCCGCGCGGTTGCCCGCCAGCCATCCGGCGAGGCGGGATTCGAGGATGAACGCCTTGTTCGCCGCGCCCCACTTTTCGGCTATCGTCCGGAGGCGTCTATCGAGCGCTCGGTCTATCTCGTCGGACTCGTCGGCCTTCGCGATGAGTTGCGAGAGGCTCATATCCCGCTCTTCGGCCAGCGTCCGGAAGATGTCGCCGCCGGAGACCAGTCCGCAGTCGAGAGCCGTCGCGAGGCCTTCACACAGCGTCGTCGCACCGCATCCCGGCGGCCCCGAAACGGTGATGAAGAGATTGCTGTCGACCCGGCGGTCTGTCAGGGCGTCTGCCTCGGACATGGATGTTCGACCACTATCTCCGGGGGACCAAAAATCCGCGGTAGACGCCGCAACCCCGTTCGGGATGCGGTCGGAGTCGGCTCTCCGTCTCCGAGTTCGATCCCCATCCGTGAGGGGCAGTAACAAGTTCGATTCGCAGATAGTATGGTTCGTTTACCAATATGAATGAAATAAATACAGTTTAGATGTAAAGACTATTAATCGTGAATACTGTCCCTGAGGGACCCATGAAACGTCTCGGCTCTTCTCCGCTCGTTTGGAAAATTAACAGTTTCAATACTTTCACTGTGGAACGATTGTAAACGAGTGCTAACTCTCGGGCGGCTATATGTTCCTGACTCTCTTGTGATCGAACAGGTGTGTCCCAACGTATGTCGAACTCTTCGGCCCCCGCTCGCGACGAAAGCGTCGGCCTCATCGAGAGAATCGTCGAAACGACCCCGTCTACTCTCCAGACCGGACTCGAACTGCTCGGTGCGCCGATTCAGTTCTTCGCGTTCTGGCTCGCGGTGACGCTCCCGTTTCTCTACCTCCCGCTTCTCGTGCGCGGGTTACAAGGCGAACAGGTGACCGTCTTCGTGACGTTGCTCGGGTTGAATCTCGCGGCCCTCGTCGTCGGCCACGGCCACGGCCGCTGAGAATCGCGGCGCTTTAGCCGCGGACGCTCTTTTTCGGACCATGCCCCTCGATACGGTTTCTCTCGGGCGAACCGGAACGACAGTGTCCGAACTCGCCTTCGGAACGTGGCGGTTCGGCCGCGCGGACGACGAGGGAACGATCGAAGTCGGCCGCGAACGCGCCCACGAACTGCTCGACGCCTACGCCGACGCCGGCGGCACCTTCATCGACACCGCCGACATGTACGGCGAGGGTCGAAGCGAGACGTACATCGGCGAGTGGTTGGCCGACAGAGACAGAGAGGAGTTCGTCGTCGCGTCGAAGATTTACTGGCCGACCCGCGAGGACCCGAACGGAAGCGGTCTGAACCGAAAGCACCTCCGTCACCAGATAGACCGCATCCTCGAACGCCTCGGAACCGACTACGTCGACGTGCTGTACACCCACCGGTGGGACGATGACACGCCCGTAGAGGAGTTCATGCGCACCCTCGATGGGTTCGTCCGCGACGGGAAGGTGAACTACCTCGGCGCGTCCACCTTCGAGCCGAACGCCTGGAAGGTAGTGAAGGCGAACGAACTCGCGGACAGACGCGGGTACGAACCGTTCTCGCTGTCGCAACCGCGGTACAACGTCGTCAACCGAGAGATAGAGGGGAACTACCTCGAGATGTGCGCCGACTACGACATCGGCGTCGTCCCGTGGTCCCCCCTCGCGGGCGGCTTTCTCACGGGGAAGTACACCCGCGGCGAGGACCCACCCGCCGACTCGCGCGCGGCCACGGACCAGCAGTTCGTCGATTCCTACCTCACCGAGGAGAACTTCGACGCCTTAGACGCCGTCGAAGCGGTCGCAGAAGAGGTGGGGGCGACGCCGGGACAGGTGAGTCTCGCGTGGTTGATGCACCACGGACAGGTGACCGCGCCCATCGTCGGCGCGCGCACGGTCGAGCAGTTGGACGAAAACCTCGCCGCGGCGGATATCTCGCTCACCGCGGACCAGTTCGACCGACTCACCGCCGCAAAGCGCGGCGTCTGAGCGTTCGGTGGAACCGTCAGGTGTACCAGTCCCCGCGCCGTATCGACGTCCATGAGCGAGGACGCAGACGCCACCGCGACGGACGCCCCCGAGAACTACGCCGAGACGCTCCGCGAGAAGCGCGCGGAGAAAGACGAGTTCTTCGGGTCCCACCCGCAGTCGCCCATCCCGCCGGAACTCCGCGACGAGTTCGACGGCCTGGACTACTTCGAACCGGACCCGGCGTACCGCGTCTCCGCGACGGCGCGCGTCCACGAAGAACCGGAACCGATGCCGATGGAGACGACGGCCGGAAACGAGGTTCGGTATCTCCGCGTCGTCACCTTCGAGTTCTCCCTCCGCGGGGAGAGCCTGGAACTCCACGGCTACCGACAGGAGACCGGCGACGAAGAGGCGCTTTTCGTTCCGTTCCGCGACAAGACGACCGGACAACAGACCTACGAGAACGGGCGGTACATCGAACTGCACCCCGAGGGCGAACTCGACGACGGCGACGACGTCACGGTGGACTTCAACGTCGCCTACAACCCGTTTTGCGTCTACAGCGAGACGTTCGCCTGTCCGCTCCCGCCCGAGGAGAACTGGCTGGAAATCGCGATACCGGCGGGCGAGAGAACGTGGTCGCCCGAGAACTGAGGGCGCGCTAAAGCGCAACACCCATATTCGACGCGTCTCAGGTGACAGGTATGGGACTGTTCAGCAGCAAGAAGAGCATCGTCGGGGCCGTCCTGATGGTCGTCGGAACGCTCGCGTACCTCCCCGGTGTTCTCTCCGGCACGTCGGAACTCGCGACGTACGGCCTCGTTTTGGCCACGGCACTCTTGACCATCGGGACGTACATCCTCGGAACCTCCGGGGACGGCCGCCCCGTCTGAGTTCGGCGCACCTCGTCTTTCCGGACGGTCGGTTTTCGGTTATATTTGGGTCGAGAGCAGTCGCTACGTGGTTTTGCGGTCGAAGAAAAGATTGGTTCGCGTTCAGTTGTCCGGTGCCGTCCACTCGGACAGCGTCGCGGAGGTTTCCTCGTTCTCGGAAGTCCAAACGACGCGGAAGTCCTCGCCGTCGAGGTCTCCAGCGTTACCAGCGTACAGCGTACTACCTGCACTAACGGTGTCGTCAGCACCGTATGCGTCAGAGTCGACAAACGATCGAGACGTCGCCTTGTCAGAACCATTCCCAAGATCTGATTTATCGGTCGCAATGTCTACTTCAGCGCTTGACGTCAGGTTCAAGCGATCTGCAGCAATCGAATCACCAGTTTCGTGGGTGATGGTGACGTTGTCGTTGGTGTCCCCGTTTTCGAAGTCGAATCCGAAGGAAGCCTGCGGACTCGTCTGCGAGAGGTTCCCGCCGAGGTTGAGGACGAACGTACCGATGACCGCCGCGAGGATGACCGTGATGGCCACCATGAGGATGACACCGATAACCGGCGAAACGGCATTGTCGTCGGTAATTAGCTGTTTGAGTTTCATCGCTTAATTGTTAGGTGCAGTCGTTTTACTGAGCGTTGCAGACGACTCTCCGGTTTCTGACGACCAGACGACACGGATTGTCTCACCGTCCCAGTTGTCTACGTCCTTATATTTGGTAATCGAGGTTCCTGCACTAACAGTTCCAGTCCAGTTTCCACCACTTCCATCCCAGGTGACACCCGTAGTATTCAACTGGTCCCCAGGAATCGAGTCGCCCGTTTCGTGGGTGATCGTCGTGCCATTCGTCGAGTCAAATTCGAACCCGAAACTCGCCTGCGGGCTCGTATCCGAGAGGTTTCCACCGAGGTTCAGTACGAATGTGCCGATAACGGCTGCCAGTATGACCGTGATAGCCACCATCAGGATGACCCCGATGACAGGGCTAACGGCCGAATCGTCCGTGAATAGCTGTTTGAGCTTCATGATTGGGTTGTCGAGCGACACCCCAAGGCGACAGCGGACGGTTCGTGCCTTCCCCCGAGAGTCGACTTCGACTCCCGTCCCACCCCCTGTCGTGGCGTGTCCAATCGGTCTCTCACACTACTCCGATATAAAGTTAAAGGAGAAATTAACCAAACCGTGATATAGTTGGTTTGCTATTAATACCACGTTTAAGTACCGTTTAAGAGGGGTACGCCGACGCGTATCCGCACTCGACGGTAAAACAGCCGTTCTGTGCGATAACAGACACCACGCACGAACCGATTCGTCGGACGTACTTCGACGCGCGCGCAGTCGTGCAACACCGCCGGTGTGGAGGGTGCTCCGTCTCTGCACTCGATGCCGCGCGTGCGGTAAGAAGATAGTGATGGAGCTTCGACTTCGCGTTTACCGAGGGCGCGAAACCACCGTCGAACGTTTCGTGACGGCGCTTCGGACCGTTCGCCTCACCAGCCGTTCTTGCGGACGGTTTATCGGAGATGGCGTCTACACGGGCCAGACCCGTCGTTCTCTAATGTCAAATTAGCAAAGACAACACGTTTATCACGGTTCTTATTCAGGACATTTGAATCATCGGGATTATGTTAGTACACAAAGTATTTATCGCGCAGACGAGTGCAGTTCTGTTGTACCCCTGCCCATGGTGACATCCGCGAGTAACTCCCTCCGAGTCCGATAAGTCGGGCGCCGTGTGGGAATCCAGGCTGGACGAAAGCAGGTGTTGCCGACAGAGAAAAACCCCCTAACTATGACAAGCAAGAAAAAGCAGTTCCGCGCGATATTCCTCGCGGCGCTGATGGTGCTCTCCGTCTTTGCGGGCACCGTCGCGCTCTCGGGATCCGCAGCGGCTGTTAGTGGTGCTTCCGTCGATACGTTCTCCCCTACGGAGCTCGACGAAGATACCACTAACACGCATAACGTGAACGTATCGTTCTCCGACTATAATAACGCCAGTACCGACGACAACATCACCGTCTCGATTCCTGACCTCGAGGGCCTCTCGCTCAGCGGAGAGAACCTCCGCGTCGAGAACTCCTCTGGCGGTGCCATCACTAACTCCACGACGCTCGTGGACACGAACGACGACGGAGACAACGACGCGCTGAACGTCACCGTCTCTCCCACGGGCTCCGAGATGCCCGTCACCGGTGCTGAGACAATCTACCTGAACGGTACCTTCGACGTTGACACGCCGTCGGTTAACACGAACACCGACGCCACAGTCACGTTCGACATCGAGGACGACAGTGGTACTGGTGACGCAACGGCATCCGCGTCGCAGCCCGTCAGTATCACCAACGCGGACGCCAGCGCAACTGGCGCACCGAGCCTCGTGTCGGCAACTCACTACGACACCAACGCTGACAGCGGCGTCCAGAGCACCGTCGTGGAAGTTGCATTTAACGAAGAGATGCAGAACGTCGACGACATGTCGCTGTACGTCGACGACGAGGCTGTGGATCTCGGCGCGGGAGCGTTCTCGCAGCCGAGTGACGGCCGCGTCATCATCGACACCGGGAGCGACCTGAACACGGGCGACGTCACGCTCAACGTTCCCGATTCGGTTACCGATACCGACGATAACAGCGTCCGAAGCAACAGTCTCGACGACGACAACAACGTCAGTGTCACCGTCGCGACTGTCTCGATCGACAGCGACACCGGTATGAGTAACCCGGTCAACACCTACCAAGGTGAGAACGTCGCAGTGCTCGGTTCCGGTCTCGACACGGACGTCGAAGTCGAAGGCGACGACTCGAACTACGCCTTCTCCGGTTCCACTGGCACGAACAGCCAAGTCTTCGTGTTCAACACGACGAACCGAGAGATCGACCAGTACAACTTCTCGATCGGTCAGGCGAGCCCGAACGCGGCAATCGACGTCCGTGACCTCGGCTTCAACATGACCATCGACGACCTCAACGTCACCGACGAGGACTCCATCGAGGGTGAGGTTACCGCCAACGCTGGTAACCGACCCATCGAACTGACTCTCGTCGACGACGACGATGACGACGTCGAGACGATCGGTGCCACCCTGGACGGCCAGGGTGAGTACGACTTCGAGTTCGACCTCGAAGAGCTCGACGTCGACACGGGCGAATACACGATCGAAGCGCGCGACAACAACTCCGGCGTCACCGACACCTCCTCGACGATCAACGTCGCGGAAGCCGGTGAAGGCACGGCTAACTTCGAGAGCAGCATCGTCACCGAAGCGCGCGGTGACGTTGTCGAGATGAACATCACGATGGAGAACACCGACACCGCGACGGTGACCATCGGTAGCGACGACGTCGGCTTCCTCGCCGACGCGACCGTCCAAGACGACGACGACGACGGTGTCGTCACGCTCCAGTTCAACACGTGGGAAGCGCAGGACGGCGCTGACGGCGACGCCTTCTCCGTCGAGAGCGACGACGACGAGCTCGAAAGCTCCAACATCGAGATCGGCGTCAACTCGCTCCTCGACGCGGGCGACTACGACCTGGAAGTCCGCTCCGGCACCAACGCCGACGACGACTCCCAGAACGTCGCGACGCTCGTCCTCGAAGAGCGCGAGACGCGCAGCCTCAACACGTGGACTGCCTCGCAGGGTGCCGACCTCGGCGACAAAGAAGAAGTCTACGAGGCGGCTCAGAACGGGAACCTGACGGTAACTCAGGACATCGCCTTCGGTGACCGCGTCGTTCAGCAGGTGAACGCATCCGGTCTCGCAGGCCCCCTCGAAGCGCAGGACAACGACGAGGTTGCCAGCCAGCTCTTCGCTGCTGACAACATCAACTACACGGTCGAACAGACCGAAGCAGGCACGAACCGCGATCCGTTCGCGCTCCGACTGAACGACAGTAACACGGACGTCATCGCAGACGCGGAGAACGACACGTACTTCGTCGTCTACGAACCGAGCGACGTCCAAGCGTACGTGGACGACAACGAGAACGGCGAGTTCGACGATGGTGAAGACATCGTCACTAACCGTCTCGACGACGAGGAAGCCCTCACGGGCAACTTCACGGTCCTCGAGGACGACGGTAACCTCGCAGACGAAGACCAGACGGTCGAGTCTGACTACGAGTTCAGCACGGCTGAACACGACATGGACGAACCCGTCGAGGTGGCGGCCGCAGAGAACCAGACGATAGAGGGCACGACTACCGTCGCGCCCGGTACGGAACTCCAGATTCGTGTCCGCAGTGACGATGGCACGAGTCCGAGCTTCCTGAAGACGTCGACCGTCTACGTCACCGAGAACAGAACGTACGACGCGCAGTTCGACTTCAGCGAGCAGAACGTCAACGACAGCTTCACGGTCACCGTCTCCGGTGGCCCGTCCGAGGCCGACTCTCTGGAAGCCGACGGTAGCGTCGTCGAAGGCGGCGAGAACCAGACCGAAACCGGCACCGCTGGTACGGAGACCGAGACCACGGTGACCGAGACCACCACCGAGGGTGGCGAAACCACGACGGCCGCAACCACCGAGGGTGGCGAAACCACGACGGCCGAGGCTGGAACTGACGGCACCGGCGAAGAAACGGGCACCGGTACGCCCGGCTTCGGCGTGGTCGTCGCACTCGTCGCACTCCTCGCTGCGGCACTCCTCGCAGTCCGCCGCGACTAACGACAGCTAACCACCGGAGTTCGCTCCGGCCCTTCGAATTTCTTTCTTTCGGCACTCGACCCGGTAGTGACGGCGGTTCTCTCTGAGTGGAGGACGGACACTCTCACACCGAACGCCGAATCGGCGACTCACCCGCGTCACCGGAGGGACCCGCCTGCGTCGCAGCGAACGCGTTGTAGACACTCGACGGAGGTACAGCGGAGAGAGACGACGCGCGACTCGGAACTCACGTCGTCGAAAGTTGACTCTCCGAACGAGGGAACGACGCTGTCCGTCGGCCCGCCCTCGGAGACGGCCGGTGTCGGTACCTCAGTGAAGCGGGTCACAGAGGTGGTGCTGACGACGCAGCCGGTATCCCGCGTCGTCCACCCGAGAGGCACTCAAAGAGAGAGTGTGCTCTGAGGAGAGTGTGGCCGACATCCACCTCGGGCGAGGATTCCGTGAGGAATAGTGGGGCTACGCGTTTCCTCTGACCCATACGAAGTATCTGAAGCCACTGATGCTCCCTAGGTGACCGAAGACGGTGCTTTCCAGCGCGTACAGCCCTTCCAACGGCACGTCCTCGGATATACACCGGAACATCGACCCGTCTCTGGTGCGAACGAGACACGGATCATCTCGCCGACGTCATCGGACGTCCCTAAACGGGATTCGAGAACTCACGCACCTGCATCGGGGGCGTCCGACCCTCAGGGGCTTCCGACGTCGTTTTGGCCCGAGGAGCGGGCACCACCACGATAGGCGATGTCGCTCTCTTTCCTGAGAGCGATAGAACGATTCGTCGGCGTCACTCCGCACGCGAAACCGGGTGATTCGTCGAAGTACGCGAATATCCACTTGACGTCCCCCGCCGCCTCCTCGGGTAAGTCCGCCAACGTGCACATCGCAGGCAGACTCTCGTAGAGCTGTTCCGGTGAGATGCCCGTCAGTTTCGAGCTTCCCGACCCGCCGACGGAGTAGCGTCTGCTCGGGGCGTTCTCGTACTTCCCTTTGGCTAGTATCCAGCAGACGTTCTCCTGCGGGCGGTCTTCTCGGACGGTGTAGACGCCAGGTTCGATCCTCCGGCGGCCGAACGCGTGGAGAATCCAATCGTATATCGCTCGCGGTACGCTCTGTCGAACGCTGTTCGTCTTCGAGAAATCGATCTGCTCGAGCAGTGTTCGGTTCTTCTCTACGAAGAGCGTCGCGGCCGCCCTCTCGTCGCCCGCCAGATACGAGACGGAGACGAACCGTCCCCCCGAGTTCGAGCGCGTCGTATTCCCCGAACCGGTCACCGTGATACGCCGAATATCTCGTCGCTCTTCGAGCGAAAGGTCCGCCTTGTGAATCCCGGTTTCGGGGCCTCGCTTCAGCAGTTCGTACGATTCTGTCATGGGCGTCTGGTAACCGTCGTGTGGTACGATCGAAACACGGCTGCGTGATCGAGTACGGAAATAGGGGAACCGAAAGGCCGAGCGGAGGGAGACCCTCCGAAATCTCGGGTAGTTAGTCGCGGCGGACAGCGAGGAGCGCCGCGGCGAGAAGTGCCGTCAGAGCGACGACCACGCCGAATCCGGGCGTGCTCGTCTCAGTCGGCTCTTCGGTCGCGGGCTCTTCGGTGGCCGGGGCTTCGGTCGTTTCCGGAGCCTCGGTCGTGTCCGGCGCGTCCGTCGTGACGGGCTCGTCGGTGACCGTCGCCGTGCCGTCGTCGGTCACGGTTTCGGTCGTGCTGGAGCCTTCGGCGACGGTGCCGTCGACTTCCTCACGGGGTGCTGCACTGCTGCCCGTGACGCGGATGTTGTACTCGTCACCGGGGTTCTGCTCGCTGAAGTCGAACTCAGCGGAGAACGTGTTGTTCTCGGTGACGTAGACGGTCGACGTCTTCAGGAAGCTCGGGCTGGTGCCGTCGGCGCTGCGGACGCGGATCTGCAGTTCCGTACCCGGAGCGACGTTGGAGTCACCTTCGACGATCTGACCCGCAGCGTTCGAGACGTTGTACGGGTCGTCGAGGCTGTGTTCGCCCTCGATGAGGTCGAAGTCGGTCGTCGTGCTCTCTTCGCTGTCAGAGAGGTTGCCGTCCGCCTCTTCGACGGTGAAGTTGGCCGTGATGCCGTCGTCAGCACCGAAGTCGACCGAGTTGCCACCGCGGAGTGCGGCGAGGTCGCTGTCGTCGGAGTCGAACACGATGAAGTACGTGTCGTTCTCAGAGTCGCCGACAACTGCCGCGTTGTCGCTCACGTTGAGCGAGTACGCTTCGCGGTTCGCCGGTGCGGTGGTCTGGTTGAACGTGAGGTTGAACTCTTCGTTACCGAAGAACTGTTCGCGGGACTCGTAGATACCGCCGAGACCCGAGGCGGTGACCTGCGTGATGACGTAGTCACCGTGCGCGATGTCGCTGTCCTGCGTGAGGTTACCGCTCTCGAGCGCCTCGTTCACTTCGTCGAGGTCGCTGAGGTCGGTGTCGTCGGACGCGGTCCACATCTGGACCGACTCCGTGTTGCGCTCTTCGAGGACGAGCGTCGCGACGTTCTGGGAGTCGTCGTCGGCGTTCTGCGTGGCGCGGACTTCCAGGTCGTAGTCGCCCGCGTCGAGGAGCGTCGAGACCTGGTTGTTCGCGTCGATGTCGGACTTGACGATCGAGTCGTCGCTGTCGTCGACATCGAAGACGTCGGCCGTAGCGGACGTTCCGCCGGCGACGTTGATCGCTTCCCACGTGTTGAAGAGAATGACGACTTCGCCGTCGTCGTTCTCGTCTTCGACGGTCACGTTAGCGAGGAAGCCGACGTCCTCGCTGCCGATGTTGACCGTCGCGTAGTCGCTGTTCGAGACGGTGACCGGAATCTCGACGACGTCACCGCGCGCTTCGGTGATGACGGAGCTTCCGAAGTTCGCATCCCCGTCCTGAGCGTCGTCGACGTTGACCGTCGACGATTCGACGCTCACACCGGAGTCGAGGTCGGTCACCTTGACCGTGTACTCGCCGGTGTCGTCGGAGGAGAACTCCGAGCTGTCGAACGTGAAGTCGTACTCACCCTGGCCGTCGAGGCTGGGGTTGGAGATGTTGACGAACTCGTCTTCGTCGCTGTCGAGGAGCTGGATCGAGAGATCACGGTTGCCCGCGTTGGCGGACGCCGTGCCCTCGAGGGCGTCGTCGGTCGTGATGTTCTGGTCGTCGAGTTCGACGTTCAGACCCAGGTCGCGAACGGTGAGCGTCGCGTTCTGGCTCTGGTTGTTGTCGAAGACGAACTCGTAGTCTCCGAGGTCGCGGTTCTCCGTGTTGAACACGAACACCGTACTGTTGGTGCCGGTGGAACCACTGAAGGAGTACGTCGCGTCGTCGTCGGTGGCTTCGACGTCTATCGATTCGCTGAGGTTGTTAGCCTCGACGGCGACGTACGAGCCCTTGTAGGCGTTCTTCGTGTCGCCCTGGCCGAGCGTGACGGACGCGAAGACGACGCTCTTGTCGCCCGCGTTCGCGAGCGTGGCACCGTTTTCGGCGTCCTGAATGTTGCCGGAGAGATCGATTTCGATGTCCTCGGACTTGATCGCGGACGAAGTCTCGATGACGACGCGGCCGTCATCATCTTGGGAAATACCATTCCAGACGTCAGCCGTGACGTTGTCACCATCGTCGAGGATGGTGAAGTTCGCCTGCGTCAGGCTGGAGGAGTTGATCTGTTCGTCGAACGGTACTTCGATGACGGTGTCACCATTACTATCTTCGTAGTGAACCGCACCGCCCGCGTAGTTGGGGGCGGTTCCGTCGGGTGCAGCTGCGGACGCTCCCGTGAACGCGACGGTGCCTGCAAAGACGGACAGGACCATCAGCGCCGCGAGGGCGACTGCGCGGATCTGCTTTTGTTTGCTTGTCATGTTGGGTAGGTCGCAAGTCGGCAACAGCATCTTTCGGTCGCCCTAGGGTCTGAACGCCCGACGTTCGGACTTGGACGACGGTACTCGGTGATGTCACCTTTGGGTAGGGGTAGCCGAACAGCGGCGACGGTACATTAAATGTTTTGTGTATCTCTGCCCAAATTGACAGTGAAAAGTAATGATGGGGTGAGCTCCTCTTATCGCCCCGATCCGCTGAGTTGAGAAGCTCTCGGGCCACTTCCGAGTGTGCGAGGCAGCACGAGGCGGGAAAACGCCTCGTAACAGCGGGGTGCCATTCTAAACATTAGATTAGTCGCGTGCGGGCGTCTATCTATCCGGTCCTATCACCGGGACCAGTAATATTACGAATAAGTATAATAGGGCCGAAAAATTGTTCAATCAATTTACCATCCACTTAGAACAAGATATATGCACGATTTGGCATCTATTTAGTCTCAAATGTCAGATAGATGTAGAACGAGCGAGAGGAGTTCACAGTCGGGGTCTCTTCCGATCGACCGCCGGTCTCTGTTGAAAGGAATCGGTGCCGCGGGGCTGATTGGAGCGGGGACGGCGACCGCCAGCGCGGGCGATTCCGGAACCTCCGGGTCCGACGGCGGATTCACCGCGGTCGAGGCGACCGCTTCGGACGTCCTCGACGCGATCGAGAGCGGGGAGGCGACGGCCGAATCGATCGTCGAGCAGTACCTAGAGCGGATCGAGGTCTACGACGAGGCGCTCGACGCGATTATCACCGTGAATCCCGACGCGGTCGAACGCGCCGAAGAGCTCGATGCGAAATACGAGGATTCGGGGGCCGTCGGTCCGCTACACGGCGTCCCGGTCGTCCTGAAGGACAACTACGATACCGGTGACATGCCGACGACCAACGGCTCGCTCTCGATGAAGGAGTCTCAGCCGCCGGACGACGGGTTCCTCGTCCAACAGCTCCGTGAAGCGGGCGGCGTCGTCGTCGCCAAAGCCAACCTCGACGAGTTCGCCCGCGGGATAGAGGGCAGTAGCTCGTACGGGGGCCAGACGCGCAACGCCTACGCGCTCGGTCGCAATCCGAGCGGTTCCAGCGCCGGGACCGGAGCCTCGATCGCGGCGAGTCTCGGGGTGATCGGTACCGGCTCGGACACCTGCGGATCGATTCGCAACCCGTCGGCGTTCGGAAGCCTGGTCGGCATCCGACCGACGCTCGGGCTACTGAGCCGCGATGGTATCGTCCCGTTGAACTTAGAGCGAGACACGGGTGGTCCGATGTGCCGGACGGTTCACGATGCGGCGCTCGCGTTGGACGTGATGGCTGGGTACGATCCGAACGACCCGATCACGGCCCGCGGAGCGGACGAAATCCCGGCCGAAGACGACCAGACGCCCGAAGACAGCTACACCGAGTACCTCGACGAGGACGGACCCGACGGGGTACGAGTCGGCGTTCTCCGCGATTTCTTCGGGCCCGAAGAGGAGATTCTCGAAGGAGACGAAGGAGACGAAGAAGACGAGTACGACCTGACCGTAGCGGAAGCCAAAGCGGAGGCGGTGCAGGTGACCGCCGTCATCGAGACCGCGCTCCACGATATGAGCTCCGAGGGAGCGGAGATCGTCGAGTTAGACACCGTTCCGAACCTCGACGAACTCCTCGAAGAGGCCGACTCGCCCGATCCGTTCAAACAGGATCTCAACGCCTACCTCGAAGACGTCGACAACGAGTACGACACGCTCGAAGAGATAGTCGAGTCGGACAAGTACTCCTGCGACAAAGCCGAGAGTCTTCGCGAGTCCGAGAAAGAGGAGGACCCGAACGTCCGAGAGACCGACGAGTTCAAGGCCGCCGTGGCCGGAAAGTTCGCCCTTCGAGACGCGGTCGAGGGGCTGATGTTGGAGGAGGACGTCGACGTCTTGGCGTACCCGACGCTCTCGCATCCGCCGGCGGAGATCGGAGCGGAACAACCCGGCTCGAACTGTTCGCTGAGCGCGTATTCGAGACTTCCCGCCATCGTGGTGCCGGCGGGGTACACCGAAGACAAGACGCTTCCGGTCGGCTTGGAACTGCTCGGCTTCGAGTTCGACGAACCGACCCTCATAGAGGCCGCGTACGCGTACGAACAAGCAACTGAGAACCGCGAGCAACCGGACGGGTTCGGCCCGCTACCCGCCGAAGCGCCCGACGTCCCGAGCCCGGACTACACCGTGGATCTCGCGACGGAGGACTGCTGATCCGTCTCGCGACCCGGTAAATGAGGTAACGGTCCCAAAGAACGAAAGCGGGACCCGAACGGCAGTTCCACTGTAGGAGTGTAACGGTCGGGAGAATGCCCGGGGCGGGCTCCGAACCCGCGATCTCCGCATGACTCAGGTCCGAGGCTCGGCGGGCCCCGATTGCACGCGGAGGCTTCCAAGGCGATACCGCACCGAATCTCAGAAACCCTATGAGTGCGGCGCTATGTCCAGCTAAGCCACCCGGGCTCACTCTCTCGTTGTGCGATGAGTCTCTTTAACCTTCTCATCCGTCTCCGGTTGATTCCATGTCAGCACACCTCGTGACACGGCTGATCACCCGCGGATTTATCAACAGGCACGGGGACAACGAATCTATGAGTCAACCGCAGATCGTCCAATCCGCCCTGGGCGGGGAGACCGTTGTCGCACGCATCGGTCTCGGCGGCGAAGACGAACTGTACGCGACGCCGACGCGGACGTTCGTCTACAGGGCCGAAGGTCTCCTCTCGGACGAGTCCGTAGAGGAGTACCCCCACGACGCAGAGCGAGTGACGGTCTCCGAGGGCCGACGGAAAGCGAAAGTGACGCTCGATTACGGTCTCGACGGGTCGGAGACGTTCGCACTCCCGGCGAAGCATCTCGACCGAGCGCTCCACCCCATCGTGGAGGGCGTCCTCAAGGCGAACGGAATCCTCGACGAGGAGGAGTCGATGGAGCGACTGTTCAGGTTCAGCGAACTCACGCTCGTCGTCGCGGGCGCGCGGGTCGTCAGGCACATCGGGAGCGGTCTCTGGGACGAAGAGTACGAGGAGTACCGCTACGAGGACGTGACGGACCTCACGTTCGAGAACGGCAGCGTCGCCACCTCCGTCGTCCTCACCGTCGGCGGCCGACAGGAGCGGTTCAAGACGCCGAACGAAGACGCCCGCGCGGTCCGAGAAGCTCTCGAATCGACGCTGCTCGGGTACTGGGGCGTCTCGACGCTCGACGAACTCCGCGCCGCCAACGAACCCGAGGACGAGGACCCCGCAGAGACGAGCGAGGTGTCGTTCGGCGACGGGCCGGACCCTCTGAGCGCGAATCCGGCGGAGTTGTCGGACGAACCGAAGAACGCGACGCGGGACGACGCGTCCGAAACGCGGGCGGAAGACGCGCCGAACGCACCGAACGCACCGAACGCGCCGAACGCGCCGAACGCTCCGGACGCGCCGGACGCGGCGGAATCGGTCGGAGTCGCCGAGGGAAGCGCGGCGGCCGCACAGGCAGTGCGCGCGGACACCGCCGAAGAAGAATCGACCGGGGCGTCCGAGGCCGACGACGAGGGCGAGCAGGGCCCCCCGGTCCAGCAGGCCCAACCGAGCACGCCCGACACGGAGGCCGCAGACAGCGTCGAGGCGGGGTTCGCGGATTCGGGGTTCGAGTCGGCGGGTCCGGTCGACGACGACGCACTCGTCGACGAAGTCGCGGCGCTTCGCGAGACGGTCGAAGCGCAGGGCGAGGAGATTCGCCGCCAACAGGAACTCATCGAGCAACTCATCGAAGAACTGCGCCGCGGCAGGTAGACGCGGTCAGTCGCGGCCGAGCACTTTTCTGACGCACGAGGAGCCGAACGGACCGAGTTCGCCGGCCTCGAAGCGAACGAAATGCCCCGTCGAGATGCTCGCACCGCAGCGACGGCAGTCGAACTCGCCGTCTCGCTCGACGACCTGACTCTCGAACTCGACGTACGTCCCGCCGCGGCGCGTCCGAATTCTGCCGTCCTCGCGGTCTATGACGCCGCGCAGTTCGGCGGCGTCCAAGATGTCGCGCGTCAGCGTCGGGTTCGTCGTCACCGTCTCGATTCTGTCGACGGCGTCGGAGAGCGGGAGGGATTCGGATTCGAGATGTGCGAGCAGTTCCACGCCGAGTTCGACGCGCTCTGTCGCGTCCATCGCTCGCACGTCGACCGCGTTCTCTGCCGACTCGGACGCCGGACGAACGCTCTCTTCTCGACGCTCGCTTTCGCTGCCGTCGCTCTCCGTGGCGAACGCCGACAGGTCGGGGTGGGCCTCGGAATCGTCGTCGGACACGGCTACGCCTCCATCTGCGCGGTGCGAGACCAAAAACGCAGCGTGCTCGCGTCGCGCGGCCGGTTCGAACCCTCGCACTGAGCGTCTGACGAGACACAAGGCGTATATCGGGGCGCGAGCGAAGGAGAGACGATGCGACGACCACGGTTCGGGGTGCGAGTCGGCGTCGGCGGCGTGCTGGCGGCCGTTCTCGTCGCCGCCGCGGTCACCTCGCCGGACGCCGCCCTCAACCGTCTGGCGTGGGCGACGGCCGACCCGACGCGGTTCGTCGCCGCGGCCGTCTGTCTCGCACTCGTCCGACCGCTTCTCGCGTGGCCGACGACGATTCTGGCCGTCGTCGTCGGATACGCGTTCGGCGTCGTCGGCGTCCCCTTCGCTCTCGCTCTCATCGTCCTCACGAGCGTTCCGCCGTTCCTCTTTGCGAGACGCGTCGGGCGCGAGAGCAGAGTCGCCGCCGCCGGAGAGGCGTTCGTCGAACGGACCGGCGACGTTCGGAGCGTCGTCGCCAGCAGACTCGTCCCCGCGCCGTCGGACGTCGTCTCCGTCGCCGCGGGCGTCTCCGGCGTGCGCCTCCGCGCGTTCGTCGTCGGAACGGCCGTCGGAGAGACGCCGTGGGCGCTCGCGGGCGTCCTCGCGGGCGCGTCGGCGGAGACGCTCGCCGCGGGCGACGTGGCCGGGGCGATGGACGTTCGGCTCGCCGCCGCGACGGCGTTCGTCGCGGCGGTTCTCGTGGCACCGACGCTCTACGAGTGGTACGGCGAGCGAACCCGAGACGGGGACGCCGCCTGACGCGGGCGGCAGACGAGAGACCGACAACGGAGAGAGCCGAGAGCGGTTCGACTAGTCGAGGAGCGACTCGCCGGTCATCGTCTCGGGTTGGTCGATATCCATCAGTTCCAACATCGTCGGCGCGACGTCACAGAGCGACCCGTCGGCGCGGACGCGCCGGCCGCCGTCCGTGCCGTCCGGCGCGAGGTAGACGAACGGAACCGGATTCGTCGTGTGCGCGGTGAAGGGACTCTCTGCGGTCCCCATGTCGTCTGCGTTCCCGTGGTCTGCGGTGAGGAGGAGGTGCCCGCCCGCGCGTCGGACGGCGGTCGCCAGGCGGCCCAACTGCTCGTCCACCGCTTCGACCGCGGCGATGGCGGCGTCGAAGTCGCCCGTGTGGCCGACCATGTCGGGATTCGCGTAGTTGAGCACGAGCGCGTCCGGGTCCTCGGAGTCGATGACGGAGATGGCGGTGTCTGTCACCTCTTCGGCGTTCATCTCCGGTTGCATGTCGTACGTCGGCACGTCCGGGCTCTCCACGATGCGTCGAATCTCGCCGTCGAACTTCACCTCGCGGCCGCCGTTGAGAAAGTAGGTGACGTGAGCGTACTTCTCGGACTCCGCGAGGCGAAGTTGCGTCTTGCCCTCCCGCGAGAGAACCTCGCCGAGCGTGTCTTTCGGGTCCTCCGGGGGGTACGCGACGGGGAACTCGAACGTCTCGTCGTACTCGGTCATCGTCGCGAGGTGGACGTTCGGCGGGTCGATCTCGAAGGGGAGGTCCTCCGGACGCAGGTCCGCGAGCATGCTGACCATCTGTCGGGCGCGGTCAGGTCGGAAGTTGAAGAAGAAGACGGCGTCGCCGTCGTCCAGCGCCGGGCGACCCGAGACCAGCGTGGGTTCGATGAACTCGTCGGTTTCGGTGCGGTCGTACGACTGTCTGACCGCCTCGGTGGCGGTCGGTGCCTCGTGTTCGGCCTCCCTCTCGACGATGGCGTCGTAGGCGCGCTTCGTCCGCTCCCAGTTTCGGTCGCGGTCCATCGCGAAGTACCGCCCGGAGACGGTTGCCACGTCGCCCGTGCCGTTCTGCTCTACGGCGGACTCCAGTTCCTCGATGTATCCGAGACCGCTCTGGGGGTCCGTGTCGCGCCCGTCGGTGAACGCGTGCGTGACGGCGTCGACGCCTCGGTCCGCCGCGAGTTCGATGAGTGCGTGCAGGTGCAACTGCTGGGAGTGGACGCCGCCCGCGCTGACGAGGCCCATGAAGTGGACGCGGCCGCCCGTCTCCTCGACGTGGTCGAACGCGCCGTTTATCGCGTCGTTCTCCTCGAAACTCCCGTCGTCTATGGAGTCGTTGATGCGGGTGTACGCCTGCTTGACGACGCGCCCCGCGCCGATGTTGAGGTGGCCCACCTCGCTGTTACCCATCTGGCCCTCGGGGAGGCCGACGCGACGGCCGGAGACGGAGAGTGACCCGGACGCGCCGTCCTGTACGTACCGGTCGAAGTTCGGCGTCTCCGCCGCCGACACCGCGTCGCGTCGGTCGTGGTTCGCGAGGCCCCAGCCGTCGAGGATAACGAGCGCAGCTTGCATGTTCGGAGGGTGGGCCGCGAGGGGTAACTACTCTTCGTTCCAGACGGTGTGCGGACGACCGCAACGGCGCCACCCGAAGCGTCCGCCGCCCTCGTCGGGGCGCGGGCCGACACGACACCTTCTTTCGCGCGCCGGTCGTTCGTGGGACCGATGGCCGACGACGAGACGGCGGAGACGACGCGCGCGAACCGACTCCGTCGCCCGTTCCCGGTGCGGTGGGTGCAGTACTACCTCGGAAACGGCGCGAGTCTCGGCTGGCTCCTCGTGGTCAACGCCGGCGCGTTCTTAGTCGGCGTCAGTTTTTACGTCCACTCGGAGCCCTCGCTGGCGGACGTGAGTTCCCTTCTGTACCCGCTCTTCGGCGACTCGCCGGCGGCGGTGGCGCTCGGAACGCTCTCGCTCGCGACGCTTCTGCCGCATCTCGGAAAGCCCGTGACCGACGCGCCGAACAACCGCGTTCTGGCCGTGATTCACACGCTGGCGTTCGTCTGGCTCGTGAAGTACGGCGTCTGGACCGCCGTGGCGTTGAACCTCCGCCCGGACCTCTACGTCGGTTTCACGCCCGCCCTGCTTTGGGATTACTGGGGAATCATGCTGACGCACCTCCTGTTTCTCGCGGAGGCGGCGCTGATACCGTACTACGGGCGGACGACCCGCAAGGCTCTCGCCGTCGCGTTGGTCCTCGCTCTCGTCAACGACGTGTACGACTACGGCTTCGGCTTCTACCCGCCGCTCAAATACGACCCCGGCCTCCTGCTCGCTGGTATCACCGTCGCCCTGTCGTTTGCGTCCGTCGCACTCGCCGCGCGGACGTTCGACCGACTCGGCGACTCGACGGAGTAGCGTCTCGCCGTCGGCTGTGACCGCCGCGCCGCAAGTCGGGGGACGGCGGCGACGTGCGAACGTCTGACAGCCCACCCTCGTGGGGGCAACCTTTTCAGTGTTGATGATTTACCTACGGTTATGGATTCCGCGGTGCTCCTGGACCTTCTCGGGAACGAGAACCGCCGGCGCATACTCCGGCTTCTCGCCCACAAACCGTGCTACGTCACGGAGATCAGCGAGTACCTCGGCGTCAGTCCGAAGGCGGTCATAGACCACCTCCGGAAGCTAGAGGACACCGGTCTCATCGAGTCGCGAACAGACGACCAGCGCCGAAAGTACTTCCACATCTCGCGGAACCTGCGACTCGAGGTCAACGTCTCTCCGTACGGGTTCGGGGCGAAGTCGGCCTACCCGGCGAATCCGAGTCTCGACATGACCGGGCGGTGCCCGCACGTCTCGTTCGACATTCCGCAAGAAGAGGCCGACGACGTGGCCGACTTAGCGCGCGAAGTCGGGCGACTGGAGGAGCTAGAGAACGAACTCTCCTTGGCCCAACGGTGGGTTCACGGCCGGATGACCGACGTGTTGGACCGACTGAGCGACAGAATCGGTTCGGACGGCGACAGCCGGTTCTACGCGGAGGTGCTCGCGGCGGTGGCGGGCGGAGCACAGACCGTCCGAAGCATCGCGAACGAAGTCAACGCCGCGCCCGAGTCGGTCGAACGGTCGCTCGAACATCTCTCGGAGCGCGGACTCGTCACCCGCGACGACGACGGGTGGGTCGTCGCGTCTCGCTGAGAACTCAGATATCTCGGGTCAGCCCGGCGCGTAAGTCGCGTCCGAAGTAGTGTCCGGCCAGCGACGCCAACAGACCCGCGCCCGCGCCCATCCCGGCGAGTGCGACGCCGTACTCCGCGAGGAAGTCCACGGCGAACGGAGCGAAGGCGGCGGTGAGCGTCGAGAGGACGAACGCGAGTCCGGATGCCAAAGCGCCCGCGAGGCCGACTTCGAGATAGCGCCGCCGGGACGCGACGAGGCCGACTGCGAATCCGACGACGAACAGGCCGAGAAACCGGCCGACGAACCCGACGACGGGAATCGCGCCGCCGACGAACAGTCCCGCCACCGAGAGACAGAGGACGACGGCGAACGACTTCGGCGAGAACGCCCGCCCGAATCGGCTTCCGCCGCCGGTCGACCCCGAGGCGGAGACGCCGTCGTCGCCCGAGTCGGTACCGAACCCGTCGAGGCCGAAATCGGAGGCGGAGACGGAGGTAGAGGCGGACGCGGACTCCGTCTCGTCGCTTCGTTGCATACCGAACCGTGGGGCGGCCCGGAACATGGCTCTTTTGCCGCGGCCGCCGCGTCGAAAAGGTGGTTTCAAGTCTCGCCCGGCGGTACCTCGCGATATGAACGCAGGGGACCGCGTCCGCGTCGAACGCGCGGGCGTCGCCAACGAGGGCGTGTTGATGCCGTCGTCGACGCCGGAGCATCTCGTCGTCAAACTCGACGGCGGATACAACGTCGGTATCGACCGCGACGACGCCGACGTGGAAGTACTGGAACGCGACGCGTACGACGTCGCGGAAGCACAGACCGACTCCTCGTCGGCGTCCGAAATCGAGTTCGACGACGACCTCCCGACGGTGTCTCTCATCTCCACCGGCGGGACCATCGCCTCGACCGTGGACTACCGAACCGGCGCGGTGACCGCGCAGTTCGACGCCGAAGACGTGCTTCGGGCCGTCCCCGACCTCGCGGGGCGCGCCAACTACCGCGGCCGCGTCGTCGCCAACATCCTCTCGGAGAACGCGACGCCCGCGGTGTGGACCGACCTCGCGGAGGCCGTCCGCGAGGAGATAGCGGCGGGTGCCGACGGCGTCGTCGTCATGCACGGCACCGACACGATGCAGTTCAGCGCGTCGGCGCTCTCTTTCATGCTCGAGACGCCCGTGCCCGTCGTCTTCACGGGGAGTCAACGCTCCGCGGACCGCCCCTCCTCGGACAACGTGATGAACGCCGTCTGCGCGGTCGAAGCAGCCAAATCCGACTGCGCGGAGGTGCTGGTCTGCATGCACGCCACGGAGAGCGACGACGCCTGTGCGCTTCACCGCGGCACCCGCGTCCGCAAGAACCACACCTCCCGACGCGACGCCTTCGAGACGGTCGGCGCGAAACCGCTCGGCGAAGTCGACTACGACACCGAGGAGGTTCGGTTCCGCCGCGACCACGCCGAACGCGGCGACGTCGAGTTGTCGCTGTCACCCGACCTCTCCGAGGACGTCGACCTCCTGAAGTTCACGCCCGGCATGGACGTCGAACGCTACGGCGAGTTCCTGAAAGACGCCGACTTGGACGGACTCGTCGTCGAGGGGACGGGACTCGGACACGTCCACACCGACTTCATCCCGGTGCTCGAAGACCTGATAGCGGACGGCGTCGTCGTCGCGATGACGAGTCAGTGCCTCGACGGCCGCGTCTGCGACCGAGTGTACGACACCGGCCGCGACCTGTTGGACGCGGGCGTCGTCGAGGCGGGCGACACCCTCCCCGGCACCGCGAAGGTGAAACTGATGTGGGCGCTCGCGAACCTCGACGACCCGGCGAGCGCGATGACTCGCTCTCTTTCGGGCGAACTCAGAGAGCGCTCCGTCCCGTGGGAGTGACCCGGTGAGATGACCGACCGACCCGCCTACGAGTACGAAGACGAGGCGGGCGAGGCGGTTCTCGTCCGCCCCGCCCGCCCGGAGGATTACGACGCCGTGGCGGCGTTCACGAGTGATACGTGGACCGACCGCGGCGTCGACGACTACATCGGCGACGTCTACCACGACTGGATAGCCGACGACGACGGCGAGACGCGCCAGACGTTCGTCGCGGACGTCGGATCCGACCCGCCGACGACGGAACTCGGGGGCATCGTGCAAGTGACGATGCTCTCTCCGTTCGAGGCGTGGGCGCAAGGGATGCGCGTCAGCCCCGACTTTCGGGGGCGCGGAGTCGCGAAGCGTCTGAGCGACGCGACGTTCCGATTCGCCCGCGAGGCGGGCGCGTCCGTCGTTCGCAACATGATCTTCTCGTGGAACGTCGCCAGCCTCGGTCTCACCCGCGACACGGGCTACGACCCCGGTATCGAGTTCCGGTGGGTCCACCCCCGGCCCGACGCGGACGCGGACTCCGAACTCAGCGTCGAGACGGGCGACGACGCCGACCCGGACGCCGCGTGGTCGTTTTGGACCGGCAGCGACGTGCGGACGGACCTGCGGGGACTCGTCTCGGACCCAGACGAGACGTGGGCGCTCTCGGAACTCACCCGCGAAAGACTCCACGACGCCGCAGACGAGGGGCGACTGTTCGTCGTCCGGGCGGGCGGCACCCGCGGGTTCGCGTACCGGAACCGGACGTACGACAGGGAAAGCGACGACGGCGAGACGCAGACGTGGGCGGAGTACGCCGTCGGCGCGTGGGCGCGAGACGACGAGGACGCCGCCCGCGCAGTCGTCGCCGCCGTCTCCCGCGACGCCGCCTCGGTGGACGCCGACAGAACGCGCGTCCTCGTCCCCGAGGGGCCCCAGTGGGTGACCGACGCCGCCGTCGCCCGCGCGGACGTCGCCGAACAGCCGACGTTCGTGATGGAAGCGGACCTGACGTAGTCGCTTTCGTGTCGGCGCGGACACGATATCGGCCGTCGTCCGTGCGAGACGAACACACTGTCTGAGGGCGCCGTCGCTCCCGCGTCGGAGCCGAAAAGAAAGCGTCGGGAGCCGTCCGTCCGCCGGTGGTGCGTCAGGTAGGGTGGTCAGTCCGACGAAACGACTGTGGTCTGTTCGGTTGCGCCCGTCATCGCGAGGACGTCGTCGAAGAAGTCGAGCGAGTCGTTCGGGCCGGGGTGGGCTTCGGGGTGGTACTGGCGGGTGATGACGTCTAAGTCCTCGTTCTCCAGTCCTTCGGCGGTGCCGTCGTTGACGTTGATCTGCGACACGCTCAGGTCGCCGGGTTCGCCGACGGTGTAGCCGTGGTTCTGGGTGGTCATGACGACTTTCCCCGACTCCACGTCACGAACCGGCTGGTTCACGCCGCGGTGGCCGAAGTCCATCTTCTCCGTGGTGCCGCCGAGTGCGCGGGCGACGACCTGTTGGCCGAGGCAGATGCCCGCGAGCGGAACCTCGCCGACGAACTCCTCGACGAGGCTCTGTGCCTGCGTGAAGTTCGCCGGGTCGCCGGGACCGTTCGAGATGAAAAGAAGGTCCGGCGACAGTTCCGCCACGTCCTCGGGCGTCGCGTCGTACGGGAGGACGGTGACGTCGGCGTCGCGTTCGAGGAGCGAATCGACGATAGAGCCCTTCGCGCCGCAGTCGATGAGAGCGACGTGGGCGTCGCCCCCGGCGCGGTAGGTCACGGGTTCGGCCGTACTGACCTGCGCGCCGATGTCGACGTGTTCGCTCATGCCTTTGCATTTCGCGAGTTGCTCTTTCGCGTCTTCGGGCGTCACGTCGTCCCCGACGGCGATACCGCACTTCATCGCGCCCTCCTCGCGGATGGCCGTCACGAGTTCGCGGGTGTCGATGTGGTCTATGGCGGGCACGGACTCGTCGTCCAGCCACGTCGCGACGTCGTCCGTGAACTCGCGAGCGATTGCGGCCCGCGGGTGGACGCGGTCGGATTCGAACCGCTCGTCTCGGACGCCGTAGTTCCCGATGAGCGGGTACGAGAACGTGAGGACCTGTTCTTCGTACGAGGGGTCGGTCAGGCTCTCTTCGTATCCCGTGTACGCGGTCGTAAACACCAGTTCGCCACGTGTGTATCCCGGAACGCGACCACGCGCTTCGACGACGCGGCCGTCTTCCAGGGCCAAGTAGGCGTCCGACATTACGAGAAACACACGAATTCCGGGGCTATAAGTGTTGCTTTCGTAGCCAGATTACGAAATTCGTAATCTGTAAGTCGTGCGGGGAGTGACAGAGAACATGGACGACCTCGACCGCCGAATCCTCGACATCCTCCGACGGGACGCCCGGACCCCGTACACGGAGATTGCAGAACAGGTGGGAACTTCCGAAGGAACCGTCCGAAACCGGGTCGAACGCCTCATAGACGAGGAGGTCATCGAGCGATTCACCGTCGCGACCCACACCGGCAACATCAAGGCGATGATAGAGGTGTCCGTCGCGGTCGACGTGGACACCACGGCCGTCTCCGACCGGATGGCCGAGTGGGACGAGGTGGACTTCGTCTGGCAGGTGTCGGGCGAGGAAGACGTGGTCCTCGTCGTGGACGCCGCGGACACGCGCGCGGTGAACGAACTCATCACGCAGGCCCGGGAGTTGGCGGAGGTAAAGAGCACGAAGACGCGACTCATCCTCGACGAACGCCTCGGACGGTCGCCGTAAGAGTCGCTCAGTCGCGACGGCGACGGCGCAGGGCGGCCTTCCGCCGGTGTATGGCGTTGTACGCCTTGTCCAGCAGTTTGTGGGTTCGCCCGAGTTTCACGACGGGTTCGACGTCTCCGTCGCGAATCGCTTCGGCCACCGCCTCGGGGGTCGGCGCGTCGGCGTCGACGCGGGTGTACGCGCGGCCCACCTCGAACGGGAAGTGGGCGTCGCTCCCGCCGACGAGAGGTAGTTCGAGTCGCTCCGCGAGTTCTCGCGTCTGTACGACGTGTTCTGGGTTCTTCCCGTTCAGTTCGATCGCGTCGAACTCGGCGTCGGAGTCCAGAAGCGTCCCGTTTCGGTACGGATGCGCCAAGATGGCCGCACAGCCTCTGTCGTGGGCCAGTTCGACCGCCTCGTTCGGTTCGAGTTCGCCGGGAGTCGTCCGACTCGGCGGGTTCGGACCGACGACGACGAGGTGACCGAGCGTCGTCGATATCTCGACGCCCGGAACCGTCGGAAACGAACGGTCCGCCGAGTACGCGTAGTCGTGGTTCGTCACCGCGACGGCGTCGAGTCCGCGCCGTTTCGCGGCCCCGGTCAACAGGTCTAATCCGAGAGCGTCGTACCACGTCGGACGCCCCGGATGGGCGTGGTAAAAGCGCGTGTGCGAGTGAAGATCAACGGCCAGCACGTCTCGTGAGTCGAGGCGCCGACGCTTTGTTCTTCTGCCACAAGAGGAATCAGAAGGCGCCCGCTCGGCCGGACCCGAGAGAGCGACGACGGCCGACGGGCACGGAACGGCCGAGAGCCGCGATTACGACGTTCGAAACAGCGCCCGTCGCGAGGTGAGAGCGCGAACGCGCATCGAAGAGTCCTTGACCCACCTTACCGATTGACGGAGTATGAGCGCAGACGAGGGCGGGAACGCCGCCGACTCCGACTTTGACTCCTCGGAGGAACCTCACGCGAACGCGAATCAGGACGTCATCGCCGTCGACGAAGACGACAACGAACTCGACTTGGTGAACAGACTGGAGGCGCACACCGGCGAGGGGATTCGCCACCGCGCGTTCACCTGTCTCGTCTTCGACGGCGAGGGGCGACTCCTCCTCGCCCAACGCGCGCCCGGCAAGCGCCTGTGGGACACCAGTTGGGACGGCACCGTCGCCTCTCACCCCGTGCAGGGCCAGACCCAAGAGGAAGCGACCGAACAGCGTCTCGAAGAGGAACTCGGCATCACGCCCGACCAGTACGACGACCTGCGCGTGACCGACCGCTTCGAGTACAAACGCTACTACGAGAACGCGGGACTGGAGTGGGAGGTGTGCGCCGTGCTGAAGGTGACGCTCGAAGACACCTCTCTGGACCCCGACGAAGACGAAATCGCCGGGATGCTCTGGGTGGACTACGACCACCTCCACGACCACCCCGAGTGGTACCGACAACTTCGCCTCTGTCCGTGGTTCGAAATCGCGATGCGCCGTGACTTCGACGAAAGCTAAACTCGTCTTCGACTCGGACGCACGGGACGCGGTTCTCTCGCACGCCCGCGAGGGCGCGAACGACGGCCCGCCGAGAGAGGTGTGCGGCGTCCTCGCGGGGACGCGCGCGAACGAACCGGGGGCAAGCCCGGACCGTGTTCGGTCCGTCCGGCGCGTGCGGAACGTCGCGGAGAACCGCCGCGTCGCCTACGAACTCGACCCGGAAGAGACGCTCCGAACCCTCGAATCGATAGACGCTGAGGGACGCGACGTGGTCGGCTTCTACCACAGTCACCCCGAGTCCGAACCGGTTCCGAGCGACGCAGACAGGGAACGGGCGACGTGGAGCGGGTACGTCTACCTCGTCTGTTCTCCGGACGGGCGCCTGAACGCCTACCGGTGGACCGGGTCGGCGTTCGACCCCCTGCGCGTCGTCGTCGAGTGACCGCCGGTCGCCCGAGAGCGCAACCCCCTTCCGCTATCGCCACTTCGACTCGGGCGATGAGCGACGACGGACCCGAGTTATACGACTCGTTGGACGGACAGGTCGCCCTCGTGACGGGCGCGAACCGCGACCTCGGCCGCGAGATAGCCGAGCAACTGTACGACCTCGGCGCGACGGTGTTCGCGGCGACGCGCAGCATCACGCACGACGTGCCCGACGAGTGGGAGCATCTCCTCGTGGACGTGACCCAAGAAGGCGAGATATCCGACGCCGCGGACGACATCTTCTCCGCGGCGGGTCGTCTCGACATCGTCGTCAACAACGCCGGCGTCGGCGAGTTCGACAACGACATCGTCTCGGAGTCCGTCTCCGACATCGACCGAACGCTCTCTACGAACCTCCGCGGGCCGATGCTCGTCTGCAAGCACACCGTTCCGCTCCTCCTCCAGACCGACGGCGGCCGCGTCGTCAACGTCTCTTCGAACATGGGCGCGCTGAACGAACCCCAGTCCGGCGGGTCGCCCGCCTACCGCGTCTCGAAGACCGGACTGAACGGTCTCACGGCGTACCTCCACGGCGAGTACGCCGAAGACGGACTCGTCGCGAACTCGGCGTGTCCCGGCTACGTCCGCACCGAGATGGGCGGCGAGGACGCCGACCGGTCGGTGACGAAGGGCGCAGAGACGCCCGTCTGGCTCTCTCGATTCGAACCGGGCAGTCCCGCAGGGAAGTTCTGGCGCGACAAGCAGGTCGTCGACTGGTGAGGAACGCCCTGGCCGACCGCACCCGCCCGCCGAACTACGTCACGCCGCCGTCTCTGGGGTCGTACCGCTCGTACGCCTCCGTCTCCAGAACCTCCTCGAACCGTTCGACGACGCGGAACACGTCCTCGAACCCGACGTAGTACGGCGACGGGCAGACGCGAACGACGTTCGGCGGTCGGAAGTCCGCGACGACTCCCCGGTCTTTCAACGCCTCGGTCACGCGGTAGCCCTCGGGATGTTCGATTGCGACGTGGCCCCCGCGTCTCTCCGCCTCCCGCGGCGTCCCGACGGTGCACTCCGGCAGTCGGTCGTCCACCAGACCGACGAGGAAGTCGGTGAGCGCGACGGACTTCGATCTGAGCGTCTCGATACCGGCGGCCTCCGTCACGTCGAGTGCGCCGTCGAGAGGCGCCGCAGAGAGGATGGGGGGCGTCCCTATCTGCCACGCGCCCGCCGACCGGGCGGGCGTGTACGTCCGCCGCATCTCGAACTGCGTCTCCTTGTCGTGACCCCACCATCCCGCCAGCGCCGGTGTCTCCCCGAAGTGGCGGTCGTTCACGTACAGTCCGGCGACCGCACCCGGTCCGGCGTTGAGATATTTGTAGTGACACCAGACGGCGAAGTCGACGCCCGCCTCCGAGAGTTCGTGCGGGACGACGCCGACGGAGTGCGCGAGGTCGAATCCGACCGTCGCACCCGCCCGGCGTGCGGCCTCCGCGATTCGCTCGATATCGAGGAGTTGGCCGCTCCGGTAGAGGACCGACGGGAGAAACACCATCCCCACGTCGTCGTCGATGGCCGCTATCACGTCGTCCTCCTCGATGGTGCGGCCGTCTCGACTCTCCACGACGCGGAGGGCGTCGTCGGGGTCGATGCCGCGGGCGCGGAGTTGCGCGCGGACGGCGTAGTGGTCCGTCGGGAAGTCCAACTCGTCGACGAGAATCTCCTCGCCGCGTTCTGGGTCGTAGAACGTCCCGACGAGAGTGTGGATGTTCACCGTCGTGGAGTTCGCGACAACCACTTCCTCGGGGGCCGCCCCCACGAGAGGCGCGAGTCGGTCTCCGAGTCGTTCGCCGTAGGTGAACCACGGCGGAGTGGCCTCGGTCCACCCGCGGACACCGAGTCGCTTCCACTCCGCTACGACCCGGTCTAAGGCGTCTTCGGCGTCCGTCGAGAGGAGACCCAGCGAGTTGCCGTCGACGTACAGTTCGTCCTCGTCGACCGCGAATCGGTCTCTCAGCCCCGAGAGGGGGTCGGCCGCGTCGAGTTCGCGGGCCGCAGAGAGCGTCTGCGGGCCGTCTCCGACCTCGAATCGGGTCACGACTCTCCCGCCCTCCGCGATAGGTCGTCGTAGGCGGCCCACGAGGGGTCCACGTCGGGGTGTTCGACCCGTTCGCCGTCCGCGTAGACGCCGGACCCCTCCGCGGCGCGCCCGGCGACGCCGACGGGCGTCCCCTCGGATTCGAGCGCCGAGACGACGGCGTCCGTCTCCGCGGGCGGGACGGCGAGGACGAGCGTTCCGCCCGTCGTCGCGGCCCACGGGTCGATACCGAGGTGGTCGCACGTCTCTCGGACGCCCGGACGCACCGGAATCTCGTCGAGAGAGAGGTCGAATCGGACGCCGGCGCCCGCCGCGACTTCGTTCAACGCGCCGAAGACGCCGCACTCGGTCGCGTCGTGCATCGCGTGGACGTCGCCCGCCGCGGCGGCCGTCATCGCGTCGCGGACGCAACTGACCTCGTCGAGGCGGGCCCGCGCGGCGTCGAGCGTCTCTCTCGGCAGGTCGAACTGGTCGGGAAAGAGGGTCGTGAGAAGTCCCGTCGCCTCCACCGCGGGGCCTTTGGTGACGAGGATATCGTCGCCGACGCGCGCGCCGTCCGGTCGGACCACGTCCGCGGGGTCACCGACGCCGAGTGCCGTCGCGCCGCCGACCCACGGGAACTCGCATCCCGCGTAGCGCGCGGTGTGGCCCGTGACGACGCTGACGCCGAGGTCTTCTGCCTCCTCGTGTATCGACCCCCAGACGGCGGCGAACTCCTCGTCTGTCATCTCGGGCGGGAGCGTAAAGGAGATAGCCAGGTGCGAGGGCGCGAGGCCGGAGACGGCCACGTCCGCGAGGACGAAGTCGAGCGCGAAGCGTCCGGCGCGACAGAACCCGAGACCCGGGAGGAGAGAGACGGGGTCCGTCGCGATGGAGACTGCGCGCCCGCCGAGTTCGAGCAGTCCGAAATCGACGCCGTGCGTCGGCCCGAGAGCCACGTCGTCGCGGTCAGCGCCGAGGTTCGGGTAGATGTACTCGTCGAAGAACGCGCGGTCCACCTTTCCGAAGTCGGTCATGCGAGTGGGTCGTCGGCCACCGGTTTCAACGTGCCGTTGTCGAAGGTTCGAAGAGAGCCGGCCGGTTCGAACGGTCGCTCGGCGGAGAGAAAACAGTCGGGCCCGCGGTGGCGGGACCCGACCGACTCATGAAGGACGCGGGGACGAGAGCAGAATCGGGGTCATCCAGTCCCGGGTTCGTACAGGGTCATGCCCCGCGTCGGTTACACGTCTCTCGCGGAGGGTTAAGAAAGTCGCTAAGTTGACTGGGTGGTTACAGATGGCGGTTCGACGCCTCCGCGGACCGCTCAGAACCGCTCCATCTCGAAGTGCTTCGTCAGTTGGCTGCGAACGCGGACGGGTTCTTCGTGGTGGACCCAGTGCGTCGCGTCGTCGAGGACGACGAGGTGTTCGGTATCGCAGTACTGGACGCTCTCTAACGCCAGCGACCGAGAGAGATAGTCGTCCTGTGCGCCCCAGAGAACGAGCGTCGGGCGTTCGCACCGTTCGGTCCGCGGACGGGGGTTCGCCCGGGCGATGGCGCGGTACCAGTTCAGCATCGCGCGGTACGCGCCGGGCCGCCGCCACGCGGCGCGGTAACAGTCGAAGTCTGCCACGTTGAACGTCCCCGGGTTGCTGGACCGCCGCATCATCTGGGTGAGCAGTCGGTAGTTCGTCGCCGAGGCGACGGCCTCCGGCACTCGCGGGAGTTGAAAGAAGAGGACGTACCAACTCTTGAGTCGTTGCTCCCAGTCGTGGTAGATGGCCTGGCGGAAGGCGGTCGGATGCGGGATGTTCAAAACCGAGAGCGTCCGGACGCGTTCTGGGTGGTGGAGTCCGACCCACCACGCGAGAAAGCCCCCCCAGTCGTGGCCGACGACGTGTGCGTCTTCGAGTTCGAGTGCGTCGAGCAGTCCGAGAACGTCGCCCGCGAGTTCGTCGGGCGCGTACGCCGATACCTGGTCGGGTTTGTCGCTGAGGTGATACCCCCGTAAGTCGGGGACCACGACGCGGTAGCCCTCGTTTGCGAGCGGTTCTATCTGCTCTTTCCATCCGTACCAGAACTCGGGGAAACCGTGCATGAGGACGACGGGCGCGCCGTCGTCAGGTCCGGCGACGACGGCGTGGAGAGTCACGTCGCCCGCGTCCAGCATCCGCGACTCCGCGTCGACGCCGACTTTCTCGGGGGTGACGCCGTCTGCGGGAACGCCTGTCGGTGACATACCGTCGGTACGGCGGCGGCCGACAAATATCCTGTCGGCGGTTCGACCGGAGGCCGGACGGGAGTATCGGAGGGAACTCAGACGGCCGCGACCCACGCGCGGTAGTCCTCGCCGCGCCCGTACACCGCCCGAAACGTCCGGTCGACGAACGCCGCGAGGCGGTTCGCGTCCGAGCGTGCGGTGATGCGGACGTTCGTGCCCTCCGCCGACTCGGGCGACTCCATCTGGTCGATGCGGAACTCGGGGAACTCGTCGAGCATCGACTTCAGGCGGTCGAGTTCCTCGTCGGTCACGTCCACGTTGAACGTCTGGTCGGCGAACTGCACCCACGGCGCGGACTCGTCTTCCCCGTCGATGGCTCCCTCGTGTTCGACTTCGAAGGTCACGAACGCGCTGGCGCGTTCGCGGTGGGCGGTAAAGGCGTCCGCGAACAGTTTCTGTCGCTCTCTCGGGTCGGCGGCGTCGAATCGCGTCATATCGTCCGTTTCGTCGCCGACCGTGGAAAAACGGGGGGAAACGCCGCCGTCGGTCAAAGCAGCGTCGTCACCGCGAGTAGCGCGGCGGCGGAGACGACGACGAGGGAGACGGCGAGGACGGCGACGGGAGCCAACCCCGCCTCCCGCATCGCTTCGAGTCGCACGTCCAGACCCAGTCCCGCGAACGCGAGAGCGAAGAGGGCGTCGCTCGTCACCTCTATCGCGTTCAGCGTCGCCGCCGACAGAAGGCCCGCGTTCGCGGCGAGAGCGACGAACGCGAACCCCGCGAGGAAGTTGGGGACGCCGTCCAGAAGCGACGCCGCGCCGGACTCGGCGGTTCGGTCGGCGTAGCGGAACGCGTACCAGAGAGCGACGACGCCCAAGAGCGCGTTCCGAGCGAGTTTCGTCACCGTCGCCCACTGCCCGGCCGCCGGCGAGTGTGCGAACCCCGCGGCGGTGACCGGACCGGTGCTGTACATGCTGAGTCCGGCCCAGACGCCGAACTGCCGCGGCGAAAGCGACAACAGGTCGCCCGCGACGGGGAACGCGAGGAGGGTCACCGCGTCGAAAAGGAGGATGGCGGCGACGACGTGCGCCAGCGATTCGCCGTCGGCGTCTATGGTGCCCGCGATGGCCGTCGCGGCGGAGACGCCGCAGACGCTCGCACCGGCCGCGAGAAGCGACGCGGTCTTGCGCTTGAGGTCGAACACTCGCCGAGCGAGAAGTTCGACGAGAGCCATCCCGACGACGACGGCGGCGACGGCGAGTCCGAGGACGACGGGGCCGGTGGCGACCAGGTCGCCGAAGGCGATGCGCGCGCCGAGAAGGACGATTCCGGCTTCGAGGAGGGGGCCGCGGAACCGGACGCCCGCGTCGGCCCACGCGGGGACGCCGACGGTGTTTGCGACGACGGCACCGAACCCGACCGCGAGGAGAAGCGCGTTCAGGCCGGGCACCGCGTCGGCGACGAGGCGGGCGAGTCCGGCCAGTGCCGCGAGGACGACGAGTCCCGGGGCGGCGGCTTTCGCACGCCGACCGACCCGCAGACTCCGACTCACGGGTGGCGGGGCGGCCGCGCGCGACTGGGCCGCGCGGCGACACGGGAGGCGTTCGAAGGCGTCGCGTCCGACATCTGTCGGTTCGGTCCGCGCGCGGGACACTCAATGTATTGATTCGCGACTCCGTCTCGGCCGGTCCCGAAAGGACGGACGCTTTCTTCAACGTTATACGGACGGGGTCGGATGGGGTTCGTATGGGCAAGCACATTCTCCTACTGGGTGCCCCCGGTGCCGGAAAAGGGACACAGAGCAAGCGACTCGCCGAGGAGTTCGACCTCGAACACGTGACGACGGGCGACGCCCTGCGCGCGAACAAGGACATGGACATCGGTCACATGGACACCGAGTTCGACACGCCGCGGGCGTACATGGACGCGGGCGAACTCGTCCCCGACGAAGTCGTCAACGAAATCGTGAAGGAAGCGCTCTCGAACGCCGACGGCTACGTCCTCGACGGCTATCCGCGGAACATCGACCAAGCGGAGTACCTCACGTCGATCACGGACCTCGACGCGGTTCTCTACCTCGACGTGAGCGAGGAGGAACTCGTCCGGCGACTCACCGGCCGCCGCCTCGACCCCGAGACCGACGAAATCTACCACACCGAGTTCGATATGCCCGACGACGAGGAGGTCCGCGAACGCCTCGTCCAACGGGACGACGACACCGAGGAGACGGTCCGCGAACGCCTCCGCGTCTACGAGGAGAACACCGAACCCGTCGTCGAACACTACCGCGACGAGGGCGTCCTCGTCGAAATCGACGGCGAACAGAGCCCCGACGACGTCTTCGAAGACGTGGCAGACACCGTCGACTCGGCGTAACGACGACGCACCGCGACCCGTTTTTCTCCGCGAGGCGTCGAGTTCGTCCCGCGACGGCCGTGACGGCGGAGTTTTGAGGCGCGCCGCCGAACGCGGGGGATATGGATGCGACACCGGACGCCGAATCTCTCCCGCGGGTGGTCTTCGTCGGCGGCCCCGACTGGGCCGAACCGGCGGCAGCGGAGTTGGAGTCGGCCGCGTCGGTCCGCCGGGTCGAGAACGTCGCGGACGCGCGCGAACGACTCTCCGCCGGGCGGACAGACGCGGTCGTCGTGGCGAGGTCCGAACCGAGCGTCGACGCCGTCTCGGACCTCCGCGCGGCGGCCTCCGACCTCCCCATCGTCTTCTGTACCGACTCCGGGAGCGAATCGCTCGCCCGCGACGCCACCGCCGCGGGGGCGACGGAGTACGTCCCGGCCGACACGCCCGCGTTCGGGGCGTACGTCCGCGACCGGACGGTGGCCGCCGCCGCCGACGTGGCCGAGCGAGTCGAACTGGCGCGCGAACTCCGCGCCTCCGAGGAACTGCACCGCGTCACGCTCAACAACATGACCGACACCGTCCTCATCACCGACGACGAGGGCGAGTTCACCTACGTCTGTCCGAACGTTCACTTCATCTTCGGATACACGGACGCGGAGATACGCGAACTCGGGACCATCGACGAGCTTTTGGGCGAAGACCTGTTCGAGGAGGCCGAACTCGCCGAGTCGGGCGTCCTGACGAACGTCGAGTGCACGGCGACGGACAAAGCGGGCGAGGAACACACGCTCTTGGTCAACGTCCGCGAGGTGTCGATTCAGGGCGGGACGACGCTCTACAGTTGCCGCGACGTGACGACGAGAAAACAGAGAGAGGAGGCCCTCACGGGGCTTCACCGGACGACCGGCGAACTCCAGTACGCCGAGACGGCGCGCGAAATCGCCCACCACGTCGTCGACGACGCGGCGGAGATACTCGGCTGTGCCGCCAGCGCCGTCTTCCTGTTCGACGCCGAGAAGAACCGCCTCGAACCCGTCGCCCACACCGCGGCGATGGACCGCCTGTACGGACCGTTACCGTCGTTTCGCCCGACCGAGTCGAGACTCGTCGGCCGGGCGTTCGTCACCGGAGAACCGCTGTTTTTCGACGACGTGCACGACTCTCCGCTCCTCTCGAACCCGGCGACCGACCTCCGGAGCGTCGTCGTGCTCTCTTTGGGCGACCACGGCGTGTTCGTCGCCGGCGTCGATACCGTCGGCGCGTTCGACGACGTCCACCGCGAGATTGCCGACCTCCTGGCGACCACCGCTGAGGCGGCGCTGGACCGGGTGAACCGCCAGTCGCAACTCAGGAAACAGGACCGCGAACTGAAACGGCGAAACGAGCGTCTCGTCTCGCTGAACCGGGTCAACGAGATAATCCGCGAAGTCGATCAGTCGGTCATCCGCGCCGAGACGCGCGAGGAGGTCGAACGCGCGGTCTGTGAGCGACTGACCGCGGACGAACGGTACCAGTTCGCGTGGGTCGGGTCCGTCGGCCCCGGGTCGCAGCGTCTCGTCTCGCGGGTCGAACGCGGGGACGGACGCGGCTACCTCGAAGACGTCTCTCTCGCGGTCGATGCCGACGGAGAACCGGCGTGTTCGACCGCCGCGACGGGCGAGGAGACGTCGGTTTCGAACGTCGCGACGGACCTCCGAGAGACCCCGTGGCGGCGCGCCGCACTCGAACGCGACTTCCAGTCCGTCCTCGCCGTCCCCCTGTCGTACGACGGCGTCTCGTACGGGGTTCTGGCGGTGTACGCCGACCGTCCCGCCGCGTTCGACGGGATGGTCCAAACGGTGATGAGCGAACTCGGAGAGACGGTGGCCTCGGCGATAAGCGCCGTCGAACGGAAGGCGGCGCTCTTGACCACGGCCGTCACCCGCGCCGAGTACGCCGTCTCCGGCGACGGCTTTCCCCTCTCGCAGGTGGCCGAACGCGCCGGATGCTCGCTGTCCGTCGTCTCGGGGGTGCGGCGGACCGACGACGACGATTCGCTCTTTGCGACCGTCGAGGGCGCGTCGATGGACGACGTCGAGGCCGCCGCGGCGAACGCGCCCGGGATAGCCGACTACCGCGTCGTCGCCAGCGACGGGTCCTCCGGAACCGTCTGGTTCCGTTTCGTCCGACCGTTCATCGCGTCTCGACTGGCGAACCACGGCGTCGTCCTGCACCGCGCGGAAGCGACGCCCGAGGGGACCACCCTCCGCATCGACGTCCCCGACGGCGTCGAGATTCGGAGCGTCACGCAACTGCTCTCCGGGACGTTCGACTCCGTGTCGCTCCGTTCGAAGCGCCACCGAGAGCAACCGGCCGGCGGCGAGTTCACCGCGGCCGTCTTAGACCGAGTGACGGAACGACAACTCGAAGTGGTCCAGACGGCGTACCACGCCGGCTACTTCGAGGACCCGAGAGAACACTCGGGGACGGACGTCGCCGAAACGCTCGACATCTCGCCCGCGGCGTTCTACCGACACGTCCGGACCGTCCAACGTGAACTGTTCGCCGTCATCTTCGGAGACGCCGGACACTCGGGGAGAGTGGCACGACGCGGTTGAACTTTGAACCCCGATGCGTCGAGGTGGGTCACAGTATAACGGACACGTTCATCCTAATATTCCTATTACTCACTATACGGGCGGCGGTCGCCCGAGCAACCTATGACATCTTGGAAAGACGGCCCCGCGGACGCGACAGCACTGTCCACGTACGAGTGTTTCGACTGTGGGACGGTCGTCGAAGCAGAGTCGAACCCGGCGACGTGTCCCGACTGCGGAGGCGAGTTACGAAATCGCAGCATGCCGGTCGAGTGAGATGGGGACGACTACCGAACCCACCGCGGCGGAGACGGAGGAGGACCCGAGCGAGGAGTCCGCCGTCGAGACGGCGCGAAAGCAACTCGACGTGGCGGTGGCGCGTCTCGACATCGACCGGAACGTCGTCGAACGCCTCCGTCACCCTCGGGCGGTCCACGAGGTGACACTCCCCGTCGAACGCGACGACGGGACGCTGGAGGTGTTCACCGGCTACCGGGCCCAACACGACAGCGTCCGCGGCCCGTACAAGGGCGGACTCCGCTATCATCCGGCGGTGACGCGCGACGAGTGCGTCGGCCTCTCGATGTGGATGACGTGGAAATGCGCCGTGATGGACCTCCCGTTCGGCGGCGCGAAAGGCGGCGTCGTCGTCGACCCGAAGTCGCTCTCGGACGAGGAGACGGAGCGACTCACGCGGCGGTTCGCGCAGGAACTCCGCGACGTGGTCGGGCCGCACACCGACATCCCCGCACCGGACATGGGAACGGACGCCCAGACGATGTCGTGGTTCATGGACGCCTACTCGATGCAAGAGCGCGAGACGGTTCCGGGCGTCGTGACGGGCAAACCGCCGGTCATCGGCGGCAGCGAGGGGCGAGACGGCGCGCCTGGGCGAAGCGTCGCCATCGTCACCCGCGAAGCCGTCGACTACTACGACCGGGACCTCTCGGACGTCACCGTCGCCGTACAGGGGTTCGGGAGCGTCGGCGCGAACGCCGCGCGCCTGTTGGACGAGTGGGGCGCGGACGTCGTCTCCGTCTCGGACGTCAACGGAGCCATCTACGACCCCGACGGACTCGACGTCGGCGACGTGCCCACCCACGAGGAGCGACCCGAAGCCGTGATGACGTACGACGCGCCGGAGAAACTCTCGAACGACGCCGTCCTCGAACTCGACGTAGACGTGTTGATTCCGGCCGCCGTCGGCAACGTCCTCACGGCCGACAACGCCGAACGAGTCGACGCCGGAATCGTCGTCGAGGGGGCCAACGGCCCGACGACGTTCGCCGCAGACGCGATACTCGAAGAGCGCGGGATTCCGGTCGTTCCGGACATCCTCGCGAACGCGGGCGGCGTCACCGTCTCGTACTTCGAGTGGTTACAGGACATAAACCGGCGCGCGTGGTCGCTCGAACGCGTCCACGAGGAACTCGAAAGCGACATGACCGCCGCGTGGGACGCGGTCCGCAGCGACTTCGAAGACGGCGCGGCGACGTGGCGCGAGGCCGCGTACGCCGTCGCACTCCGGCGCGTCGCCGCCGCGCACGACGCTCGGGGCGTCTGGCCCTAGCGTCGGCCTCCGTTCTCCCCTCCCGTTTTCGGGCGGTCACACTCCGGAACTTGCGCGGACCGAGAGTAAAAGGTTCATAACCGGTGACGACTAATTCGTCCTCAATGGCACGAATCGAATCGAAGGTGCGCAGTCTCGTCTCCGCCGACCCGGAGATGCGCACGGCCGTCCGGACCGTTCTCGAACGGTCCGAGGCGGGAGAGGTCAAGTGGGTCGACGTGAAGGGCGACCTCACGAGCGGTCAGTGGGGCCGCCTCATCGAGAAGGGAGTCCTCGTCGACGGTGACGAGGGGTTCCGACTCGCCGACGCCGAGGCGACCCGGGCGGGTCTCGAAGAGGAAACCGAGGACGCGACGGCGTCTACGGCGTCGTCGTCCTCGGCCGACGACATCGAGACCGGCGACTCCTCGTGGTCCACGTACGACAAGATGGCCGGCGTGGTAACCGTCGGTCTGTTCCTCGGCTACTCGTGGAAACCGCTCCGCGACGTCATCGGCTCGACGATGGACGTCGCACTCGGACCGCTTCACGACATCCTTCCGTTCTACGCCGTCGTGATGGTGCTCGCTCTCGCGACCGGTCTCTACTCGACGCTGTTGCAGGCGAACCTCATGGACATGGACAAGATGGGGGCGTACCAACAGCGGATGAAGGACATCCAAGAGCGCCAAAAACAGGCCAAAGAGAACGGCAACGACGAGGAACTCGAACGCATCCAACAAGAACAGATGGAGGCGATGGGCGACCAGTTGGGGATGTTCAAAGAGCAGTTCCGCCCCATGGTCTGGATCATGTTCCTCACCATCCCGGTGTTCCTCTGGATGTACTGGGCCATCGGCGTCGGCGGCGGGTCGGAGGCGCACGTCACGCTCCAGAATCTCGTCCTCCCGCTTGCGGGCGAAGTCGCGTGGACGGAGTCCATCCTCGGACCGATTCAGGCGTGGATTGTCTGGTACTTCCTCTGCTCTATGGGCTTTACCCAGGTCATCCGCAAGAGCCTCAACATCGACATGTCTCCCTCGGCGGCCTGAGCGTTCGACGGCGCGCGGAGCCGCGGTACACCCTCTCACTCCCGCGCGCAAAGACAACCTCTTTTAGAACGTCCCACAGAACACGAGTATGTTACTGACCGTCTCCGGGCCCGCAGGGAGCGGGAAGAGTACGACCGCGGAGGGACTGGCCGAGGCGTTGGATCTCGAACACATAAGCGGCGGCGACATCTTCCGCGAACTCGCCGCCGAACGCGGGATGAGCGCCGTCGAGTTCAACAGACTCGCCGAAAAAGACGACCAGATAGACCGCGACCTCGACCGCCGCCTCTACGCTATCGCGACGGAGCGAGACGACGTGGTGCTCGAATCCCGTCTCGCCGGGTGGTTGGCCGGCGACCACGCGACGCTGCGAATCTGGCTCGACGCGCCGATAGACGTCCGCGCCGCGCGAATCGCAGACCGCGAGGACAAGAGCGTCGAACTCGCCCGCGAGGAGACGGAAGCGCGCGAACGGAGCGAAGCCCTGCGGTACGAGGACTACTACAACATCCCCATCCGTGATCTTTCTATCTACGACGTGGCGCTGAACACCGCCCGGTGGGGCCCCGACGAGGTTCTCGACATCCTCACGAACGCGGTCACGTCGTACCGCGACGAGTCCGACGAAGGCAAATACTCCGTCGACGGCGTCTCGTACGACTTCTAACAGTATGTCCGACCTGCGCGGCCCCCCATCCGACCGAAGCGTCGACGAACTCCGCTCGTTCGGCGTCGTCAACCTCGACAAACCGCCCGGCCCCTCCGCACACCAAGTCGCCGGGTGGGTGAGAGACCTCGTCGCGACCGACCGGGCGGCCCACGCCGGAACGCTCGACCCGAAGGTGACGGGCTGTCTTCCGACCCTCCTCGGCGACGCGACGCGGATGGCGCAGGTGTTCTTGGAGGGCCGAAAAGAGTACGTCGCCGTCCTCGAACTCCACGGCCCCGCGCCCTCGGATATAGAGGCCGTCGTCGCCGAGTTCGAAGGCGAAATATACCAGAAACCGCCGCGGAAAAGCGCCGTCACGCGACGCCTCCGCACCCGCGATATTCACGCCCTGGACGTGCTCGAAGTGAGAGACCGACAGGCGCTTCTCCGCATCGAGTGCGAGAGCGGGACCTACATCCGAAAGCTCTGTCACGACATCGGACTCGCCGCGGGGACGGGCGCGCATATGGGTCATCTCCGGCGCACCGCCACCGACCCGTTCGACGACACCGACCTCGTCACGATGCACGACCTCTCTGACGCACTCGCGTTCGTCGAAGCGGGCGACGAGTCGTTCTTCAGAGACGCCGTCGCGCCCGCCGAACGCGCTCTGACTCACCTCCCGCGCGTCACCATCGCCCCCTCCGCGGCCGAACAAGTCGCCGAGGGCGCGCCGGTCTACGCGCCGGGCGTCATCTCCGCCGACGACGCGCACCGCGGCGACTTGCTCGCGTGCTACACGCCGAACGACGCCGTCGTCTGCCTCGGCCGCCTCGTCGGTGACCCAGACGCCGACTCCGGCGAAGTCGTCTCCCTGGAACGCGTCCTCGTCTGAGCGCGAATCCTCCCCGCTTTTCTCTGTCCGCCGAGATGCGGAGATATGCAACTCGGAACGGTGACGTCCGAACCCGGCGCGGTCGCCTCGGGATGGTTCGAGGCGACGGACCTGCCGACCGGCGGCACGGAGCGACTCCCTCTCGTCATCGCCGAGGGGACAGACGACGGACCGACGATTTGGCTCACCGGCGGCGTCCACGGCGACGAGGCGACGGGCGTCGCGGCGGTCCAAGACGCGGTGCGGGCAGTCTCGCCCGCCCGACTGGCCGGTACCGTCGTCGCGGTTCCCGCGGTGAACCCCGCGGGACTCAGACGGAATCGGAGGCGGTCGTACTACGGCGACGACGACCCGAACCGCGGCTTTCCGGACCCAGAGTCCGCCTCGACGCGCCCGCCGGAGGTCCAAGAACGCATCGACCGGCGACTGTACGAGGCGTTCGAGGAGTCCGCGGACGCGTTACTCGACCTGCACACCGCCGAAGTCGGGTCGATGCCGTTCGTCATCCGCGACCGGGTGCTGTACGGCGCGCGCCGCGACGAGTCCGAGGCGGAAGCGTTGGCCGAGGACCTCTCGCGACTCGTGGACGCGTTCGGCCTTCCGGTCCTCACGGAGTATCCGGCCGCGGAGTACGTCGAACAGAGCCTCCAGCGCTCTCTGGCGGGGGCGGCCCTGAACGCCGCCGGTATCCCCGCGTTCACGGTCGAACTCGGCGGACACAGCGTCGTGGACGACGACGCCTGCCGCGCGGGCGTCGCGGGCATATTCGCCGTAATGTCCGAACTCGGGATGACGGAGGACCTCCCCGCGGGCGTGGGCGAACCGGGGTCCGAGAGTCCCGACGCACCCGTGGACTACCCGGTTCGTCGGGCCGTTCACCCGCGCACCGAGACGGCGGGACTCGTCCGTCACCGCGTCTCGCCGGGCGACGCGGTCGAATCCGGCGACGTGGTAGCGACGGTGACGACGCCGCAAGGCGAGGTTCTCGACACCGTGACCGCCGACCACGACGGGTACGTCGTCGCCCGCAAAGAGGGACTGGCCGTCTACGAGGGCGACCCGGTGTTGAGCATGGCCGTCCGGGACCACGGCGAGTTAGTCGTCCCGGAGGAGTCGAACGGCGAGTAACGCCCCCTCGGGCGTGGTACCCGGTGACCCTCCGAACTCGAAACGAAGCACTTAACGGTTCGAACCGCATTCCTCAGAATGCACCCTGGGACCGTGGGGTAGTGGTATCCTCTGCCGATGGGGTCGGTAGGACCTGAGTTCGACTCTCAGCGGTCCCATACTTTTTCGCGGCGCTACGTGACGAGCGATTAGCGAGTCACTACGCAGCGGTATCGGATGTACAGCGGTGAGAGTCGGACGAATCGAGTTCGACTCTCAGCGGTCCCATACCACCTTTTTACTGCGTCGGGTTCGCTCTTCGAGCGAACCGCTCCTCGCAAAAAGCTGGACCGAAAAAGGCCGCGAGGCGAGCGAAGCGAGTCTCGCGGTACGACAACACTGCCACTCGACGAGCGAACAGCGAGTCACTACGCCGCAGTATCGGATGTACGCCGGTGAGAGTCGGACGAGTCGAGTTCGACCACCGCACGCGGGCGGTAGTCGGCCATCGCGCGGCGTCGGCCTACCGTTGCTCTCGCGCCATATCCAGGGACCAAAAGAAGCCGAAGTAGGCGACGACGCCCGCGAGCATGAACATGTAGTACGCCCACTGCGGTCCATCGACGAACTCGAAAAAGAGGGAGACGCCGGTCACCCAGACGATGGCGAACGTCAAGTCCGCCAGCATCCCCGACCCGTGTTCGCGCAGGGTATCGACGAGGCTCATCGGCGGTCACCGAGATTCGAGAGTGAGTCGTAGGTCATCGTGTGTCGAGATAGCCGCGAGGGTCGAACGGCCTTACGGTTCCGTCGTCGGGTCGTCGCCGTCGACGACGAGAACCGGCAGTCGAGTCCGGCGGAGGACTTTCTCGGCGACGCTCCCGAGGATGACGCGGGAGAGTCCGGACCGGCCGTGCGAACCCATCACGACGAGGTCGATGTCGTTTTCTTCGATGAACTTTCGGATGGCGCGGGCGGGTTCACCGGCGGTGACGTGTTCTTCGGCGGGGACGCCGCGTTCGGCGGCGATACCCGCGACGTAGCCCGTCGCTTTGTCGGCCGACGCCCGTACCTCGGGCATCTCGTCTAAGTGCCCCTGTCGTATTCGATCGACTTGCTCCGTGCCGAGCGAGTAACTCGTCGCGTCCACGTCGATGACGTAGAGCGCGTGCACCGTCGCGTCGTATTTGGATGCGATGTCTACTGCTTGTTCGACGGCCTGTTGGGCCGTCTCGCTACCGTCCGTCGGAACGAGGATGTGTTCGTACATGGTCAGTCGTCTGCGGGGGTTTCGCCGCCGTCGGCACCGACGACGTCCTCTGCGGTCTGTTGTTGGCCCATCGGTTCGGGACTGTGACACTGGCGGACCATCCGTTTCGTCTCCATCGGCGGTTCGGTCGTGAACAGGGAGACGGCGATGGTGACCGCGAACACCAGGGGAACGGCCACGAGCGCCGACCCGATGGCAGGCAGCCACTGTGCGAGCGTCGGCGAGATGACGCCGTCGGCGTTCGCCGCGCCGGCGAACAGGCCGTAACTCGGCAGCACCTCGTTGACCATCGGGATGAACCAGATGAGAAGTCCCGTCGTCATCCCGGCGAGAGCGCCCTGTCGGTTCGTGTTCTCCCACCAGAGACCGAGGAAGAACATCGGGAACAACACCGCGCCCGCGAGCGAGAACGCGTACGAGACGAGCGCGGCGATGGGTGCCGCGGGGTCGAGAGCCGCGAGCGTCGTGAACACGCCGAGAGCGACGATGCTCAGGCGACCGACGAGAATCTGCTGGCGCTGGGTCGCGTCCTCGTTTACGATGTTCACGTAGATGTCGTGTGCGATGGCCGAAGAGCCCGCGATGAACAGGCCTGCGGTCGTCGCGATGGCGGCGGCGATGCCGCCCGCGGCGACGAGTCCGACGAACCACGTCGGCAGTTGCGCGAGTTGCGCGGCCAACACGACGATGACGTCACCCGCGGCGCTCGTCATGCCGGGGTCGCCGTACACCGCGCCGATGTTCTTCGCGTAGAGGTCGGTCCCGAACGCGGCGAAGGCGGGCGCGCTCAGGTAGAGAAGCAGGATGAATCCGAGTCCCCACACGGTGGACCAGCGTGCGGTTCGCTCGCTCTCGACGGTGTAGAACCGAACCAAGACGTGCGGGAGACCGCACGTTCCGACGATGAGAGAGAACGCGGTCGCGATCCACAGATAGTAGCTCTCGTTGACGAACGGTTCGCTGAACTCGCGGCCGAGTTCGCTGAACAGCGCGCCGTACTCGATCTGCGGCAGCACGGTCGAGTAGCCCTGCGTGAAGCCGACGACGTACAGGCCGACGAGGAACGCGATGATGAGGATGACGTACTGGACGGCCATGTTCTTCGTCGCGCCCAACATGCCCGACAGCGTCAGATAGCCGACGGTGATGGCCATCATGGCGACGACCATCGACTGGTAGCCGCTGAGACCCGGGATGCCGATGTCGCCGAAGATGTACAGACCGACGAGTCCCATCCCGCGGGCCTGTCCGATGGCGTAGACGAAGCCGATGAGGAACGTCGTCACCGCGGCGATGGCGCGCGCGCTATCGGAGTTAAAGCGGTCGCCGACGAAGTCGGGCGCGGTGTACTTTCCGAACCGGCGCATCTGCGCGGCCATGAAGATGAGCAGGATGAAGTATCCCGCAGACCAGCCGACGATGAACGCCAGTCCGTAGAATCCGGAGAGGGCGATGAGCGCCGCCATCCCGAGGTAGGACGCCGCCGACATCCAGTTGGCTCCGATGGCCATGCCGTTTTCGACGTTGCCGATGGACCGCCCGGCGACCCACATGCCTTCGGTGTCCGCGACTTTGAACACGAAGCCGATGACGAGAAACAGCAGCAACATCCCCGTGACCATGATGGCCGGGACCAGTTTGAACGAGACGTTGAGACCCTCGGGGAGGAGTCCGCTCTGGAGGAGAACGTCCATCATTCGGTCGTCCCCCCGTCAGTCGCCGCGCTTTCCGTGCCGCCGCCGCCGCGTTCTCCGGCGGCCGTCCCGTGGGAGATACCGTACTTCTCGTCTAAGGCGTCCCGCTTGCGAGCGTACCAAAACGCGAGAGAGAGCGCTCCGACCGGCGCGCCGATGGCGACGAGGAAGTAGTGTAACGGAAAACCGACGAGCGGTAGCGTCGTCGTCATCGGACCCGGCGCGATGGCGGTCAGCGTCACCGGCCCGAAGACGACGACGGCCCACGCGGCGAACCCGGTCCAGATGATCTGTAAGTGGTCGCGCATGAACGGGGTGCTCGGGCGGAGGAGGTTCACCTCCCGATTTAGATAGTCGATATCGCGGTGGTCGCGGCCCGTCTGTGCGGCCACTCCACCGTCCGTCTTGGCGTTCGATTCGTCGACCGGCCCGTGTGAGTTGTCGTCTGACATGGTGTATCTGTGAAATGGTCGTGTCCGGAGCTTCGCCGCCGAAAAGCGGCCCCTCCGTCAGTGGGTGACGTCGAGAGACCGCAGTACGGCGGTGCCGCCCGCGCGTTCGCCGTTCGCGAGGAGTACTGGCCGACGGCGGACGACACTCACGGCTCGATTTCGGGGTACCGGAGGCTCGAACCGAGACCGCCCGGAGACGCCGTCCGGGTACACCCGCCGACGTTCTCGGTCGGACACGGTTCGGGAGAACAGCCGCCTAACTATAATAATTATTCACAACGTGGCATAATAACCCGTACCGAAGCCGTTATTAATCCCTGTACGGAACGGCTGCGAGAAGCGCAGAAGCCGCGAAAATTGGCATCGGCGGACGGTGCGGGGTCAGTCCACGTCCGGGTCGTCGATGAGAAGCGTCGAGCGAATCAGATTCTCCTGCCCGCGGCGGAGTCGTTCCGAGAGAGACTGGTGCGTGATGCCGAGCATCTCGCCGAGTTCCGTCGCGGAGGTACCGCGCGGAACCTCGAAGTAGCCCTGTTCTGCGGCGGTCGTCAACGCGTCGAACTGTTCCTCCGAGAGGCCGTATCGACCCGCCCGAGCGCTGTCGTTCATGTCGTATATCTTCTCCACTCCGAACGAGAGACCCTGTTCGCGGCAGAAATCGTACGTCGCGGAGAGAGACTCCCGTTCGGGGAACATGATTCGCAGTCGCCAGTTTCCGTCTCGCCCGTACGCGTCGAGGATGGTCCCTTCCTCTTCGAGGAGGATGTGGATGACGAGGCGGATGTGAGCGACCCACGACATCCGGTAGAGGCGTTCGTCGGAGAGGTCAGAGAGCACTTCCAACTCCGAGACGCTCGAATCTTCGCGCAAGGCGTCTTCGACGGCGTCGAGGTCCGGTCCTCGCACCCACATGAACGGCATCGCAGAGTCGGAGTCCTGCGCGACGAGTCGTTCGATGTCGCACTCGATTTCGGGGCACTGCTCGAACGTATCGCTGAGGGCGAACTCCGAGGAGGGGATACGCACGACGGCTATCGTGCTCGTGGACACACTCTGCTAACTCCGCTTTGACTGTAAATCAGTTGTGGCTGTTTTTCTCTCGTGCGGTTCGGGCTGAACCAGCGTATTGGCCGCTCTACCCTTCGATTTCGGCCCATTGGCCGAAACGGCGTCCCAGAGAGCGACCGCCAGCGCGTCCGAACTGCCCCGGCATTTGCAGGCAGACGTATCAATGGTCGGCCGGGATACTTGCATCGTGCATGCAGATAGACGTGACAGACGACGACGAAGGTAAAGACGTAGTGAACGAACGCGGAGAAAAAATCGGCATCGTCTCGGACGTTCGCCACGGAACGGCGTACGTCGACCCCGACCCGGGTCTCACCGACGAGATAAAGTCGAAACTCGGGTGGGGAGACGTCGACGACGACGACTACCCGCTTCAGGAAGCCCGCATCGAAGAAGTGACCGGCGACGAGATTCGACTGCGGTCCCTGTAAGTCGGAACGTGCCGTCGAACGCGTCGGCGCGGGTATTTTTCTGTCGATTCGAGCCGAAAAGAGGCGTCGCCGCCCTCGACTACCGCTCTGAGGTCGTCGCTCGGGCCGCCAACCACTCCAGAAGCGACGGAACCTGCTCGTGGCCCTCGACGCGGTAGTCGGCGTCGGTCTCCCTGTCGCCGACGAGGATACCGAGACCCGACGGTTGAACCGCTCTGAAGGCGTCTTCGTCCGTGGTATCGTCGCCGACGTACATCGTCCGCCATCCCTCTGGGGCGCGTTCGTCGAGTCGGGACACCACGCGCCCTTTGTCCCAGTCGACGTCGGGGCGAATCTCCCGAATCTGCTTGCCGGAGACGACGTGAATCTCCTCGTCGGCCGCCTCGGACAACGCCTCCACGGTGGCGATTACCTCTTCGACGTGTTCCTCCGGCGTCTGCCGGAAGTGGACGCTCGCGGTGACGCCTTTCTCCTCTACGAAACAGCCCGGAACGTGGTCCAACTCCGTGCGGATGTCCGCACAGAGTTTCTCGATGGCCGACCGCGCGGCCACCGCGTCGGGGTGGACCTCCATCTCGCCGTCGATGCGCATCTCCAGTCCGTGGTTTCCGGCGTAGTCGATGCCGTCGATGCCGACTCGTTCGACCACGTCGGACAACTCCCGCCCGCTTATCACCGTCACCGAGACGTTCGGGTGGTCCACGAGTTGTTCGACGGCCGTCCGGGAGTCGGGATGTATCTCCGTCTCCTCGGGGTCCGCGCCGATGGCCGCGAGCGTTCCGTCGAAGTCGAGTCCGAGCGTCAGACCCTCGGCGGCGTCCAGCCACTCGCCGATTTCCGTCGTCCGGGACTGAAACAGGGGCGTCTCCGCGCTCTCGGTCCGCGGTATCTCTCCGTCCTCACTCATCGGTCACCGCCTCCGACCGGCCGTTTCGCATCGCCGCTATCGTCTCGAAGACCGATTTCATCCACCGCGACACGTCGGCGTCTTCGACGCGGTTCCGGAGTTCGCGCATTCGCTCGCGGCGTTCGCCCGCGGGCATGGTCAACGCGCTGTCGATGGCGGACGCGAACTCGTCTGTGTTCTGCGGGCGGACGGTGACCGTCCACTCGCCGAGGTAGTCGTGCGCGCCGGTCTGGTCGCTGAGAAGGAGTACGGCGTCGTCGTCGTCTCCCTGCGCCGCGATGTACTCTTGTGCGACCAGATTCATCCCGTCTCGGAGAGGGCTGATGAGGGCGATGTCGCCGTGTTTGTACGTCCCGTACAGCGCCTCGTCGGAGAGGTGCGCCGTCGTGTACACTATCGGCTCCCAGTCGTCGGTTCCGAACCGCTCGTTTATCCGGGCCGCCTCCTCTTCGACCTCCGTCTGGATGTCCATGTAGGCTTCAATCTCCGACCGACTCTTCGACCCGACTTGGACGTGAGTGAGCGATTCGCGCCACTCGGGGTAGTCCTCCCAGAGTCGTTCGAGCGCCTCGAATCGCTCCGGGATGCCCTTGGTGTAGTCCAATCGGTCGACGCCCACGCTGACCCGCTTTCCGTCGAGGTGGTGTTCGTCCGCGAACTCCGCCCAGAACGACTCTGCGTCCTCTTCTTTTGCGCCCCGTCGAATAGCGTCCACCGAGACGCCGAGGGGGAACGCCTCGATGGTCGTCGTCTGTCCGCGATAGGTGACCTCCGCGGCGTCTCTGTCGACGTCGGCGTCGGGGAACGCCTCCTCTACGCAGTTCATGAAGCTCTCTCCGTACCGGGGGACGTGGAACCCCAACAGGTCGTTCCCGAGGAGTCCGGAGAGAATCTCCTCGCCGTGCGGGCACGCCCGGAACATGTCCCACGAGGGCCACGGGATGTGCCAAAAGTGCGCGAGGAACGCCCCGTCAGGCACCCGGGATTCGAGCATCCGCGGCGCGAGACTCAGGTGGTAGTCTTGGAACCAGACGATGGTGGACTCGCCGACGTGTCTCGCGATGTTGTCGACGAACTGCTCGTTGACCGTCTCGTACTCCTCCCAGTACGCCGCCTCCGAGTGGACGTTCGTCAGCATCGAGTGGCAGATCGGCCACAGCACTCGGTTGCTGAACCCGAGGTAGTAGTTTTCGACCTGCTCCTCGGAGAGCCACACCCGGTTGAGCGTGTACGTCCCCTCCTCTTCGTCGGGCGGGACGGTGACGTGGCCGTCGTCGTCGACGACCTCTCTGTCTGCGCTTCCGTCGCCCCACGCTATCCACGTCCCGTTTCGCTCGCGCATCGCCGCGTCCAACGCCGACGTCAGCCCGCCTGTCGGCCGACTGACGTCTATCGCTCCGTCGTCGTCGTATTCGTGCCGGTACGGCTGCCGGTTGGAGACGACAACTACGTCGTCCGTAGCCTGTCGACTCCGTCCGCCTCTCTCGGAGGCCGACGCTCGCCGGTCGGACAGCGAGGACGGCACGTCTGAGACGTTCATTCACGAATACAATGTGTATCTTTTCGTCTAACCGTTCGGCCTGCAGTTGCCGGGGTATGTGCCACCCTCAGACTCTCTCGCGTGTGTTTACGGATTTAGAGGAGAACGTCTTCGAAGAACGAACGAGGCGCGATCGAATCCCGGTCAGAACGACTGGTCGGAGTCCCCTTCGGAGTCACTCTCTACGCCGCGGTCGCTGTACTCCTGTCGTCCGACCGCCTCGCTGCCGACCATGTTGAGGATGCTCTGTTGGACGTCGTTGGCCGATTGGAACTCCTCGTCGCCTCTCCCCGCGAGAACCTCCTCTACCGTCTTCGTTCCGTTCGCGATGTCGAGTTCGCGGTCGCCGTACGTCTCTACAACCTCGTCTTTCGACATCGGGTACTCCTCTTCGTCGAGTTCGTCCGCGAGCGATCCGAACTCGACGCCCATCTCTTGTCTCTGGGCGTCCTCGTGACTCTCGGCGTCTTCGTTGCTCATTCCACCGAACGTTCAGGCCGTGTTCATCAACCAGTTGTGCCTGCCAATGCCGGGTTAGCCGGGACGCGACTGTCGTCGGCCTCCGTCGAACCGTCCCCTCGTTTCGACAGTCGAGTACTCTCGCGCGCGACTACCGTCGGCGCAATCTGACCTTGCGAGTGTAAGGTGGACGAACGCTCATCGGGAGAGACGAAACCGGTCGCTCCGAGGTCGCAGTCGTGTTCTGCGGTCTCACGCCGCACGGAACGCCTCCGCGAAAAATCGAGTCGAACGGGGCCGTTCAGTCCTGCCGTTTCGCGCCGGGGTTCGTCACCGCGCCGTTGGCCGCCGACCCGAAGTCGGCGCCGTACTTCGCGAGGACGCCCGAGGTGTAGTTCGGCGGGTGCGGTTCCCACTCTTCGCGTCGTTCGTCGAGTTCCTCGTCCGTGAGGTCAACCGAGAGTTCGCGGTTCCGGATGTCGACTGTCACCTCGTCGCCGTCCTCCAGTAAGGCGATCGGGCCGCCCGCGGACGCCTCGGGCGCGACGTGGCCGACCATCGGACCGCGAGTCGCCCCGGAGAACCGACCGTCGGTGAGGAGTGCCACGTCGTCTTCGTGGCCCTGTCCGACGACGGCGGCGGTGACGCCGAGCATCTCGCGCATGCCGGGGCCGCCCTGCGGACCCTCGTTGCGGATGGCGATGACGTCGCCCGACTCGATGTGTCCCTCTTGGACGTACTTCATCGCGTCCTCCTCGCCCTCGAAGACGCGGACCGGACCGGTGTGGTGGAAGGTGTCCTCGCCGGTCACTTTCAGCACCGCGCCGTCCGGCGCGAGGTTCCCCTTCAGAATCTTTATCGCGCCCTCGTCTTGGTAGGGGTCGTCGACGGTGTAGATGAACTCGCCGTCGACGTCGTCGTCGTCCGGCAAGTCGAGGCGTTCGAGTTCCTCTTCGATGGTGCGTCCGGTGACTGTCATCTGGTCGCCGTGGAACAGACCGGCGTCGACGAGACGGCGGACGACGACGGGAACGCCGCCCTCCTCGTAGAGGTCGTTCATCACCTTCGACCCGCCCGGTTGCAGGTTCGCTATCTTCGGCGTGCGCCGGGAAATCTCGTCGAACTCGTCGATGTCGAGGTCGATGCCCGCCTCGGCGGCGAGTGCGAGCAGATGCAAGACGGCGTTCGTGGACCCGCCGATGGCCACCTGGAGGGCGATGGCGTTCTCGAAGGACTTCTTCGTCAGCAGTTCCGAGGGACGGAGGTCGTTCTCGACGGCTTCGAGAACCGCCTCCCCGGCGCGGCGGGCGACGTCGTACCGCGCCTCGGATTCGGCGGGCGCGCCCGCGCTTCCGAGGGGGGCCATCCCGAGTGCCTCGCTTATCGAGGCCATGGTGTTTGCGGTGAACATCCCGCCGCACGAACCCGCGCCGGGGCAGGCGTGACGCTCCAACTCGTCGAGTTCGTCGGCGCTCATCTCGCCTTCGGCGTACGTCCCGACGCCCTCGAAGACGTTCTGGACGGTCACCTCGCGACCCTCGTGTTCGCCGGGCATGATGGACCCCCCGTAGAGGAACACCGAGGGCAGGTCCGTCCGGATGGACGCCATCAGCATGCCGGGGAGGTTCTTGTCGCATCCGGCGACGGTGACGAGAGCGTCCATCCGTTCGCCGAACGCGACGAGTTCGACGGAGTCGGCGATGACCTCCCGAGAGATGAGAGAGGCTTTCATCCCCTCGGTCCCCATCGAGATGGCGTCGGAGATGGTGATGGTTCCGAACTCGATGGGCATACCGCCCGCGTCCTCGACGCCTTCTATCGCGGCGTCGGCCACGTCGTCTAGGTGAACGTTACACGGGGTGATATCGGCGGCGGGGTTGGCGATGCCGACCATCGGCGACCCGAGGTCCTCGTCGTCGAATCCCATCGCGCGAAACATCGCGCGGTGGGGGGCGCGCTCTGCACCTTCCGTGACCTCCGAACTCCGAAGGTCGGGGTCCTTTCCGCTCGAAAACGCCTCGTCTTCCTCGGCGTCTTCGGGCGGTGCCTGTTTGCTCATAATCGACTCTTACCGTGCGGGGCCTTAAAACGCTGCCACCGGACAGATGTTGCTTGGACCGCGTCTCGAATGCGGGGTGCGAGAGGCCGACCGCGCGGGGGACGGCCCCGTCGGAGTCACTCCCCGTTTCGCGTCGCCAGTCCGGCGAGGTGCGGTACCTCGTGGACGATTATCTCCTCGGTTCCGAGGCGCGCGGCGTTCTCGCTTCCGGGCAGACAGAAGATGACGACGCCGCGGGAGACGCCCGCGGTGGCGCACGTCCCGACGACGCGCGTCCCTATCTCGTCGTACGACAGTCGGCGGAACAGTTCGCCGAACCCCGGCAGTCGCTTTCTGAGGATGTCGTCTACCGCTTCGACGGTCACGTCGTCGGGCGTGACGCCCGTGCCACCGGTGGTGACGACTGCGCCGACGTCGTCGCGGTCGACGAGGTTGTCGACGGCGGATTGGACGCTGTCGAAGTCGTCGTCGACGAGTTGACGCGTGACCACGTCGTGACCCGCCTCGTCCAACGCGTCGACGATGGCGTCGCCCGCCGGGTCGTCTTCGAGCGAACGCGTCGAAGAGACGGTGACGACTGCGACGCCGACGGTCTCTACGTCGTGTTCGTGGTGGTCTCGGTCGTGGTGTCCGTCGCCGCCGTGGTGATGTTCGTCGTGGTCGTGGTCGCCTTCCATCTCGTGTTCGTCCCGTCCGGAGAGGGGCCGGTCGTCCGTCATACGACCACGTTCGACCGGCAGGGGGAAAGTCGTGCGGACGACAGTCGGCGGCGAAGTAGAGGAAATGCGACCGAGTAATACGTGATATTTAGTGATGCCCGCGCGAGGAGACGGGTATGAAGGCAGTCCAATTCGCGGAACACGGCGACCGAGACGTCATCGAGTACGGCGAGTTCCCGGACCCGGAACCGGGGCGCGGGGAAGTGGTCGTAGACGTGAAGGCGGCCGCTCTGAACCACCTCGACATCTGGACGCGGCGCGGACTGCCCGGACTCGACTTGGAGATGCCGCACGTCCCCGGAAGCGACATGGCGGGCGTCGTCTCCGAACTCGGCGAGGGCGTGACGCGTTTCGAGGAGGGCGACCGCGTCGCTCTCATCGCGGGCGTCGCGGGTGGCGGCGACGAGTTCTCCCGGCACGGCGACCCGACGTTGGCGCCGGACTTTCACATCATCGGCGAACACGTCCGCGGCGTGCATTCGGAATACGCCGCCGTCCCCGCCGAAAACCTCGTTCCCGTCCCCGACGGCGTCAGGTGGGAAACCGCCGGGTCCGCGTCGCTGGTCTTCCAGACGGCGTGGCGGATGCTCGTGGACCGCGCCGACGTCGAACCGGGCGAGAAGGTTCTCGTCCACGGCGCGTCCGGCGGTGTCGGCCACGCGGCGGTCCAAATCGCCGACTACGCGGGCGCGGAGGTGTTCGCTACGGCGTCCACAGACGAGAAACTGGAGTACGCGGCGGACTGCGGCGCGGAACACCTGATAAACTACGAGGACGAGGACTTTTCGAGTCGCGTCTACGAACTGACCGGAAAGCGCGGCGTCGACGTCGTCGTGGACCACATCGGCGAGGCGACGTACGAGGACTCCCTGAAGAGTCTGCGGAAGGGCGGCCGCCTCGTCACCTGCGGCGCGACGACGGGCGGGAACCCCGGCGCGGGTCTGAACCGCATCTTCTGGAACCAACTGCAGATAATCGGTTCGACGATGGCGACGCCCGGACAGGCCGACGACGCCCTCGAACTGGTCTGGGACGGCACCTTCGAACCGCGCGTCCGCGAAGTGCTCCCGATGAGCGAGACGGCCCGCGCACACGAGATGATAGAGAACCGTGAGGGCTTTGGTAAGGTGGTCGTAATCCCCGACAGTGAACTCTGAGGGCCACGACGAACGAAGTTCGTCGGCCAACCGGACGCAGTCCGATGGCGACGACGGCGGCTACGTCCACCGCCCGGACGGGACGCCCGGAACAGACGAACCCGAACCGACCGGATTCGGCCGAACCGGGTGGGGACTCGTGGGCGTGCTAGTGGTCTGTACCCTCGTCATCCCCGGCATCATCTACCTGCGGCCGACGTTCCTCGGGTCGTTCGGCGTCCCGTACATCGTGGCGTTGCTCATCCTCCCGTTGCTTCCGGCGGTCGTCCTCGGTCTGACGGCCGTCTGGTCCATGACCGGCGCGACGAACGGCGGACGCGTCGACGACGACTGACTCTCGTCTCCTCGTTTTGCGGTCCGACATAAGCGTTTTCGGCAACGCTTATACCCGTCCATGTGTGAGAACATCACGCACAGATGTTCGAGCAGTTCTCAAGCGGGTACTACCTCGGCCGGTTGTACGTCGAACCGTACGACGGCGAGGTCCCCGCCATCCACCGAACGGACCACGAACGGGTCAACGAGGAACTCTACGCCGACGAGGGCGTAACACGACTCGACGCGCCCCTCGTCATGAAGCTAGAGCAGGCACACATCCCCGTCCTCGGTGACGAGGCGGTACCCTCCGGAACGCTCGCGGTGCCGAGTTCGTTCGCCGACGAGAGCCTGCCGGACGACCGGGACGTCCTCCTCGCGAAACGTGAGCGCGCGGCTGAACTCCTCCGGTACTCGGGCTACAAGTTCGGTGACGACGCCGCCGTGACGTAGCGCGCATGGTCGCTACGTCTCGCGGGGTCGAAGACGAGACGCGAGAGCGTGCGCGTCGGCCGCACGGTCCGAACCGCGTCCCACGCGAGGTGAGAATCCAGCCATCGTTCAGAAGAGATAGGAGAGACCGAGGGCGACGAGGCAGACGCCGATAAACCGATACGCCCAGACGACGGCCCGGGAGGGTTCGGACCCCTCCGAGCGAGAGCCGCGTAAGAAGTCGAATCCGAAGCGGTGGACCCGTCTCGGCAGGGCGACGTACGCGACACCGAGAACCGCGAACCCAACCCCGGCGAACTGAACGAGTGCAGTCACGCGAAGCGGGTTCATCCTGCGAGACGTTGAATCCGGCGGACTGAGATAGCGTCGCGCGCCGACTCCGCCCTCGCGAACGCGAGTCGGTCGGTTCTCGAACCGTCGCGCTCGGCGGCGTTCGTGCGTCTCTCCGCCGTTCGCGGAACGCGGCGAGTCTGAGCAACTCTGAAGTACCCCCGGTCCGCGCGTCGAACCATGCTGGACGAGTTGCTGGGGCGCGCCGAACTGAAAGAACGAATCGAGGAGTTACAGGAGGAGAAGAGACACCTCGAACGCCGCGCCGAGGCCGAGGAGGAACGGCGGAGCGAGGCCGCCCGCGAACGACAGGAGGCGGAGACCGAGATAAACCGGCTCGAAACCCGCGTCGAGGAACTCGAAGACAGAGTCGAGCGACTCTCCGCGGACGGCGAGGCCGAAATCGAGTTTCGCGGCACCGAGGCACTCCGCGGCGACCGGTTAGAGGAGGTTCTCTCCCGTCTCGACTCTCTCGGCACCGGTCCCGAGGGTGCGCTCTCGGCGATGGTGGAGAAACACCCCCCGGAGTCGGTGGAAGACGCACTCGGCGAACGGGCGACTCTCGTCCGCCGCGCCGCGCCGTGTCTCGTCTACACCGACGACGCCGGAGTCGTCTCCGCCGTCCTCGAACCGCCGACGCCGCCCGCCGAGTTCGACCGGTGGGGGTCGTCGTTCCGAATCGACCGGTCGTGGTTCCGCCCCGAAGACTCGGTCCGGGTGGCTCTCGTTCGCTCGGACCTGTTCGCACTCGGTCGCTTCGACGGCGAGGAGGTCACCCTCGTCGACGACGTGGAGTCAGACGTGATGAACGCCCACTCGAAAGGCGGGTTCTCGCAGGCGCGATTCGAACGCCGGCGCGACGAACAGGTGTCGAACCACCTCGACCGCTCGAAAGAGGTCATCAGGGCGCACGCGGGCGACGACGACGACGGAAGCGACACGCTCGTCGTCCTCGGCGAGCGAACCGTCCTCGGCGAGTTCGAGGAGTTGGCGGACCACCGCTCGACGGTGGACGCCTCCGGAGAACCCGAGGAGGCACTCCGAGAGGCGGTTCGAGAGTTCTGGACGACCCGGCTGTACCGCCTCTGAACCGTCGTCGTTCTCCGAGTCGCATCGGTCGTCTCTCGCCGCCATCGAACCAGTAGTTCCGTGATAGCACGGCTCACTGCACGGTTATCCCCGCCGGGAACCAATGTATAATGAATAATAATGTCAAAAGTAGCGGGCGTCGAATCCGGGGAAGAGCGACGGCTGTCGATTCCGCTCGAACCCACTGGGACGACGGACGCGGTCGCGAGGATAGTCGATTCCTCCGTCGCCACAGACAGCGTCGTCGCCACGGCGACGATAGTGACGGACGACCCGGTGCGGCGCGTGGAGGTCGACTGGGGAGACGGGGAGACGGACGTCGTCACCCGTCGTCCGGGACTGTTGACGAGAGACCGACCGGCGCACGGCGGTGACCCGTTGCCGGACGGGACGTATCAGCTGACGCACGCGTACGCGGTGTCCGATGACGGGAGGCCCTTCGACCACTCCGTGCTGTTGCGGGTCGACGACGCGGACGGCGGCGTCGATTTCGACGTTCACAGAATCACTCTGACGCCGCGGTACAAAGTGACGCATTACCCCATGACGGTCCGACTCAAGCACGGGTGCGATTCGTCCCTCGAACCGGGGAGCGAGTTCGACATCCGCCAAACCGTCGGCGGAGACGTCGTGAACCAGTGGGAGTGGTATCCGTCGAACAACTTCTTCGGCACGTCACAGAGCTTCCGGTTGGACGGAAGCGGCGTGACGCGAGAGTTCGAACGCCCGCCGCTGTCGGAGGGCGGCGGCGTCGAAGCCGTGAGCTTCGAATTCACCGAGAGAGACCCGTTGTGGGACGATCTGGTGCGGATATATCTCTACGTCGGACTGGACCACAGAGGCTACAGCGGATACTTCAGCGAACGCGTCGAGGACGAGGCGTCGGGAGACGGATGTACCATCGTGTACAGTTACTCGAAGGAGATGGAGCTACTAGTTCCGCTTCCCGCGGGCGACGACCCCGCGTTCTCCGGGGAAGTTTTCGCGTGAACGGCGACTTCCCAGCGGAGACGGTGGGTCTGCGGGGTCGAAACACCCGAAATTAAGCCCCCGGTCGCCGTCGTCTGAGGCACGATGACTACCACACGGACCGACGGCGGCAGCCCGGAACGGGTCGTCGTGCTCGCACACGAGAAGTTCCCCGAACGCGCGAAGACGGCCACCGGCGTCCTCAAATACGCCGACTACGACGTGGTCGCGGTGCTCGACCGGGACAACCCCGGTACCTCCGCGTCGGACCACAGACGCGACCTGCCGGACGTCCCCGTCGTCGCATCGATGGACGACGCGCCCGACGCCGACGCCTTGCTCGTCGGCATCTCGCCCATCGGCGGCGAGTTCGACGAGACGTGGCGCGACGACGTCCGAACCGCCATGGAACGCGGCTGTGACGTCATCGCCGGTCTGCACTACTTCCTCTCCGAGGACGAGGAGTTCGTCGAACTCGCGGACGAGTACGGCGTCGAACTGAACGACGTGCGAAAGCCTCACGACGACCTGACCGTCGCGCAGGGCCGGTCCGCCGACGTGGACGCCGACGTGGTTCTCACCGTCGGCACCGACTGTTCGGTCGGCAAGATGACCGTCTCCCTGGAACTGGTCGCGGCGGCGCGCGAACGCGGCATCGACGCCGGGTTCATCCCGACGGGGCAGACGGGCATCATGATAGCGGGGTGGGGGAACCCCGTCGACCGGGTGGTCAGCGACTTCACCGCCGGCGCGGTAGAGGAGATGATTCTGGAAGTCGGCGACGACTACGACGTGCTGTTCGTGGAGGGACAGGGAAGCATCACCCACCCCGCCTACTCCGCCGTCACCTGCGGTATCCTCCACGGCGCGATGCCCGATGCGATGGTCCTGTGTCACGCCGAGGGGCGCGACGCCATCCACGGCTACGAGGAGTTCGAGATACCGCCCGTCTCGGAGTACGTCGGCCTCTACGAGAACCTCGCCGCGCCCGTCCACGAGGGGTCCGTCGTCGCGGGTGCGCTGAACACCTCCGGCGTCGAGGACGACGGCGCGGCGCGCGACGCCGTCGAGTCGTACGCGAGTTCGCTCGGCGCGCCCGCAACCGACGTGGTTCGCTTCGACGCCGACGAGATCCTCGACGCCGTGGTGGAGGAGAACTGATGGCGCTGACGACGGAGTTCGAACGGGCGTCGTTTCCGCTCGCGGACGACTTCACCATCGCCCGCGGGACGCAGACCGAAGCCGAGAACGTCGTCGTCCGAATCACCGACGACGGCGGGATGACGGGCGTCGGCGCGGCGGCCCCCTCCGAGCATTACGGCGAGACGGCAGACACCGTCGAAGCGGTCCTCCCCGCGTTGCTTCGCGACGTCGAAACCGTCGGCGACGCCCACGCGATAGCGCGAATCGAGCGGCGGATGGCGGAGACGGTCAACGACAACCCGGCGGCCCGCGCCGCGGTCAGTATCGCACTCCACGACTTGGCCGCGAAACGCCTCGGCCTCCCGCTCTACCGTCAGTGGGGGTTAGACGCCGACGACTGCCCGCCCACCTCCTTCACCATCGGGCTGGACGAAACGGAGCGAATCAGAGAGAAGACGGCGGCGGCCGTCGACGCGGGCTATCCGGTCTTGAAGGTGAAGCTCGGAACCGACCGCGACGAGGAGATAGTCGAAGCGGTCCGCGAGAGCGCACCCGACGCGACGATTCGCGTCGACGCGAACGAGGGGTGGACGCCCCGCGAGGCGGTTCGGAAGTCGGAGATGCTCGCGGAGTACGGCGTCGAGTTCGTCGAGCAACCGGTCGCCGCCGAGAACCCCGAGGGGCTGAAGTTCGTCTACGAACGGAGTGCGCTCCCCATCGCGGCCGACGAGTCCTGCGTGACGCTCGAAGACGTGCCCGCCGTCGCAGACCGGACGGACATCGTGAACCTGAAACTGATGAAGTGCGGCGGCCTCTCGGAGGCAAAGCGGATGGTCCACGCCGCCCGCGCGCACGGGCTGGAAGTGATGCTCGGTTGCATGGTGGAGTCGAACGCCGCCATCGCCGCCGCCTGCCACCTCGCGCCGCTTCTCGATTACGCCGACCTGGACGGTGCGCTCCTCCTCGACGAAGACGACTACGGGGGCGTGCCTATCGAAGACGGACGGATTCTCCTCGACGACCTGAACCGGAGCGGAACCGGCGCGCGGCGGACCGACTGAGGCGTCTTCGGTCTCCGCACCTCGTTCGCCCTTACTCTCGGTCCCACGTCGCGAACGCCCGTCCGGTCGCCGCCTTCTCTCCGTACTCTCTTTGCATCGCGCGGACGGCGTCGGGGAGGGCGTCGCCCGCCTCTAACCGGTCGCGGACCCGAGCGCGTTTCCACGCGCTCGGCGACGTGTGCGCCGCGCTCTGTCGGGCCTCGATGGGCGAGAGCAGCCACTCCGCCGCGTCGTCGAAGACGCCCAACTCGCGCAGGCCGTGTCGGGCGAGCGAGAACACCTCGTCGCGGACGGCGGGCGTCGCGTCGATTCGGTCGCCGTGGTTCCCGACCCACCGCAGGTCGGCGTCCGGGCCGTCCGCGACGGCGGCGTAAAACGAGTCTCGGGCGTCCGCCCACGGGAGCGACTCCACGGGGTGGTCCGCGACGACGACGCCGTGGACGAGTCCGGCGACGAGCGCCTGCATCCCGACCGTATCGCGGACCGTCGGTTGCGTCGGGAGCGGTCGGTACTCGATTCGGACCGACGCGTCGTCGTTGTCGGGGCCCGTCGTCCGTCCGTCCCCGTCGTGGGGAACGTCGCCGCCGAAGACCGGCCGGACCCACCGCCAGAACGTGCCGCGCTTCGTGACGAACTCGGGGATAGAGGCGGCGTACGAGCCGTCCGCCTCCTCGTCCTCGCCGTCGTCGCTCGCGTCCGAGAGGACGGGCGCGAGCGTCTCGTCCGCGACGATTCGTTCGACGACGTCCTCCACGTCGCCGTAGTCCTCGGGAACGCGACATTTCTCTGCCCCGTCCACGTTGACCGAGCGTTCGAAGACCGGGACGCGACACTCGTGGGGCGTCTCCGCGAGTACCTCCTCGGCGTCGAGTCCCTCGTAGCGGTCGGCGGGGAGAAACGGCGAGTTGGCCGAAAGCGAGAGCACCGGCCCCATCGTCCGCGTCGCGACGTTCAGATACCGCGGGAGGTCAGTCGCCGTCGGAATCTGTAGATGCGGTTGGATCGACGTGGTCAGAGACTCCACGAGGATAGAGCGAGCGTCGTCGAGTCCCGGAAGCCCCATCGAGATTCGACCGTCCGCGCGCGTCCGAATCGCGTCGTCCAACGCGACGTAGCGCGGAATCGGGCGCATGTGTTCGGCGCGAAACACGCCGTCTGTCACCGCTCCGGCGTCGAGGTACGCCTCGGTGCCCTCCGCGGGCGGTATCGTCCACATCCCGTCGAGGACGACGCGTCGGTTCTCCTCGTCGAGCACCGCGCGAGCGCTCGAAAGCGCCGCCTCCAAGGCCGCCGCCTGCCGCCGGAACCCGGTTTCGGCCACCGAGTCCGGGTGCGTGTGCAGTTCGAGGTTGTGGACGCCCAACTCCCGACTGCAGTGCGGAGCGTCGAACGCCGCCTCCGGGACGGCCGCGGGACGTCCCATCTCGTCTACGGCGTACGCCTCCAGTTCGAGCCCCACCGCGAAGTCCCGGTTGTCGAGTCGGCCCGAGCGGACGTCTTCGAGTACGTCGGCGGCCTGTGACTCGACGCGGCGGTCGAACTCGGCTCTGGTCTCTGGGTCCCGCGCGCGCCGGACCGCCTCGGTCACGTCCGTCATTTCCTAACTGTCAGCACTCCGTTGAATTGAGGTTTGCGGCGCGGCGCCTCTCAGTCGAGGTTCTCGCTTCGGTTCTCCGACCGAAGGATGAACGGTCCGATAGAGAGCGTCCGCTTGGCCGCCGTGGCGATGCGGAGGATGAACGATATCAGTATCGTGAAGGGGAAGACGGCGACGGCGACGGCCGCCGAGACGGTCCAAACCACGTTGCCGACGCCGAAGACGGTTCCCGTGATGGTTCCGGGGTCGTCGATGTAGAGGATGGCCGCAGTCGAGACGACGAGCGACGGCACCGCCGCGTACATCATCGCCCGCGAGAGGTTGATGAGTTCCCACTGGAAGTACAGCGTCTTGAAGTGCTCTCTGGCCGGGCCGAAGTACGTCAGCACGTTCACGAGTTCGTCGAACGCCTCCGAGACGGCGTCGGGGAGGTCCTCGTGTTCGTTTCTGAGACGTCGCGCCTGGTATATCTTCCACGAGTAGTTGAAGTCGAGTGCGGCGAACAGGACGTCGAACGTCCCGAACTGCCCCTCCTCCAGTTCGTCGGACACCTCCGAGGCGTTCCCGCGCAATCCGGCGACGTAGTCGTCGATGCGCGGCCCGAGTTCGTCCTCCCCGCTGAGGTCGTTCGCCGAGACTGCGTCGCCGAGTGCCTCCGCGCGGTCCGAGACTGCGACGACGAGAGCCCTGAGGAACGCGGAGGGCTCCGGCGGTGCCGCGGTGACGCTCAAGTCGTCCTCGACGTCGCGGCGGAACTCCATCGCGCCGGACATCCGCTGTCTCTGGTCGCCCAACGGACCGAGTTCCTGCGAGAGAACGAGCGAGTTGATGGAGACGACGAGCGTGACGCCGGTGATAGTCGCGGTCAGAAGCGCCTGAAACACCGTCTCGATGGGGTCGGACGACGCGACCACCGACTGCAGCGGTACCGGGTCGATGGCGCCGAGAACGACCAGCGACCCGAACACGAAGAGGAGGGGGACGGCGGCGACGGCCCACCGATTCGCGTACAAAAGCAGCCACAGTTTCACTCTGTGTTCGCTCGCGCGTTCGCGCATCGTGTCGCTCGGTTCGCCTCCGTCCGACTCGGCGTCGTTCTCGTCGTCGAAACCCATCTGTCGTGAGAGACGTTCAGCGACGCGCGATAAAGTCGTCGTGGCCACTCGGGCCGTTACGCGTCGTCTTCGTTCCGCAGTTCTTCCAGTTCGGCTTCGACGTCTTCGTCCGCGACGTCGACGTCCGAGGACTCTACGTCCGCCGTCTCGCCGTCGTCGCTTTCGGTCTCCGGCGGGGAGCCTTTGCCCATATCGGCTTTCAGCGTCTCCAGTTCGGTGTCGACCTCTCGCGAGGACCGTCCGGATTCGAGTTCGCGGTCGATGGAGTCCTTATCGGAGAGGGCGTCGTCGAACGCGCCCGTGTCGGCGAGTTCGTCCATCGCCGCCGAACGCGCCTCCATCTCGTCGGTGCGGTCCTCCGCGCGTTCGAGTGCGCGGCCCACGTCGGCCATCTCGTCGCCGACGCCGGACATCGCCTCGGAGACGCGCGTGGAGGCTTCCGCCGCGTCGTACCGGGCCTTCATCGTCTCCTTTTTGGTGCGGAACTCCTCGATGCGGTTCTGAAGTTGGTTCTTCTTGTCGACGAGGCTGTCTTGGGTCTCTTGGAGGTTCGCAATCTGGGTCTCTAGGTCCTCTATCTGGTTCATCTTCGATTGCTTCTTCTCTAACGCCTGCCGCGCCAGGTCGTCGCGGTCCTGATTGACGGCTTCGCGCGCCTGTTCGTTGTGTCTCTCGACGTTCTCTTCGAGTCGGCGCTTTTGAATCTCCAGTCGCTTCTTTTGGGTCGTCAGGTCGGCGATACCCTGTTTGACCTGCTGGAGTTCGTCTCGCATCTTCTCGTAGGAGTAGTCCAACGTCTCTCCGGGGTCCTCGGACCGATTGAGGATGGCGTTTATCTTCGACCGGATGACGTACGACGTGCGCGAGAGGATTCCCATACCTCCTTTTTGGTCACGCCGGGCTTAAAACCTCACGCGAGAGAGAGGTCGTATGGCCGAGACGGTACTCGTCCCCGGCGGCCGCGACGTTCGGGCATCGCTCGACGAGGCGGACGGAACGGACGCGACGGCGTGCGTCGTCGCCTGCCCGCCGCACCCCCAACACGGCGGACACCGCGGCGACGACAGACTCGTCGCCGTGAGCGACGAACTGACCGCCCGCGGCGTCGATTGTCTCCGGTTCGACTACGGCGCGTGGGACGAGGGGCGCGGCGAGAAAGCGGACGCGACGAACGCCGTCGCGTGGGCGCGGGAGCGATACGACCGCGTGGGGCTGTTCGGGTTCAGTTTCGGCGCGACGACGGCGCTTCTCGCCGTCGCGGAGGGTGCCGACGCGGACGCGGACGCTGACGAGCGAAGCTCGTCATGCCGACGGACGCAGTCCGTCGCCGCCGTCTCCGCACTCGCGCCGACGGCCCGCCTCGCGCAGGACTTAGACGTGGTCGCGTCGTTCGACGACATCCCGGTGCCCGTGCAGGTCCTCTACGGGACGCGCGACGATACGGTCGAGTGGGGTCCCGTGGTCGAACGCGCCCGCGAGACGCAGCAGTCGGTGGTGGAGTTCAGCGCCGACCACTTCTTCATCGGGCAGGCGGGGAAAGTCGCGGTTCGGGTGGCCGACTTCCTCCTGCCGTTCCTTCAGGTGGCGGACTCGCGGTAGCCGACCCGAATCCAGACGGCGACGGCGACGGCCGCCGCCGCGACGACGAACGTCCAGAACGCCGCCCACGCGCCGACGCCGACGTCCTCGAACGCGACGCCGACTGCGACACCGGCGACGAGAGCGACGGCGAACGGGGCGACGAACGGCAGGTCGGTCCAACTCCCGCCCGCGTTGTGGTACTCGACGGCGTACGCCCACAGGATACCGACGGTGAACTGGAAGCCGACGGCCCAAAGCAGGCCGTAGAAGACGCCGAAGACGACCGCCGGAAGCGAGAACGGGTCCGCCGTCTCCGATAGCGACCACGCCGTGCCGACGAGGAAGACGGCGACCAACAGACCGTGCCACGGGCGGAGGCGTTCGCGGAGGGCCATACAAGACAGTTCAACGAGGTGTCACAAGAGGCTGCCGACTGACCTCAGTTGTATCCGCGCCACCTGCGTCCGCACTCTTTGCATTTGAAGAATCGCGTCGGCGGTTCGTCGGCGGAGCCGGTCTGTTTGATGGTGTACCACGCCTCGCCGTGGCCGCAGTCGTCGCACGTCACGTCGGTGGCGGTGGGTTTGCCCTCGAAGTCGGCGCCCTCCTCGGTTTCGATGAGTTCGTCGCCGCTCTGTTCTTCGGTCGAGACGAACTGTGCCGCCAACTCTCGGTCCTGTTCGGCGGTGGTCCCGCAGTCGTCGTCGGTGCAGGCCATCTCGCCGTCTCGGTTGACCATCATGGAACCGCACTCGTCGCAAAACTGCATGAAGCGGTCTTCGCGCCGCGGACTGAAAGGCGTCTCGGACGCCGACCCGTTCACTCGGCGTCGTCCACCATCGGACAGTGCCGCACCCGGAAGTTGTCGGCGTCCACGACTTCGACGATTTCGGCCGCGCCGTGGTCGCACGCGAGTTCCGGCGGGTCGGCGAGATACGGACACTGCTCGCAGAACTCCGCTTTCGGGACGACGTGGTCGTCGTGTCCCGCCCCCTCGTCGCCCGCCTCCGCCGCGGACGCCCCGGTTCCGACGCCCGCCGCGTTCGCGTCCGCGTCCTCCGCATCGGTGAGACTCGCCCACATCGTCTCTTCGTCCACGTCGCCCGCGCTCATCTCCTCGAAGAGGCCGTCTCTCTCCGCGGTCGAACGCGACGCGCGGCGTTCGTCGACCCGACGTGCGAGGTCGGACAACGGAGCCGACTCCTCGGGCGTCTCCTCGCCCGTCCGTTCGTCGGGGGTCGGTCCGCCTCCGAGTTCGCCGTCGTCGTCCGCCGCCTCCAACTCGCGGCCGCGTCTGGTCGCGACGCGACGTGCGAGGTCGGAGAACGGGTCGCTCTCGCTCTCGTCGTCTCCCACGCCTACGCGCCCTCCTCGAAGAGGCCCTCGGGCGCCTCCTCGGTGTCGGGTCCTTCGAGTTTCGGACGGTTGCCGACGGTGAGCGTCGCGGTGCCGAAGAGACCCCGTTTCGGCCGCACGCCGTCGAACGTCGACGTGCAGTGCGGACAGTACGGTCCGTCGAGGAGGCAAACGGAGACGGACGCCTCGCAGTTCTCACAGGACGCTTTCTCGATGCCGGTCCGGTTCGCCTCGCGCTTGAGTTCGGTCGCCGCGGCGGACTCGGCGTTCGACCGCTCTAACTCGTCGGCGCGGCGTCTGAGGTCCACCACGGCCGTCGCGAGGGTGTCGAGTTTCGCCTCGGCGTCGTCCGTCGTCTCGGTCAGATAGTCGAGAATCTCCTCGTAGTTTCCGAACCCGGCTTCGATCCGTTCGTCCAACGCCGTCAACTCCGCGTCGATTTCGTCGACGCGCGCGGACGTCTCCGGGTGGTCGTGACCGACGGGGGCCTTCTCGTCGGCTTCGCGCTTCACTTGGACGACTCTCTCTCGGACGTCTGTCAGTTTCTCGTCGAACTCCGCCTCCAGTTCGTCGAGGCGGCCCGTCAGTTCGTCGCGTCTCGACCCGTCCTCGTCGCTCGCCGCCGCGTCGGCCAGCGATTCGTGGTTCTCGTCTACGAGACGGTACGCGGTGACTGCGCGTGATACGACTTCCGCGCGACTCGTCCCGAGTTCCTCGGCCTTCCGGTCGAGCCATCGCGTGAGTTCGTCTGACAGTGACTCCACCTGCTCCCCTCCCATTCGTGCGAACGTTACGTTGTTCTTACTTAACTATTTCCGGGAGAGCTGTCAGCGAATCTTCCGAACGTCCGTCACGTCGAACCCGCTCTCGTGTATCTCCGTCTCGAAGCGGACGATGTTTTCGTCTTCGAGGCGCGAGAGGACGCCGCGGAACTCTCGGACGACGAGCGTCCGCGCGCGTTTCGACCCGCCGGTCTCCCACTCGAACTGGAGAGTCCCGTCCGCGGCGTCGACGAGATGTCCGAGTTCCGTCCGTTCGAGCGTCTCGCGACTGGCGAGAGCGAGAACGAGTCCGCCCCACTCGTGCGATACCTTCCCGAGGCCGCGCATCAGCATCGCGATGTCCTCCCACTCGACCTCCTCCGAGACGGACCCGACGAGGTCGGTGATGGAGTCGATGACGACGAGGTTGTTCGGCGCGTTCTCGCTCAACAGTCCGCCGAGCGCGGTCATCACCGACTCGCGGTTGTGCGACTCGCCGAGGTCACGGAGCGTCGTCGTCTCCCCCATGTACCACTCCCGAGGGATGGGGCTGAGTTGAAAGTACTCGGGGCTGAGGTCGTGAAACCGGATGCGGTCGACTGCGGCGTCGAGGAACTCCTCGTCGAGAACGTACGCCATCTCCCGCCGAATCGCCGATTCGTCGTCGATAAACGAGAGGTAGTGAATCTCCGGGGGGACGGACGCGTCGTCGTGAAGCGACCCGTAGTGGAGGTCGAACAGTTCGTCGTCGGCGTGCGCGAGTGCGTTCATCGCCGCACTCGTGTAGACGAACTCGCGGGCACCGGCCCCGGGTTCGCCGACGAGGAGAACGACCGTACCCGGCGGCGCCCCGCCGCCGATTATCGAATCGAGACGGGACACCCCGAAGGGGATGCTGTCCATGCTCCGTCGTCTCGGTCCCCTCCGTTAACCGTTTCGGGGCGCGTCGTCCCCGTGTTCGACCCGCGCGCCGACGTTGCGTCCGGAGACCGTTCGCACCTCGCCGTCGACGCCCGCGGCGTCTAAGGCGGCCCGCCCGGCCGCGCGCGCCTCCGACGCGCGTGCGGCGTCGGTGATGCCGTACACCGTCGGCCCCCACGACGACTGCCCCGCGCCGTACACCGCGGGATGCTCAGAGAGCGTCGCGACCAGTTCGCCCACGGGCGGGCGGTAGACTCCGCCCTGTTCGTCGGCGTACCACGACCCGTTCAGTCGGCCGATGTCTTCCACCGCTTCGCCGAACCGTTCCGCGTTGCCGGCGGCGACGGCGGGGAGGAGGCGGCGACTCAAGACGCCCGCGATGCGGTCCGACACCGCGGGGTCGGCGCGTTCGACCACCGCGCGCATGCTGTCGTCCTCCTCGTCGCCGTCGCGTCCGGGGTCGATATCGGGTTCGACGAGGAGAAAGCGCCACTCCGCCGGCACGTCGTGTCGGACGGCGACGGGCGGCACCGTCCACTCGCCGTCGTCCGGGCGGGCGGTGGTAAAGCGGGCCGTCGGATGTCCCGCGTCCGCGAGGAACCCGCCGTCTTCGAAGGCGGCGACGCCGACGCCGGACCGGCCGCCGCGTCCGAGTTCGGGCGCGGCGGCGCGTTCGTCGCTCTCTCTACCGTTGGCCCGGGCGACGGCGGCGAAGACGGCCAGCGCCAGTTGCGTGCCGCTTCCGAGTCCGGCGTGTCGCGGGAGTGCGGACTCGACTTCGACCCGCGCGCCCGCGACGCCGAGAACGTTCGCCGCGCGTTCGGCGTACTCGCGGGCGTGCGCGTCGGCACAGACCACCCGCTCTGCCGGTTCGGCGACCACCCTCGTCTCCGGGTCGTCGAGGGCGACGCCGAGTCCTCCGTAGAGGCGTTCGTGCGCGAGGCTCAGGTTCACGAACCCGAAGTGGATGCGGGCCCCGGCGGCGACGCGGACGCGGTCGCTCATCGGCGGCAGTTCAACAGCGGTGCGTATGTCGGTTTCGACGGTGGCAACCCACCCCCGACGGACCGGACCGGGTTCGGGGCCGAACGTACGGCGTCGTCACTCCGGCAGGGGACAGAGACTCGCCGTGAAAAGCACCGTCTCGTCCGTCTCGTTTCGCGCGCCGTGAGAGACGCCTCTGTCGTGGCGGACGACGCCGGGCGCGTCGACGACTTCCTCCTCTCCGTCCCGGACGACGGTGACCGACCCGCGGAGGACGTGAAAGACGTTCGTGCTCTCTCCGTGTTCGTGCGGGGAGAGCGTCGCGCCCGGACCGAGGGCGAACGCCTTCACCAACACGTCGTCGGAGACGACCAGTTCCGCCGTTTCGACCTCCGAGTCGTCGGGGTCGAGAGTCGATTCGGCCGCGGCGAGGACGTCGAACTCGTCTGCCATGCGCGAACGGAGGCCCGCCGGAGGCATAAATCCGGACGTGGGCGGACGAGGACCCGAGCGAAGTCACGACTCGGCGCGTCCACTCTCACGAGGGGACCGAGAGAAGAGGAGTAGCGAGGCGTCGAACCGAACGGAACCGAGAGACCACGTCGCGGTGAACCGTTCGGGAACGTGAGCTAACGAACTGCCTCGACCCGACGCGCGGACGCGGTGTCCGCGGTATCCGGTCGTTCGCCCGGAGACGAGTCGGCCTCCGGAAGGGTGCCTCTGGTGGTCGGCCCGCACGGAAGCCGACGATTCGGGTGCCGAACGAACCGTCGCCCGAGGCGGAACGGCACTCGCACTCGGCGAGGGCGAACCCGTCGTCGTCGAACCCCGGGGGGAGTCGGGTGGGATGGGACGAAGTGGGGTGAGACGGGGTCCGCCGTCGCGGTTGCGGTCAACCGCGGTGCCGGCACGCGACAGACGCGGTGGCGTCGGCCGCCGCGAGTGCGTCGTGTCGTCTCGCGGCCGTCGCGGGTGGGTGGGGCGGGCGCGTCGGCCGCGGAGTTCTGCGACGCCCCGGTGAACGGGGAGACGTCACGGCGATTGCGATGGGCATCGGTCACCTCATCGCGTTTCTCGCTACGAGTGGGACCCACTTCAACCGTGACGACCGTAAGTTCGATTTCAGCCGTTTCAACCCCGGAACGTGGGTTTAATTCGGATTTATTCGGTGAAACAGTCCGTACCGAGGGGTCGCGGTTCGAGCGAAAAATTTCGAGTGCGGCCGGGGTCGCTTACGCGCCGACCAGTTCCTCGGCGACGACGTCGACCGAGAGGAGGTCGGGGTCGACCGCGAGGTCGGTCTGCCCGCGGACGAACTCCGGGAGGGAGTCGCGGGCGTACGTGACGACGCGCACGTCGGGGTTCTCTTCTTTCGCGACCGGAATCGCCGAGGCGTCGTCCATCTCCGTGAGGACGAGGAGGTCCGCCGTCTCGATTCCCGCCGCGAGGAGCGATTCTCGGGTCGCCATCCCCTCGATGCGGGTCAGGTCCGCACCGTAGTCGAGGAGGGCGTCGCCGAGTCCGTCTGCGTCTTCGCCTGCGATGAGCACGGTCATTCGTACTCGATGGTGGCCGGAGGCTTGTGCGTTACGTCGTAGACGACGCGAGCGACGTTCTCGTTCTCGCCGGTGATGCGCGATTGGATGCGTTGGAGCGTCTCCCACGGGAGTTCCTGCGCCCGCGCGGTCATCCCGTCGCGGGATTCGACGGAGCGAACGGCGACGATCCAGCCGTGGACGCGGTTGTCGCCCTTCACGCCGGTTCCCTTCCCGATGACGGCGGCGAACGCCTGCCAGGGGTCGTGTTTCTCGACTTCGTCTTCGACGACGTGACACGACGCGCGCGCCACCTCGACTTTCTCCTTCGTCACCTCGCCGATGACGCGGACGGCCAGTCCGGGGCCGGGGAACGGCATCCGCTCGGAGATTATCTCTTCGAGGCCGAGTTCGCGGGCGACGTCCCGCACCTCGTCTTTGTACAGGTCGCGGACGGGTTCGACGATGCCCTCGAAGTCCACCACGTCGGGCAGGCCGCCGACGTTGTGGTGGGATTTGATGTTGCCCTCGCTCTCGATTCGGTCGGGGTAGATGGTCCCCTGCACGAGGTACTGCGCGTCGGACGCCTTCGCCTCGCGTTCGAACTCGCGGATGAACTGTTCGCCGATGACCTTGCGCTTCTCTTCGGGGTCCGTGACGCCCGCGAGTGCGTCGAGGAAGCGGTCCTCACCCTCGACGACCTGCAGGCTATCCATGTAGCTGAAGGTGTCGCGAATCTGCGCCGTCTCGCCTTCGCGCATCAGGCCCGTGTCCACGTAGACGGGGGTGAGTTGGTCGCCGATGGCCCGGTAGGCGAGTGCCGCCGCGACGGAGGAGTCCACGCCGCCCGAGAGGGCGATGATGGCGTGTTCGTCGCCGACGGCGTCGCGAATCTCTTCGACCGCGTCGTCGATAAAGGAGTCCGCGTCGACCATCAGGCCTCCACCTCCTCGCGGTTGCGGGCGTCTAACTCGCCGAGGACGGCGTCTAAGAAGCCGACGAACGGCGGACTGGCGCGGTCGGGGCGCGACCGAAACTCGGGGTGGAACTGCGTCCCGAGGAAGTAGGGATGGTCGTCGCGTTCGAGAATCTCCATACGATTCGCTGCGCGCCCGGAGAACGTGAGGGCACCGGATTCCAGTTCGTCGATGTACTCGGGGTTGACCTCGTAGCGGTGGCGGTGTCGTTCCGTGCAGACGGTGTCGCCGTAGACGCGTTCGGCCAAGGTACCGGGTTCGATATCGGTTTCGTGGGCGCCGAGACGCATCGTCCCGCCCATCTCGTCGAGTTCGTACTGTTCGGGCAGGAGGTCGATGACTGGGTGGTCCGTGTCGGAGTCGATTTCGGCGGAGTGTGCGCCGTCGAGTCCGAGGACGTTACGGGCGTGTTCGATGACGGCCATCTGGAAGCCGAGACAGAGGCCGAGGAACGGCACGTCGTTCTCGCGGCAGTAGCGGATGGCCTCTATCTTCCCCGCGGTGCCGCGGGTGCCGAACCCGCCGGGGACGACGACGCCGTCGGCCCCCTTCAGGCGGTCCGCGTGCTTGTCGAGCATCTCGTCCGAATCCACCCACAGCACGTTCACGTCGGTCCGGCGTTCGATACCGGCGTGTTTCAACGCCTCGTGGACCGACATGTACGCGTCTTCGAGGTCGTACTTCCCGACGAGTGCGATATCGACCGACTCGGTCCGGTCGCGCGTGACGAGTTCGCGCCACCGGTTGTCGCGTTCGTCCGCCGGAAGGGCCTCGTCCGCGAGGTTCAGACGCTCCATGACGTACTCGTCTAATCCCTCCTCTTCGACCATCAGAGGGACGTGGTAGATGTCCTCTACGTCCGGGTTCGAGAACACCGCGTCCGTCGGCACGTCGCAAAAGAGCGCTATCTTCTCTTTGGTCTCGGAGTCGAGTTTGTCCGACGACCGGCCGACGAGGATGTCGGGTTGGAGGCCGGTGCTTCGGAGTTCCTTCACGGAGTGTTGCGTCGGTTTCGTCTTCTGCTCGCCGTTCTTCGAGTACGGAACGAGGGTGACGTGCGTAAACAGGATGTCGCCGTCGTCTTCCTCGTGGGCGAACTGACGGAGGGCTTCGAGGTAGGGCATCCCCTCTATGTCACCCACCGTGCCGCCGACTTCGACGATGCAGACGTCCGTCCCCTCGGCCGCCTCGCGGATGCGGCGCTTTATGTCGTCGGTTATGTGGGGGATAATCTGGACCGTCTTCCCGAGGTAGTCGCCCGAACGCTCCTTTTGGATGACGTGTTGGTACGTCTTGCCCGTGGTGACGTTGTGGTCCGAGGTCATGTCCGTCCCGAGGAACCGTTCGTAGTTCCCCAGGTCCAAGTCCACCTCGCCGCCGTCTTTCAACACGTACACCTCGCCGTGTTGGTAGGGGTTCATCGTCCCCGCGTCCACGTTCAGATACGGATCGACTTTGACCGCCGTCACGTCGAATCCGGCGTTCGAGAGCAGTCGTCCCGTACTCGCGGCGGTGATTCCCTTTCCGAGGCCGGACATCACGCCCCCCGTTACGAAAATGAACTTCCGACCCAGCGACGGGTCGTACCCGGTTTCGGGTTCCTTCGGCATACCGAGTGTGTGCCAGCGCGACTCAAAACCGTTTCGGACGGACGATTCCGTGTCAGGTAACCGCACGTTCGTTCGAATCGAACACGTCGTGGGAAACGTTCGCACGGCGGCGCAAGGTTCTATCCCGACGGCCCCCTATCGACGACCAACGTGTACGACTACCACGTCCACTCGAACTACTCCGACGGCGACTTCCTCCCGTCGATGCTCGGGGCCGCGGAGGCGGCCGGACTGTCGGGCGTCGGCATCGCAGACCACTGCGTCGTCGTCCCAGACGAGCGGATACGGCGCTTTCGAGACGCATACGGCTTCGCCCTCGACCAGACGTACCCCCGACGCCGAGGCGCGATAGAGGAGTTACGCGACCGGTTCGAAATCGAGGTGTACGACTCCGCCGAGATGGATTACGAACCGGACGCCGAAGCGGAGATTCGAGCGTTCCTCGACGAGGCGGCGTTCGACTACACGGTGGGGAGCGTCCACTCTCTCGACGGGACGAACGTCCACTACGAGGAACCGTTCGCCGCGATGTCGGAGGCCGAACGCCGCGCGACCGTCGAGCGATACTTCGAGAAAGTGGTCGCCCTCGCGGAGTCGGAACTGTTCGAGATAGCCGCCCACGTCGACTTGGTCGAACGCAACGCCGCGCTTCGCGGCCTCGCGACCGAAGACCAGTACGACCGCGTCGCGCGGGCGTTCGCCGACTCGCGGACGGTCCCCGAGATAAACGCCGGGCGCGTCCTCGACGACTACGGCGAGTTCCACCCGACGCCCGCCCTCTTTTCGGCTCTGCGGGACGCGGGCGTCGAGTTCGTCGTCGGCACCGACTCTCACGCGCCGGACGAAATCGCCGCCCGCGCCGAGAAGATTCGAGAGTTCACCGCCTCGACGGGCCTCTCGCCCGTCGAACTCGACCTGTAGCCCGCGTCAGTAATCGCCCCCGCCTCGACCCGTCGTCTCTTCGAGTTCGGGCCCGCTGACCCGTTCGACCACCTCGTCGCCGTCGATATCGACGCGTTCGGTGCCGGGGACTTCGAGAATCAGGTCCGGGCCGAACGCCGAGGCGGGCGTCTGATAGCCCGTCGGCGCGTCGCCCGAGAGGGTTTTCTCCACGCACAGAAGCGACGTTTCGACGGTCAAGCGGTACGTCTCGGGCGTTCTGAGGCGGGAGACGACGCGGCCGCCCGGCGACCGGGCCTCCCCCCAGACGAGGCCGTAGCCCTCTCTGCGGGTCCGTTCGTCCGGTCCCTCGACGTACCGGTCCACGAGACGGTGCAGGACCGCTTGCACGGGCGCGGCGCTCAGAAGGCCGCCGAGGTAGTTCGCGGCCCCGAGGAGTCGGCGGCCCGCCGGAGGCATTGCGGCGTACACCTCGATGTTCGGAATCCCGGTGGTGACGTGGGCCGTCGACACGTCGCCCCACGGGATGGTGACCGCGCGCTTCAGGCCCTCGCCGAAGTCGATGGCGCGGGTCTTGTGGCCGACCGGGACCCACCGCAGGTCGCCGTTCTCGCGGACCGCGCCGCCGTCGCCGATGCCCGAGAGGACGGTCTTCGTCGTTCCCTTCGAGATGGTTCCCGCGGCGTCCAACCCGAGAGCGAGATGCGTCGCCGCCGGGAGTCGCCGCTTCAGGTGGGCGGCGAGACAGTCCGTGGGGACCACGTCGAACCCGACGCCGGGGAGGAGCGTCACGCCCGCGTCGTCGGCCTCCGCGTCCCGCCGCTTGATTCGCTCGAAGACGGAGAGTTCGCCCGTGATGTCGAGGTAGTGCGTCCCCTCTCGGATGCAGGCGTCGACCATCGGGTCCGCCGTCTTCTCGAACGGCCCCGCGCAGTTGAGGACGGCGTCCACGTCGTCGACGAACGCGGCGGCCTCCCGCACGTCGAACGTCCGACTCGGGAGGTCGAGGTCCGACGCGACGGCCGACACCCGCTCGGAGTCGCGTCCGGCCAGAATCGGTTCGAGACCGCGTTCGGCCGCCGCCTCGGCGACGAGTCGCCCGGTGTAGCCGTACGCGCCGTACAGCAGGAAGGTGGCGTCTGAGTCCGCATCGGAGTCGGTCATCGCTTCCTCGTTGACCCGTTACGGGATTAGTGGTGTCGGTCCCGTTACAGGACCGCGGGGCGGGCCGACGGCGGTACCCGACGACTCTGCCGGGACCGTAGCCGTTGACCCACTGGTGTCCGAGAGGGCGGTATGGATATTCCGCAGTTCGGTCTCGGGACGTACCAGATGGACGACCTCGACGAGTGCGCGACTGCGGTCGAGACGGCAGTAGACGTCGGCTACCGCCACATCGATACCGCGCAGGGGTACGAGAACGAGGCGGCCGTCGGCGACGGCATTGCGCGCGCGGACGTGGACCGAGAGGACCTGTTCGTCGCCTCGAAGATAGACACGGAGTCGCTCGCGTACGACGACGTCCTCGAATCGACGCGCGAGAGCGCTCGGAAACTCGGCGCGGACAGTATCGACCTGATGTACGTCCACTGGCCGATACAGACGTACGACCCAGAAGCGACGCTCCCGGCCTTGGACGAACTCGTCGACGAGGGCGTAATCGACCGAATCGGCCTGAGCAACTTCCGACCGGACCAACTCGAAGACGCCATCGACCGACTCGACGCGCCGGTCTACGCGCACCAAGTCGAGATGCATCCGATGCTCCCGCAGGACGAACTTCACGAACTCGCCGTCGAACACGACCACCGACTGGTGGCCTACTGTCCCATCGCCCGAAATCAGGTGGCGGACGTGCCGGAGATTCGTGAGGTGGCGGAGAAACACGACGCGACGCCCGCGCAGGTGTCTCTCGCGTGGTTGATGCAGAAAGAGAACGTCACCGCCATCCCGAAAGCCGCCTCGCCGGACCACATCACGGAGAACTACGCCGCACTCGACGTGGAACTCGACGCCGACGACGTGGACGCGATCGACGGAATCGAGGACCGTCACCGCATCGTCGACTTCGAGGAAGCCCCGTGGAACCACGGCTAACTCGGTGCACCGAACCGGCGCTTTCTCGTCAGACGACGCGTTCTCCGAGCGACTCCGATACCGGTTAGACGGGCTGACGTTCCCGACGGCGTTTAAAAAGATATACTATCCATCACGTTCGAACGATTGGTATGGCAGTCGCGGCAGTGGCGTGCCCGCACTGCGGACAGGTGATAGACGCCGAGTTCCCTCCGGAGGGCGACGTCGGAGGCGTCCGCCGTCGACTGAAGTCGCAGTTCCGACTCACCCGGAACACCTGCCCGAAGTGCGGTCGCCAGTACGACATCAGACAGCGTTGAATCGACTCCGACCGACCGTCCGGAATCCGGGCGAGCCCTCCTTTTTCACCCGGTGTTTTTCATCCCCGCGGCGATGCCTTTGACCGTCAGTCTGAGCGTCTGTTCCTCGATTTCGGTCCTGTGAGACTGCGCCAGTAGATGCGTCTGGAGCAGGTTCAACGGGTCGACGTAAGGGTTCCGGCGACGGAGGCTCTGCTGTAACCAGTCGCGCTTCAAGAGCGACTCGCGGCCGCTGACTTCGCGGACGACGTCGCGCGCACGGTTGTACTCGCCTTCGAGACGCGGGAAGAACGACTCTCTGAGCGACGGCTCCGCCAGGTCCGCGTACTCGCTCGCGATGTCGAAGTCGGTGCGCGCGAGCGCTTGAGAGGCGTTGTCGAGCGTCGTCCGGAAGAACGGCCACTCGTCGTACATCTCGCGTAGCGTCTCCACGTCGCCGCCGTCGTCGAGATACGCCTCGATACCCGTTCCGAGCGCGTACCATCCGGGGAGGATGCACCGCGATTGCGTCCACGAGAACACCCACGGGATGGCCCGGAGGTCCTCTACCGTGCGTTCGGCGTCGGAGCGAGAGGCGGGGCGAGAGCCCAGGTTCAACTCCTCTATGACCGTGATGGGCGTCGCCTGCTCGAAGTACGAGACGAAGCCGTCCGATTCGAGCAAGTCGTAGTACTCTTCTCGCGCCGCCGCGGCCATCGTGTCCATCGCGTCCATCCACTCGTCGGGGACGTCCTCTTCGGGTTCGCGGATGGACTCGAACCGCGAGCGAACCTGCGCGTTCAGCATCTGTTCGAGGTTTCGCTCCGCGATGCGGGGGTTTCCGTACTTCTCGGCGATGGCCTCGCCCTGTTCTGTGAACTTTATCTGACCCGTCACCGTCTCGTTCGGAAGCGCGAGCATCGCCTCGTTCATCGGGCCGCCGCCGCGGGAGATGGACCCACCGCGGCCGTGGAACAGGCGCATCTTCACGTCGAAGTCGTCGCAGATGTCCGCGAGGCGACGTTGGTTCTTGTAGAGGTCCCAGTTGGCCGCGAGAAAGCCGTTCTCCTTGTTCGAGTCGGAGTAGCCGAGCATTATCTCTTGGACGTTGTTCCGCGCGGCCAACACCTGCTCGTACGCCTCGTTCTCGTAGAGGGTACCCATGATGCGGCGCGCGCCGTTCAGCGCCGACTCGGTTTCGAGCAGGGGAACGACGTCGAGTCCGCAGTGGTCGGGCAGGGAGACGACGCCCGCCTGGTCCGCGAGGAACAGCACTTCGAGGACGTGACTCGGCTCTTCTGTCATCGAGATGGCGTAGGTGTCTATCGCGCCGACGCCGAACTCCCGTTGCCACTCGCCGAGTTCCTGAAAGCGCTCGAGGACGCGCTCTGCGGTGTCCGAGACGTCGCCGGGGTCGTCCAGATTCACCGTCGTCTCGGACTGGAGAACGGCGTCGGTGAGTATCTCGACGCGTTCGTCCTCGTCTCGCCCGCGGTAGTCGATGCCCTCGTTGGCGAGGGCTTCGTGGACCGCCTCGGTGTGATTCTCGCGGTGGTCGCGCAGGTCCAGGCTCGCGAGCGTGAAGCCGAACGTGTCCACCTGCCGCATGAGCGGTCGGAGATACTCGTCTGCGACTATCTCCGCACCGTTGTTCCGGAGGCTCTGGTCGATTACCTCCAGATCTTCGAGGAGTTCGTGGTGGTCCGCGTATCCGCTCGGGCGGACGTCCTCGATGCGTCGGAGGCGTTCGCGCATCAGTTTCAGCTTCTGGCGGTACGGTTCGTCGGGGTACCGCTCTTCGGTTTCGACGGCGACGCCGGGCAGGCGCTCTCTGTCGGCCGCGAGAGAGCGTTTGAACTCGACGCCGGTGTCGATTCGGTCGCCGTCCTGACTGAGGACGCCCGAGAGACGCTTCAGCGCGTCCTGGTACTTCCCGAGGACGACCGCGCGTTGCCGTTCTAAGGTGTCCGTCGTCACGTCCGTCGTCACGAACGGGTTGCCGTCTCGGTCCGACCCCGCCCACGAGCGGAACTCGAACAGTTTCGGCACCTCTACGTCGGGGTACTCGTCCGCGAGGACGTCCTCTAACTCGGCGTACACCTCGCCGACGACGTCGAAGAGGATGTTCTCTAAGTACCACTGGACGTTTCGGGCCTCGTCTTGCGGTTCCGGTCGGCGCTGGCGGACCTGCGACGTCTGCCAGAGGCTCGTCACCTCGGCGTCGACGCGCCGCCACTCTCGGTCGTGTTCCTGATCCGTGAGGCGGCGTTCGTCGAGTTCTTCGAGGTCACGGGCGATAGAGCGGAGTTTCGCCTTCACGGTCTTCCGGCGGGCTTCTGTCGGGTGGGCGGTGAACGTCGGTTCGATGAGGACGTCGTCGAGGACGCGCTGGACCGTATCCGCGTCCGCGTCCCCCTCGACGAGTGCCTCGACGGTGGCGAGAAGCCCGTCGTTGAGCGACCCCTCCTGTGAACTCTCGCGGATGGTGCGGACGCGCTCTCGCTCTTCTGCGAGGTTGATGAGTTCGAAGTAGGTCGTGAACGCGCGGGCGACGACGCTCTCTCCGGCGGGGTCGAGAGCGGCGAGCGTCCGGTGAAGCGAGTCTCGCGAGCCGAGTTCTCCCTTTCGGTAGTCGATGGCGGCCGTGCGGAGGTCCTCTACGGTCTCGAACGACGCCGTCGACGTCTGCTCTTCCAAGACGTCCCCGAGGAGGGCACCCAACTCTCGGACGTCCTGTCTGACGTCCCTGGTATGCAGTTCCATAACTTGGAGTATCCCCGCGGGACGGTAAAAGCACCCGAACCCGGCCGAAAATTTGCCCGAGCGTTCGAAAAATCGTGAAAGACAGGCCGTGGTGTCCCAGTTTCCGGTTTCCGAACGCGCCGGATGCGGACCCCGCCGGGCGAGACGGGGCGTCCGGCAGTCCTGGTTCGCGCCTCGAACGGCGGCGCTGTCGCCCGAACGGGGGTTTCGTCACCCTTTTTACCGGCGACACGAACTGTCGGGTATGAGCGAGAGCGACAAGTATCCCGAGGACTCGGGCCGCCGCCGATTCGTCAAGGGAGTCGTCGGTGGGGCGACGCTCGCGGGCGTCGGGGCGACCGGGGTCGCCGGTATCAACAGCGCGACGTCCTCCACGGGTGCCGGTGGTGGGACGACGCAGGCGTTCGCCATCGAGAACACCGCCGGTCCCGCGCCGCGCGGGATGCCGCAGATACCGATCGAAATCGACGAGGAAGGCTACCTCAAGGGCGTCTGGCCCGAAGTCAAGACCGTAGAGGAAAACGGTGTCTCCATCCAGATCGCCGAGACCGAAGACTACCAAGGAAGCGGCGTCACCTACTCCTCGGAGTGGTTCCAGTACTGCGGCGTCGAGTCCTACGCGGGCATCGAACCGGACTACGACAGCGACAACTACTTTATCTCCGGTTCGAACCCCGGCTACGACTGGCAGTCGGAGGAACTGTCGGAGGGTGACCGCCTCAACGTCAGCATGTTCGAAGACTACCAGAGTTGGGGCAACGGCATCGGTGCGTCCGGCCTCGGAAAACCCGCCACCGGCCGGTGGCGGTCCGAAGACGCAGAAGACACCATCCCGATTCAGGTCATCCGCTCTCCGCGGATAGAGCAGATGGCGCAGGACGACCCGTGGCTCCAAGCGTCGACCGATCAGGGGTTCGTCGCGTGGCTGAACAAATGTACGCACTTCTGTTGCGTCCCCGGGTACAAACAGGCCGAAGACGCCGCCAAGTTCGACGCGGCGGACGACGTCTACTGCCAGTGTCACCAGTCCGTCTACGACCCGTTCAGCCTCGTCGAAACCCTGTTCGTCGCCCGCCCGCGTCCGGAGTAGTCGGACCGGCCCGGCGCGCGGTTTCGCCGACAGAGAGAGCCTGCCGTCTTCCGTTCTCGCTTTCGTTCCCCGTCCGTTATATGACGCGCCGACGAACGTCGGCCTATGGAATCCTCCACGCCGCCGTCGGTTCGTCCCGACCGTCTCGACGCACTCGCGTCGGCCGTCGAGACGACCGACGACCGACCGACGCTCGCAGTCGAGTCTCCGTACGACGGGCAGACGCTCGGGTCCGTCCCCGCCTGCACGGGCGAGGACGTCGAATCGGCGTTCGCCCGCGCCCGCGAGGCGCAAGCCGAGTGGGCCGACCGACCGCTCGGGGACCGAGTGGCGGTGTTCGAGCGGTTTCACGACCGCCTCCTCGACCGGCAGTCTGAGGTGTTGGACCTCGCGCAGGCCGAGACGGGGAAATCGCGATTCGACGCCCACGAGGAACTCCTCGACGTCGCCGCCACTGCGCGCTACTACGCGAACCACGCCGCAGACCACCTCGCGAGTCGGCGGCGGAGCGGTGCGGTCCCTCTCCTCACGCGGGCGGTCGAACACCGCCGCCCGGTGGGCGTCGCCGGGGTCATTTCGCCGTGGAACTACCCCATCACCCTCGCCGTCTCCGACGCGATTCCCGCGCTTTTGGCCGGCAACGCCGCGGTTCTGAAACCCGACGAACGGACGCCGTTCACCGCGCTCGAACTGGCGGATTTTCTCGTCGAGTCGGGTCTGCCGGCTGACCTCGTCCCCGTCGTGACGGGGCGCGGGTCGGACCTCGGCGAGGCGATAGTCGCCGAGGCGGACCACGTCTGTTTCACCGGGAGCACGGAGGTGGGCCGCACCGTCGCGGCGAACGCCGGGCGGCATCTCACGGACTGTTCGCTCGAACTCGGCGGGAAGAACCCGCTTCTCGTCCTCGCGGACGCCGACGTGGAGACGGCCGCCCGCGGTGCCGCCCGGGGGTGTTTCGCGAACGCGGGACAGCTTTGCGTCTCAGCCGAACGGGTGTACGTCGACGACTCGATTCGCGAGGCGTTCGTAGACGCGTTCGTCCGCGAGACGCGGCGGTTGTCGCTGGGCGCGAGTTACGACTACGACGCGGACGTCGGCTCTCTCGCCTCCGAGGCCCAGTTAGAAAGGGTTCGGTCGCACGTCGAGGACGCAGTCGAGAAGGGCGCGACTGTGCTGACCGGCGGCCGTCGTCGCTCGGACGTGGGACCGTACTTCTACGAACCGACGGTCCTGACCGACGTGACGCCGGAGATGGCGGCGTACGGCGAGGAGACGTTCGGCCCCGTCGCCTCCGTCTACGGGGTGTCGGGTATCGCCGAGGCCGTCGAACGCGCAAACGAGGGGCCGTACGGCCTGAACGCGAGCGTCTGGTCCGAGGACACCGCGCGCGCCGAACAGGCCGCGGCGCGAATCGACGCGGGGTCGGTGAACATCAACGACGCCTACGCGGCGACGTGGGCGTCGCTCGACGCGCCGATGGGCGGGGTGGGCGACTCGGGACTCGGCCGCCGACACGGCGAACAGGGGATGGCCCGGTTCACGGAGAGCCAGACCGTCGCGACGCAACGCGGTCACCCCCTCGTTCGGCCCGAGGGGATGCCGAGGCGTCTCTGGGTCTGGCTCATGAACGCCAACGCCCGTCTCGGCAAGTGGGCGACGTCGTGGCGGCGCGGGTTCGGCGGGGAGTGACGCTCTCGGTCACCCGCCGCTGACCGGCGGAAACAGCGCCAGTTCGTCGCCGTCCGAGACGGCGTCCGACTGGGACGCCGCGCTCCCGTTCTGCAGGAGGTTGACGTGCTCTCTGAGTTCGCCGTCCTCGTCCAAGATGCGGTCTCCGAGCGCGTCCCGGTCTTCCAGGAGCGCGTCGAGCGCATCGCGCACCGTGGCGTCCGACGCGACGGGAACGTCCGTGGTTCGGTCGCCCGCCGCCTCCGCGAGGTCCGCAAACAGCTTCCAGCGCACCGTTGTCATGGTAGTATCTCTCCGGGGCGGGAAAATGAGGGTTGCGCCCGAAGTCGGTCACCGTCCGGCGTCGGCGCGGCGTCTGGAGTCGTCACTCGCCCGTCGCGGGAGCGTCCTTCGTCGCCGCGGCGCGACCGGAGACGCGCCGAATCGCTTCGGGTCTGGCGACGACGTAGAGCACGTCGCCCGCGCCCAGCGACCGAGAGCGCGACGGAATCGCCTCTACGACCCCGTCCGACGGTTTCACCGCGGCGACGGTGGCGTCCGCTGCCCTCAGCGTCTCCCCGTCGAGTTCGCTCCCCGCTTGCACCGTCACGGACTCCATCGTCTCGTCCGCGGCGCGGAGGAGCGACCCGAACTCGTGTTCAGCGCCGGGTTCGTCGGGGAGCGTGAGGATGCGGTACGACTCCGCGGGGTCCAACTGGACGGCCTCTTTTTCGTCTAAGACGACGGTGGCCACGTCGCCCGCGGTGGCGCGCAGTTCCGCCGTCGCCGCGCGTTCGGGTTCACCGTCAGGTCCGGTTCGCCACAGTTGGACGGCGTCGCCGGCGCTCGCACCGGCACCGGGGTCGGCCCGAACCGCCACCGCCGCCGTCCCCGGTGCGAGCGTCGGCCCGATACCCGCGGCGCGGCGGCCGACGGCGAGGTAGGTGACGGTGCCGTCCGCGTCTATCTCGACGTCGACGTGGCCGACGCCGTGGTCGGTCTGCAGACGTTCCGTGAACCGTTCGACGAGTTCGCCGTCGCGGAGGCGGCGGGGGAACAGAAGCGTCTTACCCGCCAGCGTGGCCTTCCGTTCCTCGGTGACGGGTTCGTAGCCGTCGATGTCGTCGATGTCGTCGGTCGACTCGGGGAGTTCGATGCCGCGGACGCGGCCGACGGTCCGCACGAGGCGGCTGACCTCCGCGTCGATTTCGTGCGCCCCCGACACCGCGAAGACGTTGGTCGCGATTCGGTCGCCGATCGCGAGTCCCGTGGGTGCGACGAGGACGGCGAGACCGAGAGCCGAGACGTTGACCAGCATCGTCGTCGGTTCGAACACCGCGGGCGAACCGACCATCGGGTCGGTCGCGGCCCTGAACAGACCGACCGCCTGTCGCGAGACGGCGACGGCGGACCCGCCGACCATCGCCGTTATCCACGCCGGGATGCGCTCTCTGGTGTACCAGCGGTAGACGAGTGCCGCGGCGGCGGCGGCGACGGCCGCGAGGACGCCGAGGCCGAGTACCTCGCCGACGAGAGCCGCGAGTTCCGCGTCGATACCGACGTCGGCGAGGCCGAGTTGCGGGAACTGCATCACGCGACCGCCTCCGCGAACGCCGTCAGATCTGTCGCGCTTCCGACGGCGATGACGTCGTCGTCCGCCTCGATTCGTCGCTCTCCGCGAGGGGCGAGAGACCACCGACCCTCGTGGCGGACGGCCAACACCGCCACGGAGAACTGGTCGCGGACCGTCGCCTCGCCCAGCGTCGACCCGTCGAGCGCTCCGCCCTCTCGAACGGTGAGTCGCCGGAAGCGCTTCCCGGCGCGGCGGAGCAGGTTTATCAACTCGAACTCTCTTCGGACCCCGCGAGACCGAACGACGAGACGGTCTACGTCCGTCGCGACGAGTCGGGTGGCCGTCGGGCGGTCCACCGCGAGGGTCACGCGACACTCCCCGCCCGCGGCGGCCGGAACCGTCTCCGGTGGCGGCGGCACGTCTTCGTCCGTGCCGCCGTCCGCGAGTGCCGCGTCGGCGCTCGGTTTCGCGACCGGTTTCTCGCCGTCCACGACGCCGAACACCGTCGCGTCGAACGCGTCGCCGCCCGCGAACACCGTCACTTCGTCGCCGCGGGCGACGCCCGTGGGCGCGAGTGCGGTCACCGAGATGGCGCGCTTGCCCGCGGCGAGTCGCTTCGAGAGTCCGCTCATCGGCGGCGCGGCGGCGACTGTCGCCCGCGCCCGTTCGTCGAGCGTCACCGACACGTCGGCGAGGTCGAACTCGGTCTGGAGGCGGTCTGCGAACCTCGTCTCCAGTTCGTCGACCGGGACGTCGGCGGGAAACGTCCACTCGCCCGTCGAAATCTTCTCTCTGAGGTCCGCGGGAAGCGGCGGATACCCCTCGACGTCGGCCACGTCGCCGACGACGGTGACGCGCACCTGCCCGCGGCCGCCGACTAGCTCCACCACGTCCGCAGAGAGCGTCCGAGCGGCGAACCGTCCGAACGAGAGTCGCCGCGGGAGGTTCTCGCCCATCTTGTCTCCCTGGCCGTGCGCGTACAGCGTCACCATCAACACGACGAGGAGAGCGACGGTGAGACGCACTTGGCTCTCGGACCCCGTCAGAGAGGGGTCAGCAAGCGCCAACAGGCCGCCGTTGAGGCCCGCGATGGCGACGCCGAGGCCGACGACACCGAGTCCGGGGATGGTGATGCCCGTGAAGTACTTGAAACCGAATCCCAACGCCCACGCGATGAGTGCGGGGACGAATCCCGTGAGCACCCCGAGGTAGAGTCCGTAGAGGAGTTCGAGGGGGAGTGATGCCATACGACGTACGGATACTCCGGATAGATTACTGTTTCCGTATCCGCGCGCGGACGCCGCGGTTCGACGGCCTTTATGCCGGGCGGTGGTCACGAAGGGACATGGCACCCGAATGGGCGGGCAAGTACGCGCGGTGGGTCGGGACTCGCGCGTCGTTTCTCTCGACGCTCGTCGTCGGGATTTTGGCCGTCGCCACCGGTGTCGTCAACATCGGCGCGGGGCTGAGCGGCGGCAGTACCGTCCTGTTCGGCGTCACGGTTCCCGACATCGTCCTGCAGATTACCGCGTTCACCGGCACTATCACCGGATTCTTGCTCCTCTTGAGCGCGTTCGGCCTCCGCCGCGGACTTCGGGCCGCGCTGTACGCCGCCCTCGCACTCCTCCCGATAACGGTGGCGCAGTCTCTGATACAGTCGGCCAGTCGCTCCGTTCCGCTGTTGGCGCTTTCTGTCGTCGCGTTCGTCCTCCTCGTTTTGAACCGGCAGTCGTTCGACCGCGAGATGGACGTGACGACGACCCAAATCGCCGCGTTGAGCGCGCTCGCGGGGTCGCAAGCGTACGGAACCATCGGGACGTTCACGCTCAGAGAGGAGCACTTCGACGGCGTCAACAACCTGCTCGACGCGTTCTACTTCTCGCTCGTGACGGGGAGTACGGTCGGGTACGGCGACATCACGCCGAGTACGGCCGTCGGCGAACTGTTCACGCTGTCGATGCTCGTGCTCACCGTCTCCTCGTTCGCGGCGGTGGCCGGCGTCGTCCTCTCTCCGCTCATCGAAACGCAACTGTCGAAAGCACTCGGACGCATGACCGAACAACAACTCGAACTCCTCGAAAACCACGTCCTCGTCCTCGGCCACGGGGATCTGACGGAACCGATACTCGAAGAACTCGCGGGCGCGAACACCGTCGTCGTGACGCCGGACGAGGAACGCGCGCGCCGCCTCACGGAACGGGGCTACACCGTCCTCACGGGCGACCCGAGCGACGAGGACACGCAACGGACGGCGCGGATACAGACGGCGTCGGCCGTCGTCACCGCGACGAACAACGACGCGGAAGACGCGCTCGCGATACTGACGGCGCGGGAACTCCACCCCGACGTGACTATCGTCGCGGCGGTGACCCAACGCGAGAACGCGGACAAACTGAAGCGCGCCGGAGCGGACACCGTCATCAGCCCGATATCGCTCGGAGCGCATTTCCTCGCGGAGTCCGCGCTCGGCGGCGAGAACGTCGAGGAACTCGAACGGCGTCTGTTGGGCGACGGGCCCGACTCCTCGGACGGTACGCCCGACGCGGAGTAGACGGTGCGGGCGGTGAGAGCGTCAGGGGTTCCCGCGGTTGAACACGGCGACGTCGCAGTCGGCTTCGTGGATGCGTCGGAACGTGGGCGGGGAGACGAACCGCGAGGCGGCGGACCGTTCGTGACTCGACCCGATGACGAGGAGGTCGTAGCCCGACGCGTTGGCGCGGACGAACGACGACACGTCCGACCGCGATACGCGCGTCTCTATCGGTCCCTCCGCCGTCTCGACGAGGTTCGCGAGTCGGCTTTCGGCGGCGCGGCGTTCGACTTCCTTCGCGATGCACGTCGTGACGCTGACGATACCGCTGCGACCGGCGAGTCTCGTCGCGAAATCTATCATCGCGTGGGCCGTATCGCCCGGCCGCGCGACGAGGACGAGGATGCGCCGCCAGCGCCGCGTCTCGGTCGCGGACTTGAACGCGACGGCGTCCAACCGGCCGCCGAAGACGCCGCCGACGTAGTTCGAGAGCGTCCCGCGGTCCTCCTCGTACGGCGTCACGACGAGGTCACAGTTCGCGTTCTCGGCGGTTTCGAGCGTCGTCGGAACCGGCTCTCCCGACGCGACGACGACTTCGCAGGGGACGCCGACGTGGGTTCGTATCTCCGAGGCGCACGACTCCAGTCGCTCTATCGCCTCGTCCGTCTCGCGCGAACGAGGCGTCTCCTCGCCGGACGGTCCAGCGGCGTCTAACTCCTCTCCCTCGGGACTCGCCTCGGGGCCCGAAGAGACCCGTTCCGGCGGGACGACGTCGAGGAGGACGACCTTTCCGGCCTCGTGGGCGGCCGCGAGGTGAGCGCCGAAAAGCGCCGTCTGGGCGGCCGTCTCGCCGCGCATCGGGACGAGGACGTGGTCGTCGCCGCGGACCGTCTCGTAGAGGTACCGTGCGCGCTGTTCGTAGAACCGCGACCGCCAGACGACGAAGACGACGGCGACGATGCTGGACGACAGGAAGATACTCACCACGTAGGCTACGGGGTCGACCTGTCCGGCGACGAGCGTCAAGAGCGCAGTCGAGAACGCGGAGGGCGCTTCGACGTCCGCAGCCCACGTCACCAACGCGGTCAAGAAGACGGCGAGTCCGGCGCTCTCGGGGCGGACGAACGCGTCTCCCGCCGGACCGGAGAAAAGTTCCGCGAACTCGAACGCCGCGAGTCCGCAGAGCGCTCCGAGCGTCAGTCCGGCCACGAACTTCCCCGGTTTCGAGTACCGGCCCTCGGGGTCCGAAAACAGCGTGAACGTCCCGGCCGCAAGCGGCGGGAAGAGCAGAAACGAGAACGTCGAGAGAGCGTTCGAGAGGTAGGTGACGAACGCGATGAGGAGGGGAACGAGGACCGCGACGATGAGGTGAAGCAGGTTGTTCGTGTTCTGTAGCCACCGGCGGAACTCCGAAGCCTCTCGTCGCTCGACCCGACGGAATCGGGAGAGAGCGGCCGAAATCCACGCGAGGAGGCTCCGAAGCGGGTTCATCTACGCGAGCGTCGTCACCGCGTCGAGGGTGAGCGAAATCGCGCGCTCGACGTTGTTCTTCGCCTTCTCGGGAAGTTCCTCCTCTCCGTCCGCGCCCTTCTGCGTCCCCTCGACGAGGTTGCCGTCGACGGTGCAGATGGCCCCGGCGCGCATCCCTTTTCGTCGGGCGAGAGCGAACACCGTCGCGGCCTCCATCTCGATGGCGAGCAAGTTCGCGTCCTCCCAGTCTTCGACGTAGTCGTCGGATTCGTTGTAGAACGCGTCGTCCGAGACGATGGGGCCGACGTGGACGTCCTCGTCGTTTTCCTCGGCCGAATCGACAAGAGAGGTGAGCACCTCGTAGTCCGGGACCGCGGGGTAGACCGCCGATTCGTAGCGCTTCGAGGTGCCCTCCTCTTTCGCCGCGCCGGTGGCGACTATCATGTCGCCGATTTCGATGTCGCTTTGGAGTGCGCCGATGGTACCGACGCGAATCACGGTATCGACGCCGACGCGCGACAGTTCCTCGATGGCGATGGCGGCGGACGGACAGCCGATACCCGTCGAACAGATGGTGAGCGGAACGCCCTCGTACGTCGCGTTGACTATCTTGTACTCGCGGTTGGCCGACACCTCTTCGACATCCTCGCACTGCCCGGCGATTCGGTCCACGCGTCCGGGGTCGCCCGGGACGAGTGCGATGTCGTTTACGTCTCCCTCCGACACGAGTAGGTGGGGCTGTTTTGCCATACGCACGTCGTCTCGTCTGTACGTCAAAAGCGCCGCGGTCCGGTACTCCGTCGAGACGGGTCAGTTACGAGGAGTTTAACCACGCCTAACGTGTGGTTCGACGAGATTACCGTCGGCTAACCTGCACGTAACTAACTATGTCCCCCTCTGATGTGTAGGTGGCCGCCGGGTACCACCCGTGGTCGTCGAAACGATGGATTCGGTCGGCGGAGCGCTCCCCCGTGCTCCGCCCGCCCTCGCCGCTCCGCAACGGTGCGGCGGTCTCCCGTCGGTGCGGCGAGCGCCTCCCGGACGTGCGGTCGTTCACGGGTCTCCCCCGACCCGTCCCCCCATCCCCCTTCCCGCGCCCGCCGTCCGGTGGTCGCGTCTCACGGACGGTCCCGGCGGCCCACCCGTCCCCCTTCCTTCCCATTCCCCCCTTCCCCCTTTCGCGGCCCGACCCGAGAGCTGCCGCTCGGAACCGAGCGGTCAAATCCTCATCGCCGAGCGGTGCGGCTCAGACGACGGACGTGAGAAGCGGTGCGACGAGGACGAGTCCCGCGCCGAAGACGAGAGAAGAGCGGAGCCACTGGCCGCAGACCGCAGTCGAGCGCTCCTCGTATATCGTCCGTCCGGCGCGCGGGAGGACGAAGTACGCGAAAAACGAGTAGATGAACAGGACGACGGCGACGACGGCGACGACGTGCGGCACGACGCCGAGACGCCCCACGACCGGCCCGACGGGGAGAAACGCCGCCCAAAGCAGATAGAGGACGGCGTACATCGCCCCCGCGAGAACCCCCACGGCGTGGTGGACGACGTTCGCGCCCACGAACCCGACGTCGTCGGGCGGGATTCGCAGGAGGACGGACGTGGCGACGTACGCGGGGGTAAACCCTTCCTCTTGCTGAATCATCGAGAGATCCATCGCGAGAGACGCGATCAGACCTGCGAGCGCGCACAGAGCGATAAACAGAGGTGCCTCGCCGGGGTCGAACAGGCCGACGACGGCGAGGGCGACGGGTGGCATTCGTCAGACCCACGCGATGCCGACTCATAAGGGCACGGTTCCGGGTCGGTCACTCGCCGAGGAACGACCGGACCGCATCCCGCGAGAGCGTCCCGAGCGAACCGGGCGAACGGGAGACTATCGCGCCGCAGGCGTTCGCCACCGCGAGGGCGCGTTCGAAGTCGGCACCGGCGGTCCGTTCGGCGATGAACCCCGCGGCGAAGGCGTCGCCCGCACCCGTGGTGTCCACCGCGTCGATGGGGTAGCCCGGATGTGCGATTCGGTCGCCGTCGTCTCTGACCTCCGCGCCGTCGGGGCCGTGTTTGAGAACGAGCGTCTGTTCGGCCAACTCGAACGCGTCGAGCGCGAGTGCGGCCTCGCGGTCGTTGAGAAACAGGTAATCGACGGTCGAAATCGCGGTCGAGTAGGCCCGCTCGCCGATGCGTCGGCCGGGGTCGAAACTCACCGTCAGTCCGGCGTCGTGAGCCCGCCGCGCGAGTTCCGTCGCCGTCTCCGGTCGCTGACTCGTGAGGTGGAGGTGGTCAGCGCGTTCGAGTTCGGCGTCCGGCAGGTCGTCGGCGTCGAACGCCTCGTTCGCGCCGGCGCAGCCCAGGACCATCACTTCGCCGCTCGGTTCGACGACGATGTACTTCGTCGCCGTCTCCCCGTCGGGGACGGTGACGACGCTGTCACAGTCGACGCCGTTCGAGCGGAGTTGCTCGCGGGCGGTCCGGCCGTGGTCGTCGTCGCCGACGCTACCGAGAAGCGACGCCTCCGCACCCAAATCGACGAGTCCGCAGGCGACGTTCGAGGCGCTTCCGCCGCCCGAGGCGGTTCTATCGCGGACGGTCGCCTCGCCGTCGGGTTGTGGGAGGGCGTCGACGCGGAACAGCACGTCCCAGTTCAGGTGACCGGCACAGACGATACGGGGCATCTGACCGCAGGTCACGCGCCGCGTGTAAAAACGCTCGCGTCGGGCGGGTAGGGGAAGCCTACCCGGCGACGTTGACGAGACGCTTCGCGTCTCGTCCGCCAACCGGAACGCTTCGCGTTCTGGTGACGTTGCCGAACCCCGTTCGGCGAGCAGTCGGATTCCGTCCGATGACGGCGCCGAGGGACCCTCGGCAGGCCGACGGATGTTATCCAGCGACGGTGAAGAGAAGCAGATTGTGCGCGCCCGGGCCGAGTCCGACCGCCGCCACGAACCCGAGGAGCAGAAAGCCCTCGGTCGGTTCCTCGCGGACGTAGTCGGCGAACAGGGCGACGACGCCGCAGACGACGGCGAGTTTGACGAGGACGAAAAGCCACCCGCCGCCGAGGTAGGGGTCGGTCGGCAGTCCGTGAGCGAACTCGATGATGAACCGAGAGAGCGGCGTTCGCTCGCCGAAGCCGAGCAGGTCCACTCCGACGGCCGTCGAGACGGCGTCGAGGCTGTGACCGAAGACGGCGAGTCCGCCGACGACGCCCGTGACCGCCGCGGGGGGGTGCGCGCGAACGAGAACCGCCCACGCGACGGCGGCGACGGCGGCCGAAGCGACGAGGCCGATGACGGGAACCGAGGGCGACAGCGTCCCGTCGGACGCGCCGGCGAGGAGAACCGCCGCGGAAGCCGCGAGAGCGAGAGCCGTACCGACGCCTCCGAGGATGCGGGCGGCGGAGTCGTCCGCGCCCGCCGACGCCGCGCCCGCCGACGAGACGGCGTCGGAAGCGACCCACGTCGCGACGCCGAGGATGGCCACCGAGACGTACACCGCGGGCGTCCCCGCGAGGGGGCGGACGACGCCGGGGAGGGCGTCGAGGACGAACAGGACGTGGAGGGCCGAGCCCAGAACCATCCACGGCGCGAACGCGAGGATGCGGTGGGGCGTCACCGCCGGGCGTCTCTGGTACGCCTCGCGTCCGACGACGCTGCCCGCCACGAAGAGGAGAGCGAGGTACGTCGGCGGCGGAAGCGCGAATCCGTCCGGAAGTATCGCCATGCCGGAGGGGCGCGGGGGCGGCGTGAAAGCCTTACGGAAGGTCGCCGACGGTGTCGTATGGTCACCGACGACGACTCGCCGACCGACGTCGAATCCGGTCTCCCCGAGTTCAGCCCGGGATGGGCGGTGCTCTTCATGCTCCTCGGGAGTTTAGCGACGCTCGTCGCTCTCGCCGCCGTCGGAGCGCTCTCAGCCGAGTTCGTGCGGTCCGCGGTGGTCCCTCTCGGGTGGGCCACCGTGGGCATCTCCGCCGTCTGGTGGGCGTTCGAGACCCTCCGGGACCGGTAGCGCCCCGAACCGGGCGAGTCGGCGCGTTTTTGGCCCGCCGTACCGTCGCCCCGCGCATGGACCGAACGGAGTTCGCCGCCCGCATAGACCACACGGTACTCGGCCCGCAGACGACGCTCGACGACGTGAAACGGGTGTTAGACGACGCCGAAGAGCAGGGGATGAACGCCTGCATCCCGCCGTGTTACGTCGCCGAGGCCGCCGAGTACGCGCCGGACGTGACGCTCGCGACCGTCGTGGGCTTCCCGCACGGCCAGCACTCGACGGCCGCGAAACACGAGGAGGCCGCCGACGCGTGGCGGTCGGGCGCCGACGAACTCGACGTGGTCATCAACGTCGGGCGACTGAAAGCCGGCGACGACGACGCCGTCGCCGAGGACATCGCGGAAGTCGTCGCGGCCGTCCCGATTCCGGTGAAGGTCATAATCGAGACGGCTCTCCTGACCGACGCGGAGAAACGCCGCGCCTGCGAGGCGGCCGTCGATGCCGACGCCGACTTCGTGAAGACCTCCACCGGGTTCGCCGATGGGGGCGCGACGGTCGAAGACGTGGAACTGATGGCCGAGTATCTCCCGGTGAAGGCGAGTGGCGGCGTCGGTTCCTACGAGGAGGCGATGGCGATGTTCGAGGCGGGAGCCGAACGCATCGGCGCGTCCTCGGGCGTCGAACTCGTCGCCGGGCATCCCGACTCCTGACGCGCGGTCCCGTTCGAACGCCGGTTCGGCCCTCTCTCACTCCATCGCGTAGATACGCGACTCGGCGTTTTTGTCGCCCTGCGTGGCGAAGAAAAGCGCGCCGTCGGCGACGCTCACGCCGGTCGTCGGCGTTCCCTCAACGGAGACCGACCACCGCTTCGCGCCGAATCGAGCGTCGCCGACGCCGACCCCGCCGTCGAGGTTCGCCGCGACGACGCCGTCCTCGCCCCCGAGGTACGCCACCGACCCCGAGGCGGCGGGCGGCGCGCCGAAGTCGCCCGCTATCTCCCAGCGCACCTCGCCGGTCCGGTGGTCGAGTCCTCGCGCCCGCGCGAGGTCCGTCCCGACGACGATGCCGTCCGCGAGTGCGAGTGCGCCGTGCGCCGTGGGGCCGTCCTCGGCGCGCCACCGCGTCCGTCCGGTGTGCGCGCCGCCCGAGAGGCGGTAGACGCCGCCGCCGAACGTCCCCGCGTAGACGCCGTTCGACCCTTGGACGGCGAGTGCCTCTATCGACCCGCCGAGTTTCCGCCGCCACAGACCGCGGCCGTCGTAGAGGTTGTACACCTCGCCGCCCGTCGTCCCGACGTACAGCGAGTTGAACGGGAACGCGAGTTTCGACACCTCGCCGAACACCTCGAACGTCCAGATGGGGTCTCCCGTCTCGAAGTCCAAAACGGCGACGAGTCCATCGTCGGTTCCGACGGCGACGCCGTCGTCGGCCGGAACGGCCGGCGTGCGAACGTCCGTTCTGTCTCCCGGCACCCACCGCCAGCGCTCCTCGCCCGTCTCGGCGTCGAGAGCCAGAAGGCCGCGTCGGTCCGCCGTCCCGACGTAGACGGTGTCGTCCACCACGGCGGGCGAGGTGAACTGCGGAGACCCGTAGTTGGTGTCGGTGTCCGTTCGCTCCCCCACGCGCCAGCGTTCCTCGCCGGAGGCGGTGTCGAGAGCGCGAAGGCTCTCCGCGAGAGGGACGTACGCCGTGTCGCCGACGACGGCGATGCGGCCGGTGGGCCACCCGCCTTCCACGTTCCACCGGGCGGTCGGTTTCTCCGTCGGACCGACGGGGTTCGGGTTGTAACTCGTCGCTTGCGCGTCGAAGTGGGGGAGGGGCCAATCGGTCGTCGCGTCGTCGGGGACGGGTGCGCCGTCGCCCAAGTCGCCGTCGAGTTCGTCGGCGCTATCGACGCACCCGGCGAGAGAGGCGGTGGCCGCCGCGCCGACGGCCGCGAGGAAGCGGCGTCTGGACGTGTGGGAGGGCATCGGTCTCGTGTTTTCGGGGTGAAAGTATATTCTTTCTGGAACGTTCTCCGCCCTCGTTCGGCCCGTACCGTCGCGCTTTTGGCCGCCGAACCGATATCTCACGACGACCGAATGGCCCGATATCACATCGAGACGTACGGCTGTACCTCGAACCGCGGCGAGAGCCGCGCCATCGAGAGCGCGCTTCGCGACGCGGGGCACTACCGCGTCGACGCGCCCGAGGAAGCCGACGTCGCCATCATGAACACCTGTACGGTCGTGGAGAAGACGGAGCGGAACATGCTCCGCCGGGCCAAAGAACTGGAGGCGGAGACGGCGGACCTCATCATCACCGGCTGTATGGCGCTGGCGCAAGGCGAGGAGTTCCGCGAGGAGGAGGTGGACGCCCAGATTCTCCACTGGGACGACGTCCCCACCGCCGTCACGAACGGCGAGTGTCCGACGCCCGGCCCCGGCGTCGAACCCGTCTTAGACGGCGTCGTCGGCATCCTCCCCATCGCTCGGGGCTGTATGTCGAACTGCTCGTACTGCATCACGAAGTTCGCCACCGGCCGCGTCGACTCGCCGTCGGTCACGGAGAACGTCGAGAAGGCTCGCGCACTCGTCCACGCCGGAGCGAAGGAGATTCGAATCACCGGCCAAGACACCGGCGTCTACGGCTGGGACGACGGCGACCGGAAGCTTCCGGAACTGCTCGACCGAATCTGTTCCGAGATAGACGGCGACTTCCGCGTCCGCCTCGGCATGGCGAACCCCGGCGGAATTCACGGTATCCACGAGGAACTCGCGGCGGTGTTCGACGAACACGAGAACCTGTACAACTTCATCCACCTGCCCGTCCAGTCGGGGTCCGATACGGTGCTAGAGGAGATGCGCCGCCAACACCGCGTCGAGAAGTTCGTCGAGATAGTCGAGACGTTCGACCGGGAGTTGGAGTACTGGACGCTCTCTACGGACTTCATCGTCGGGTTCCCGACCGAGACGGACGACGACCACGCCCAGAGCATGGCTCTGTTCAGGGAAGTCCGCCCCGAGAAGGTGAACATCACCCGGTTCTCGAAGCGCCCCGGCACCGACGCCGCCGAGATGAAGGGCCTCGGCGGCACTCTCAAAAAGGAACGCTCGAAGGAGATGTCCGAGTTGAAGATGGATATCGTCGCCGAGGCGTACGAGGAGATGGTCGGCGAGACGCACCGCGTGATGGCCGTCGAGGAGGGTACCGGCGACTCCGTGAAGTGCCGCGACGAAGCCTACAGACAGATCATCGTCCAGAACGCCTCCGACCACGGCGTCGAACCCGGCGACTTCTTGAGCGTCGAGGTGACGAGTCACCAGACGGTCTACGCGTTCGGAACGCCGGTCTGAACCGGCGCGTGCGCGAGACGCTCAGAGGAGGAACGTCCCGAGGAATCCGGCGGCCGTCGCCAACGTGACGACCGGACCCGCCTGTTCGTAGGCGTCGGGGTAGATTTCGCCCGCCAGCGACGCCAGTATCGCGCCACCGGCGAACGAGCGAACAACTCCGAGCCAGAAGTCCGGCAGGGGCGGGATGAACCAGTAGCCCAGCATCACCGACCCGCCGACGACGAACGCCGTCACCGCCCACGCCGCGAACGTCTTGTCCCTGCCGCGGTTCTCGGACATGTTCGTCGCGGACATCATCGACTGCGAACCGTTCGTCACGACCAACGCGAACAGAAACGCCGTCGCGCCGGAGACGTTCCCGACCAGCAGCGACCCCATCGCCGCGTTCTCGGGGATGCCGTCTGTCGTCACACTCGCCCACAGACCCACCCCGTTCTCCTCGGATTCGTCGTTCATCAGGTGGTCGATGAGGATGTCCAGTCCGCCGAACGCGAGGACGCCCAAGAGGAAGAATCCCGACGCGTTCCACTCGCCGATGTTCCGGACGGCGGGGTCGAACAACTCGAATGCCAACGAGACGACGAGCGACCCGCCGCCGACGGCGAGGAGTCCCGCCTGCCACCCCCGATCCGGGGGGTTCCAGACGCCGACGGCCGCACCGACGGTGAGCGAAACGGCGGCGAACGCGGCGTAGAACCAGGGGTTCGAGAGTAGTCCGCCGACCGAGCCGCTCGGATTCGAAGCCTGAGCGACGACCGGCCCCGCGATGCCGTGAAACATCACGCCGACCTATTGTCCGAGTAAACTGTTATCGGTTTTTGCCGCCGAATCGACGTATTCCGCGGCCGCCGCCGAACCGACCGCTCTCCGTGCCGTCGCTGGACCGCGTCGGGCGGCCCACGGGGTCTCACGCCGTGACGTCGAGGACGACTTTCCCGGTGAGGCCGCCCTCCTCGACCATCTCGTGGGCCTCCGCCACGTCTTCGAGCGGTACCACCGAGTCGATGACCGGTTCGAGTTGCCCGCGTTCGACGAGGCGGCGCAGGCCGTCGAGGTAGTGGCGGGCGCGTTCGAGAAACAGCATGTGGACGGTGAAGTTCTTCTGGTAGGCCGCGCCCCACTCGCCCTCCGGTTCGAGGATGGTCACCATCCGGCCGTGCGGCCGCGTGACCTCGGCGCTCTCGGCCAACGTGCCGCCGCCGACGGTGGTGAACACCGCGTCCGCCGGGTCTTCGAACTCCGAGTTCATCACCGCCGCGAAATCCTCTGACTCGTAGTCGATGGCGCGGGCAGCCCCGAGTTCTTCCGTCTGTTCGACCGTCTCGGGACTCGTCGTCGCGACGACTTGCGCCCCGGCGGCGTCGGCAATCTGGACGGCGTGCGCGCCGACGCCGCCCGCGCCGTGAATCAGCACCGTCTCGCCCGCACCCACGTCGCCGCGAGTGACCATCGCCTCCCACGCGGTGCCGCCCGCGAGGGGAAGCGCCGCCGCCTCGGTGTGCGAGAGGGTCGACGGTTTCCGCGCGACGATGGACTCCTCGGCGACGTGGTACTCGGCGAAACTCCCCTGTTCGCCGAATATCTCGGGCGTGTAGAACACCTCGTCGCCGACTTCGAAGTCGGTCACGGACTCGCCCACCGCCTCGACGACGCCCGACACGTCGTAGCCGATGACCGTCGGCGGCGAGATTCCGGCCCACGACCCGGCCTGCCGAATCTTGGTGTCGACGGGGTTGACCGACGAGGCGTGTACCTTCACGAGAACCTCCGTCGGGTCCGGAGAGGGTTTCTCCACGTCGCGCCGTTCGAAGACGTCGGTGCCGCCGAAGTCGGTGATGACCATCGCGTCCATGCGCTCGGATACGGTCGGAAGCGGGGTATAAGGTGGGGCCGAAGGCGTCTCAATCGGTCCGACGATACATCCCGCGGGACGCGGGCGCGGTCGGTTCGAACCCCCACCGCTCGTAGAAGCCGTCCACGTCGGCAAAGAGGTTCACGTAGGCGTTCGGCGGCGCTTCGCGGTCGAGATACGCCACGAGTTCGTCCATCATCGCGGTGCCGAGACCCCGGCCTTGGTGAGCCGGTCGAACCGCCATGTCCGCAATCTGGTAGACCGTTCCTCTGTCTCCGACGATGCGGGCCATCCCCACCGTCTCGCCGTCGCGGCGGACGCTGACTCCGAAGACGGTGTTCGGAAGGCCCGCCCGCGCGCCCTCGACGCTCCGCGGGGACATCCCGGCCGCCTCGCGGAGTTCGCAGAACGTCTCCGCGTCGGGTAGTTTACGGACTAGTTCGTAGGCGTCGTCCATGCCCCGGCGGACGCGGAGCCCGGAGAAGTGAATTGTCATCGAGAGTGACCGGCGGAACCGCCAACCCTTTTCCGTTCGACCGCAGAGAGGAGTTCGATGGACGACACGCCCGGTCCCGACCTCCCCATCTACGTCCGCGACTTCCTCCAGACGGTCGCCGCGGTGGTTCTCGTCGGTCTCTTGCTGTTCGGTGCGACCGGCGTCTGGCCGCCGATGGTCGCAGTCGAGAGTCCGAGCATGGAACCGCACATGACGAAAGGTGACCTCGTCGTGGTGACGGACGCCGAACGGTTCGCCGGTCCCGCCGCAGACGAGTACGGCGTCGTCACGTCCGACGCCTCGGAGGGATACAGTCGGTTCGCGGAACCGGGCGACGTCGTCGTCTACGACGCCCCCGGAAATCGGGGGTCGCCGATAATCCACCGGGCGCGCTTTCGGGTGTCCGACGGCGAAAACTGGTACGACAGGGCCGACCCGAACCACGTCCCGGCCGGAGTCGACAGTTGCGCGGAACTCGTGAACTGTCCGGCACCGCACGACGGTTACATCACGTTGGGCGACAACAACGAGATGTACGACCAAGTCAGCGGTATCGCCTCCGGTCCCGTCCGCGCGGAGTGGGTCGTCGCGAAAGCGCAGATTCGCGTGCCGTATCTCGGTTACATCCGCCTCTTGCTGGCGGGGAAGGCCTGACCGCGCCGCCGCGGAGTCGTACGACGGAGCCGAGGGGCCCCCTTCAGTCGGCCGTCGACGACCGGCGGACGATAGAGATCCAGAACCGTTCGACCGACTGCGCAAAACGGATGAACTCGTCGGGTGCGACCGGCTTTCGGATGTAGTGGTCCGCTTCGAGGCCGTGCGACTTGACTATCTCTTCGCCGAGGTCCGAACTCGTGAGGATGACGACGGGAACATCGGCCAGTAGCGGTTCGTTGTTCAACTCGGACAACACCGCCATGCCGTCGTCGCCGGGCAACTGCGGTTCGAGGAGCACGAGGTCGGGGCGCGGACTGTCCGCGTGTTCGCCGCGTCGATAGACGAAATCGAGGGCTTCCTCGCCGTCCGAGACGGCGTGGATGCTGTTTCGGATCTTCGCGTCCTCGAACGATTCGGTGAATAGACGGGTGTCCCCGGGGCTGGGTTCGACCAACAGAATTTCGATCGGGTCGCACTCCCGTCCGTCCTCTGAAGACATTACCGCTACTCTCAATCAGAGCACTATAACTCTTGATCTGTCGGGAGAGAATGTCTCGGACAGAATCACGTGGGTATCGGACCGTCGGGACCGCCCTGCGTCTACTTCTCGGTCGGCGGCGACGTCCGGCGGGCGTTCGTCTGTGCCTCCTCGGTCGCCGTCCGGAACCGGGCCAGTCGCTCGGCCTCCTCGTCTTCTTTCCACTCGCCGAGTTCCTTCGGGTCGACGTGGACGAACACGTCGTCGACGTCGGGCAGTTCGCGGATGGTCGCCACCACCTCCGACTCGATGTCGTGGGCCTCCAACAGGGTCATGTCGCCCTCGACTTCGATGTGGAGGCTTACGTCTATCTCCGGGCCGACGTAGTGCGCCACCACGTCGTGCGCGCCGCGGACGTCCGGATGCGCGAGTGCGCGCCCGAGGATTTCGGCCCGCAGTTCCTCCGGCGGTGCCGCGCCGACGAGGTAGTTCAGGTTGTCGCGGACGATTTCGTAGCCGGTGTAGAGGATGCCCAGAGAGACCACGCCCGCGGCTATCGGGTCGAGGACGGGGACGCCGACGGCCGCGCCGACGACGCCCGCGAGGGCGGCCCCCGCGGTCAGAATGTCGTTTCGGTTGTCCTTCGCGGTGGCGACGATAGCGGGCGACCGACGGCCCTCGCCGACGGCCAGACAGTAGCGATAGAGGCCGTACTTCACCCCGGCGGTGCCCACGAGGACTACGACGCCGGTCAGACCGGCGCTTCGTCCGTACGTTCCGTTCAGCACCGTCGTCGTGGCGTTCCAGAGGACGCCCGCCCCCGCGGCGAAGACGCCGAGAGCGACGAAGAGGGCGACGAACGGTTCGATTCGTTCGTGTCCGTGCGGATGCTCGAAGTCGGGCGGTTGCGTGGTGAGGTACAACCCGGCGACGATGATGACGCTGTAGGCCACGTCAGCGAGACTGTTGACCGCCTCGGACCCGATAGCGAGACTCCCCGTCGCCCACCAGACGGCCCCCTTCGCGACCACCAACGCGACGTTGACCGCCAACACGACGAGTCCGACCCGTCGAATCACGGCCTTTCGGGTGCCCTCCATCGGTGATGACTACTCATCGAGGGACAAAGGCACTTCGGACGGGCGTCCCCGCGGGCGTCGGGGGGTCAGTCGGCGTCGAACGAGAGGGGGACCGCTTCGTCGTCCGCGAGTGAGTCGTCGTCTCCTTCTGCGGCGTCGAGCGACGAGAACGCCTCGTGGAGGCGGTCGTACGTGTCGTCGAGGGCTTCGACGAGCACTTTCGTGTCGCCGACGACGGGCATGAAGTTGGTGTCGCCGTCCCACCGCGGGACGACGTGGGTGTGGAGGTGGTCGTCGATGGACCCCCCGGAGGCGCCGCCGCCGAGATTCTCGCCCACGTTGGCGGCGTCGGGTTCCATCGCGGCGTCGAACGCCGAGAGCGTCGCCGCCTTCAACTTCGCGTGGTCGAGGAGTTCGGCGTCCGTCAGGTCGTCCCACTCGCCTGTGTGGCGGTACGGGATGACCATCGCGTGGCCCGGGTTGTACGGGTAGTTGTTCAAGAGAACGAACGCGTGGTCGCTTCGAGCGACGACGCGACTCTCCCTGTCGTCGTCGCGTTCGGGAAGGGCGCAGAACGGGCACCCCTCCGACTCCTCGTCGTCGCCGTCTCGTTCGACCCACTCGATGCGCCACGGCGCGAACAACTGGTCCATGGACGCCCCGTGGAAACGCGTCGGCTTAGTGTCGGCGGGAAGCGACTGTGACACTCGCTGACTGTTGGCTAGGTTCATGTCTCGGGCGGCCGTACTACTCGCGATGGCCGTCAGCCCCGACCCCTCCGTACTGACCGAACCGTGCGACCACTGCGGCCGAGAGACGCCGCACCGGGTTCGAGTCGAACTGCGCGCGGAGAACAGAGACCCCGAACGGGCGGCGTACTCCCGCGAACCGTATCGAATCTCCGTCTGCGCCGCGTGCGGAACCGAGACGGTGACCCGGATGAACACGGCGTGAGTCGAGGGAGACGACGCCGGAGGCGGCGACGGCCGCGGTGGTGAGTCAGAGAGCCTACTCGGTGAGAATCTCGCAGCCGTCTTCGGTGACGATGACGGTGTGTTCGGCCTGACTGACGAGACAGCCGTCGTCTTCTTTCAGGACGGGGTAGCCGTGGAGGACGCCCTGTTGTTCGAGGCGTCGGATGGCCATCTCCGCGCGCGGGGAGTCTATCCACCGCGAGGCGAACGGGAGCGTCTTGTACTCCTCTGTCACCTGTTCGAGCACCTGCCGGGCGGAGCGATTGCGCACCGACCGGTCGTTTTCGAGGCTGTAAATCTCCTCTTTTGCCCCTTCCGTGACTTTTCCGCGGCCGTCGGTGGCGAACGGTTCGATGGCCACCACGTCGCCGACTTCGAGTTCGACGCCGCGTTCGGTGCCGCGGTTCGGGATGTTCGGCCCCGTGTGGGCGTCCCACTGCGCGACGCCGTGTCCAGAGAGGTTGAGGACGGGGGTGTAGCCGTACCCGCGGATGACGTCTTCTATCTCCGCGCCGACTTCGCCCGTCTCCGCGCCCGGTTCGACGGCGTCGAGGGCGGCGTCGAGGGCTTCCTCCGCGGCTTCGACCAGTTCGTCGTTTCCGGAGAGGTCAACCGTCACCGCGGCGTCGGCGATGTAGCCGTCGACGTGGACGCCGCAGTCGAGACAGACCATGTCGTCGCCGAACTCGGTGTCGTCGTCGCGGCCCGGACTCGCGTGCGACGCCTCCTCGTTCACGCTGATGTTCGTGGGAAAGGCGCATCCGTCGGCGAGTTCGTGGATGCGTTCTTCGGAGAACTCGGCCACTTCGAGGTGTTTGACTCCGGGTTCGACCATCTCGGCCGCCTCGTCTAACACCTGTCTCAGAACCTGCCCCGCCTCGCGGTAGTTCTCGACTGTCTCGTCGTCGAGAGGTCCGATACTCATGCTCGCGCCTTCGCGTGACCGTCTGAAAGAGGTTGCGGACGCCGCGTCGTCCGGTGGTCGGGGCGGTGCCGAGAGAGGCCCAGGGGAGACCGTTCGGCGGAGACGGAAGATAGTTTATCCGTTTCGATGGCCACACGCTCTGTATGAGCGAACGAGGAGACAGGGCTGCGGTCTTTCGGGGGGACGCAGACGACGAAGGGACGATAGCTCAGTATCGAACGCTCGTCAACACGGTCGACGACGCCATCTACCAACTCGACGCCGACGGGCGGTTCGTCGCCGTCAACGACGCCGTCGTCGAGATGTCCGGCTACTCTCGCGAGCAACTCCTCGGCGCGCACGTCTCTCTCGTCCTCGACGACCACGACGTCGAGCGAATCGAGCGCGAGATTCGAGACGAACTCGCGTCCGACGGCCGCCTGAACGACCCCTACGAGTTCGCCATTCGGACCGCGAGAGGCGGGACGATACCCTGCGAACTGCGGGCGAGTCTCCTCGTCGAAGACGGGACGTTTCGAGGCACGGTCGGCGTCGTTCGCGACATCTCCGGCCGCGAGGGGACCGAAGGGGTCCTCCACGACCGCGAACGGCAACTGGAGCGAGAACGCGACCTGACCGACCGAATCGTCGAAACCATCCCCGTCAGCATCGTCGTGTTCGACCGGGACGGCGAGGTGACGAGAACGAACGAGCGGATACGGGACGTCCTCGACATCCCCGACCTCTCGGAGGTCGAACGCGCGGCGTTCCCGCCCTCTCACGTCGCCCTCTACGACGAAGACGGCAGACCGGTGCCGACGGACGAACGGCCCTCGGTCCGGGTGCGCGAGACGAAGGAACCGGTCGAAGAGCGCGTCTTCCGGGTCGAACTGCCGAACGGCGAGTCCCGCTGGGTCTCCATCAGTGCGACGCCGATACTGGCCGACGACGGGGCCGTGGACCGCGTCGTCACGGCCGCCGAGGACGTCACCGACCTCAAGGAACGTGAACGCCGACTCGAACGGCGACGGGACGAACTCTCCGCGGAGATGAACGAGGTGTACGGGCGCATCACCGACGCGTTCTACGCGCTCGACGACCAGTGGCGGTTCACCTACGCTAACGAGAAGGCCGAGGAGTTGATCGACGTCTCGGGGGAGGGACTCGTCGGAGAGAGAATCTGGGACCGATTCGAGTGGGCGAGCGACTCGAAACTGCGAGCGGAGTACGAGACGGCCATGGAAACCCAAGAGGCGACGCATTTCGAGCTACACTACCCCGACCCGCTCGACGGGTGGTTCGAAATCCACGCGTACCCCTCGGAGACGGGGCTGTCGGTCTACTTCCGCGACATCACGGACAGAAAGGAGCGCGAACGCAGACTCGAAGAGACGGAAGGCGAGTACCGGACGCTCATCGAGAACTTCCCGAACGGCGTCGTCGCCCTCGTCGACGAGAACCTCAACTACACGACGTTCGGCGGCGAGTTGGAAGGAGACTCCCACGTGCGGCGAGAGACCCTCGAAGGAGCGCCTCTGGACGCGCTCCCGCCGGACATCGAGGCGGTCGTCGCCCCCCGTTACGAGGCGGCTCTCGACGGCGAGTCCGCCACGTTCACGAGTACGATCGACGGGCGAGAGCACCGATTCCACTTCGTCCCGGTTCGCGACACGGACGGCGAGATATTCGCCGCGTTGGGGATGTCCCAGGACGTCACCGAACTCAAGCGGTACGAACGGCACTTAGAGGAGGCGAAATCTCAGTTGGAGGCGGCGGCGGAGGCCGGTGCGGTCGGCACGTGGGAGTGGCGCGTCCCCGAAGACCGGGTCGCCGTCGGCGCCTCCTTCGCCGACCTGTTCGATATCGACCCCGAGGCGGCGCGCGACGGCGTCCCGGCCGAGCGGTTCCTGTCGTCGGTTCACGGGGCCGACCGCGAACGCGTGGAAGCGAGCATCGACGCGGCCATGGACTCTTGCGGGGAGTACGAGGCGGAGTACCGGGTGAAAAGCGCCGACGGAGACGTTCGGTGGGTCGTCGCCCGCGGCCGCGTCGAGTGCGACGAGAGCGGTGACCCGGTCACCTTCCCCGGCGCGATTACCGACATCACGGAACAAAAGCAGGCCGAAGAGGAACTCCAGCGGACGAAAAACCAGCTCGAATCGCTGTTTCGGGTCCTCCCCGTCGGCGTCATCGTCGCGGACGCCGACGGGCGAATCGTCGAGGCCAACGACAGGGCCAAGGAGATATGGGGCCGAGACATCTTCGCCGCCGAGGGCGTCGCCGACTACGAGCGGTATCCGATCTGGTGGGCAGATACTGGCGACCCCGTCGCTCCGGCGGAGATGACGATGACCCGAGTACTCGACGGGCAGGAGGTGACCGACCCCGACGTGTTCGAAATCGAGTCCGCGGGCGGCGAACGCCGTATCGTCGCTACGCTCGGGATGCCGGTTCCGAACGAGGAGGGCGACGTGACCCACGGAGTCGTCACGATGACGGACATCTCCGATCGGAGAGAGTACCGACGCAAGCTAGAGGAGTCCAACGAGCGCTTAGAACAGTTCGCGTACGCGGCGTCGCACGACCTGCAGGAACCGCTCCGGATGATCACGAGCTATCTCTCACTCATCGAACGCCGCTACGGGGACGCCCTCGGCGAGGACGGCGCGGAGTTTCTCGAATTCGCCGTCGACGGGGCCGAGCGGATGCGCGAGATGATAGACGCGTTACTCACGTACTCTCGGGTCGAGACGGAGGGCGACCCGTTCGAACCGGTGGACCTCGCGGCGGTGCTCGCAGAGACGCGCGACGACCTGCAGATGCGAATCGAGGAGACGGACGCCGAGATTACGTCCGAGGAGTTGCCGCGGGTTCGCGGCGACGCGAGCCAACTGCGGCAGGTGTTTCAGAACCTGCTCGACAACGCAATCGAGTACAGCGGCGACGGCCCGCCGCGGGTCGATATCACCGCCGAACGCGAGGGCGCGTACTGGCGCGTCTCCGTCAGCGACGAAGGCATCGGTATCGACCCCGAACACACAGACCGCGTCTTCGAGGTGTTCCAACGGCTACACACCCGCGACGAACACGACGGGACGGGTATCGGCCTGTCGCTGTGTCGGCGAATCGTGGAGCGTCACGGCGGGACGGTGCGGGTCGACTCCGAACCGGGCGAGGGCGCGACGTTCTCGTTTACCCTCCCGGCGGCGTCAGACGAACAGTCGTGACCGCGTCTCTCGGCGACCCCCGACGCGGCGAGAGGCGCTAGCCGCCCTCGGATTCGAGCCGTCGTCTGAGAAACGACACGAGGCCGCCGAAGTAGCCGGTGCCCCAGACCGCGACGAGGACTGCGCCGACGGTGTTGAACATCATGTCCGTGACGATGTCGTCGATTCCGTACACCGTCACCGGAGACGAGACACCGAGCAGTTGGGCGATGAACACCGCTCCGAACTCGAACACCTCCCAGATCACGCCGAACGCGAGGACGAAGACGACGATAAACACCGCCCTGAACTCGGAGGGGACGTCGATGTCGTCGGAGTGACGCTCGAACGCCCGAAGCGCCGCGTAGCCGATTCCGGCGACGATGGTCGCAGACACGGTGTGGGTGATCTCGTCGTACCACGAGAACTGGTCGTACAGGCCGAGCGAACCGACGCTGTGGAGGAAGATGGCGACGGTTATCCAGAGGACGAGTCCGGGAGCCATCGTGTAGCCGTACTCCCGGCGAAGCGCCGCCGGAAGGAAGGTCACGGCCAAAGCGAGTAGCCCGTTTGCGACCATCCCCAACTGGAGCGTCGCCGCCCCGTAGACGACGAGTCCGAAAAGCACGAACTGCATCGCTCGCACGAGGAGTCGGCTTCGGTCGTCGTCGCCCTCCGACAGACCGCTGAGTTTCACGACGCACCACCCGAATCGGACGGCCGTTCGGCGGGGTCGGACCGAGCGGACTGTTCGAGATACCGCTCGAAGACGACGCCCATGACCAAGCCGACGGCCGTCACCGCGACGTAGTCCCACTGGAGTTCGGTCTGCGAGCGCAAGAGCGCGGTTCCGAACCAGCGGTCCGAGTAAAACTGCGCGACGGTCCAAAGCCCTTGGAACGCCATCGTCGTTAGAACGGCGAAGCCGACGGCGAACCGTCGGCTCATCTCGACCGGCGTGAACGCGTCGAGTTCGACGACGACGACGAGAGCCAGCGTCGCGATGCCGACGTACCCCGCTATCTCGGGATAGGCGTCGAACGCCCGAACGAGGACGGCGAGGGCGGCGAACAAGGGAAGCGGCCACGGGACGATGACAGTCCAGTCCCGGGCCGAAAGCGCAGGCGCGGCCGTCACGGCGGCGACGACGAGGGCGAACCCGCCCCAGACGACACTGCCCGTGAGGAGGCTCTCGACCCCGCCGAGAGCGACGGCCCCTGTCAGCGCCCAGCCGAGTACTGTGTTCCGTCGGTCGGAACGGACCACCCTGTCCGGTAGCGACATACGAGATACGTGTACGTCGAACGAATAAACGGCTGTGGCCGCCCGGACTTCGTCGGGGCCGCACGCCCGGCGACGCCACCGACGGCGAGCGACCATCACGAACATATTTTATAAATCAGCGGAGCGAGGGTGCGTCTATGACCGACGGCGATTTCGAGGGGTACGGCGGACGACACGTCCCCGACGCACTGGAAGACGCACTCGAACGACTGGCGAACGGGTACGACGAGATTTCGAACACCGACGAGTTCCGAACCGACCTCCGCGAACTGCTCGAGACGTTCGCGGGGCGGCCGACAGCCCTCTACTACGCGCGCAACCTCAGCGACCGATACGGCGCGGACATCTACCTCAAGCGGGAGGACCTGCTCCACGGCGGCGCACACAAGATAAACAACGCGCTCGGACAGGCGTTGTTGGCGAAGAAAGCGGGGAGAGAGCGCCTCATCGCCGAAACGGGTGCGGGCCAACACGGGACGGCGACGGCGATGGTCGGCGCGCTTCTGAACCTCGACACGGAGATATACATGGGGAAAAAAGACGTGCGGCGACAGCAGATGAACGTCTTCCGGATGCGGCTTATGGGCGCGGAGGTGAACGAGGTGACCCGCGGCGGCGTGGGTCTGGCCGACGCCGTCGACGCCGCGTTGGAGGACTTCGCACGGAACATCGACGACACGCACTATCTCGTCGGGAGCGTCGTCGGACCCGACCCGTTCCCGCGGATGGTCCGGGACTTCCAGAGCGTCATCGGCCGCGAGGCGCGCGACCAGTTCCTCGACCGGACGGGCGAACTGCCGGACGCCGCGGTGGCCTGCGTCGGCGGGGGGTCGAACGCGATCGGCCTGTTCCACGCGTTCCGCGACGACGACTCGGTCGAGTTCTACGGCGCGGAAGGCGGCGGCGAGGGCTCCGACTCGAAGCGTCACGCCGCGCCCCTCGCGGAGGGGAGAGACGACGTCATCCACGGAATGCGGACGCGCGTCATCGACGACGACGTGGCGGTTCACTCGGTTTCGGCCGGTCTGGACTACCCCGGCGTCGGGCCCGAACACGCCATGTTCCGCGCTATCGGCCGCGCGGAGTACACGGGCGTGACCGACGACGAAGCCCTCGCGGCGTTCCGCGAACTCAGCGAGACGGAGGGAATCATCCCGGCGCTCGAATCGAGTCACGCGGTCGCCAGAGCCATAGAACTCGCCGAGTCCGGCGACCACGACACGATTCTCGTCAACCTCTCGGGGCGCGGCGACAAGGACATGGAAACCGCCGCCGAGAAGTTCGACCTCTGAGGGGTGACGCGTCCGTGCGGGGCCTCGTCTCCGCCGTCGGCGTCCCTACACCGCGTCGGGAACGGGGTGGCGGTCCAGTTCTAGCGTCTCGGCGTCGAGCGTGTAGTACCCCTCCCAGACGGGCACGAGGCTGACGACGCGGACGTCGCCGAACGTCGCCTCGGCGTGGCGGTGGTGGTGTCCGACGAGGCAGAGTTCGGGTTCGACGGCGCGGAGTATCTCGTCGACCGCGGCGCATCCGGGGTCGCGCCCGCCGCCGACGCGGAGGAGTCCGTGCGGCGCTTCGTGACAGAGGAACACGTCCACGTCGGACAGCGACTTCGCGCGTTCGACCTCGGACCGGACGAAATGTCGCCGCCGCCCGCCGGTCAGTTCCGCCCGCGAGTTGTCGTACTTCGTCGGCGCGTAGTTGCCGGAGAGTCCCGCCACGCGGAGGCCCGCCACCTCGTCCGCGGTGCTCGCGAGGAGGTGCGGTCGTTCGGCGGTCGAAAGCGTCGCGTCGCCGCGCCGGAGGGCGTCGATCACGTCGAAGTCCTCGTTGTTTCCCGCGACGAACCACGTCGGCGCGGGCAGGTCGTAGCACAGGAGGTCACCGACCTGGAGCGCGGCGTCTTCGTCCGCCGCGCGGTAGGCCGCACGGAGCGACTCTCTCCGGTCCGGGTCGTCGGCGTGGGCGTCCCCGAGGACGAGCATCACGTCGTCGTACTGTCGCTGTCCCCTTATCGGTGGTTGTCGAGAGAGCCGCCCCGCCGGGGACTGACGTTCACCATACACTGAATGACGATATACGAAATCGGTGAGAGAGTCGCGCGAATCCGCCGGCTACTCGTCGAGGAGGTTCGCGACGAGTTGGCGGACGTGTTCTATCTCGTCGGGGAAGATGCCGTGGCCGAGTCCCTCGTACACCTGAAACGTCACGTCGCCGTCCATGCGTTCGAGGGTTTCGACCGTCTCTTCTGCGCGTTCGAGCGGGATGTGGGGGTCGTCGTCGCTCACGCCGAGGAAGACGGGCGTCCCCGAGAGCGACCCGTCGTAGTCGCGGGGCGTCCCCTCCGGGCCGATGAGGCCGCCCGCGAGGAGGCCGAGTCCGCCGTAGCGACGCGCGTTGCGCGCGACGTACTCGGAGGCGAGACAGGCCCCCTGCGAGAACCCCACGAGGAGCGTCTTCTCGGCGGGGATGCCGGCGTCTTCGACCGTCTCGACCGCGCTATCGAGGTGCCGAAGCGCAGAGGAGAGATGCGGTTCGTTCGCGTCTATCGGCGCGAGAAACCGGTTCGGATACCACGTCCCTCTCTCGGCCTGCGGGGCGACGTACGCGAGTCCCTCGCGGTGGAACTCTTGGGTGAACTGGAGCATCCCCTGGGCCGTCGCGCCGCGTCCGTGGACGAGGACGACGGCGGCGTCGGCGGATTCCAACGACTCGCCCGCCGTCCGAATCGGTTGGTCGCCGTGGGGGTCGGCGGCGTCTCCGCCCGCCATCAGTTACCGACCTCCCGTACCTCGGCGTCCAGAGACGGGAGCGTCGATTCGATTCGCTCTCTGTCGTCTTCCACCCACGGCGGCAGTTGCAGCGACGACCCGAGGTCGGCGACGGACTCGTCGCGGGTGAACCCCGGCCCGTCGGTGGCTATCTCGAAGAGGATGCCGCCGGGTTCGCGGAAGTAGACGGACCGGAAGTACCGGCGGTCCTTTTGCGGGGTGACGTTCTGGCCCGCGTTCGACAGTTCCTCGCGCCACGCCAGTTGCTCCTCTTCGTCCGCCGCGCGGAAGGCGACGTGGTGGACGGTGCCGACGCCGGGTCGCCCGCGCGGACTCTCGCGTTCGAGGATGTCCACGACGTCCGCCCTGTCGCCCGCCGAACGGTACCGGATTCGGCCGTCGCCTTCGCCCTCTCTTTCGAATCCGAGGAGTTCGAGGACGCGACCGGTGGAGTCGGTCGCGGCCGACTGAAGCGTCACGCCGTAGAATCCGCGGACGGCGTGGTCCACCGGGACGGGGCCGTCGGCCCACGGTTCGACGTCCGTCTCGCCCTCGACCAGTTCGAGAGGTTGGCCGTCCGCGTCCTCGAACGCGAGGACGCCCGACCCGAAGCGTTCCATCCGTTCCTCTACGGAGACGCCGTTCTCCGAGAGGCGGTCCGCCCAGTAGTCGAGACTCCCCGGAGGAACGACGAAGGCGGTTGCGACGGCCTGTCCGCGCCCGGGGCGGCCCGACCGTCCGCCGCCGAACGGGAAGAACGTCATCGCGGTGCCGGGCGAACCGGTTTCGTCGCCGTAGTAGAGGTGGTACGTCGATGTGTCGTCGAAGTTGATAGTCCGCTTCACGAGCCTGAGACCGAGGACGTCGGCGTAGAACCGGACGTTCTCTCGGGGGTCGCCCGCGACGGCGGTCACGTGGTGGATTCCTTCGGTGTGCATGGTGAGCGTAGCGGACCGGCGGTCGCCGGTTTCCTTACGTTACCAGGTAAGGAACCGAAACCATATAGCCGTTCCCGGACGTACCCGTCACCAGGTGACATTAGTGTCCCCCGAAGACCAATACAGCGAGGAGGCGTGCGTCGTCATCGACTCACTCGAACAGATCGGCTCTCAGTGGCGACTCATCGTCTTGCACGACCTCCAAGACGGGGAGAAGCGGTTCAACGAACTGAAGCGGTCGACGGACGCCAGTTCGCGAACGCTCTCGCGCGTCCTCGACGACCTGCAGGACCTCGGATTCGTCAACCGCAGACTGGAGGAGGACGCGCCCGTGGCGACGTTCTACTCGCTCACGCCGAAGGGACGGTCGCTCTGTCCGGTGTTCGACGAGATAGAGGCGTGGGCCGACCAGTGGTTGGACTCCCCGCCCGCGGGCGAGGACCCGGCCGACGTGGCGGACGCCGAATCGACGAACGAGGACGACGCGGAGAGCGAACCGGCCACGCAGAAGGCGAAAGCCGAAGCCGAGTAGCCGGTCGTCAGGCGTCGGTGCGCCGATGCGCGACGCGTCCGTCGAGGACGGTCACGTCCACTTCGATATCCTCGATTCGCTCGGGGTTCTCGAAGGGACAGTCGTCGAGGACGACGGCGTCGGCGAACATCCCCGGTTCGAGACGCCCCTTTCTGTCCTCCGCGAACTCCGCGTACGCCGACCCCCGAGTGTAGGCTTCGACGGCCTCCGCGACGTCGAGTCGTTGGCTCGGTTCGGACGCGTTGACCGCGTGGTGAATCCCGTAGAGGGGACTCATCGGCATCGTATCGCTCCCGAACGCGAGCGTGAGTCCGGCGTCGAGAACGTCCCGAAATCGGTTGTTCGCGCCGCGGGCGTCCGAACCGAGGACGCGTTCGTAGACGCCGCCTTCCCCGGCCCACTGGAGGAAGTTCGGCTGCATGCTCGCGACGATACCCGCCTCCTCGATTCGTTCGAGGTGGTCGTCCGTCGCGAGTTCGAGGTGTTCGATTCGAAGCCGGGCGTCGCGGACGTAGTCGTCGTCGAACGACTCGTACAGCGACAGGACCGTCTCGATGGCCTCGTCGCCCAACGCGTGCGTCGCTATCTGCTGGTCCGACTCCGCGGCCAGTCCGAACAGGCGTTCGAGTTCCGCCGGACTCGTCGTCCACGTCCCGTCGTTCTCCGGTTCGCCGGGGTACGAGTACGAGAGTTTCGCCGTGTGCGCCCCCAACGCGCCGTCGGAGAACGTCTTGAGGCCGCCGACGCGGAGCCACTCGTCGCCGAACCCGCTCGCGAGTTCGAGGTCGGAGAGCGATTCGGCCTTCCCCGAGTGGACGTAGAAGGTGACTCTGACCGGGAGCGACCCGTCTCGCCACGCGTCGAAGAACGCGCGCTGGATGGGACTGCCATCGTCGGCGGGCGCGGTCAGTCCGGAGACGTGTTGAACGGAGGTGACGCCGAGTTCGAGGGCGCGTTCGCCCGCCAGCCCCAACGCTTCGCGGGCGCGTTCGCCCGACGGGAACGTCGCTCGCTTGACCGTTCCGGCGGCGTCCTCGACGAGCAGGCCCGTCGGGTCGCCGCCCGCCGTTCGCACGTCGCGTTCGACGCCCGAGAGGTCCAGTCGGTCGAGTCCCCGTCCGTTGACGCCGACGGCGTGGCCCGCGATTTGGAACGCCGCGACGGGATGGTCGTCGCTGACGGCGTCCAACTCCGCTCGGGTGAGCATGCCCTCGTCGTCGGGCCAGGTGCTCTCGTCGTAGTTGTGTCCGACGACCCACTCTCCGGCGGGGCGGCCCTCGGCCTCCTCCGCGAGCAGTTCTATCGCCGCCTCGCGCGTCTCCGCCGCCGAGAGGTCGGCTTCGAGTCGGTCGATGCCGACAGACAGGAAGTGCGCGTGGGCGTCGTTGAACCCCGGGAGGACCGGCCGCCCGTCGAGTTCGACCACCTCCGGGTCCGACGCGGCGGCCCGCGCCTCTCGGTCGGTGCCGACGGCGGCGACGCGCCCGTCGCGGAACAGCACCGACTCCGCGCGGGTGCGGGCGTCATCGAACACGTGGACCGTGCCGTCCGACAGGAGGAGTTCGTTTCTCACCGTCTCACTCCCCGTCGGGCCACCGTTCGATGTACACCGTCTCGTCGGTGTAAAACCGGAACGCGTCGTCGCCTTGGGCGTGTAAGTCGCCGAAGAACGATCCCTTCTCGCCGCCGAAGTGGAAGAACGCCATCGGCGCGGCGGTGCCGACGTTCACCCCGAGGTTGCCCGCCTCGGCGTCGCGCCGGAACCGGCGGGCCTCGCGGCCCCGTTCTGTGAACAGGCTGGCGGCGTTGCCGTACTCGCTCGCGTTGACGACCGATAGCGCCTCGTCGAAGTCCGCGGCGCGAATCAGTGCGAGCACCGGGCCGAATATCTCCTCGCGGGCGATGGTCGCGTCCGGGTTCACGTCCCCGAACACCGTCGGTCCGAGGAAGTGACCCGTCTCGGGAACGTCCGCGTCTCTGCCGTCCAAGCGGAGGGTCGCGCCCTCCTCTACGCCCGTCTCGACGTAGTTCAGGACGCGTTCTCGCGCGTCGGCCGAGACCAACGGTCCCATGTCGGTGTCCTCGTCGCGTCCGTCGCCGACGGTCATCTCGGCGGCGTACTCGACCACGAGGTCGGTGAACTCCTCGTACACGTCGTCGTGGACGACGGCGACGGGGTTCGCCAGACAGCGCTGACCGCTGTTCGCGAACGCCGAGGAGACGGTCTGTTCTGCGGCGAACTCCAGATTCACGTCGTCCGAGACGACGATGTGATTCTTCGCGCCGCCTTGGGCCTGCACTCGCTTGCCGTTTTTCGCCGCAGTCTCGTAGACGTGCTTTGCGACCGGAGTCGACCCGACGAAGGAGACGCCCGCCACGTCGTCGTGTTCGATGAGGGCGTTCACCGTCTCCGGGCCGCCGTTGACGAGGTTGACCACGCCGTCGGGGAACCCCGCCTCGTCGACGAGGCGGAGTATCTCCCGGGCCGTACACGGCGTCCGTTCGCTCGGTTTGAGGACGAACGCGTTGCCCGTCGCCACCGCGTAGGGGAGGAACCAGAGCGGAATCATCCCCGGGAAGTTGAACGGCGTTATCGCCGCGAACACGCCCACCGCCTGCCGGGACGCCGTCTCGTCGATGCCGGGCGCGGCGTAGTCGAGGTGGCCCGCCTGCATCTGCGAGGGTGCCCCGCAGGCGACTTCGACGTTCTCGATGCCGCGACGGAGTTCGCCGCGCGCCTCCGCGACCGTCTTTCCGTGTTCCGTCGCCACCACGTCGGCTATCTCGTCGATCTGCTCCTCTAACAGCGACTTCAGGCGGAACAGCGGCTGGATTCGCTCTTCGACCGGAGTAGAGCGCCACGACTCGAACGCGTCTGCGGCCGTCGAGACGACGCCGTCCACGGCCTCCGCGTCGCTGTACGGCGTCTCGGCGACGGTTTCGCCGGTCGCCGGATTCTCGACTGCCACCGTCTCCGCGCCCTCGACACCGACCCACTCACCGCCGACGTAGTTGCGGACGGCGTCGCCGGCCTGTTGTTTCGGACTCATCAGTCCGCCACCGCCTCGACGGCCCGTTTCTCCTCTTCGATGACGATGTCGCGTTCGGCGAGTTCGTCGACGAACTGTTCGGGGTCAAGAACCGATTCCGGCGGTTTCGCGCCGGTGTCGAGTGCATCGCCCTGCCCGACCACCGCCGCCGCCAACCCCATCGGGACGCCGGTCCAGACGGCGGTGGCTTTCAGACCCCAGTCGTCGAGACGCGACTCGACGACGGTACTGTAGCGGTAATGCGCGGACTCTCCGTCTTCGACGCCGTGAACGTCGATGCGGAACGATTTCCACTCTTCGACCGCGCCGGGTTTCGGCTGGCGGTCGAGGTGCCAGTCGAGGAACTCCCGCGGCGACGTCTCGACTCCCTTGTAGTCGACCGTCTCCTCGCTGGTGAGATTCAGTCCGATGAGCACGTCGCAGATGTTCACCAAGTCAGGGGAGAACGCCACCCGGAAGTCGACGGCTTCGACGCCCGGGAACGTCTCGGGCATCGTCGCCAGTTCCGAGTGGATGCTGTGGAACCCCTCGACTTCGCCGACGGGGTCCGGCATTCGGTACGTCTCGCGGCCGGAGAGCGGTTCGGTCGAGCGAATCTCGCCGTCCTCGAAGACGACGGGTTCCATCGTCAGTTCGTCGAGGATGGTCTTCGCCGAGTAGGCGAACCCCTCGCCGCCGCCTTTCGCGCCGGTTCGGATGTGAATCTCCGTGACTTCGTCGAGTCTGCTCGCGCCCAACGCCGTGGCGACGTTCGTCAGTCCCGGACTCGCGCCGATGCCGAGAACCGCAGTCAGACCCGCGTCGTCGAACTTCTCGTCGTACTCCAGTTGCTCTTGCGTCTTGTGGTAGAGGCCGCCCAAGTCGAGGTAGTGGGCGTCGGCGTCGAGACACGCCTCCATCACGTCCACGTTGAACGCGTACGGGAGGGCGTTGGCGACGACGTCGCTGTCGGCCACCGTCTCCACGAGTTCGTCGTGGTCCGTGACGTCCACCTTCGCCGTTCCCACGTCGCCCGGCAGTTCCGCGGCGAACGCCTCCGCGGCGTCGATGTCCGCGTCGGCGACGAGCAGTTCGTCCACGTCGTCGTTCGTCGCGAGTTCCCACGAGGTGGCGCGACCCATCGCGCCGCACCCGCCGAGTGCCGTGACTTTCATTCGCCGCCTCCGTAGTTCATCATAACTGATTTCGTCTGTGTCATAGATTCGAGGTGCCACTTGCTTCCGTACCGTCCGCCGGAACCGCTCTCTTTGTACCCGCCGAAGGGGAGCAGTCGTTCCCAGTAGTTGTTCGTCTCGTTTACGAACACGCCGCCCGCTTTGATGCGGTTCGCGGCGTCGTGCGCGCGTTCGAGAGAGTCGGTGAAGACGGCCGCCTGCAGGCCGTACGGCGACCGGTTCGCGATTTCGATGGCCTCGTCGTACGACGACGCCGTGATGACGGGCGTGACCGGACCGAACGTCTCCTCCGAGGAGACGTCCATCTCCTCTGTGACGTCGTCGACTACCGCGGGTTCGAAGTAGAGGCCGTCCGTGCCGCCGCCCGTCTTCACCGTCGCGCCCTTGTCCACGGCGTCTTCGAGGTGGTTGACCGCCTTCCGTTGGATTCGCTGCGAAATCATCGGTCCCACGTCCACGCCCTCCTCGAAGGGGTCACCGAGGACGAGTTCCTCCGTCTTCTCGACGATGGCGTCGACGAGTTCGTCGTGGACGCCCTCGGTGGCGATGACGCGTTCGGTCGCACAGCACACCTGCCCCGCGTTCCAGTTGCTCCCCACGACGATGCTCTCTGCGGCGTGGTCCACGTCGGCGTCGTCGAGGACGACGATGGGGTCTTTCCCGCCCATCTCCAACAGACACTGCGCGTTGCGTTCGGCGGCGACTTTGGCTATCTCCTGTCCGACGGCGCTACTGCCGGTGAAGGCGATGAGGCGGATATCTCGGTTTCCGACGAGCGACGCCCCCGTCTCGCCGTCTCCGGTGACGAGGTTGAACGCGCCGTCGGGGAGACTCGACCGGTCGAACGCCTCCGCGATGTGGTACGCCGTCAGCGGCGTCTCCTCGGCCGGTTTGAACACGACGGGGTTCGCCGTCGCGACGGCGGAGTAGATGCTGCCGCCGGGCACTTCAAGCGGGAAGTTCCACGGCGAGATGACCGCGCAGGGACCGTACGGTTCGCGCTGGGTGTAGGCGAACCGGTCGCGGTGCTCCGAGGGGACGACGTCGCCGAAAAGCCGGATGGCGTCGTGCGCGTAGTCGTCGCTCGACTCGATGACGTACTCCGTCTCCTCGTAGGACTCGTGGAGCGGTTTGCCCTCCTCTTCGGTTATCTGTCGGGCGATTTCGTCCTCGTGCTCCTCGAAGTACTCGGTCACCTCGCCGAGCACGTCCGCGCGTTCGTAGGCCGTCATCTCCTCCAGTTCGCGCTGTGCCCGCGTCGCGGCCGAGACGGCCGCGGCGACGTCCGAATCGGACGCCTGCGGCACCGTGTCGATGGTCTCGCCGGTCACGGGTGAGACGACGTCGATTCCCTCTGTGGCGTCGGCGTCGACCCACTCTCCGTCGATGTATAGCTGTCGCATGGGTTGCGTCCTCACGCGACATACAGTAACGCTCGTGAAAAAAGTTTCCTCGTTCGCGGACGTTATCCGAAATTCGTTCGGCTGGATGGCGGTTAGAGGATAATAGTGCCGTTTCAGTACGGCGGGTCGTCGAGTGCGAGGTTGACGGACTTCGTCCGGACGTGTTCGTCGAGGGCCTGTCGGGCGCACTCGCGGCCCACGCCGGACTGCTTGAAGCCGCCGAACGGCGTCCCCGGAACCGTCCCGAAGTACTGGTTCACCCAGACGCTCCCCGCTTCGACGTCGGCGGCCGCGCGGTGCGCCATCGACGGGTCGCCCGTCGCGACGCCCGCCGCCAGCCCGTAGTCGACGCCGTTTGCGACTTCGATGGCCTCCTCGTAGCTATCGACCGTGAGGACGAACTGGACGGGTCCGAACACCTCCTCCTGTGCGATGCGCATCTCCGGCGTCACGTCGTCGACGACAGTCGGCCGGTAGAACCACCCCGCGTCGAGTTCGCCGTCCGTCGGTCGTCCACCGCCGCGTCGAACGGTCGCACCCTCCGCTCGGGCGACGTCGACGTACTCCGAGACGGTGTCGTGGTGTCTCTCGAACGCCAGCGGTCCCATCGCCGCCCCCTCCGAGAGCGGGTCGCTCGGCTCCCAGTCGTCGTACGCCGCGAGGTAGTGCTCCATGAACTCCGTTTTGACCGCCTCGTGGACGATGACGCGCGAGGCGGAGTCGCACGACTGCCCCGCGTTGTACAGTCCGCCCGTGGCGGCCGTCACCGCCGCCTCCTCTACGTCCGCGTCGGGGAGGACGACGAACGGATTCTTGCCGCCGAGTTCCAGCGTCACGGGCGTCACCGAGTCGGCCGCCGCGCGCATCACCGATTTGCCCACGGGGACCGAACCGGTGAAGGACAGTTTGCGCACGCCGTCGTGGACGGTCAGCGGTTCCCCAGCCTCCTCACCGAAGCCGGGAACGACGTTGAGGACGCCGTCGGGCAGGATTCCCTCCGACAGCTGTGCGGCTCGAATCACGGCCAGCGGCGCTTGTTCGGCCGGTTTGCAGACGGAGGTGTTGCCCGCCGCAAGCGCCGCGCCGACTTTCCAGCCCATCAGGAGAACCGGGTAGTTCCACGGCAGAATCTGCCCGGTGACGCCGTAGGGCTCCTTCCGAACGTACGCGTGCGTGTCGTCGCCCGTGGGGACGTACTCGCCCTCTTGGGCGAGTGCGACGCTCGCGTAGTACTCGAAGAAGTCCAGCCCGTTCTCTACGTCCGCGCGGGCGTGCGCCAGCGGTTTGCCGACCTCCAGTGTCTCCAACAGTGCGAGTTCCTCGACGTCGTCGCGGAGTCTATCGACCCACGCTCGGATGCGGTTCGACCGCTCCGCGACGCTCAGGTCGCCCCACTCGCCGTTTGCGGCCGTCTCCGCCGCCTCGACGGCGGCGTCGATGTCGGCGGCCGAACCGCGGGACACGTCCGCGATGGGTTCGTCCACCGCGGGGTCCCGCGGCGCGAACGTCTCGCCGGACGCCGCGGGTCGGCTCTCTCCGCCGACGTACGCCTCGAATTCGAGGTCATCGATTCGTTCTCGCGCCTGTGCGTGATTCTCTCGTAGCGTGTCTGTAAATTGCATCTGTGATCGAAAACGGGCCGACACCGGCCCAATCGTTCGTCGTCCGTCGTCACTCGGTGAGCACGACGCTGTTCAACGCCGACCAGCCGACCGGGACCGCCTCGCCGACCTGGTGGTAGTCGCCCTGGTCGCGAATCTGCATATCGACGGTGAGTTCCTGCCCGTCGTCGAGTTCGACGACGAACTTGCCGAGGTTGCCCTTGTATATCTCGTCGACTATCGTCGCCTCGAAGCGGTTGTCGAGGCCGTCGGCCTCGGCTCCGAGGCGGACTTTCTCGGGGCGGACCGCGAACGCCACGTCGCCTCGCGCCTCGGCCGTCTTCGGGACGACGTACTCGCGGCCCTCGCGTTCGACGACCGCGCCGTCGTCCGTCTCGCGGTATCTGCCGCGTATCAGGTTCGTCTCGCCGATGAACTCCGCGACGAACTCCGTCGCCGGTTCCTCGTATATCTCCGTCGCCGTGCCGAGCTGTTCTATCTCGCCGTCGTTCATCACGGCTATCTCGTCGCTCATCGTGAGCGCCTCCTCTTGGTCGTGGGTGACGTAGACGAACGTTATCCCGAGGTCCTCCTGCAGGTTCTTCAACTCGACCTGCATGTTCTTTCGGAGCTTCAGGTCCAACGCGCCCAACGGTTCGTCCAAGAGGAGGACGGTCGGTTCGGTCACGAGCGCTCTGGCGAGCGCGATACGCTGCTGTTGGCCCCCCGAGAGTTCGTCGATGGCTCGGTCCTGCGTGTCGGGCAGTTCGACCAGCTCGAGCATGTCGGCCACCCGTTCGTCGACCACGGAGGAGTTCTCCCGCCGGATGAGTCGCTTGAGAGAGCCCCCCATTCCGCCGCGGTCGTCGCTCTCCTCGCCGGGGATGCCCTTCATCTGAAGCCCGAACGCCACGTTCTCTCCGACGGTCATGTGCGGAAAGAGCGCGTACGACTGGAACACCATGCTGGTGTCCCGTTCGAAAGGCGGCGTGCGCGTGACCAGGTCGTCTTTGATGTACACCTCGCCCTCCGTCGGCGTCTCGAAGCCGTCGATACAGCGAAGCAGCGTCGTCTTCCCGCATCCGCTCGGACCGAGGAGCGTGAGGAACGTGCCGGATTCGACCGTCAGGTCGACGTCTTCGACGGCGGTGACGTCGTCGAACCGTTTCGTCACGCCCTCGAGTCGAATGTCGTACTCGGTCATCCGTCAGGCGCTCTTTATCTCCTGCCAGGCGGAGTCGTACACGGTGGTCGCCTGACCGAGGTTCTGGATGAATTCGAGGTTGCTCATCGTCTCGTCGCTCGGGTAGATGGATTCGTTCTCGAGAATCTCGTCTGCGATGTGCTCTTTTGCCGCCTCGTTCGGGCTCCCGTAGTAGGTGTAGTTCGTAATCTCCGCGCCGTGTTCGGCGTCGAGGAAGTAGTTGATGAACGCGTGCGCCGCGTTGGGGTGGCTGGCCTCCTTCGTGACCGCCGCGGTGTCAACCCAGACGACGCCGCCTTCCTTCGGGACAGAGTAGTGGATGGGCGACCCCTCGCCCTCTTTCCACGTCTCCCAGTAGGCTTGGAACGCACCGCCGGACCACGCGTGGACCGGGCTCGCCTGCTCGTTGATGAGGTTGGTCGGGAAGTTCGCGGAGTCGTACGTCTTCAGAAGCTCCTTTTGCTGGATGAGCAGTTCCTTCGCCTCTCGAATCTCGTCTTCGTTCTTCGTGTTCAGCGAGTAGCCGAGGTGTTTGAGAGCCGCGCCGATGGTCTCGCGCATGTCGTCGAGCATCGTCATCTGGCCCGCATAGTCCCCGTTCCACATCACCTCCCACGAGGAGGTGTCGACGCTCTCTGTCATGTTCTCGTTGTAAGCGATGCCCGACGTTCCCCACTGGTACGGCGCGGAGTACCGCTTCTCGCCGGGGTCGTACGGGGCCTCCTCGAATCGGCCAGAGAGGTTCGAGAAGTTCGGGATGGCGTCGAGGTTCAGCGGTCGAATCATCTCTTGATCGACCATGACGTTCACCATGTAGTCGCTCGGGAAGATGAGGTCGTACTGCTCCGTCCCGCCGGCCTTCAGCGCGTTGAACATCTCCTCGTTCGACGCGAAGTTCGACACGGAGACGTTGACGCCGGTCTCCTCTTCGAACCCGCTGATGAAGCCGTCCGGCCAGTAGTCGGTCCACTGGAAGATGTTCAGAGTCTGCTCCAGTTCCCCGTTCGAACCGCCGTCGGTCGACTTCCCACCGTCGGAGCCGCCGCCGTCCGACTCGTCGCCGGAACCGCCACCGCCGGTACATCCGGCGAGTCCCGCGATACCGACCGATACTGCGCCCGTTCGCTTGAGGAAACTCCGCCGATTGCTACGTCGTGGTTCGTTCTGTGGCATCAATTGTCACCGTCTCTCGTGTGTCAGATGGAAGTGTGAAACATAAATATTTTGGATGCAACGGGTTTTCGATGATAGTTCTTCGAATAACGCGCGGCGTACCGGGTCGAGGTTTCGGGGAGAGCCGGACGAGACGGCCGACGCGTCACGGTTCGCTCGTCACCGAGAGGCCGGGGGTGCGAGCGGTCACCACGTCGGGCCCTGGAACCGCTGTGCGAGGAGGACGAGCACCATCGTGGAGACGATGATGAGCGTCGCGACGACGTTCACGCCCGGAGAGATGCCCTGTCGAACCATCCCGAAGAAGTAGATGGGGAGGGTGTTGTCGTTTCCGATGATGAAGAACGTCACCACGAAGTCGTCGAAACTCATCGCGAACGCGAGGAGCGCGCCCGCCATCACGCCGGGTTTGATGACGGGAAGCGTGACGTAGCGGAACGTCTCCAGTTCGTTGGCTCCGAGGTCCTTCGCCGCCTCCTCCAACGTCCTGTCGAAGCTTCGGAGCCGAGACGAGACGACGACGGCGACGAAACTGATACCGAACGCCACGTGGCCGATGACGGCGGTGGAGATGCCGAGGGTCATCCCGACGATGTTGAAGAACAGAAGCAGCGAGATACCCATCACGATGCTCGGGATGATGATGGGCATGAACACGACGCCGGTGAACAGTCGCTTGCCGGGGAACTCGTACCTGTCGAGCGCGAACGCCAGCATCGTCCCGAAGATGGTGCTCAAGAAGACGGCGACGACGGCTATCTCTATCGAGTGCGAGAGCGCGGACCACGCCGCGTTCGGATCGACGCGAGCCACCGTCTGCCCTTGCAGGAGCGCCGCGTACCACTCGGTCGTAAATCCTTGCCAGACGACCGCGTAGCGGGAGTCGTTGAACGAGAGGGCGACGAGCACCGCGATGGGAGTGTACAGGAAGACGTACATCAACACGGTCTGCAGAGCGAGGGCGCCGCCGCCTCGTTCGAACAGTTTCGACCGGACGCGCCGAAGCGACGCCATCACAGGAGTTCACCTCCCGAGCGCTGATAGGCGGCGATGCTGAGGAGCATCACGCCCATGAGGACGAACGCGCCGGCCGCACCCAGCGGCCAGTTGCCCGCCTGTCCGAACTGGTCGGCGATGAAGTTCCCTATCATCTGGCTGTCGGTCCCGCCGAGCAGTTCGGGGATGACGTACGCGCCCGCACTGGGGATGAAAACGAGGATGCTCCCGGCCGCGACGCCGGGTTTCGACAGGGGGAACACGACGTGGTAGAACGCCTCGAACCGGTCCGCGCCGAGGTCCATCGCCGCCTCTTGGAGTTCGAAATCGACCTCTTCGATGCTCGAGTACACCGGGAGAATCATGAACGGGACCCAGATGTACACCAGTCCGAGGAGGACGGCGAACCGGGAGTTCATGAGCGGTGTGCCCGCCTCGTAGAACGGGAGCACGCCGAGCGCCGTCGTCAGAACGCTGTTCGAGGCCAAGAGCAGTTGAATCGCGTAGATTCGGACCAGGAACGACGCCCAGAACGGCACGATGACCAACACGACGAGCAGGTTCTGGTACTCTTTCGGGGCGAGGCGACCGATGTAGTACGCCATCGGGTAGCCGAGCAGAAAGGAGACGAGGGTGGCCACGACGCCGTATCCGATGCTCTTGAACATGAGTCGGACGAACGGCGTCGGCTGTTGCGCCGCCAGCGACAACTCGAACGGAACGAGCGTCTCGACGAGCCACGCGACGGTGAACCACGCCGCCTCCGGAACTGTCGCGTCCCCCGGAACGAAGAACGTCCGATACTGCTGGAGCCCGAGGTACTCCTGACCGAGCAACACCTCTCCGAACGCCCCTCGTTGGCCGAAGCTGTAGAAGAACATCACAGCCAACGGCGCGAGGAAGAAGACGCCGAGCCAGAATCCGCTCGGTGCGAGGTTGACGATGAGTCCGGTCCACCGGTTCTGGCGGAGTCGCCCGAAGAGAGTCCCCGTGGACCGTGTTACATCGAACCGTGTGTTCGTGTCACTTCCCATGCTACCCAGCCGTTTCGGAGGAAGTGTGAAATATGTTTTGTCTGTCAGGGGAACGAGGAGAGGATATACGGATCAACCGCCCGAGTGAGAAATATTATATCGGCGAGCGCCCAACCTAGCTATAGATTAGCGTGGTACCGAGGAAAACACATAGGGGACGGGGTAGCGTAAGCGGCCTTATGGATCTGGACGAAGTCGACCGGAAGATTCTCTCGATTCTCCAGGTGGACGGACGGGCGGCGCTCTCGGAGATTGCCCGGCGTCTCGACATGGGGACGGCGACGATTCACGAACGAACGAACAAACTCGAAGCCGAGGGGTACATCCGAGAGTACAGGGCGGTGCTCGACCCGGAACTTCTCGGCGCGGACGAGGTGGGGTTCGTTCGGGTGGACGCGGCCGCCGGTCGGAGTTCCGAAGTCGCAGAACACCTCGTCGAACGGCCGGAGATTCAGGAGATACACGAGATTACGGGCGACTCCGACCTCCTGTTGAAAGTCCGCGTCGCCGACAGAGAGGGGCTGACGGACCTGCTTCGCACAATCGGGACGTACGAGGGGGTCGAAGACACCGCCACGGACGTCGCCCTCCGGAGCGTCAAAGAAGAACACACCTTAGAGGTACGCGACGAATGAACCCAGTCTGGGACCTCGAACCGTCGGTTCGGTCGGAAGTCGGCCGCCTCGAACGCGTTCTCGTCCACGAACCCGGTCCCGAGTTCAACACCGTCGTCGACCCCGACGCGTGGAACTGGGACGGACTCCCGCGCCAGGAACGGGCCGCCGACGAACACGCCGAACTCGTCGATATCCTCGAATCGCACGGCGTGACCGTCCACAGACTCGGGGGCGCGCGCGACCAACTCGCGGAGTCGCTTTTCGTCCGGGACGTCGGGTTCGCCATCGAGGGCGGCATGGTCGTCGGCAAGATGGTCGAAGAGACGCGACACGGCGAAGAGCGACGCCTCTCCGAACGGACCATCGACCTCGGAATCCCCATCTACCACACCGTCCACGGCGCGGGGGGGTTCGAGGCCGGGAACATGGTGTGGATTGACTCGGACACGGTCGCAATCGGGCGCTCTCAGACGACGAACGCGTCTGGAATCCGCCAGATTCGGACCGTTCTCGAAAGCTACGGAATCGAGGTCATCGAGGTTCCCATCTTCGGCAGTACCGAAAGCACCGGCCAGACGCATCTCACACTCGTGTTCAGCATGGTCGCGCCGGACTTGGCGTTGGTGTACAGTCCGGCCACCCAACCCGAGTTCCTCGACACCCTCCACGACAGAGGCATCGAGACCATCGCCGTCCCGATGCGCGAACAGCGGAATCGCGCGACGAGTACCATCGTCGTCGAACCCGAAACGGTCGTCTTCCCGGCCGGGAACCACGAGGTGCAGGCCGAACTCGAGGACCGCGGTTTCGAGGTTCACGCGGTGAACACCCGCGAGATTCGGAAGGCGGGCGGCGGCCCGAAAGGCCTGGTCCTCCCGCTCGAACGAACTGTTGACGGAGAGTAGCGGCGTGAGTCGAATCTATTTCGGTTAGTTTCGTTTACTGCCAAAGATTTATTGTAACACACTCCGTCGCCGGAGATGATGAGCCTCGGTGACAATGAGCGAGACCACGCCCGACCGCTCGAAGAGCGGACCCAAAAGAGCAGAGCGTTCCACGAACGGGCCGAATCGGTAACGCCGCTCGGCGTCGAGTCGAACGTCCGGTCGTTCGACCCGTACCCCTTCTACGTCGAAGAGACAGACGGCTCGTACGTCTACGACATGGACGACAACGAGTACCTCGACTTCCTCCTCGCGTTGGGCCCGATAATCCTCGGGCACGGCCACCCGGAGGTCAAAGACGCGGTGAAACGGCAGGTAGACAAAAGCGACCTGACCGCGACGCCGCAACCCGTCGCCATCCAGTTCATGGAGAAGGTAGTCGAGATGACTCCGTCCATCGAACGCGTCCGGATGGCGAACAGCGGAACGGAGGCGACGATGCACGCCATCCGCGTCGCCCGGTCGTACACGGGGAAGGACAAGATTGCCAAACCGGAGGGCGGATACGCGGGTGCGCACGACTACGCGCTCCAGAGCGTCTACGCCAGCGAGGAAGCGCTCGGACCGGCGGACGAACCCAACACCGTCTCGTACGGGACGGGCATCCCGGACGCCGTGAGCGACACCGTCGTCGCGTTCCCGTTCAACGACAAGGAGGCGACAGAGAAGATTCTCCGGAAGCACGCCGACGATACGGCCGCCGTCATCATCGAACCGGTGATGTTCTCCTGCGGGTGTCTCAAGCCACGCGACGGCTACCACGAGTTCCTGCGCGAGTTGACCGACGAACTCGGAATCGTCCTCATCTGGGACGAGGTGATGACCGGCTTCCGCCTCGGCCCGCAGTCCGCCCAGGGGCGGTTCGGCGTCACGCCGGATATGACGACGTTCGCGAAAGCCGCCGGCGGCGGCTATCAGGTCGCCGGGTTCGGCGGGAAGACGGAGATAATGGAGGAGATAATCCCGCCGAAAAAGAAAGAGGAGTCGAAGTGGAACTCCTCGGCGTTCCACGGCGGCACTTACAACGGCCACCCCGTCGCGGCCGCGGCGGGTCTGAAGACGCTCGAAATCCTCGACGAACGCGACGTGTACGAGCACATCGACGGACTCGGCGACCGGTTGTTTACCGGTCTGCAGGAAGTCGCGGACGACGTGGGGATAGACGCAAACGTCCAACACGTCGGGTCGATGGGGCAGGTGTACATGACCGACGCGGACATCCACTCCTACCGCGACTCGTGGAAGGCGAACGAAGAGCAGTTCGCCGACTGGTGGCTCGAATCGGCCGCGGGAGGCGTCCTCTTCGGTAACCCGATGCAGGGCGAGCGCTTTTTCACCACCTACACGCACACCGAAGAACAGGTCGACCACGCACTGGAGGTGGCGGAAGACGCGTTCCGCCGCGTCGACCACGAGTACTGACGATGAGTCGGGACCGACGCACCGAGAGCGAACGACGGGGCGGGTGGCTGGACGACCGACTCTCCGCCCTCGAATCGGGGTACGACTTCGTGGCGACCATCGTGCGGGCGGACGGCGAACGCGCGACCGACGCGAGAGCGGACGCTGTTCGAACTGAGGTGAGCTGATATCCGCGTCCTCGTCGTCGGCGCGGGCGTAATCGGCTGTGCGGTCGCGCGGACGCTAGCATCCGACCACGACGTTCGGGTCGTCGACCGGACCGGCGTCGCCGCCGGAGCGACCGCCCGCGGCGCGGGCGAGGTGACGATGGCACCGTCCTACACGGACTATCCCGCTATCGCCGCCGCCGCGAACGACTTCTTCCGCGAGTACGACGGGACCCGCGACTTCTCGTACGTCGAAAGTGAGAGCGTCGAACTGGTCTCACCCGAGAGGGAGGGAGAGGCCCGCCGCCGCGTCGAACGACTCACGGGAGAGGGCGTCGCGCTCGAATTCCTCGACGCAGCGGAGGCCGCGTCGGCCTATCCGCGGTTCGACTTCTCGTCGTTCGCCGGGGTCGTCCGCCACGACGAGACGGGGTTTTGCGACCCCGAGACGTTCGCGGAGACGCTGGCCGCCGACGCGTCCGACGCGGGTGCGACGTTCGAGACGGGCGTCGAAGTCACCGGCCTCGCGGCGGAAGACGGCGTCGTCCGGGGCGCGGAGACGACCGACGGGGTCCGCGAGAGCGACGCCGTCGTCGCCGCCGCCGGGTGGCGAACGCCGGATTTGCTCGCGCCGCATCTCCGACTGCCCGTTCGACCGTACCGCACGCAGTGTGCGGTGTACCGCCCCGACCCGCCACTGACCGCGGACCACCCGATGGGGTGGGTGCCGGGCGAACACGTCTACTTCCGGCGGATGCAGAACGACGAGGACCTCCTCGTCGGCGGGTGGTCGGTCGCCGAAGACGCCCCCGAGAGCGCGAGTCGGGAGAGCGACGAGGCGTTCCGCGACCACGTTCGCGCTCTCGTTCCGACGTTTCTCACCGGCTTCGACGACCCGAGGCTGGTCGACCACTGGGCGGGCGTGGACGCCGCGACGCCCGACACCCGACCCATCGTGGACGCCCCGGCGGACGCTCCCGAGGGGTTGGTCGTCGCGACCGGGTTCCACGGCCGCGGCATCATGACCGCGCCCGTCGCCGCGACGGCGGTTCGGTCGCTTCTGACCGGCGCTGACGCCCCGTTCTCGCTCGACCCGTTCCGTCTGGACCGGTTCGACAGTCGCTCCGCGGAGTTCGAGTTCCACAGCATCAGCGACGGCGACTCCTAGGAGAGAGCGGCGACGAGAACGGAACGGCCTCGACGAGTCGGTTTCAGGCCCCTTCGACGAGTCGGCGCAGGTGTTCCGGCGGCACCGCACCGCGGGCGCCGTAGCCGTCGTACGCGAACGTCGGCACGCCCGTGACGCCCTGTTGTTGCGCTTCGGTGAACTTCCGACGGACCTCCGCTCTGAGGTTCTCGTCGTCGAGTGCGGAGCGGACTTCCTCGCCGTCGATACCGGCGTCCTCGGCGAGTTCGAACAACACGTCCTCGTCGCCGATGTCTCGGCCGTCCTCCCAAAGCGCCTCGTAGACGCCCGTATCGAAGTCGAGCCACGTCTCGTAGGGGTAGTGCTCTTTGACGTAGTACGAGACGGTCTGTGCCGGAAGCGAGTCGACGTCCCGGGAGAGTTCGAGCGTCATCTCGGCGTCGTACTTCTCGGCGAGGCGGCGGACGTTCTGTTTCGCCTGTTCGAAGTACTCCTCGTCTTTGCCGTCGTCGACGGAGTGGTCGATGGTGCCGTCGGCGTCGCGCTTCTGACTCCGCAGGTCGAAGGGATGCCACTCGATTTCGAGTTCCTCCTCGCGGGAGTCTTGGTACCGGGCCAGCGACCGCCGGCCGAGATAGCAGAACGGACAGACGTAGTCGGCGTAGACGGTGATTCGGTCGGACTGCTGTTGGCTCATACTGTGTCGTCGTCGGCCCTCCGGATAAAAGAAGGCGGCCCGGCTGTGAGTTACCGGCGCACCAGCGGTGACGACGCCGCCCCGCCTCAGCGTTCGAACGCGACGCCCGTGCGGTCCTCCGAGAGGTCCCAGAGTCGGCGGGCGTCGTCCTCGTCGTGAGACAGGTCGCTGGACTCGACTTTCCCCGGGTAGCCGCGCATGCCCATCAGTCCGGTCGGGCCGACGTAGTCGCCGCCTTCCACGTCGTCCGCGGTGGCGGCGTACAGCATCGGGAGCGACCCCATCTCGGCGCTCTGGGCGACGACGGCGTTGGCGACGCGCATCGCCGCGAGGCGGAGTTTCGACCCGGACATCTCCGGGCCGCGTCGCTGGAGGTTCGTCGCGGCGTATCCGGGGTGACAGCCGACGCTCGTCACCTCGTCGATTCCGCCGGAGTCGAGTCGTCGCTGTAACTCGTAGGCGAAGAGCAGGTTCGACAGTTTGCTCTGGGCGTACGCCTCCCACTCGTCGTATCCGTCTTCGCCGTCGATGTCGTCGAAGTCCATCTCGCCGTTCTCGTGGACTCCGCTCGACTGGGTGACGACGCGCGACTCGCCCGACGACTCCCGAAGGGCGTCGAAGAGGAGTCCGGTGAGCGCGAAGTGGCCGAGGTGGTTGACGCCGAACTGCATCTCGTACCCCTGCTCCGTCTCTCGGCGGGGTATCGCCATCACGCCCGCGTTGTTACAGAGGACGTCCAGCGCCCCGAACTCCTCGTCGAACGTCTCCGCGAACGCGCGCACCGAGTCCAGGTCCGCGAGGTCCAGTTCTCCGAGCGTGAGCGACGCCGCCGGAACCTCGTCTCGAACGCCCCGCATCGCCTCGCGCCCGCGTTCTCGACTCCGACAGGCCATGACGACGTGTGCGCCCTTCCGAGCGAACGCCTTCGTCGCCTCGAACCCCAGACCGCTGTTTGCGCCCGTGACGACGACTCGACTACCGGAGAGGTCCGGCATCTCCGCCGCTGTCCACTCGCTTGACATATCCCGGCGTACGGTCCGAAGCGGGTAAAGGGCCGTGGAGGCAGCAATACGGGTCTCGGGGCTACGTTCGCGTGACGCTGGTCTGCATGCCTTCGGAGTTGAACGCGCGTCCGACTCCCTCGTCGTCGAGGACGATGACGCCCGCCTCCGAGCCGGTGAGTTCGCCGAACTCCGCGATGGCCGTCTCCGCCGCCGTCTGGGCGTCGAGTCCGCGTTCGAGATGCCGAACCGCCCGCCGAGAGAGCGTCGTCTTCGCGATGTCCTCGCCCGCGCCCGTCGCGGACGCACCGCCCGCGGCGGAGGCGTAAAAGCCCGATCCGATCTGGGGCACGTCGCCGACGCGGCCCGCGAGAGCGAACCACCGGCCGCCCGTCGAGGTGGCGGCGGCGAAGTCGTCTCCGTCGAAGGCGACGGCCCCGACGGTGTCGTGGTCCGAGAGGTCAGCCTCGTCCGTCGGGTCGGCGGTCGTCTCGCCGAACCGCGCGTCCAACCACGCGAGGTGGTCCCGCGTCGACCCCTCCGGCGGGTCGGCGTCTTCCCACCGCTCTCGCGTCTCCGTCGTAAACAGGTCCGCGTCCGTCTCGATGCCGAAGTCCGCCGCGAAATCGACGGCCGGGTCGCCCGCGACGAGGACGTGCGGCGTCTCCTCCATCACCCCGCGGGCGACGGAGACGGCGTGTTCGACGCCGGCCATCCCCGCGGCGGCACCCGCCTCTCTGTCACTCGTCATCACGCCGGCGTCGGTCCGAACGACGCCGTCGGACTGGACCGCGCCGCCGACGCCCGCGTTGAACGCCGGGTCCGTCTCCAGCACTCGGACGGCCGCCTCGACGGCGTCGACGGGGGTTTCGGCCCCCGCGCCCGCGTTCGCCGCCTCGTCGAGCGTCTCCTGTCGCGGTTCCGGTTCGTCCGGGACGCCGCCCGCACCACCGTGGACGATTACTCGCATGGTCGAGGCTGCGACTCCCCGGAGAAAAGTCGTGCCGGTATCGGACGACGCCGCGGGGACGGTCGGTGGAACTACTCGACGACTCACCGAAAGAGACACCGGCCGGGGCGGCGAGCGTCCGGGTATGTCGATGTACGACCGTTCCTCGCCCACCGGCCTCGAAGCGGTAGACGAGTGGGACGGCGGCGTCGGATGGCTTCCGCACCCCGAGGAGGACGGACGGCGGGCGTGTCACGCCCTCCGGGGATCGAACGGGGGCGTCTGGCTGTTCGACCCCATCGACGCGCCGGGCGTCGACGAACTCGTCTGTGACCTCGGAACCGTCGTCGGCGTCGCAGTCTGCTCGAACTGGCACGCCCGCGACGCGGGTGTATTTGCCCGGCGCCACGACGTTCCGGTCTACGTTCCGCGGTGGATGGACCGCATCGAGGAGCGAATCGACGCGAGAGTCCGGCGGTACGACGGCGAACTCGGCGACTCCGGGTTCCGAATCAGCCGCCTCGACCCGCTCCCGGGGTGGCGCGAAGCCGTCGCCTACCGCGAGAGCGACGGCACGCTCTACGTGCCGGACGTGGTGAGTTCGGCGAAGGGAACGCCCGTCGGCGAGGAACGGGTCGGTCTCTTTCTGACCGCACGCCTGTTCCCGCCGCGAGAGACGTTCACCGAGTTCGACCCAGAGCGAATCCTCTTCGGGCACGGGACGGGCTGTTTCGAGGACGCGTCCGCCGCCTTGGACCGCGCTCTCGACGGGTCGCGGCGACGGTTTCCGCGGGCACTTCTCCGAAACGGACCCGAGCAGTTGCGCGCACTCGTCGGCGCGGTTCGCGACTGACCGGCGGGGAGAGGCGGCGACGCCGACGGGTCGCGACGGCGAGAGAATCCGCGGGTTCCGGACTCCGACCCGATAGCGAGATATCGTGACAGACGCTCCCACGCCGCCGTGAGACCGGTTTCGTCTCCCGCCGTTCGAGCCGATAACGGTAGCACTTTACGCTCGGTGGGGAAACAGGGGATTGTTCATGAGCTACGACAAAATCGAGGCCCCCGAGTCGGGGGAGAAGATTACGCTCGCCGACGAGGAGACCGGTGAGCTGGCGGTTCCGGACAACCCCATCGTCCCCATCATCCACGGCGACGGTATCGGCACGGACGTCGGTCCCGCCGCACAGAAGGTGCTCGAGGCGGCCGCGGAAGCGACCGGCCGTTCCATCGAGTGGCTCCGCGTCTACGCCGGCGAATCCGCTCGCCAGAAGTACGACGAGAACCTGCCCGAGGACACGGTGCAGGCCATCAAGGACCACCGCGTAGCTATCAAAGGCCCGCTGACGACGCCCGTCGGCGCCGGGTTCCGTTCGCTGAACGTCGCGCTCCGTCAGAAGCTCGACCTCTACGCGAACGTCCGTCCGACCTACCACATCGACGGCGTCCCCTCGCCGGTCAAGAGCCCGGAAGCGATGGATATGGTGTTCTTCCGCGAGAACACGGAGGACGTCTACGCCGGCATCGAGTGGGAGGCCGGAACCGACGACGTACAGCAGGTAAAGCAGTTCCTCGCAGACGAGATGGACGTCGGCGACAAGCTTCACGACGGCCCCATCGGTATCGGCGTCAAGCCCATCACCGAGTTCGGCACGAAGCGTCTCGTCCGCCAGTCCATCGAGTACGCCCTCGAAAACGACCGCGACTCCGTCACGCTCGTCCACAAGGGTAACATCATGAAGTTCACCGAGGGCGCGTTCCGCGACTGGGGCTACGAACTCGCAGAGGAGGAGTTCGGCGACGTCACCATCACCGAGGACGAACTTTGGGAGGAGTACGACGGCGAGAAGCCCGAGGACAAACTCGTCGTCAAGGACCGCATCGCGGACAACATGCTCCAGCAGCTTCTCACCCGGACGGACCAGTACGACGTCATCGCCACGATGAACCTCAACGGCGACTACATGTCCGACGCCGCGGGCGCCCAAATCGGCGGCCTCGGTATCGCGCCGGGCGCGAACTTCGGCGACGGTCTCTGTCTCGCAGAGCCCGTTCACGGCTCTGCGCCCAAGTACGCGGGCGAGGACAAGGTGAACCCGACGGCGATGATTCTCTCGGGCCGCCTCATGTTCGAGTACATGGGCTGGAACGACGCCGGCGCACTCATCCGCGACGCCGTAGAGGAGACCATCTCCTCGGGCGACGTGACGTACGACCTCGAACGGCAGATCGAAGGCGGCAACAAGCTTGCCACCTCCGAGTTCGCCGACAAGGTCGTCGAGAACATCAACGAGTTAGCCTAGGCGAACTCGTTGAGCAGCCAGAAATATCGGATTTCTGGCGACGTTCGCGAATTGGCGTACGCCGATTCGCGGGCCTACCGGGCTTCGCTCGGTACCGACGAAACAGTCGCTCGATTTTTCGTTCCCTCTCGACGCGGAGTCGCGCGGTTACTCGTCGCCCCAGTCGGCGGCGATGCGAGGCGGACTGAAGATATCGACGCCCTCGACGGTCACGTCGCCGCGGTTCTCCGCGCCGTGCGTCTCGTGGGCCGCGAGAGCGAAGGAGTCGCCCTCGCGGACGACTACCTCTGTCGGGTCCTCACCGTCACCGACGAGGAAGGTGAGTTCGCCGGAGACGACGTATCCGACCTGTTCCTGTTCGTGACTGTGCGTCGGAACCGTCGCGCCGGGTTCGATGGCGAACCGTTGGACGTTCATCCCCTCGGTTCGCGCGAGGACGGAGAGTCCGACGCCCGACACCGGTTCGACCGACTCCACGTCGTCTGTTGAGACGCGTTCCATGCGAGAGAGTCACAGCCGTGGGCCTTAAGCGTCGGGAAGGCGGCGACGTCGCGGGCGCGAAGCAACATTCAAACCGGACGGCGCGGAAGCGACGGTATGTACGCCGTGGTCGGGTGCAACGAGTGCGGGAACATGTGGCTGCTCTCTGACCCCCGCGCCCAGAAGTCGGCGAACTGTCCCCGGTGCGGAAAGACTCACCGGACGAAGAAGCTTCGCCGGTTCGCGGAAGAGGACGACAGAGAGGCGGCACGGCAGGCGCGGGCGGCCCTGTTGGCGAAGAAACAGGGAAACAGCGAGGCGTTCGCGGAGACGGCTCACGTCGCCGACATGGAGAGACTCGTCGAGGAGTCCGGCATCGGCGACGCGGAGTATCTGGAGGGTTCCGGCCTCGACGCGGACGCCGTAGACGAGGCGGGCGAACGCGCGACGGCGGGGACGCAGACGAAATCTCCGAACCGCGTCGACGCGGTGAAAGACGCCCTCCGCGAGGGTGACCGACCGACCGAAGACGAGGTGGCCGCGTACGCCGAATCACAGGGTATCGACGGCGAGACGGCGCGCGACGTGTTGGACCGACTCGTGCGGCGCGGCGACGCCTCCGAGTCGCGCGGGCGGTACCGACTCCTCTGAGTCCGCACAGCGCGTGCGTCGGAGCCGCAAAGAGCACAGCGGAAAGGCGACGCGTCCCGGCGACGGAGCGAAACGCTTTGCTCCCCTCGCCGCCGACGTGCCGTCATGAGCGACGCACGGGCCGCAGCCTACGCCGCGCGAACCGTCCGCGGACTCGTCTTTTCACTCTTCGTCGGCGGGGCCGTCGCCGCAGTCGCGGCCAGGTGGTTCGTCGTCGCGGGCGGGGCCTTTCTCGCGGGCTACACCGTTCTCGCCACCGCCGCCGTCGTCCACGGCCAGCGTCGCCGGGGACTCGGCCTCTCTCTCACCGGCGTCGGCTGGCTTCTGACCGCAGTCGGCGTCTCTCTCGGACTCTCGACGCCGACGGGGACGCCGCCGTTCGTCGTCGGGGTGGCGCTTCTCGTCGTCGGAACCGCCGCGTTAGTGCGACCGCTCGAACGGTTGGGAATCGGGACGTCGGCGTGAGAACCCGCGCCCGTCAGCGCCCGAGGTCCGAGTGAGCGCTGGAGAGATGCCGCGACGCGAGTGCGGAGAGAAGCGACAGTTCGCCCGCCAGCGACCCCACAGCGATAGACTCGGCGAGAGCGTCCGCGTTCGACCCCGGAGGGTCGCCGCCGCCGCGGAGTCCGAGGACGTCTAACCCCTCGGCCTGCGTCGGGAGTTTCGTCCCGCCGCCGACGGTTCCGACTTCGAGACTGGCGAGAGAGACAGAGACGTAGAGGCCGTCCTCTCTGACTTCGGCGGTGGTGATGGCGTTGGCCCCTTCGACCACCTGCGCCGCGTCCTGTCCCGTCGCGAGGAACATCGCGGCGACGACGTTCGCGACGTGGGCGTTGAAGCCGAGACTCGCGGCCTTCGCCGACCCGACGAGGTTCTTCCGCGTGTTCAGTTCCGCGACGGCCTCCGGCGTCGTGTGGAGTCGGTCTTCGACCACCTCGCGGGGGATGCGGACGTCCGCGCTGACGGTTCGGCCGCGCCCCTCGACGGCGTTGATGGCGGCGGGTTTCTTGTCCGAACAGAGGTTGCCCGAGAGGGCGACGAGTTCGGCTTCGGTCTCGGCTTCGACCACGTCGCAGGCCGCCTCGGTGGCGATGGTGGCCATGTTCATCCCCATCGCGTCCTTGGTGTCGTATCTGAATCGCAGGTAGACGGAGTTGCCGACGACGTACGGTGTCACCTCCCGCAGTTCGCCGTGACTCGTCGTCGATTCGGCGGCCTCGGCGAGAGCGTCCCTGTTGTCGCGGACCCACTCGACGAGCGCTTCCGCCTCCACCACGTCGGCGACGCGGAAGACGGGCGCGCGGGTCATCCCCGACTTGAGGACGCGCGCGGACGCGCCGCCAGCGGCGTTCAACACCGAACACCCGCGGTTGACGCTCGCCAAGAGCGCGCCTTCCGTCGTCGCGAGCGGGAGATATCGTTCGCCGTCGAGTTCGCCGCCGTCTACCCGGACCGGTCCGGCGACGCCGAGGGGAACCTGCACCGCGCCGACCATGTTCTCGATGTTCGCGTCCGCATCCTCGGCCGGGAAGGCGTAGTCGCCGACGGAATCGAGCGACGCGCCCGAGGCGTCTTCGACGAGGATTCGACGGGCGGCCGCCGCCGTGTCGGCGTCGGCGTGCTCTTCTAACTCGTGCAGTCGCAGTTCGCCGTCGCGGACGCGTTCGGCGAGGGCCGCCGCGTCCCCGGTGGCGGAGTCCGTCTCGTCGGTCATGTCCCCTCGTTTCCCGGCGGCCGTCCTAACAGTTACCCATTGGGCGGGTCGTCGCGGTCCATCCCCAACCGTTTTGGCCGCGGCCGTCGCCACGTCGCACATGACAGACGCCGCGGACCTCGTTCTCCTCGACGGAGCGGTCCACACCCTCGCGAATCCGGACGAGACGCACGAGGCGGTGGCCGTCCGCGACGGCCGAATCGTCCGCCTCGGGAGTTCCTACGACGTGTCGTTTCTCGTCGGTACCGAGACGGAGACGATAGAACTCGACGGGCGCGTCGTCCTCCCCGGCTTCGTCGACGCTCACACGCACCTCCCGATGGTCGGGCGGTCGCTCGTCCACGCCGACCTCTCGGGCGCGTCGGGTCCCGACGAGTGCGTCGAACGACTCCGCGCGAGGGCAGAAGCGACGGACGACGAGTGGGTGCTCGGCTTCGGCTACGACGAGAGTGCGTGGGACGACGCGCGGTACCTCACGCGCGCGGAGTTGGACGCCGTCTCCGACGACCGACCGGTCGCCGCCTTCCGCGAGGACATGCACGTCGCGTCGGTCAACGGCGTCGCCCTCGACAGACACGCCGCGGAGATGCCCGCAGACGACGTGCGACGGGAGAGCGGTGACCCGACGGGCGTCCTCGTCGAGGAGGCGGTGGACGTGCTGTACGAGGAGATAGAACCCGACGAGGCGGAGATGGAGCGACTCGTCCGGGCCGCACAGGCGCACGCGAACGAACGCGGCGTGACCGGAATCCACGACATGGTCCGGAAGTCTTACGCGCCCGCGGTGTACCGAAATCTGGACCGGTCGGACGAGTTGACGCTTCGGGTCCGCATCAACTACTGGTCGGACCACCTCGACTCGCTACTCGACGTCGGCGTGCGGACGAACCACGGAAACGGGATGGTCCGCGCGGGCGCCATCAAGACGTACACCGACGGCAGTTTCGGCGGGCGGACGGCGAAACTCACAGAGCCGTACGACGACGCGCCCGACGAGACGGGCCAGTGGGTCGTCGCCCCCGACGAACTCGAAGCGCTCGTCGAACGGGCCGACGAGGCGGGCCTGCAGGTGTCGGCCCACGCCATCGGCGACGCGGCGGTGAACGCCGTCCTCGACGCCTACGAGGCCTGCGGGGACCCCGGCGAGTCGAGACACCGCGTCGAACACGCGGAACTGACCGACGACGAGACGGTCGAACGCATCGCCGAACTCGGCGTCGTCGCATCGGTACAGCCGAACTTCCTGAAGTGGGCCGGAGAGGGCGGCCTCTACGAGTCGCGCATCGGCGAGAGGCGGACGGAGACGAACCGCTACGGAGCGCTCCGGTCTGCGGGCGTTCCCCTCGCGTTCGGGAGCGACTGCATGCCGTTGGACCCGCTTCTCGGCGTCCACCACGCGGTGAACGCGCCCCACGAGGACCAACGACTCGACGTGACCGAGGCTCTCCGAGCGTACACGTCGGGGGCGGCCTACGCCGGATTCGACGAGGGCCGCATCGGCACGGTCGAATCCGGGACGGCGGCCGACCTCGCCGTCTTAGAGGAGTCGCCGTGGGACCGACCGAACCGCATCCGCGACATCGACGTGGCGGCCACCGTCGTCGGCGGAACCGTCGTCTACGACGGGCGCTGAGCGTCAGTCCGTCCGAACGTCGCAGCCGTGGAACTCGAACCGCGCGCCGCCGGTGGCGGCGTCCGTCACGGACACCGACCACCCGTGCGCCTCGGCGATTCGACGGACGATGACCAGCCCGAACCCGGTTCCGTCTTCCGCCGTCGTCTGTCCCGGTTCGAACGCGCGTTCGCGGTCCGACTCCGGAACGCCCGGGCCGTCGTCCGCGACGTAGAAACCGTCACCCCCGTCTAAGAGACCGACCGTGACGGTGACCGCTCTCTCGTCTCTCCCGTGTTCCTCGGCGTTCGAAAACAGGTTTTCGAGCAACGCCCGGAGTCGTCCCTCGTCGGCCAGAACCGTCGCCGCGCCGGTTCGGACGTCGAGTTCGCCCGCGGGTGCCACCGCTTCCCACGCGCTCGCGGCGGCGGCCGCGAGCGCCGTCGGTTCGGGGTCGTCGACGACTTCGCCCCGGCGGGCCAACGAGAGAACGTCCTCTATGAGTTCGTTCATCCGCCCGTGAGCGCCGTCGATTCGGTCGGTGTACGCCGCGGCCGTCTCGTCTTCGACGATGTCCGCGAGCAGTTCGAGATAGCCCTGCGCGACGTTCAGCGGGTTCCGAAGGTCGTGGCTGACGACGCGCGCGAACTCCTCTAACCGGTCGTTCTGGCGTTCGAGTCGCTTTCGGTACTCGTTTCGCTCGCTGATGTCGATGGTGAATCCGACGAGACCCAAGATTTCGCCGTCGTCGTCGCGCCACGGCACCTTCGAGGTGAGCACCCAACTCTCGGAGACGTCCGCCTCCTCGCCGTGTTCGCTGAGGAGGTGTCGAACGGAGAACTCGTCCGTGTCCGACGACATGACGCGTTCTTCCTTGTCGAGTATCGGTTCGCCGCGGTCGATGACTCTGCGGTCGTCGGCGTGCGTCTCCTCGGCGTGACCGTGCGAGTGAATCTCGTCGTCCGTCCGCCCGATGTACGCCGTCGGGTCGTCGAGGTACGCTTCGCTCACGCGGAGGTGTCTCGCCTCCTCGTCTTTCACGTACAGGTGAGCGGGTATCGTCTCGAAGATGGCGTCGAGCATGCTTCGCTCGCGGGCGAGGTCGGCGGCGAGTCGGTCCCGTCGCGCGCGGGCGACGACCCCCGAGACCCGAGCGTCGAGAACCCGTCCGTCGGCGGCGTCGGCGGGCGGGACGAACTCGGCGGCCCCCGCGGACAACGCCTCGGCGGCCGTCGTCTCATCCGTCGGCGCACCGAGGAAAACGACCGGGAGACGGTCGCAGAGAGCGTCGAACGTCGGCGACGAGAGACCGACCGACGCCTCCGAGAGGACGGCGCAGTCGGCGTCGCTCGCCTCGGGCGGTTCGTCGCTCTCGGGACGGCGAATCACCGTCCCCCGTCGGTCGAGAACAGTCGCTGCCGCGTCCGCGGCGTCGTCCGCACCGACGACGAGAACGGTCCGGCCGTCGTCCCCGTCGGCCGCCGCCGAATCGGACGTATCGTGCGTGGAATCCGACGTTTCGGCCGGTTCCCGTGGGTTCGTCACGTTCGACAAAACATTCGCGATGGGCGTTATTAATCTGGCGGCGCGAGAGAAGAGAAAGCCCCTTGTCGCCGCGGCGCACAGCAACGCCGATGCCGCAGTCGTTCTTCGACCGCCTCCGCGACCGTATCGACCGAACCGACAGCGTCGTCTCCGTCGGCTTGGACCCCGACCTCTCGCGAATCCCCGACCACCTGCGGGACAAAGAGATGCCGCGGTGGGCGTTCAACCGGCGAATCATCGACGAGACGCACGAACACGCCGCCTGTTACAAGCCGAACGCGGCGTTCTACGAGGACGCCGAGGGGTGGCGGTCGCTGCGAGAGACCATCGCCTACGCCCACGGGAAGGACGTGCCCGTCTTGCTGGACGCGAAGCGCGCCGACATCGGCAACACGACGCGTCGGTACGCGGCGCTTTTAGACGACGCCGACGCCATCACCGTCAACCCGTACATGGGTCGCGACTCGCTGCAGCCGTTCCTCGACAGGTCCGAGAAGGGCGTCTTCGTCCTCTGTCGCACCTCGAACCCGGGGGGGTCGGATTTGCAGGACCTCGAACTGTCGAGCGGAGAGTCAGTCTACGAACGCGTCGCCGCACTCGCCGACATCTGGAACGAACACGGGAACGTCGGACTCGTCGTCGGCGCGACGGCGCCGGAGGAGCTGGAATCGCTCCGCGAACAGGTTCCCGACCTCCCGTTTCTCGTCCCCGGAATCGGCGCGCAGGGCGGCGACGCGGAGGCGGCGGTGGAGTACGGATTCGCGGACGGCGTCGGCCTCGTGAACTCCTCGCGGGGCATCATCTTCGCCGGAGAGGACAGAGAAGAGACGTTCGCGAAGGCGGCGGGCCAAGCGGCCCGCCGACTGAAAAAGCGGCTGAACCAGTACCGAGAGACGGCGGAGTGACGGCGACGGACCGAGGCGGCGTCCGGCCCGGACTCAGTCGCTCACGCCCGGTCCGCCGGGGCCGTCGAATCCGGGGCTGACGTCGTCCTCGCCTTCGATGGAGGAGACGCACGACGCGCACATCTGTCGCTCGGAGTCGAAGTCTCGGTCGCACACCTGTGCGCCGCACCGGGGACAGACGTTAGTGGCCGGTCGCGACTCGCACACCTCACAGAGGCTGGACTGACTCATACCGGAGGGACGGACTCGCGGAACTTGACTCCGTGGGCCGGGCGGCGAGACGCTTACGGTCCTTCGCTCCTAACTCCGCCCGTGGACAGAGACCGGCTTCTGGTGGGCCTCGCCGCGGTGTTTACAGGTCTCACTACGCTTCTCGTCGTTCTCGCGTTCGCCTACCAGCCGTTTCTCCTGTTCGTCGCGGTGCCGTTCGGCGCGGTCACCTACTTCCTTTGGTACGACGCCACCGGCCGCCTCGAAGAGCGGACTCGGCGGCGGACGCGCCGCCGGGCGCGGAGAGACCGACGGGCCGCCGACGCGGCGCGCGGACCCGACGACTTCGCGGGCTTCGGACCGGGTCGGCGGGCGACGGGCGCGGGCGGGACGACGGACGGCGGACGGCGGACGGCCGCGGAACCGCGACGCTCCGACGAACCGTCGGAGACCGAGGCCCGTCGGACGCTCGGCGTCGATTCGGACGCCAGCGACGACGAGGTGCGGCGGGCCTACCGCTCTCGGGTCAAAGAGGTTCACCCCGACACCGACTCCGGCGACGAGGAGAGCTTCAAGCGCGTCAACCGCGCGTACGAACGGCTCAGCGACTGACCTTCGATTCGACCGTCGCGAGGAGTCGCCGCGGACGAACGTAGTCGTGATAGAGAATGTCATCCCACGCTCGATACCGTACGTAGCGGCGACGTGAGAGCAGTACTCTATTGTGATATGGATAACCACATCACGGAAAGGGTTTTAGCGGACGGTTACCTACCCGCGGCCATGAGCGCGGACCGGGCCGTACTCGAAAAGGCCCTACAGCGCGGCGAAGAGGAGGGAGGCAGCATCGAGTTCAAGGAGCGACTCTCCCGAGACGTCCACCTCGTGGACGGGCGGATGGAGAGTCTGGCCGCCCAACTCCGGCACCGCGTCCTGTCCGGCGACGGCACAGCGACGTACGTGGTCGGCGTCACCGACGACGGCGGCATCGCGGGCATCACCCCCGCCGCGTTCTCCGAATCGATGGACGTCCTCTCTTTGCTGGCCGAAGAGGCCGGCGCACACATCGAAGACGTAGAGACGTGGGGCGTCGGCGAGGACGGCGCAGAGCGCGGACTCGTCGGCGTCGCCACCATCTGTGAGGGTGCCGTCCTCGACGTCGACGACGACCACATCGTCGTCGGCACCGCGGGTCACGTCGACCACGGGAAGTCCACGCTCGTGGGGTCTCTCGTCACCGGACAGGCCGACGACGGACAGGGGAGCACCCGCGGGTTCCTCGACGTGCAACCGCACGAAGTCGAACGCGGCCTGTCTGCGGACCTCTCGTACGCCGTCTACGGCTTCGACGACGAGGAGGGGCCGGTCCACATGGACAACCCCCACCGGAAGTCGGACCGCGCGCGAATCGTCCAAGAGGCGGACCGCCTCGTCTCCTTTGTCGATACCGTGGGTCACGAACCGTGGCTTCGGACGACGATTCGCGGACTCGTCGGGCAACGACTCGACTACGGCCTCCTCGTCGTCGCCGCCGACGACGGGCCGACGAAGACGACGCGGGAGCATCTCGGCATCCTCTTGGCGATGGAACTACCGACGCTCGTGGCCATCACCAAGGCGGACGCGGTGTCTGCGGACCGCGCCCTCGAAGTCGAACGGGAAGTCGAGAGAGTCCTGCGGGACGTGGGTCGGACGCCGCTTTCGGTCGAACGCTACGGCGTCGAGACGGCGATAGAGGAGATAAGCGACTCCGTCGTCCCCGTCGTCCGCACGAGTGCGGTGACGATGGAGGGGATAGACGCCTTAGACGACCTGTTCGACGGACTGCCGAAAACCGTCTCGGAGGCCCGCGAGGACTTTCGGATGTACATCGACCGCTCGTACTCCGTGACGGGCGTCGGCGCCGTCGCCTCCGGGACGGTCAACTCGGGCAGCGTCGAGGCGGGCGACCAACTCCTCGTCGGCCCGATGCCCGACGGGTCGTTCCGCGAGGTGGAGGTTCGCTCCATCGAGATGCACTATCACAGAGTGGACCGCGCGACGGCCGGACGCATCGTCGGCATCGCACTCAAGGGAATCAAAGAGGCCGAGTTAGAGCGCGGGATGGTGCTCGTGCCGGCGGACGCCGACCCGAACCCGGTCCGGTCGTTCGAGGCGGAGGTGATGGTTTTGAACCACCCGACGCGCATCCAAGACGGCTACGAACCGGTCGTCCACTTAGAGACGCTGAGCGAGGCCGTCGTCTTCCACCCCGAGGGGGGGCAACTGCTCCCGGGCGACACCGGAACCGCCACGGTGGAGTTCAAGTTCCGCCCGTATCTCGTCGAGGAGGGCCAACGGTTCGTCTTCCGCGAGGGCCGGTCGAAAGGCGTCGGGACGGTCACCGACGTGACCGGCGACTGACCACCGCGACGTGACGAGCGGAGCCGCCGGTTCGTTCACGAACGAGTGAACGTTTTTATACGTGCCGCAGAGAGGCGACGTATGGAAGTCTGCGGGTACGAGTTCGAGACGGTCGGTCGCCTCGACCCCGACCGAACCGACGGCGGCGTCGTCGCCGTCGCCGTCCCACAACGAGAGTACGGCGCACACGAACAGAGTTCGGTCCACCCCGACGGGTGGGGCCCGTTCTGTCGATTCGAACTCCGCTCGGACCGAGCGTCGCGTCCGGGCGTCTACCTCGTCACGGTGGACGATGAAGCGGTGTACGTCGGCGAGGCGTCCGACCTCGGAGAGCAGTTCACCGACGGCTACGGAGACGTCGCGCCCGCCGACTGCTTCGAGGGCGGCGACCGACGGGCGTGCCGGGTGAACACGGAGGTGTTCCACGCCGCCCGGGCGGGGCGGGACGTCCACGTCCACCTCCACTCGACGGCCGATTTCGAGGGGACGAAAGCGGAGAACGCGGCGCTTCGCCGCGTCATCCGCGGGGACCTGCTGTCGGCGTTCGACGCCGCGTGGAACCGCGAGGGCGGCGACGAGGCGTTCGCCGACGCGATGGCCGACGCGGACGCGAGAACGCCGGCGAACGCCGAGGGGACGGGGTCACCGCCGAGCGGGAAGTACAGAGCGCTGTACGACTATCTCGCGGGCCACGAGTTCGACCGGGTCCGACTCTCCTTTGCGGAACTCGAAGCCGTCCTCGGCGCGGCCGTCCCAGACTCCGCGCGGAACTGGCGGCAGTGGTGGACCAACAGCGAGGAGTCTCACCCCCACGCACGGAGTTGGCTGCACGCGGGGTACGAGGTGGCGTCGCTATCGCTCGGCGACGAACTCGTCATCTTCGAGCGACGCATTCCCGACGGACGCTGACGGGCGAGGCGCGCCTCACGACGGAGGCGCCACGCGACGGGGGAAAGACCCCCGGTCTAGTCTCTTTTCGACGTTATTTCACCGCGAACTACCAGACTCAGTTTATTATACGTGATACGACAGTTTGACGAATATATACGTTCTCGCTCTCAGCCCTCGTTCAGTGAGACCGGGCGCTTTAGCTCTGTAGGTGCATAAAACTACGGTTAATCGTAGTCAGGTGCAACGACGACCGGGAGTTTTCGAACATTAAACATGGACTATCTATTCTCCGATAATGTAGGATAAATTTTATATTACTGTACGCTGCGTTACAATTTGCAGATGGAACTTGACAGACGGACAACGCTTAAAGCGCTCGGCGGGGTCGTTGGACTGAGTTCGCTCGGTTCGGCACCTGCTCTCGCTACAAGCAACGACGACGACTACGACGAACAGACAATCGCTCTCGATTACCTCGCGAACGACGACCTTCTGGACAACGACGAACTGCAGACCATCCTCGAGAGCCTCGCTGACACGTACTCTCATTGGGTCAGCCTCGAACAGATCGGCGAGTCGAACCAGGGTCGTCCCCTCTGGGCGATTCGACTCGTCAGTCCCGACGCCGAGGACCCGACCGAAGTGGCGGCGGTAGCCAGCCAACACGGCGACGAAATTATCGTAGACGAGGGCCTTCTGTCGGCCGCACACTACCTCCTCGACGAGGAAGAGGAGGGTCGAGAGTGGCTCAAACACGTCGCAGTCAACATCGTCCCGCGGGTGAACCCGGACGGGTTCGTCGCTCGCCAGCGGTACAACGTCGACACCGACGCTCCGGAACGCGGTTCGGGCGACGACATCTTCGGCGGCGACGCCGGCTTCTTCACCGCCGGCGAACCGAACATCGGGTGGGACATCAACCGGTATCACTGGCCCGACTGGGAGGACAGTCCGACCTACCAGACCGCCCCCGACGAGTATCCGGAGAACCCGGTGCCCGAATCGCGGGCGATGCTCAATATGGTCGACGAACGCGACCCAGAGTGGATCATCGACTTCCACCGGCAGGGCGAGTACGTCGTGGACTACGACTTCGAGTTCGACCCGGAGAACCCAGACCGGGAACCCGAGAGCGAGTATCCCCCGGACCCGGACGACCCCGGCGGAGGCGACATCGTGACGGCCTCGGTGTTTTGGCCCATCAACGAGGGCGTCTCCGATGACACGCAGAACCTCTCGAAGCAGATGGCGTACACGATATACGACGAACTCTCCGAGTACGACCAGGCCAACGTCACGCGGTACCCCGGCGGAACGTACGGCGGCATCGCCCGCAACGGCTACGGACTGCAGGGACTCGGAAGCGTCCTCTTCGAGTTGAGTCAGGGAACGCTCGGCGATCGAGAGTACCGCATCCAACAGGCGATGGACGGCCTCCTCTCGGTCGTGGAGGCGACCGCCAACGAATCGCTGTACGACGTCGACCCGGACAACGTGACGGAACTCCCCGAACGCGGCGACTACTTCCCCGTCGAGTAGTTCGGTTCCCGACGGAACTATTTTTGCGGCGCGAGAATCCGACTCCGCCCGCACCGGCCGGTACGCGAACTTCCGGTCTCTCTCACAGAGATGCAAGGAGGAAGCCCACGGCTGTAGCCGTAGAAAGAATCCAACAAGCCCCGAACCAAACCACGAACGATAGTAGGCCGACTCCCGCATGCCAGTGGTATAATCAGTCGATGAAAGACCGCGAACACCGTTGGATGCAGGACGAACTACACCGAGCCTCGAACCGGATTCTCGAAGAAGCCCGCAACCACGAGTGTACGCATATCGCGTTCGAGAATCTGACCGATATTCGCACGCGGATGGCTGGTGCGAAGCGATTCCACGCATGGGCGTTCCGACGCCTCTGCCAGTACGTCGAGTACAAGGCTGAGATGTTCGATATCGAGGTCGAGCAGGTGAGTCCCGCAGATACGTCTCAGCGGTGTTCGTCGTGTGGGTTTACCCACGAGAAAATAGGCGGTCGAAGCACCGGTTCGTGTGTCAGAAGTGCGAGTACGAACTGAACGCGGATTACAACGCGAGCAAGAACATCGCTCGCAAATTCTCAAGAGACTCCACTCGGGGCAGAAGTCTTCGGGTGGAGGCGCACCCTGTCAGTGTGCGCTACCGTCAGGGACGCTGAACCTGAACGGCGATTTCCACGCCTCCGTCGTTACGACGGCAGAAGGCGAGTCCACTGACAAGCCCACGACTTCAGTCGTGGGTTACTGACTCCGCCAGCACGTACCCGCCGTCTCGCTTTTCGGCCGCGCCCAACAGGACGAACCACTCGAGTACCGTCTCGGTTCGGTCGCGCCATATCACCCGCCACTCGTCGGGGTTCTTGTGGTGTTCCCACGTCGGAACCCGGTCCTCGAACGCCTCGAACGCCTCGTCTGCGGTCGTCGGGTCCGCAGAGAGCATCGAGAGCACCTCCTGCGCCCCGAAGATTCGCTCGCGGAACGCCCGGCGGAGGTGGGCGGGCGTCGGGTCGGTTCGGCGCCGGACGAAACTCCCCGACTCGGTTTTCGCCGCGAGTTCGAGAGCGCGCAGGAAAGTGAGCCACGTCCGAGCGACGTCCCGACTCCGGAAGTCGAGGCGGCGCATCAAGCGCGCACAGCAGTCGTCTTCGGACCCGGGAACGAGAGGGACGGCGCGTTGCGCGTCGGGCACCCCGTCCAGAGACGCCGGGGGAGCGGGGACGAGTTTGAACCTCACGGGCCTACGTCCGCAGGTCGAACGACTCCGCGAGGAGTTCCTCGTCCGTCTCGCCGAACACGTGCGTCGGCCCGTTCACCACGTCGATGGTCACCTTCGCGGGTGCGAACACCTCGGCGGGAACGTCGTAGAAGTCCCACCCCGCGTCGTCGAATATCTGCTCGAACGGCTTGCCGTACTCCTCGCGTGCGGTGGAAGGCACCCGGTCGAACTCATCGAACTCCTCGGCGACGGTGAGGTGGACTTCGCCGCCGTACGCGAGTGCGTCGTTCGTCCGGCCCATCGCGACGCCCTCGTCGTAACTGACGGGCGCGAGCGGTGCCGACCCGAACGCCGAGAGGATGTCCCGCGGGTCGTACCCCAACTCGAAGAGGCGGAAGACGGCGAGTTCGGCGGCGCGGGCCGCGGTGGTGACGCTTCCGACGGTGGACCCGGAGGCGAACGTCGGCAAGAAGACGCCGCTGGGTTCGACGCCCGCCGTCTCGGCGACGTGCTCTGCGACGTTGTCGTCCGGCAGGTCGATGGCTTCGACCGCCAACACGGTCAGGTCGAACTCGTCGTAGTAGCCGACCGCCTGGAACTCGTCTTCCTCGCCGACGAGGGCGCGGGCGGGGCCGGAGCCGAGTCCGTCGAACTCGGGGTCCTCGAAGGTGAGTTCCCATCCGGCCTTCTGCGAGCAGAGCACCGCGACTGCGGGGTGGTCGGTCTGGAGTTCGACGTGGGGTATCGGCGCGCCCGCCACCTCGTCCATCCGGGTCTGCACCGTCGCGAGACCCGCCGTCTGTATCTCCGCGAGGAGGAGTCCCGCCTCGACGCCGCCCTCCGCGTCCACGCCGAAGTCGAGCACCGTCGCCCCCGAGTCCAACTCGTAGGGGACGACGCGGAGTTCGTCGGCGAAGTCGATGGCCTCGTCGACTAGTTCGACGGCCATCCGATTGATAGATTCCATGGGCGGTGGTTCGTCGTCACGTCCTAAAGGAGTTGGTAGTTCGGCGACGGACGGGAACCGAGAGCGACGGTTACTCGTCTCTCTCCCGCTTTGCGGGGCGGCCGAGATGCTCCTCTACCGCCGCGACTTTGTCGGCGGCGCTCGCGTCGGAGGCGCGTTTGTCGTCTATCTTCAGAACCGTGCTGACTCTGTCGGCGTCCACCGCCTCGTGGGCCGCCTCGACGGCGTCGAAGAGAGTACCCACGTCGTCCGCCTCTATCACCGTCCCCATCGGGTTCGTCTCGTAGGAGACGTCGAACTCGTCTAAGGCGGCGACCGCCTTCGCTACTTGGTCGGACATGCTCCCCTCGACGACCGGTGCGACGCTCAACATGGCGACAACTGTCATGCGCCGACGTACGCGCGGCCGGACCTTGAGCGTGCGCCCCCGCGGAGAGTAGCGTAACTCGTACACTCACCCATCGAGGAATTAAACCGTACGCTGACTTTATGCTCTGCGGGCTCGTATATCCCCTATGACCTCCACATCGTCTCTCCACCGCACCGTCCCGCGACGGCGCCCGCGCGCCGTCGTCGACCCGCGCCCCGACGTCGACGTGGGGCCCGAGACGGCCGCAAGCGAACGCTCTCGACCCGCACCCGCCCGCCCCACCGCCGAGGTGTCGCCTCGCCGCGCCACCGCAGAAATCGACGGCAGAACGGACGTCCGCTAATCGAACAGTCGAAGCGTCGCGCGCGCAGGTTCGCCCCGACCGTTTCGGGCCGACCCGCGAGTCGGGCGTCGGCGGCGAGCGCCCTCTTTTTAGCGTTCGCGTCCGTCTCCCCGGCGTATGTACCTCTCTCACCCCGTTCGACGAATGTGCGACGACCCGATGCCCGACGAGACGGCGTCGCTCGTCGTCGAACCCGACGGCGACGCGGGGGCGAACCGTGCCGCGATGGAATCGACGCTCGAAGACGTGGGAGGGTCGATAGAGGACGAACTCCGTTTCGGGTCGTTTCTCGTGACACTTCCCGAAGAGAACGTCTCGACGCTCTGTTCGAGAGACGGACTCGCGCGCGTGGAGACGGCGGACACGCTGGGACTCGGTATCGAAAAGGAGTGAGTCGCGCGCCTCGGGTCGCTTCTGCGCTCTCGGAGACGACCGGGCGGTCGGACGACCGCTGAGCACGTATATACCAGCCACCGTATAGGTAGTATTATGTATATGTTCGATATTTATCAGGCCGGATAATGGAGAGGCCTCGGGAACCCGTGCTCGTGATGCTTTTCGGCCTTATATTCGCCGCCGTTATCAGTATCGAAATCCTCGTCGTCTCTCTCGGGCCGTACCCGATGTCTCCCGAGTTCGTCATCGGACTCGCGACGGGGATACCGGCCGCCCTCGGATTGCTCGTCGGCGGGTACGAACTCTCTCGACGCCCGTTTTCGCCCGAGCGACAGGACCGAGTTCTGAAGTGGTGTCTCGGCGGAACCGTCGTCTTCGTCGCCGTCAACGTCGGCATGATGCTCGCGATTCCCCCGGCCACCCCGTTCGAGATGGTCGGATGGTTGCGGTGGGCCGCCAGTCTCGGCGGCGGTACCGGGTTTCTCATCGGGTTCTACGAGGCGAAGGCGATTCACCGAGAGGCGGTCGCCCAACGGTCCGCCGTCCGTGCCGAGGAACTCGAACACCGACGAGAACTGCTCGACTACCTCAACGCGTTGCTTCGCCACGAGGTTTTGAACACCGCGAACGTCATCGAGGGGTACGCGGAACTGCTCGAAGACACCTCCGAGGAGGGAACGCCGACGAGGAAGTACGCGGGCATCATCGGTCGGCAGACCACGGACCTCACGAGAGTCACGAAGGACGTGCGGATACTGCTTCGGACCGTCGAAGAGGAACCGATCCTGCATCGGACGAATCTCAGCGAGGTGCTGAACGACGAACTCGTCAAGATAACCGACCGCTACGAGGGCGTCGAGACCGACGTGACCGTTCCCGAGGCCGAGGAGACGTACGTTCGCGCGGACGACCTACTTCGACGGATATTCTCGAACCTGCTTTCGAACGCCGTAGAGCACAACGACGCTCCGACGCCGCGCGTTTCCGTGACGGTATCGACGACGGAGGAGACGGTAGTCGTCCGCGTCGCGGACAACGGCCCCGGCATCCCGGAGGCGGAACGCGACGGACTCTTCGACACGACGACGGGCGGCCGAGACCACGGAATCGGTCTGACCATCATCGGGCGGTTGGCGGAACGCTACGAGGGGAGCGTCGAACTCACCGAAACCGGGCCCGACGGAAGCGTGTTCAGCGTCGAACTCCCGCGGGCGGAGTAGCGGTCGCCGACGGATTCGACCCAGACATTTGTTTGTTCCGCGCGCACGCACGACGACGCCCGCGCGGTCGTGAGACCGAAGCGCACACGGCGGTCACGCCCGAACGGTGACTACGATGAAACGCGACGCGCCCCCATTCGAGAACGGCGACGAGGTGACTCTCTCGACGGGACAGACGGTCGAACTCCCCGCGTACACGCGTGCGACGATGTCCGGCGTCGTCCTCCCGGCGTCCCGGACGCGGGTCGCGGACCTCCTGCCGCCCGGACTCTCCCCGGTGCGTGCGGGGTTCGGCACCGGCGCGGTCGGGTTTCTGAGCGTCGAATACCACGACATCGGCCGCGGCGCTCTCGACCCGTACGACGAGTTCGCCGTCATCCTCGCCGCGAGGCCCGACTCCCGCACCGGCGTCGCGTCTCTCTCCGTGCCGACGGGAATCGAGGGATACGTCTGGTACATGCCGGTCACGACCGAACCGGCCCGCGCCTTCGGCGACGAGATATGGGGCTACCCGAAGGTGGTCGCCGAGGTAGAGATAACGGAGGAAGACGGACACCGGCGCACGACGGTTACGGCGGACGGCGAACGAGTCGTCACGATGGCGGTGGAGAAACCGCCGACCGTGACGCGAGAGGAGACGATAACCGCCTACACGGAGATGGACGGCTCACTCCTCGGAACTCGGGGCGACCTGTCGGGAGAGATGGGCGCGTGGCCCTTCAGTCGCCGGTTCGCCTACTCTCTGGGAGACCACCCGAAAGCCGAGACGCTTCGGGGACTCGAACTCGGCGACCGAGCGTTCGGCCGGTTTTACGCCGACGGCGAGGTGGTGTTCGGGGCCGGGAACGCGGTGTAACGAACGTGAGTCGAGACGGGACCGTACCTATCGCTCGACGGTGTTGGTTCGAGAGAAGTGCGCTGGCTGGGATTTGAACCCAGGTTGTGACCATGGCAAGGTCACGTGATACCACTACACTACCAGCGCGTGTGTGGTCTGCGTCTGCATTAATCGGTAATGCCGGGTTCATAAATAAGACTTGCGAATCGGGGCGAAAATCGGCCGATAACGTGGGTGTTCGTCCCGTGGTTCATCCACACACGAAAGTCCCGGCGACGGGGGTGTGAAGCCCTCACAGCCCGAAGCGCGAGTCGCTAGGCTTTTAATCACGCTTCAGGTAGTGGGAGTACAGTCTAGACGTGACGATGAAGGGCCCGGTATGACACTCAGCGTACTCGTGCCGTCCTCCCTCGTCCGGGAAGCCGAAGACAAACGCGAGGCAACTCGCAAAATCGGCTACGTCGCCCGCGCGGCGACGGTGTTCCGGGCAGACCGGCTCGTCGTCTTCCCCGACGGGGAAGGCGAACGGCGCTGGGGAGGCGGGTTCGTCGAAACCGTGCTTCGGTACGCCGCCACGCCGCCGTACCTCCGAAAGGAGGTGTGGGGGCGGCGCGAGGAACTGGAGTACGTCGGTGTCTTACCACCCCTGCGCGTCCCGTCTACGACCGGCTCCGAATCAGACGATTCGGGGTCGTTACAACAGGGAATCGTGACCGAGGTCGGACCTGACGGTCGCGTTCGGGTCAATTGCGGAATGCAACACCCGGTCTCCCTCTACACCCCATCGGATATGGAGGTGCGAGAGGGGGAGCGCGTCGCCATCAGGATCTCTTCGCGAGAACCGGTCCGTGCGCGGATCGTCGACGAACCCCTCCCGGGTTTCGACGTGTCCCGCGCGGGCCTCGAAGAAGCGCTCGACCGCCCCGACGCAGGTGTCGCCATCGCGACGTCGCGCTTCGGGGAACCGTTGACGGTCGGAAGACTGGCGGACCTCTCGCCCCGCATCGAGCGGGCGGGAGCGACCGTCGTCTTCGGGTCGCCCGGGCGAGGGCTTCCGGAAATCCTCGGCATCGACGCCGAGGAGGTGTCAGTCGAACCCTCCGACGGTCCGGGGTTCGACCTCTGGCTCAATACGATTCCGCGACAGGGCAGCGAGGTGGTGCGAACCGAAGAAGCGATGTTCGCGTCCCTCTCCCCCCTGACTCTCACGGAGTGAAAACATGCCACAACCAAGCAGACCACGAAAGGGTTCGATGGGCTACAGCCCGCGCAAGCGTGTGGATTCCGAAATCCCGCGCATCCGCTCGTGGCCCGACGACGACGGGTCGCCGGGTCTCCAGGGCTTCGCCGGCTACAAAGCTGGAATGACCCAAGTGATGATGGTCAACGACCAGTCCGACTCCCCCCGCGAAGGGATGGAGGAGGCTGTTCCGGTGACCGTCGTCGAGACCCCACCCATGCGCGCGGTGGCCCTTCGAGCCTACAAGCAGACGGCGTACGGAACGCAACCGGTGACCGAAGTCTGGGCGTCCGAGTTCGACGACGAACTCGACCGCGTCCTCGACCTCCCGAACGAGGACAGCTTCGAGGACGACGCAGAGGAACTCCGCTCTCTCTTCGACGAGGGCGAAGTCGACGACCTGCGTCTCATCGCTCACACGGTCCCCGGTTCAATGAAGAACATCCCCAAGAAGAAGCCCGACGTCATGGAGAACCGCATCGGCGGTGGCTCCCTGCAGGAACGGCTGGACTTCGGTCTCGACCTCCTCGAAGAGGGCGGCGAGCACGCGATGTCCGACGTGTTCCGCGCAGGCGAGTATCTCGACGTCGCGGGCGTCACGAAGGGGAAAGGTACCCAAGGCCCCGTCAAGCGGTGGGGCGTCCAAAAGCGGAAGGGCAAACACGCACGTCAGGGATGGCGGCGCCGAATCGGTAACCTCGGTCCGTGGAACCCCTCGCGTGTTCGCTCGACGGTCCCCCAGCAGGGACAGACCGGCTACCACCAGCGGACGGAACTCAACAAGCGCCTCATCGACATCGGTGAGGGCGACGAGGCGTCCGTAGACGGCGGTTTCGTCAACTACGGCGAAATCGACGGCTCGTACGCGCTCGTGAAGGGTTCGCTGCCGGGCCCGAACAAGCGCCTCCTGCGCTTCCGCCCGGCCGTCCGACCGAACGACCAACCGCGCCTCGACCCCGAGGTGCGCTACGTCTCTACGGCATCGAACCAGGGATAACCAATGAAGGCAACAATTCGCGACCTGAACGGCGAAGAGGCGGGCACGCTCGACCTGCCCGAGGTCTTCGAGACGCACTACCGTCCGGACCTCATCAAGCGTGCAGTCCTCGCCGCGCAGGCCAACCGAAAGCAGGCGTACGGCTCCGACCCCTACGCCGGGATGCGGACTCCCGCAGAGTCCATGGGTAGCGGTCGCGGCATGTCCCACGACCCGCGCCAGAACGGCGTCGCCCGACGCGTCCCGCACGCAGTCTCCGGCCGCAAGGCGCACCCGCCGAAGGCCGAGAAAGAGCAGGGGAAGGACATCAACAAGAAAGAGCGCAAACTCGCCGTCCGGTCGGCACTCGCCGCCACGGCGGACCCCGAACTCGTCGCAGAGCGAGGACACCGGTTCGACGACGGCGTCGAACTCCCCCTCGTCGTTTCCGACGAGTTCGAGGACCTCGTGAAGACGAAGGAGGTCGTCTCCTTCCTCGAATCCGTCGGCGTCTACGCGGACGTCGAACACTCCGAGGACAACAAGAAGATCAAGGCCGGACAGGGGAAGGCCCGCGGTCGCAAGTACACGCGCCCGAAGTCTATCCTGTTCGTCACGAGCGAGGAACCGTCGAAGGCGGCGCGTAACCTCGCAGGCGTGGACGTCGCGACGGCCTCCGGGGTCGACGCGGAGGACCTCGCGCCCGGCACGCACGCCGGTCGCCTGACGGTCTTTACCGAGAGCGCCCTCGAGGAGGTGGCCGACCGATGAGCATCATCCGTCACCCCCTCGTCACCGAGAAGGCGATGAACGAGATGGACTTCGACAACAAGCTCCAGTTCATCGTCGATCTCGACGCGGCCAAGCCCGACATCGTCGAAGAGATCGAATCGCGCTACGAGGTGTCCATCGAGAAGGTCAACACGCAGGTGACCCCGAAGGGCACGAAGAAGGCAACCGTCCGTCTGAGCGAGGACGACGACGCGCAGGAAGTCGCCTCTCGAATTGGGGTGTTCTAACAATGGGACGACGAATTCAGGGCCAACGTCGCGGACGCGGCACGCCCACGTTCCGGGCGCCGTCGCACCGCTACAAGGCCGAACTGTCGCACAAGAAGTCCGAACAGGAAGATACGATCTCCGGCGAGATCGTCGACATCGAACACGACCCCGCACGCAGCGCACCCGTCGCGGCGGTCGAGTTCGACGACGGCGACCAGCGTCTCGTCCTCGCACCCGAGGGCGTCGCGGTCGGCGACACGATCCAAGTCGGCGTCTCCGCGGAGATCAAACCCGGCAACACGCTCCCGTTGGCCGAGATTCCGGAAGGAGTCCCGGTCTGTAACGTCGAGAGCCAAGTCGGAGACGGCGGGAAGTTCGCCCGCGCCTCGGGCACGAGCGCGCAGCTTCTGACCCACGACCGCCGCGTCGCGGTCGTCAAGCTGCCCTCGGGCGAGGTCAAGCGGCTGAACCCCGAGTGCCGCGCTACCATCGGCGTCGTCGCCGGCGGTGGCCGCACCGAAAAGCCGTTCGTCAAAGCAGGAAACAAACACCACAAGATGAAGGCGCGAGGCATCAAGTGGCCGCGGGTTCGCGGCGTCGCCATGAACGCGGTCGACCACCCGTTCGGTGGCGGTGGCCGCCAGCACCCCGGCCGCCCGAAGTCCGTCTCGCGCAACGCACCGCCCGGACGCAAGGTCGGCGACATCGCCTCCAAGCGCACCGGTCGCGGCGGCAAAGGAGGCAACTAAACCATGAGTTCGGAATACCGTACCGGCCGTGAAGGTGAGGAGTTCACCTACCGCGGCTACACGCTCGACGAGCTGCAGGAGATGGAGCTCGAAGAGGTAGTGGAACTGCTGCCCGCACGCACGCGGCGAACCATCAAGCGAGGGCTCTCGACCCAACACGAGAAGCTCCGTGCAGAAGCTCGCGAAGCGGACGCACAGGAGACGGCCGACTCGCCCCTCCGGACGCACCTCCGCGACATGCCCATCCTGCCGTCGTTCGTCGACAAGACGTTCGCGGTCTACAACGGGCAGTCGTTCGAGCGCGTCCGCATCGAACCCGAGATGATCGGGCACTATCTGGGCGAGTTCCAGCTGACTCGTAACTCGGTCGAACACGGGCAGGCCGGTATCGGCGCGACCCGGTCCTCGAAGTTCGTACCGCTCAAATAACCCATGGGAATCAACTACAGCGTCGAGGCCGACGCGGACACCACCTCCAAGGGGATGCTCCGCGACCGGCCCGTAAGCCTCAAGCACAGTAAGGCCATCTCGCGTGCCATCAAGGGCATGACCGTCGAGGAGGCCGAGGAGTACCTCGAGGCCGTCATCGACGGCGACCGCTCCGTCCCGTTCAAACAGCACAACACCGGTGTCGGACACCGCTCCGACATCGAGGGCTGGGACGCCGGGCGCTACCCCGAGAAGGCATCGAAGGCGTTTCTCGAACTCCTTCAGAACGTCGCCTCGAACGCCGACGAACAGGGGTTCGACGGGCGTTCGATGGAGATCATGCACGTCGCGGCACACAAAGTGGGCGAACAGCAGGGCCGAAAGCCCCGCGCGTTCGGCCGTGCGGACCCGTTCAACACCACGCTCTGTGACGTCGAACTCATCGTCGAGGAGGTCGAAGAATAATGGCTGACGAACACCAGTTCATCGAAGACGGACTTCAGCGCTCGCAGATAGACGAGTTCTTCGCGGACGAACTCGGCCGCGCCGGCTACGGCGGCATGGAGGTCGCAAAGACCCCGATGGGGACGCAGATAGTCCTCAAAGCCGAGAAGCCGGGTATGGTCATCGGTAAGGGCGGAAAGAACATCCGCAAGGTGACCAAAGCGCTCGAGAACCGATTCAACCTCGACGACCCCCAGATCGACGTCCAAGAGGTCGACGAACCCGACCTCAACGCGCGAATCGTCGCCGACCGCCTCGCCAACGCGCTCGAACGCGGTTGGTACTTCCGTAAGGCGGGTCACACGACCATCGACCGCATCATGGACGCCGGCGCACTCGGCGCCGAAATCGTCCTCGCGGGGAAGGTCACGGGCGCACGCTCGCGCGTCGAGAAGTTCAACCGCGGCTACATCAAGCACAACGGCGAACCCGCCCAGACCATCGTCGACGAGGGTCAGGGCGTCGCCGTGATGAAACTCGGCACCATCGGCGTGAACGTGAAGATCATCCCGCCGGGAGCCAAACTGCCCGACGACTTCGAGATCGACGACGAGGCCGAGGTCGAACCCGTCGAGCAGGCCGCAGAGACCGAAGGCGTCGAGGACCTCCTCGAAGACGAACCCGAGGAAGTCCCCGATGTCGAACAGGAAGACGTCGAGGTTCCCGACGAGGACCCATCGGAGGTCATCGACGAGGAGATCGTCGAGGAAGTCGTCGAAGCCACCGACGAGGCTCCCGCCACCGAAGGCGAGGAGGAAGTCGAGGTCGACGAACCCGACGAGGAGGAACTCGACGAACTCGACGAAGACGTCGAAGAAGAGGCCGAGAACCTCGTTGCCGAGATGGAAGAGGCAGACGAGGGCGACGCCGACGCCGACGAAGAGGAAACGGAGGAGTAATCCATGGCGATACTCTACCCTGAAGAGATCCGAGACATGACTCCCGCCGAACGGGAGGCGGAAGTCGAGGACCTCGAAACCGAACTGCTGAACACGAAGGCCGTGCAGGCGGCCGGCGGCGCGCCGGAGAACCCCGGTCGCGTCAGCGAACTGAAGTCGACTATCGCGCGCATCAAGACGATTCAGCGCGAAGAAGGCGACTTCGACGAAGAAAACTAGTCGGGCCGCCTGCGTCTGGCGACTCCGACGAGGAATATCGAACGATGGCACTGACACCCGAAACCCTCACGCGACACGAACTCAACGGCCTCCGCGTGGAGGTCGTGGACGCCGCGAACCCCGACTTGGTCGGGATAGCGGGGCGTATCGTCGTCGAGACGATGCGTACGCTGCACGTCGATACGGGGAGTCGGGTCAGTCAAGTGCCGAAGCAGGGAACGACTCTGCGGTTCGAGATTCCGTCGACAGACCCCGATACGGGGTCCGTGCATACAGATGAAGCCGCCGACGTCGAGAAGGCGTCGGGGACCGCGTCCAAACTTCCCTCGGAAACTGCCGGCTCATTCGCCGGTCAGTCTGACGGTTGCCAGGGCGCGGCCTACGTTACGGTGGATGGCGCACGTCTGCTCTCACGACCCGCCTTGCGAACAGAGAAGGCAGGTGACTCAACATGGCGATAGGACTGAACGTAGAAGAACCGGAGGAGGCTTGCTCCGACGAGAACTGTCCGTTCCACGGGACGCTTTCCGTGCGAGGACAGACGCTCGAGGGTACGGTCGCCTCCACAGATATGGAGAAAACCGTCGTTGTGGAACGCGAATACGACGTTCGCGTCCCCAAGTACGACCGCTACATGAAGCGGCGTAGTCGCATCCCCGCCCACGCACCGCCGTGCGTGGACCTTGCGGAGGGCGACACGGTGCGCATCGCAGAAACCCGACCGCTTTCGAAGACCAAGGCTCACGTCGTGGTCGAAGTCGTCGGAGGTGACGACTGATGGAAGCACTGAAGGCAGACGTCACGAAGGGCGTCGGCCGAGGTTCGCTCATCAACTGCGCCGACAACACCGGCGCGCGCGAACTGAAGGTCATAAGCGTGGCCGGCTACTCGGGAACGAAGAATCGACAGCCCAAAGCGGGCATCGGTAACAAGGTCACCGTCTCGGTGACCAAGGGGACGCCGGAGATGCGTCGCCAAGTGCTCGAAGCCGTCATCATTCGCCAGCGGAAATCCATCCGCCGGCCCGACGGCACGCGCGTGAAGTTCGAGGACAACGCCGCCGTCATCATCGACGAGATGGAGGAGCCTCGCGGGACCGAGATCAAAGGCCCCATCGCGCGCGAAGTTGCCGAGCGCTTCGGAAGCATCGCGTCCACAGCGACGATGATCGTATAGACAATGACGACACAACCAAACAAACAGCGAAAACAGACGCAGAACGCGCCTCTGCACGAACGGCAAAAGCAGGTCCGCGCGACGCTGTCCGGCGACCTCAGAGACGAGTACGGACAGCGAAGCGTCCGCGTCAACGTCGGCGACACGGTGGAAGTGCTCCGCGGCGACCACGCCGGAACGGAAGCCGAAGTCGTCTCCGTCGACCTCAAAGACGCGGTCGTTCACGTCGAAGACGTGACCGTCGCGAAGGCCGACGGCGAGGAAACGCCTCGCCCGCTCGATTCGAGCAACCTTCGCGTCGTCGAACTGGACCTCGAAGACGAACTCCGCGAGGCGCGTCTCGAAGAAGGAGAGGATAACGAATGACGCGACACCAGAAACGACTGTCGGCCCCGAACTCGTGGCCGATCGAGCGGAAAGAGAACACGTTCACGGTCAAAGCCGGTGCCGGACCGCACGGTGAGTCGGGGGTCCCCCTGCTCATTCTGCTGCGCGACGTGCTCGGCTACGTGGACTCGAAAAAGGAAGCGCGCTACGCGCTCAACGAGGGCAGCGTCCTCATCAACGGCGACACGGTCAGCGACGAACAACGTCCCGTCGGGATGTTCGACATCGTCTCGTTCGCCCAGAGAGGAGAGCACTTCCGCGTCTTCCCCGAGCAGGGCGGACGCCTCGCGCTCACCCCCATCGACGCCGACTCGGCCGACAGCCGTCTCGGCAAGATCGTTCGCAAGCAGAACGTCTCGGGCGGCGCGACGCAGTTGACGCTCCACGACGGCGCGAACATCCGTCTCGAAGGCGACGACGAGGCAGCCGACTACCACACCGGCGACTCTCTCGTCGTCGACAACGAGACCAAAGAGATCGTCGCTCACTTCCCCTACGAGGAAGGCGCACTCGTGACGGCCGTCGACGGCACCCACTCGGGGGAAGTCGGCACCGTCTCGGAGATCATCGTCACGCCCGGCAGCGGAGACAACGCCGTGGCCGTCGAGACCGAGGACGGAGCGTTCGAGACCGTCGAACAGTACGTCGTCGTCATCGACGAGAACTTCACGGGTGATGAGGAATGAGCGAATCCGCAGAGTTCCACGAGATGCGCGAACCGCAGATCGAGAAGGTCGTCGTCCACATGGGCGTCGGCGAAGGCGGTCGCGAACTCGCGAACGCGGAAGACATCCTCGAGGACATCACGGGCCAACAGTCCGTGCAGACGCTCGCATCGAGCGACGCGACGCCGTTCGGCGCTCGTCGGGGCGACCCCATCGGTACGAAGGTCACCCTCCGCGACGAGACGGCAGTCGAGTTCCTCGAGACCGCACTCCCTCTCGCGAACCTCCGACGGAGGATGTTCGACGAGACGGGGAACTTCAGCTTCGGTGTCGAAGAACACACCGAGTTCCCCTCCCAGGAGTACGACCCGCAGATCGGTATCTACGGGCTGGACGTGACGGTCAACCTCGTCCGCCCCGGATACCGAGTGAAGAAGCGTGACAAGGTCACGCGCTCGATTCCGAACGCACACCGCATGACGGTCGACGACGCCGTCGCGTTCGTCGAATCCAACTTCGACGTGGAGGTCACAGAATGAGCGAAAGCGAAACAGAACAGACGGGCGAGCACGCCGCGCGGCGTACTGGCCAAGAGAAGGAATGTCGCCGCTGCGGCCGCAAGCAGGGCCTCGTCGGCAAATACGACATCTTCCTCTGTCGCCAGTGCTTCCGCGAGGTCGCTCGCAGCATGGGATTCAAGAAGTACCGATAGACTATGGCAGGAAACGACCCACTCGCTAACGCTCTCGCAGGCGTGAACAACGCCGAGAGCGTCGGGCATCTGTCCCACACGGTACAGCCCGCCTCTAACGTAATCGGCTCCGTGCTCGAGGTCTTCTACGACCGCGGGTACGTCGACGGCTTCGAGTTCGTCGACGACGGCAAAGCCGGTACGTTCGAGGTCGAACTGAAAGGCGCAATCAACGAATGTGGCGCCGTCAAGCCCCGCTACTCCGCGGGCGCAGATGAGTTCGAGAAATGGGAGAAGCGATTCCTCCCCGCCCGAGACTACGGGACGCTCATCGTCACGACGAGTCACGGCGTCATGAGCCACTACGATGCCCGCGAACAGGGCATCGGTGGTCAGGTAATCGCCTACGTCTACTGAGCCAATGAACCGAATCGAAATCGACATTCCGGACGACGTCTCGGCCGAGGTGAAGAACCTCGATCTTACCGTGGAGGGACCGAACGGCAGCGTCACCAAGACGCTTTGGTATCCCGACATCAGCGTCAGCGTCGATGGCGACTCCGTCGTCATCGAATCCGACGAGTCGGACGCGAAGACGAACGCCACGGTTGGAACGTTCGAGAGCCACGTGACCAACATGCTTCACGGCGTCACCGAGGGGTGGGAGTACAAGATGGAAGTCTTCTACGCCCACTTCCCGATGCAAGTGAACGTGAACGGAAGCGAGGTTGTCATCGAGAACTTCCTCGGCGAGAAAGCGCCGCGGCGCGCGAAGATCCGCGGTGCGACAGACGTACAGATAGACGGCGAAGACATCACGCTGTCCGGCCCCTCCAAGGAGGACGTCGGACAGACCGCCGCAGACATCGAACAGCTCACGCGCGTCAAGGACAAAGACCAGCGCGTGTTCCAAGACGGTGTCTACATCACAGAGAAGCCACAGTTGGGTGGTGCCTAAATGTCCGACGACGAAATCCAGGAACTCGAAGACATCAGCGGCGTCGGGCCCTCGAAAGCCGAGGCGCTCAACGAGGCTGGCTACGAGACGATAGAAGACGTGAAGGCGGCGAGCCAGTCGGAACTGGCCGACGTGGACGGCATCGGTAACGCCCTCGCGGCCCGCATCAAGGCCGACGTCGGCGGACTCGAAGTCCAAGAAGAGACCGAGGCCGAAGTCGAAGACGAAGGCGAAGAGGAAGCCGACGCCGAGGAGGACGTCGAGACGGAACTCCGTCCCCGCGGCCACGCCGACAAGACGCCCGAACTCGACGACGAGAAGGCGGCCGCACTCGCACAGAAGCACCGCGAGGGCAAGCCCGCCTTCCGGCGACAGGACTACCACAAGAAAAAGCGCACGCCCGAATCGTGGCGGCGCCCGCGCGGCGGCCTCTCGAAGCAGCGCCGCGGCGTCAAAGGCAAGGGTCCGAAGGTCGAAGCGGGCTTCCGTTCGCCGAAGGCCGCTCGAAACCTGCACCCCTCCGGATTCGAGGAGGTCCGCGTGCACAACACGGACGACCTCGAAGGCGTCGACCCGGCCACCGAGGCCGTCCGCATCGCCTCCGCCGTCGGCGCTCGCAAGCGCGAGCGCATCGAGGAGGAGGCCGAGGACCGCGAGATTCGCGTCCTCAACCCCACCTACGTCGAAGTCGAGGTGAGTGAGGAATGACCGATCTGAAGGCACAGCGCCGGATGGCTTCCGACGTCTTGGACGTCGGCAAGAGCCGCATCTGGTTCGACCCCGAGGAACAGGCAGAGATTGCAGAGGCCATCACGCGCGAGGACATCCGCGAACTCGTCGATCAAGGCACGATTCGCGTCGAAGACGCGAAGAGCAACTCCAAGGGTCGTGCCCGCGAGCGCGCGGAAAAGCGCGCCTACGGCCACCGCAAAGGCCCCGGCTCCCGCAAAGGGAAGGCCGGCGGCCGGAAGAACAAGAAAGACGAGTGGGTCAGTCGAATCCGCGCCCAGCGCCGTCGCCTGAAGGAGCTTCGGGACGACGGACCGCTGACGCCGACGCAGTACCGCACGCTGTACAACAAGGCGTCCGGCGGCGAGTTCGACAGCGTCGACCGACTCGAATCGTACATCAAGAACAACTACGACGTGGAGATCTAACAATGGCGACAGGACCACGCTACAAGGTGCCTATGCGTCGCCGCCGCGAAGTTCGGACGGACTACCACCAAAGGTTGCGCCTGCTGAAATCGGGCAAGCCCCGCCTCGTTGCTCGCGTGAGCAACAAGCACATCAGGGCGCAGCTGGTCTCGCCCAGTCCGGACGGCGACACGACGCACGCTGCCGCAAGTTCCGAGGACCTCGAAGAGTACGGCTGGGAAGCCCCCACGGGCAACATCCCCAGCGCGTACCTCACGGGGTATCTCGCGGGCCTGCGCGCACGCGAAGCCGGTCTCGAGGAGGCGGTCCTCGACATCGGCCTCAACACGGCTACCCCCGGCAACAAGGTATTCGCAGTACAGGAAGGTGCAATCGACGCAGGGCTCGAAATCCCCCACAACGAAGCGGTACACGCCGAGTGGCCGCGTAACCGCGGCGAGCACATCGCCGACTACGCGGAACAGCTCGACGAGCCGCTCTACAGCGGGGAGTTCGACGCCACCACACTGCCCGAGCACTTCGACGACGTGCTCGCGCGACTTCAGGAGGACGAATGAGCCAACGTAACGACAACGGCTGGGAGCCGCGCACGCGGCTCGGCCGCATGGTACAGAACGGAGACGTCACGTCCATGGACCAAGCGCTCGAGACCGGACTTCCGCTCAAGGAGTCCGAAATCGTCGACCAGCTCCTCCCCGGACTGGACGACGAGGTTCTCGACATCAACATGGTCCAGCGCATGACCGACTCGGGTCGGCGCGTGAAGTTCCGCTGCGTCGTCGCAGTGGGTAACCGCGACGGCTATCTCGGCTACGCCGAGGCGCGAGACGACCAGGTCGGATCGGCCATCCAGAAGGCCATCGGCGTGGCGAAGCTCAACATGATCAAAGTCGACCGCGGGTCGGGTTCGTGGGAGGACTCCGCGGGCGGCGTGAACTCGCTGACTCGGAAGGCCACCGGTAAGGCCGGCTCCGTGACGGTCGAGATCATGCCCGCCCCGCAGGGTCTCGGTCTCGCGGCCGCGGAGACGGTCCGCAACATCCTCGAACTGGCCGGCGTGCAGGACGCTTGGACCCGTTCGAACGGCAACACCCGTACGACGGTCAACCTCGCGAAGGCGACGTACAACGCGCTGCAGAACGCGTCGCAGTCCCGGGTTCCCCGCCGTGCGCGGAGAGTTCAGCAGGAGGCGGACGAATAATGCAGGCTATCGTCCAACTCCGCGGCGACGTCAACATGAGCGACGCCGTCCGCGACACGCTGAAGATGCTGAACGTCCACAGCGTCAACCACTGTACGTTCGTCCCGGAGACGGAGACGTACCGCGGCATGATCACGAAGGTCAACGACTACGTCGCACACGGTGAGCCCACCGTCGACGCCGTCGAGACCGTGCTGCGAAAGCGCGCAGAGCCCGAAGAGGGCGCGGCCGACGTGGACGACGAGTGGGTCTCGGAGAACACCGACTACGACGACCTGTCTGCGCTCGCGCAGGCCATCGTCGACGAGGAGACGACGCTCCGCGAACAGGGCGTCTCGCCCGTGCTCCGACTGCACCCGCCGCGCGGCGGCCACCGCGGCCAAAAGCACGTCACGAAAGAGGGCGGTCAACTCGGAAAGCATACCACAGAGCAGATAGACGAACTGCTGGAGGATATGCGATGACGTCCAAGAAACGACGCCAGCGCGGGTCTCGCACCCACAGCGGCGGCAGTCACAAGAACCGGCGCGGAGCCGGTCACCGTGGCGGCCGCGGCCGTGCGGGACGCGACAAACACGAGTTCCACAACTACGAACCGCTCGGCAAACACGGCTTCACGCGCCCGGAAGACGCCCAAGACACCGTCGTCGAGGTCAAAGTCCAAAAGCTGGACGAAGACGCCGCGCTGCTCGCGGCCGACGGCCTCGCGGAGAAAGACGGCGACGCCTACGAAATCGACGCTCGCGACGTGGCCGAGGACGGCCACGACGTCGACGTCGTGAAAGTGCTCGGCGGCGGGCAGGTCCGACAGGAACTGCACGTCGTCGCCGACGCGTTCACCTCGGGTGCGGTCGAGCTCATCGAATCGGCAGACGGTAGCGCCGAACTCTCGGAACGAGCCGAGAGAAAGGCAGAAGACGAAGCCGAAGAAGATAACACAGACGACGAGGAAGGCTCCGACGAGTAAATCATGGGATGGAAGGAGGCCGCCGAACCGGTGCTGACGCGGATGCCCGCAGTCCAGCGTCCGGAGGGACACGTTCCGTTCCGCCGGAAGCTCGTCTGGACAGCCGGCATCCTCGTGATGTACTTTTTCCTCACGAACGTCACGCTATTCGGACTGGACACGACGTCTTCGACTGACTTGTTCGGACAGTTCCGAAGTATTCTCGCTGGACAGCAGGGGTCGATACTGCAGTTGGGTATCGGTCCCATCGTCACGGCGAGCATTGTCCTGCAGCTTTTGGGCGGCGCCGACCTGCTCGGGTTAGACACGGACGACCCGCGCGACCAGGTGCTGTACCAGGGCCTGCAGAAGCTTCTGGTCGTCGTGATGATCTGTCTGACCGGGCTGCCGATGGTCTTTGCGGGCGGGTTCCTGCCCGCGGATCAGGCCGTCGCGCAGTCGTTCGGCATCGGCGTCGGTGGCGTGAAGACGCTCATCTTCGCGCAGATGTTCGTCGGCGGCGTCCTCATCCTGTTCATGGACGAAATCGTGAGCAAGTGGGGGGTCGGCTCCGGTGTCGGCCTGTTCATCATCGCAGGCGTCAGCCAGCAGCTCGTCGCCGGACTGTTCAGTTGGCAGGCGCTCGGGGGTAACTCCGGGTTCTTCCCGACGTGGTTCGGCATCCTCACCGGTGCCGCAGACATCGGGTCGCCGCTCTCGCCGGGCGGACTGTCCGACATCTTCCTCGGACAGGGGCAACTGCTCGCGCTCGTCACGACGGTGCTCATCTTCGCAATCGTCGTGTACGCAGAGAGCGTCCGCGTGGAGATACCCCTCTCGCACGCCCGCGTGAAGGGTGCCCGCGGTCGCTTCCCGGTGAAGCTCATCTACGCGAGCGTCCTGCCGATGATCCTCGTCCGCGCGCTTCAGGCCAACATCCAGTTCCTGGGTCAGATCCTGAACAACTCGTGGAGCGCGATGCCCGCGTGGCTCGGCGCGTACAACGGCGGACAGGTCACGGGCGGCCTGTTCTACTACCTCGCGCCGATTCAATCGCGGGCAGACTGGATGTGGTTCCTCGGGTTCACCTCCGCGGACCCCGCCCAGATAATCGTCCGCGTGCTCATCGACCTGACGTTCATGATCGTCGGTGGCGCTATCTTCGCCATCTTCTGGGTCGAGACGACGGGGATGGGCCCCGAGTCGACCGCACAGCAGATTCAAAACTCCGGGATGCAGATTCCCGGCTTCCGACGGAACCCGCAGGTCATAGAGAAGGTGATGGAGCGGTACATCCCGCAAGTGACCGTCATCGGCGGCGCACTCGTCGGTCTGCTCGCGGTCATGGCGAACATGCTCGGCACCATCGGTCAGGTCTCCGGGACGGGACTGCTGCTTACGGTCTCTATCACGTACAAACTGTACGAGGAGATTGCAGAGGAGCAACTCATGGAGATGCACCCGATGATGCGCCAGATGTTCGGCGATTAACGTTACATCGTAACGAAACCGGGATTCGGTCCCGGATTCTTCATTACGCTTTCATCATCGCCGGTCGCCGTCACAGAAACACCGTAGAGCCATCAGTGTACCTCGCACCACGCGTCTCACGCCCCCAAGACGCGCTCGCCGGGGATTTCGCGGAGTGGCTGCACGGTCTCGGTGTCGGAACGGTGATCGTCGGCGACCGTTCGGATGTCCTGCAGAAGCACTCGTGCAGAGTGAACGAGGGGACCCACCAGTTCTGGAGCCACGGTCGCTTCCGTCGGCGACTTTGTGAAGTAGTGGAGAAAGAGGACGGCATCAGGGCCCGAGATGTCTCCGAACCCGACTCCTCCTCGGTGGACCCGGACGGATCACCCACGCGGAGGACGTCCGACCCAACAGGGGTGAGAGAAATTCAAGCTCGAAAGGTCGAAACGCCGGTGATCTCGAAACGCGCTCCGCTGGCTTCGCCGTCGGCGTCGGTAATCTCGATTTCCCAACCGTGGGCGTTGACGATCTCCTTCACGATGCTGAGACCGAATCCCGTTCCTCTCCGCGTAGTCGAGTATCCGGGGTCGAAGACAGTCTCCAGATCCTCCGAGGGAATTCCGGGGCCGTCGTCCTCGAAGTAGAATCCACCGGCGAGTTCACCGATCGTCACCGTTACGTCGGAACCACCATGTTCGATCGCGTTTCGGAAGAGGTTCTCGAACATCTGCATCAGGCGGCTCCGGTCGGCTCGGGTCTTCGTTTCGGCGGTCACGTCGAGCGTCGCGTCCTCCGTCTCGACGTTGGCCCAGCATCGCCGCGCGAGGTCGCCGATATCGACCGGCTCGAGTTCCTGCACGCGGTCTCCCTCGCGGGCCAGTGTCAGGAGATCGTCGATGAGCGCGTCCATCCGTCCGAGCGCGCGATCGACTGCGTCCAGATCCTCGTTGTCACACGTCTCGCGGGCCAGTTCCAGTCGCCCTTCGGCCACCTGGAGCGGATTCCGGAGGTCGTGACTGACGAGGCTGGCGAACGCCTCCAAGCGGTCATTCTGACGCATCAGTTCCCCTTCGCGGGCGCGTAACTGTTCTGTCTGTTCGACCTGTTCGAGTGCCGATTCGACGTTTCCAGCGAGCAGTTCGCCGAACACGAGGTCTTGCTGATCGAAAGCCGCTGGCGTTTCCGAGCCGGCAATCAAGGTTCCGTAGTCGCCGATCGGGAGGTGGAGTTCGCTTCGGATAGACGATTCTGGGTTGTAGATATCCGGATCGTCGTGGATGTCGTCGACGGCCAGCGGTTCGCCGGCTTCGAAGACTCGCCACGCGATGCTATCGCTCTCCGTGAACGCCGGTGGATCGCCGATGAGGTCGTACACGGTGTCCGTAACGGCTCGCGGCACGAGCGCCGATCTCGCGTCGTCGTATAGGTGGATGGCGCTTGCTTCCATCCCCAGAACCTCGGCTGCCGCGTTCACACCGATCTCGACGACCTCGTCGCGGGTTTCCGCAGCCATCAGATCTTGAGTCGTCGTGTTGAGGGATTCGAGCCGGGTTTCGCGTCGCTTGCCGTCGGTGACGTCGCGGTACACCCAGAGATGACCCTCGCCCTCGGGGAGTTCGATCGGCTGATAGCTTCGCGTGAACGTCCGGCCGTCGCGAAGGCGGATTTCGTCGTTCTGCACCGGGTCGCCGTCGGTCACGAGTCCCTCGGTTCGCTCGACGAACGCCTCCGGTTCAGTGAGCATCTCGCCGGCATCCACAGCGAGCGCAGAGCAGTCGGAACCGACGATCTCGTGGGGTATCCCCGGTAAGTCGAAGAGGTCGAAGAAACGGTCGTTGACGGTGACGACATCCCGCGAGGCGTCCTCGACGAGGACGCCCACCGGGAGCGTGTCCAGTAGCGTCGACTGGACGGCGTTGGCCTCCTCTAATTCCCGTTGGTACTTCCGCTGGTCGGTGACTTCGCGATCGGAGATGATCAGCGAGACGACCTCGCCGTCGTCGTCCGTGACCGGTCTGATCACGCCCTCGATGACGTATGGATCACCACTGGGGTCGACGAGGTCGAGGTCGAACTCGACGTACTCGCCGCCCGCCGCGCGATCGATCCAGTCTCTGATCTGTTGTCGAACGCTCTCGGAGTGCCCGAACCACGGGGCGTCCCAGAACGGTTCGTCCGTGATCTCGCCGAGAGTGACATCGACGTAGTCCATCGCCGTCTGGTTGATGTCGAGGACTGTGCCGTCGGTGTCGAGCAGTCCGACGAGGATGTTCGGGTCGTTGAAGATAGCCTGGTAGCGACGCTCTTTCTGCTCGAGTTCACGTTCGTGTTCTCGCTGGTCAGTAACGTCGGTGGCGATTCCGAGCACCGCCCGTCCGCCGGTCTCACCGAAGTCGTAGGGGAGCATCCGCGGTTCGAAGATGTGGACGTCGCCGTCCGAGTCGGGTATCTCGATGCCCGGAAAACTCTTCATCCGCCCTTCGTCGAGCACAGCAGCGACGTTCTCGTTGAACTCCTCGGCCGTCGCATCGGGAAGCACGTCGGCGACGTTACTGCCCTCGATGTCTGCGGCGGTCGTATCGTGGAAATCCGCGAGTACCTGATTTGCGAGCAGGTACGTCCCGTCGGAATCGACGACGTGGAGAAGCAGTGGAAGCGAGTCGATCAACTCCCGAAGGCGCCGTTCGTTGCGCTCGACCAGCCGGCGCGACCGCTCTCGCTCGACGGCGTTGGCGATCCGATTTGCCAGTACCGCGTACTGATCGGTGCCGGACTCCTTCTGGAGGTAGTCGGTGACGCCGGCCGAGATGGCGTCGCTGGCGACTTCCTCGGAACCCTTGCCCGTGAACAGGATAAAGGGCAGGTCCGGCCGATCATCGCGAACCGCCTCGAGGAACTCGAGACCGGACTGCCCCGGCATATCGAAGTCCGAGACGACACAGTCGTACTCGTCGTCGGACAGGAGCGACAGTCCCTCGCTCGCGCTGGCGGCAGTTTCGACGACGAACCGGTCGTCTTCGCGCCGCAGAAACTCTGCGGCCATTTCAACAAAATCCGACTCGTCGTCGACGTGGAGAACGCGGATTTCTGAATCAGGAAACATGTGGATGATGTGGGAAACAGCTCTGAATCGTTAGCTAATCAAGGTAATCAGAGTTTAAAGAGTTGCTGACAGATGCCGGGTAAGGAGAGTACGGACACGGGAACGGTCGTTCTACTTCGTCCGTGGATGAGTGACTGTGGCCCGACTCGTCGTCTGCATCTTCGCGGGGCTGTACCCGGCATCGTTTTCACTCGCACCAACGAGAACACGGAAACACGGCACGAAAACGAACCGGCTGGTCTCGACGCCAACGAAGCCGCCCAAAAATCAGGGTACGGTAGTCCAACGGCGTACGGTCGGCCCCGCGGACGAAGACGCGGCATACGTCGGCGACGTACGCGATGCGACGCGGGCGACGTCACTACGAGGTCTATCGGAGGTCGGTACTCACACGCTCCGTTTCCGGTCCGCGGAAGCAGTCGAAACCGCGAAACTGGCTACTACGCCCCCAATTCGGTCATCTCGACTAACGGATGGTGGCCGTCGTCGTTCACCTCCACGTCCGCCAGCGAGTCCAATCCGCCGAGGCGCGCTATCTTCCGGAGGCCGAGATTCGGCACCTCCGTCGGGTCGACGACGAGGACGTAAGCGCGCATCTCCTCGATGTCGAGTTCGCGCGCCGCGAGAGCGCGGTGGTGGCCGTCGACGAGGAGCGTCTCCTCCCCGTAGACGAGGGTGATAAGCGGTTCTGCGAGCCCGTGTTCGAGTTCGTACGCGCGGCCGTCTAACTCGTCGGCGTACACCTCTCGCTGGGTGGGTATCAGCTCTGAGATCACGACGACGTCCTCCTCGACGCCGACGGCGGCGTCGTGCGTCGATTCGAGCATCCGCCGGGTGCTCTCGACTTTCGAGGGCGTGGTGCGTTCGATCTGACTCCGAACCACGTCGGCGTTCGAGACGACGCCGAGGAACGCCTCCTCGTCGTCGACGACGGGGAGAAACTGGTGGCCCGTCCGGAAGATGACTCGGGCGGCGTCCTGCAGGGTCATCTCCGGGCGCGCGACGACGAGATTCCGACTCATCACCGCGCGAACTGATTCGTCGCCGTGGACGCCGAGTAGGTCTATCGCCCCGACGAACCCCGCGAGGCGGCCGTCGTCGTCGAGAACCGGCAAGCCCCCGTACCGAGACTGAGACCGCAATCGGTCGACGACGTCGGTAACCCACTCGTCGGGGTGGGTCGTCTCTACCGCCTCTGTCATGTAAGCCTCGACGCGGATGTCGTCGAACTCCATCGGGGGCATCACCTCCCGTTGGTTCTCAGAGACCCTATAATCGACCCCCCGTTCGGAGCCGGGGTTCGTTTTCACACGCGATAATCGGGCGGGCAGGTTTATGTAACATCCCGGGACACTCTCAGATGTCGGTGAGCGGACGTGGCTTCCCCAACCCTGCGTCCACGGTGCCGACGTGGCACGGACGTCTCCCCGGACGTTCACTCGCGTGCGAACGCACGCGACCATCCACCACACTGTGCCGAGGCGTTCCCCGCGAACGCCGCCGTCGGGCGTCGTCTCTCGTCCGGCGGGCAGTCGAGCGCCGCACGCGCGGCGACACCCCAGACGGAACGCTCTCCCCGGGGCGTCTCCGTCTCCGTCCCACCCTACCGGGTCTGAATCCGCCTACCGATTCGGAGTTCCGGTCTCGACCGTTCGCGGGGTGGCTTCGTTTTCTCACGAACTGTCGCGCGGCAAACGTTTAGCCGCTGCCCTCCGAAGCGGATATCATGAACGGCGCAATCACCGGCGTGGAGGGCGAACTCCGGAGCAACGGAATCAGCGTCGAGTCGCTGGACACGGGCGAAGAGAGGGTCGAACTCGTCTATCTGACCGCGTTTCCCGGCGAGAGCGTGAACCACACCGAAATCGGACGCGCCCTCAGGACGTTCGTCGGGCGAGTGGAAGCCGACCAGTGGGAGCCGAAACGGGTCGACGCCACCGTCCTCCGCGCCGAGGGCGACGTCCAGGGGACGTGGCGCGCCGAAGCCGACTGGTTCCGGAAGTACGACCGGTACGAACTGAGCGACGAGGACTTCTCGGAACTCGTGTTGAACACGCTGGAGGGAGACGAATGAGCCGACCCACCTGCCGCGGCGACTGGAAGCGCGCAGAGCGACGAGAGCGAGTCAGAGACGGAACGACGGAGAAAACGTCGGAGCGAGCGTCGAGTCGGCGACGCCACCCGTCGAGATACGAGTTCTCGAAGGTGACGATGGGCTTCGAGAGCGCCGGAGAGCGCTGTACGGGGTGGCTCTACCGCCCCGACCGTCCGGCCGACCCGCCGGTCGTCGTCATGGCGGGCGGCATCGCCTCCGAACGGTCGTTCGGACTCCCGGCGTACGCGGAGCGACTGGCCGAGGCGGGCTACGCCGTCTTCCTGTTCGACTACCGGAACCACGGCGACAGCGAGGGGGAACCGAGAAACCTCGTCTCCCCGTCGCGGCAGCGAACCGACTGGGAGGCGGCCATCGCGGGCGTCAGGGAGAGAGACGGCCTCGACACCGGGCGACTCGTCCTCTGGGGGACCGAACTCGGCGGCGGACACGCCTTAGACGTGGCCGCGGACGACGCCCGCGTCCGAGCGGTCGTCGCACAGACGCCCGTCCTCTCGGGGCGGTCGCTCCTGACCGCGAACGGCTACGGATACCTCGCGAAAGGCGTCCTCGCGGGCGTCCGCGACAGAGTCCAGTCGCTCGTCGCCGGGCCGCACACCGTCTCCGTGACGGGCGACCCCGAGGAGTCGGCGTTGCTCTCGACGCCCGGCGCGCGGGCGGGCTACCTCGATTTGGTCCCCCCGACCTCCGAGTGGGAGAACCGACTGCCCGCCCGGTCGCTGCTCTCTCTCGCGACGTTCTCGGCCGGCGACGACGCCGAATCCATCGCCTGTCCGGTCATGTTCGTCGCCGGAACCCGAGACGATATCGTCCCCGCCGCGTCCGTCGAGTCGGCGGCGGACTCCGTGTCGAACGCGACGTTCGTTCGCTTGCCCGCGTCCCACTTCGATTTCTACGAGGGCGCGCAGTTGGCGCAGGCCGTCGGTCACGGCGTCGCCTTCCTCGACGGCGTCCTCGACTCTTGAGTCCCGTCGACCGGAGGTGAGTTCGGGTGTAGTCTTCGACCTCTCGCCGCACCCGTCGTGAGGAGACGCGCCCCCGCGGACGAACGCCGACCACCGATATCTCTATCTCCTCGGACGACGTTCCTATCTCCGTCGTGATTATTCATATTCGCAAGACAGTCAGTGCCGTCTTCGTCGCGTTACTCCTCTTCTCGGCGGTCGCGGTGCCCGCCGCGGCCCAGAGCGACGAATCGAACGCCGAACCCTCCACGTACGAGACGTTCGTCGCGATGGCGGACCTGTACAACGAACAGGCGGCGTCGCTCGACCTCGGCGTCGCGGAGAGTCTCCTCGCCGGCCAGCGAGTGAACGCCTACATCTCGGACGGTGCCGCGGTGGAGTCGTTCTCCTTTGCCCTCGACGATCAGATGCGCATCGTCGATATCTCGCCCGACCCCGACTCGGACGCGACGGTCCGCTTCGAAACCGACCGCGCCACAGTCGAGCGAATCGTCGAGTCGCCCAACCCCGCCGACGCGTTCGGCACCGCCGTAGTGAACGACGACATCAGGATCGAGGGCGAATCCGGGAACGTCGTCTCGCAACTCGTCTGGTCGGTCGCGAACGTGCTCAAGGGCTTCCTGTTCTGAGCGTCCGAAGCGGACCCCGGCGGCGGTTTCGACGCCCTCCGTTGTCTCGGCGGATTCGGACGCGTGCGTGACCTTCTTGACCGCGGGGCGCGACCCTCAACCGATGACCGCGACGCGAACTGTCGAACTCGAAGGCCACATCATCGACTCGGGGATGATGCAACGAGCCTTCGGTATCGTGATGGACCTCGATGGGTCGTTCGAAGTCGAGGAGTTCGATGTGGGAAAGCACAAAGACAAGACGTCGTACTGTCGGATGTCGATAAGCGCCGACACGCAGGAGACGTTGCAGGAGATTCTCCACGAACTGCACCAAAACGGGGCGAACCTCACCGACCCGGTGGACGCGCACGTCGAACCCGCGCCCGCCGACAGAGTCGTCCCGCACGGCTTTTACTCCACGACCAACCACCCCACGGAGGTCCGATACGACGGCGAGTGGATCGGCGTCGAGAACATCGAGATGGACTGCGCGATAGTTCTCGAACCCGACCCGGACGGGAGAGAGGAACCGCGAGCGTACACGAAGGTGCTGAACGGTATCGAGGAGGGTGACCTCGTCGTCACGGACGAGGCGGGCATCCGCGTGCAACCGCCCGAACGCCCCCGCGACTCCTCGGGTCCGTTCGGCTTCATGCAGGGCGGCGTCTCCTCCGAGCGACCCTCCGAATCGCTCATCGAACAGGTCGCAGAGGCCATAGAGGAGACGAAAGCCGAGGGCGGGAAGGTGTTAGTCGTCGCCGGCCCGGCACTCGTCCACTCGGGCGGGGCGTTGGACCTCGCGCGCCTCATCCGCGAGGGGTACGTCGACATGCTTTCGGCGGGCAACGGCTTCGCCACCCACGACATCGAACACGGCCTCTACGGCACCTCTCTGGGCATGGACATGGAGACGATGGAACACCCCCGGAAGGGCCACAAACACCACATCTACACGATAAGCGAGGTCATCCGCGCCGGGGGCATCGCGGAGGCCGTAGACGAGGGACTCGTCGAAGAGGGCGTGATGTACGAGTGCGTCGAAAACGACGTGCCGTACGTCCTCGCGGGGTCGATTCGCGACGACGGTCCCCTCCCCGACACCATCACCGACGCGGTGGAGGCGCAAAACGCCATCCGCGAACAGGCCCACGAGGCCGACATGGTGTTGATGCTTTCGACTCTGCTTCACTCCGTCGCCGTCGGCAACTGCCTCCCGTCGGACGTCCGCGTCGTCTGCGTGGACATAAACCCCGCGACGGTGACGCAACTTCTCGACCGAGGGAGTTCCCAAGCCATCGGCATGGTGACCGACATCGGCACGTTCGTCCCGACGCTGGCGGACAAGATTCTCGGTCCCGCGGCGGAGGGCGAGACGGACGGCGACGGCTACTACGAGACCGACGGCGGTGCCGATGACGACTCCGACCACGGCGGCGGACACCCCTGCGGCGGGAACTGACCACCGTCGTCGGCCCGCGAGCGGTCGGCCCAACGCTTATTCGAGTTCCGACCCTCTCTGAGGGGATGGGCCTGTTCAGGGAAGCCGGAAAGAAGTTCGAGGAGACGAAGCGGTCGTTCACGGGCGGGGACGGCGACGAGTACGTCTGTCGCGCCTGCGAGAAACGGCTGACGGAACGGTACGAGCACTGTCCGCACTGCGGAGAGGCGGCCGTCGAACCGGCCGCGTGACTCACTCCACCGTCTCCAGCGGAACGACGGCCATCGGAACGTTCGCGTTGAGGAGGACGTCCTGTGCCGTGCTTCCGAACACTATCTTCGCCGTCGGATTGCGCTTTCTGATTCCGATGACGAGTTCGTCCGCGTCCACCTCCTCTGCGCACTGAATGAGGTCCGTCGCCGGGTCGTTGCCGCGGACGAACTGGTGGGTTTCGACGGTGCAGATAGCGCCGAGGCGCGAACTGACCGCGTTGAGCGCGTCGTTGCCGTCTCGGGTGTCTTTGCCGTCCGTCTGGTCGCCCCCGACGTGGGAGTTTACCGCGTGGACGGTGTCGCCGTCGTCGAGTCTCCCGTCGAGGTAGTCACAGAGTTTCGCGCTTCGGTGGACCGAGTTCGTCCCGAGTACGTACGTGGTCATACTGGTCAGGTCGTCCAGATACGTGATAAGTACGTCGTCGCCGGCGGTCGTTCTCCCGTGACCGAACGTACACAAGATATATACCACGAACTCCTGTCGGTCGTCGTATGAACCGCGACGCCGCCCTGGCAGGCGCGGCCGTCGGGGTAGTCCTCGTTGCCCTCCTCGCTTCGGTGGCTTTCCCCGGCGTCCTCGCCGACCCGACGGAAGACGACCCGGTCCGACCGGGACCGGTCCGCATCTCGGAGGTGAACATCGGGGCCGACGACGCAGACGTCCGCGGAGGGACGGTCACCCTCTCGGTGGACACGCGAATCGAACACCGCGGGAACCCGACGGAGAACGTCACGCTCCTCGTCCGCGCCGTCGACGCGGAGTCGGGCCTCGTCGAGACGACCCAGACCGTACGCGTCGGCACCCTCCGCGACGAGGCCGAAACCTCCGTGACAGCGAACGTCACCGTCGAACGCGAAGGCGGCTACCACGTGGAGACGGTGCTCTATCAGGACGACCGCCGCGTGGACGAGGACGGCAAGACGGTGAGCGGTCTGGAGGCGTTGACGCCCGCGTACGCCCAGACCGACGTCCGGTTCTCGGAGGGCGACGCGCTCCCGCCACTCTCGTTCTCCGTCGCGGAAGCCGACGCCGGTAACAACCGGACGACGCTCGAACTCGCCGCGTCGCTGACGAACAGTGGCGACGGCCGGTCGGAGGACCTTCGAGTGCGGTTCGTCCTCCGGCAGGCCGACTCGAACATCGTCGCCGCCCAGACGGCCACGGACGTCGGCGCGATTCGTCCCGGGCGGACGGCGACGACGACGACGCGGGTGACCGTCCCGCGGAACTACAACTACTACGTCGACGCCGTGTTGCTGAAAGACGGCGTCGTCGTCGATACCGCCCGCACGGCGGCGAACTTAGACCCGACGAAGCGAATCAGCGTCAACGAGACCGAAGAGGACGTCGAACTCCGCGTGGAGGACTTCGAAGGCGGCGGGAGCGACGGCCGCGGCGAGTACACCGAATCGCCGGCGTACGGAACGGAGACGTCCACGCCCGGATTCGGCCCGGTCGCCGCCCTCGTCGCACTCCTCGCGTCGGCGCTTCTCGCTCGGAGGTGGACCCAATGACGGATACTAACGCAGACTCAGACCGCGACGGCACCGACACCCAACCGAACGGCAACGCGCGAGAGAAGGCCGCCGCAGCGGAGGACGACCGGTCCACGGCGGAGACGCTGAAGCGGTACCTCAACTACGCCGTTCTCGCGGGGTTGATACTCGTCGCGCTGGTTTCGGTCTTCCAGTTGTACTCGGCGGTGACGCGGACGATACACACCTTCGTCACCCCCGAGTACCGCGCGCCGTTTCTCGCGGCGTTCAACCTCGTCGTCTTGCTCGTCGCCGCGTTGGGCGTCTCGCTCCAACTGAAGCGACTGCAGGGCTGACGGCGACGGACTGCCGACGATACTGCACACGCTTTTCACACGGCCTCGCGTCGGAGGCCACATGGCAGACTTCCTCTTCGTCTCCGCCGACGCCGCGTTGATAACCGACCTCGCGTGGCAGGTTCACCGAGAGGGCCACGACGTCAAGTACTACATCGAAGCCGAGAGCGACCGCGAAATCGGCGACGGGTTCGTCCCCAAGACCGACGACTGGCGCGCGGAGGTGGAGTGGGCCGACGTCATCATCTTCGACGACGTCTGGGTCGGGTCCGACGTCGGTACCGGCCGGTTGGCGCGGGACCTCCGCGCGGAGGGCAAGGCCGTCGTCGGCGGGACGCCGAACACCGACCGCTTAGAGGAGGACCGCGGGTACGCGATGGACATCCTCGAAGACCACGGCGTCGAGACTATCGACCACCACGTCTTCGAGGACTTCGACGCCGGCATCCAGCACGTCGAAGAGAACCCCGCGCCGTACGTTATCAAGCCGCTTGGAGAGGTACAAAACGTCAAGCGACTCCTCTACGTCGGCAACGAGGACGACGGCAGCGACGTCGTGGACGTCCTCCGCGCCTACAAGAAAGCGTGGGGACACCGGATGAAGGGCTTTCAGTTACAGCGGAAGGTCGAGGGCGTGGAAATCGCCATCTGCGGGTTCTTCGACGGCGACCGGTTCATCGACCAGGTCAACTTCAACTTCGAGCACAAGAAACTGTTTCCGGGGAACATCGGCCCCTCGACGGGTGAGATGGGCACCTCGATGTTCTGGGGCGGTCGGAACAGACTGTTCGAAGAGACCCTCGGGAGACTCGAACGCTGGCTCGCGGCGGAGGGGTACGTCGGGAGTATCGACGTGAACTGCATCGTCAACGAGACCGGTATCTACCCCTTGGAGTTCACCCCGCGGTTCGGCTACCCGACCATCGCCCTGCAGGAGGAGTCGTTCGAGTCCGACACCGGGCGGTTCTTCTACGACCTCGCGCACGGCAACGACCCCGAACTGGAGGTTCACCGGGGGTTCCAAGTCGGCGTCAGGGTCGTCCTCCCGCCGTTCCCGTTCGACGACGAAAAGACGTACGACGAGAACTCTCGGAACGCCGCGGTCGTCTTCGACACCGAGAGCCGCGACGGAATCCATCTGGAAGACGCAAAAAGGCTCGACGGGCAGTGGCGCGTCGCCGGGGAGAGCGGCATGCCTCTCGTCGTGACGGGGAAAGGAGAGACGATGCGGGAGGCGAGAGCGCAGTGCTACGGGCGGATAGACGACATCATCGTCCCCAACCTCTACTACCGGGACGACATCGGCGAACGGTGGACGGACGGCGAGGGCGACAGACTGCAGGCGTGGGGCTATCTCGGGCCGCGGTCTCGGCGGTAATCAGACGACCGCCAACCACGCGAGGAGGACGACGACGCCGCCGACGGCGGTGCTGGCGACGGCGTGGATTCGAAGTCTGTCCAAGAGGGCGTGCGCGTCGCCGTTCACCGTCAACAGGTCGTGAATCTCGCTGCCGATTTCGCACCGGGGGAGAAAGTCCATCGCGACGTGGAGGAACACGCCCGCGGCGAACCCGAAGACGAGTCCCCGAATCGGGGGGGCGGCTGGGATGGCGACGGTACTCGACAGAATCGCCGCGATGCCGACGCCCGACGCCGGGACGAGGAGGACGGAGACGGGGCGCGCGTCCGCGGCGAGGCGTCGCGCGGCGGCGTACCCCGCGGGTCCTTTGTGCGAGACGATGGCGACGCCGAGAAGCGGACCGAGTTCGGGCATGTTTCCGTAGATGATACCGATGATAGCGCCCGCGGAGAACGCGTGCGCGGTCAGTTCGGCCACGGTGCGGTCCATCGGGAGGTCCATGTGCGCGAGTCGGTGACCGACGGTGTGCGAGGCGAATCCCGCGAGCAGTCCGAACGCGATGCCGAACCCGCCCCACTGCGGGTGCTGTCCGACGGCCTGCGGGACGAGAAACACCGCAGCGCTCGTCACCATCGCGCCACTCGCGAGTCCGTACCCCCACACTAACGCGTTGGCCTGTTCGCCGACCGCACGCGCGCCGAGGGGTGCCGCAAGCGCCATCGCGAGGAACGCGACCCACGAGATGCCGAGGAGTTTCCACGACCCCGAGACGGCCGCGTACACGGAGAACGCCGCCAACACCCCGGTGATTACCAAGCCGAGACGAGATATCCGGTTCACTATGTGAACTTGAGCATTGAGGTTAATAACAGTCACGCTGTCGAGTTCGAGGCGGGAGTCGGCCGTCGGACCGACTCGTCACCGCGACGCCCGTTTCCACGTCCGGAGGTCGATGCGCTCTCCGTCGAGTTCCTCGGCCGGGAGGTCCGTCGCCGCCCACGAGAACATCGGCGCGACGTCGCTCGGGTCTCTGCCCTGCCCGCCCGAGAGGTCCGTCGCGACGAACCCCGGGTCGAGGACGCCCACGGCCGCCTCGGTGTCGGCGGCGAACTGGCGGGCAACCCCCTCGACGGCCGCTTTCGAGACGCCGTAGGTCCCCATCCCCGGTTTCGGGTCGGCGGCGATGGAGCCGGACGGCACGAGGACGCGTCCGCTCTCGCGGAGGTGCGGGAGCGACTCTTTGACGGCCGCGAAGACGCCGCGGACGTTCGTCCGCATCGTGTCGTCGAACCGCGCGTAGGGTTCCTCGCCGACCGGCATCGACCCGGGCGACCCGTGATTTACGGCCGCGCACGGGACGACGACGGCGATTTCGTTTCCGTCGTTCGCTCGGGCGGCCGTCGCCATCAGTCGCTCTACGTCGAACTCGTCGCGGACGTCCGCGCGAACCGCCGTCGCCGACCCCGGTTCGTCGATGGATTCGACGACATCCCCGAGTTCGTCCGCGTCGCGCGCACACCCGACGACGTGTGCGCCCGCCGCCGCGAACTCCCGCAGTACCGCCTCGCCGATGCCCCGACTCGCTCCCGTCACGACGACAGTCTCCCCGAGTACGTCCATACGCCCGATTCGGTCGCGGAGGAGGTAAAACCAGTCCGCCGAGGCTGAAACGGCCGTTTGTCCTAACGCGAGCTATTTGTCCGTCGAACTGAACGAACGCGTATGGTCGATATCGACTCGGAAACGCTGTTCAACGCCGCGGCGGCCGCTCTCGCCACCGTCGCGGTGCTGTTTTTCGTCTTCAACGTCGAGGTGGGGTACTCGCCCGTCTCGAAGACTGCGCTCGTACTGCTGTTTCTGACGGGCGTGTTCGCTCTCTCTCAACGGACCGACGACTACCAACTGACGCTCCTCGGGTACGGCGTCCTCGTCGTCTCCGGCGTCGGCCTGTTCTTCGACGCGGTGAGCACGTTCGACGTGGGCGACCTCTCGACCGTTCTCGGCCTGTTGGTCGCCGCGGGCCTCCTGTTTTTCGCCCGCACCCGCCTCGACGAGGACGACCGCTTCGTCACGGGGCGGCAGGCGACGTACGCGGTGGGCGTCGTCGCGGCGTGCGTCGCCGTCGTCCTCGTCGTCGACGTCGCAACCGGCGGTCTCACGTACGAACTGCGCCCGGCGAGCGACGTCGAGTATACGGAATCTCACGAGGAGGAGATGCGAGTCGCGTCCGTCGTCGTGACGAACCCGACGCCGCTTCCGGAACGCGTCGAGACGCCGAACTACGGGGTGTGCGCCGCGGGCGACTGGAGCGAGTTCGCGCCGCCGTCGGAACCGGGCCGACCGGAACGCGACGCCGATATCGACGCGTACGTAGACGACGGCTACAACGACCACGTCCTCGGGTTCGAGACGAAGACGTACCCCGTTCGACTCCACATCCGCGGCGCGAACCTCACGGGCGAGACGTTCCCCGTCCGAACCACCGCCGACTGTCCGGACGAGGAGACGGGCGCTCCCTACGTCGCTCTCTTCGAGTCCGGCCGACGGTCGAACGGTTATCGAGTCGCGGCGTAAGTCACGGACTCCGCCCGCCTGTAGTCAGTTCCTTTATACTTTCCACGTCCGTAACCCGGTACGTGAACTCTCTATCTGACCTGCGTTCGCTCGCGGACGCTACCGTCGTCGTCGTCGGCGGGGGGTTCGGCGGCCTCTCGACGGCGTGTTACCTCGCCGACGCCGGTGCCGACGTGACTCTCGTGGAGAAAAACGAGCAACTCGGCGGGCGGGCCAGTCGTCTCGAACGGGACGGCTTTCGGTTCGACATGGGTCCGTCGTGGTATCTCATGCCCGACGTGTTCGAGGACTTCTTCGGGCGGTTCGATCGGACTCCCTCGGACTACTACGAACTGACGAGACTCGACCCGAACTACCGCATCTTCTTCAAAGACGGCGACAGGGTCGATATGGTCCCCGATTTGGAGGTGAACAAGGAGACGTTCGAGTCGTACGAACCCGGTGCGGGAGAGAAACTCGACGACTACCTCCGCAAATCGAAGCGAAACTACGAACTCGGGATGGAGCATTTCGTCTACGAGGACCGGACGACGCTCTCGGACTTTCTGGACCTCACCGTCGCGAAGAACGCGTGGGGGCTCTCTCTCATCGGGTCGATGCAGGACCACGTCGAACGCTACTTCGACCACCCGAAACTCCAGCAGATAATGCAGTACACTCTCGTCTTCCTCGGGGGCGCGCCGAACAACACGCCCGCGCTCTACAACCTGATGAGCCACGTCGATTTCAACATGGGCGTCTACTACCCCGAGGGAGGCATCGGCGGCGTCGTAGACGGCATCGCCGAACTGGGCGAGGAACTCGGCGTGACGTTCCGGACGGACACGCCCGTCTCGGAGATTCGAGGACGGGAGGGCGCGTTCGTCGTGCGGACGGAAGGAGACGAGGAGTTCTACGCCGACTACGTCGTCAGCGACGCGGACTACCGCCACACGGAGATGGACCTGCTTCCGCCCGAAAAGCGCCAGTACGACGCCGACTACTGGGACTCGCGGACGTACGCCCCCTCGGCTTTCCTCCTCTATCTCGGCGTCGAAGGCGACGTCGAACCCCTCGAACACCACACGCTCGTTCTCCCGACGGACTGGAACGACCACTTCGAGACGATATTCGAAGAGCCGTCGTGGCCCGAGGACCCCGCGTACTACCTCTGTGTCCCCTCGAAGACCGACGACACCGTCGCGCCCGAGGGTCACAGCAACCTGTTTGCGCTCGTCCCCGTCGCCGCCGGACTCGAAGACACCCCCGAGAGGCGCGAGCAGTTCCGCGAACTCGTCCTCTCCGACATCGAGGAGAACACCGGAGTGGAGCTCAGAGACCGAATCGTCGTCGAGGAGACGTTCTCCGTCGACGACTTCACCGACCGCTACAACAGCACGCAGGGGACGGCGCTCGGATTGGCGCACACGCTCCGACAGACCGCGCTCTTCCGCCCGCCGCACCACTCGAAGGAGGTAGAGGGGCTCTACTTCACCGGGTCGTTCACGACGCCCGGCATCGGCGTGCCGATGTGTCTGATAAGCGGGCAACTGACCGCCGAGGCGATGGCGGAGCGAATCGACTGAGATGGCGGCGGCCGGACGACTCAGATACCTCCTGACGCTCTCTCGCCCCCGGTTTTGGCTCTACCTCGCGGGGCCGATGCTCGTCGGCGTCGCCTTCGCCGCCGAAACCGTCCCCGAGTTGTACGACCCCGGCGTCGCCGTCGCCGTCGCGTACTTCCTGCTCCCGGCGAACGTCTACCTCTACGGCGTCAACGACGCCTTCGACGCCGAGATAGACGAGTCGAACCCGAAGAAAGAGCGGAAGGAGGCGCGGTGGCGAGACGACGGCGTCGTCAGGGCAGTCGTCGTCGCCTGCGGACTGCTCGGTGCGGTACCGTTCGCCGTGCTCCCGTCGCTAGCGTGGCCGTACCTCGCGGGCTTTCTCTTCCTCGCGACGGAGTACAGCGCACCCCCGCTTCGGTTCAAGACGACGCCGTTTCTCGACTCCCTCTCGAACGGCCTGTACATCCTCCCCGGTGCCGCCGCCTACGCTGCCGTCTCCGGCTCTCACCCCCCGGCCGCCGCCCTCGCGGGCGCGTGGTTCTGGGCGATGGGGATGCACACGTTCTCTGCGATTCCCGACGTCGAACCGGACCGCGCGGCCGGAATCCGAACGACCGCGACGTTCCTCGGCGAGCGACGGACGTACGCGTACTGTTTCGGCTGTTGGGCCGCCGCCGCCGTCGGCTTCGCACTCGTCGACGTGCGCCTCGGCGCGGTGCTGTCTGCGTACCCCGTCGCCGTCGCGGCCGTCTTCCGGTCGGACGTGGACGTCGAACGCGCGTACTGGTGGTACCCCGTGTTGAACACCGTCGTCGGGGCGACGCTCACCCTCGGCGCGCTTTGGAGGCTGGTCAATGGGTGAGTCAGACACGGCGTTGGCCGACCGACTCCCGAAGACGCGCGCGGAGTGGGAGCGGACACTGGACCGACTCGTCCGCGAGAACCGCTTTACCGTCGCGGTGGTCTTCCCGCTGAACGGCGCGATACTGCTCGTCGCGAGCGCCGAGGGACTCTTGCCGGACCCGCTCGCGTTCAACCCCGCGCTCGTGTTGTTCGGAACGCTCGTCATGCGCGCTCCCCTCGTCGTCGGTGCGTTTCCGCTGACCGACCGGCGGGCGGCGACGGGCGTGTCGATTCTGGCGCTGTACGCCTACGGAATCGAGTACGTCGGCGTCCGCACGGGACTTCCCTACGGGGAGTTCTTCTACGGCGTGGAGTTGGGACCGACGCTCGGCGGCATCCCCCTCGGCTTGCCCGTGTTCTTCCTGCCGTTGGTGATGAACGCCTATCTGCTCTGTCTGTTACTGCTCGGAGAACGCGCGCGGAACGGGGCGGTTCGACTCCTCACCGTCGTCGCGACGGTGTTGGCGATGGACCTCGTCTTAGACCCCGGAGCGGTCGGACTCGGCTTTTGGGTCTACCCCGGGGGCGGCGCGTTCTACGGCGTCCCGCTCTCGAACTACGCGGGATGGCTGTTGAGCGCGAGCGTCGCCGTCGCCGTCCTCGATTGGGCGTACGACCGACGCGCACTCGTCGCCCGGCTCGAACGCTGCGAATTCATGCTCGACGACATGGTCTCTTTCGTCATCCTCTGGGGCGGCATCAACGCCTGGTTCGGCAACTGGATTCCGGTGGCCGTCGCCGCGCTGTTCGGCGTCGGACTGCTTTCGACCGACCGGTTCGACTCGCGACTTCTCGATATCGGACGGTAAACGGTCGCTACTCCCCTCGCGTGAAGTACCGAAGCCAATCGGAGACGCGCCTGCCGACGACGGCGGGCGCGGCGAGCGACCACGACGGTTCCCGACCCGAGGGGCCGTGCTCGCGCCTCCCGCGAGCGGTCTCTCGGGGGTACGGAACGTCGCTCACCTTCCGGAAGACGGTTTCCGGGTCGCGTTCGACCGCCCAGTAGAGCCGCGTCTTCGCGAGCAACAGGAGTTTTCGATCGGTGGAGAGAGACGGCGTCGTAGAGAGCACGTCGTAGTCACGTTTGCGAATCTCTCGGTGGTGGTCCGCGTACAACACCGCCGCGAGCAAGACGGCGAACTGGCAGTCGTCCGGCAGATGTCGGATACCGGCGACCCCCCGTCGGTAGAGTTCCTCCGTGCGGCGCAGTTCCTCGCGCATCGCCGCGCGGAAGTTCTCGTCGCAGTCGAACGCGAGCAGTTGCGCTTCGGTCACGCCGTGTCGTTCGAGCGTCTCTCCGGGGAGGTAGACTCTGTCGCGTTCGACGATGTCCTCGCGCACGTCGCGCAGGAAGTTCGACATCTGGAACGCCTCGCCGAGTGCCGTCGCGTGCGGAAGCGCCTTCCGTTCGGCCGCGTCGCCGGGGTCCATGATGGCGGTCATCATCCGACCGACCGCCGCCGCCGACCCGTCCATGTACGCTTCCAGTTCCTCGTAGGTCTCGTATCGACTCGTCTCGATGTCCGACAGCATCGCGTCGACGAACACGTCCACGTCGGAGTCGGGCACGTCGTACTCAGCACACAACTCTGCGAACGCCGAGAGCACCGGGTCGTCCGTTTCTCGCCGTCCGAGAGCCGCCTCTCGGAGGCGCTCTAACTCGGCCCGTTGCTCTCGTGGCGTCGCGCCGTCGGCGTCGTCTACGACTTCGTCCGCGACGCGAAAAAACGCGTACAGTACGTACGTCGCGCGCCTGACTCGCCGCGGGAGGACGCGCGTCGCGAGATGAAACGTCTTTCCCGTCTTGCGTTGTATCTCCTTGCTCTGTCGGACGTGGTCACGCCTCACCATCGTCGACGTAGTCGCGGCCACACGTCTCCCTGAACACTCGTCCCCTCAGACATGGTACTACCTGTCTAGTGATTACAACGACATAACAGTTGGTGTCGGATCGAAACGTTCTTGAGACTGGGATCGGACGACTGCGCGGTCGTCTCGAAATTACCAGAACGTGTCACTACAGTCGTAAACGACGCCGTGTCGCGGGCAGACGTACTTGCAGTGGCGACGGTGCATCGATTCGCCGCACAGTGGGCAGGGGCGGCCCGACGGGTCCATACCGACGACGACGGGCGCGCCGCACGTCACTGTTTCTTTCCGGCGTCGGGAAGAGAAGAAGAGAGAAAAACGACGGCGTCTCGCTCAGTTCAACACTCCGACCAGCCGCAGGACTCGCAGGTCTTGCAGCCTTCGGAGTAGTACAGCGTCATGCTACTGCACTCGGGACACTCGGGGCTCTCGCCCGCCGCGAGTAAGTCGTCCATCGCGTCGGCCTGTGCGCCCTCGGCGGCGTCCGGGGAGTCCGCGACTGCCGCGCCGCCGTCGGCTTCGGGTTCGGTGTCGCCGGCGCCGGCGTCGCGGGAGAGTTCGGTCAGGTTCTGCTGTTGTGGGTACCCCTCGTCTATCTCGCCGTCGAGATAGCGGCGCATCGCCGTGCCGATGGCGTCGGGGATGGAGTTTATCTGCTCGCCTTTGTCCCAGGCGACTTTCGGGCTGCGGATGCCCTGCAGTTCGCTCGCGATTTCGCTCGGGTCCACGCCCGTCCGGAGCGCAGTCGAGATGGTCTTTGCGAGCGCTTCCGTGAAGGACGCGGTGAAACCGCCGGAGTTGCCGATGTTGGCGAACAGTTCGAACGGCTGGTTGTTCGCGTCCTCGTTTATGTTGACGTACAGTTTCCCGTAGCCCGTGTCGATGCGCTGGGTGACGCCGTAGAGGACGTCGGGACGCGGACGCTTCGAGCCGAGTTCCACGTCGCCGTCGGCCTCCGCGAGGAGGCGTTCGACTTCGCCGTCGAGTGCGGCGCGGACGTTCTCGTTGTCGAGGAAGCCCTCCAGACCGCCGAACACCTCTTCCATCTGTTCGACGAGAGTCTCCGCGGCCTCGCCCTCGTCGGCGAAGTCGGCGTTCTTCGCGCGCGTCGTCAGCACCTGCTTCGAGCGGGTGCCGTCGCGGTAGACGGTGACGCCCTTGCCGCCGTTCTTGTAGATGTAGCGGTACACCTCGTCCATGTCCTCCCGCGTCGCGGAGTTCGGGAAGTTACAGGTCTTCGAGATGGCGGAGTCGACGCCGTTCTGACAGGCGCACTGCACGGCGGCGTGCTGTTTGCCCGTCAGGTCCGAGGTGACGACGAACAGTTCGGAGATGGCCGCCGGAACGGTCGAAAGCGAGGAGACGCCGTCGAACTCGTTTTTCGACATCTGCTCTTGGGCCTCCCGCTTTACCTCCTCTACGTCGATGTCGTTGGCCTCCAAGACGCGGAGGAAGTAGTCGTCGAACTCGACGAGCATCTCGTCGCCCTGCACGTCGTCGGAGACGTTCTTGTAGTAGGCGACGTTGTAGATGGGCTCACAGCCACCGGTCGTGTTACCGATCATCGAGGTGGTGCCCGTCGGCGCGATGGTCGTCGTGTTGTGGTTCCGAAGCGCGAAGCCCTCCGCCCAGTCGTCGGCGTCGAGGCCGGTCTGCTTTTCGAACCACTCGCGGTACTCCGTGGGGTTCGCGTACTTCGAGTCGCCCCAGTCGGCGAAGTTGCCGCGTTCCTCCGCGAGTTCGTGGCTGGCCCACTTCGACTCGTGGTTGATGTGGGTCATCAACTGCTCTGCGACTTCGTTTCCGGCGTCGGAGCCGTACTCGATGCCGAGTTGTATGTACAGTTGCGCCAGCCCCATGATGCCGAGGCCGATCTTGCGCATGTCGCGCACCTTCTGTTCTATCTTCTCGACGGGGAAGTCCGACATCGTGACGACGTTCTCCAAGAAGCGCGTGCCGTACTCGATGCGGTGGTCGAACTCCGCCCAGTCGATGGCCTCTTCGAGGAAGGCGTCGACGGCGTCGTCGAAGGTGTCGTAATCGTCGCCGTGGTCGTCGTACCAGACGCGCCAGTCGGGCGCGTCGCCGCCCGCGACCGTCGAGAGGTTGATGTGACCCAGATTGCAGGCTTCGTACTCTTCGAGCGGCTGTTCCCCGCAGGGGTTCGTCGCCAAGATTCGGTGGTCGGGGTGCTCCTCCACGTCGAAGGAGTGCTCTTTGTTGACGCGTTCGAGGTAGATGACGCCGGGTTCGCCGTTCTCCCACGCGCCCTCGACCATGTGGTCCCACAGTTCCTCGGCCGGAACGGAGAGAACTTCGCCGACTTCGACGTGTTCGCCGAGACCGAACATGTCGTATATCTCTTTGGTCTCCGGCGTCGCGACGTGCGGTTCCTCGGTTCGCGGGTTCGTGAAGGTGAACTCCTCGCCTTCGAACAATGCGTCCATGAAGTCGTCGGTGACGCCGACGGAGATGTTGAAGTTAGAGAGGTGACCTTCGACGGCGTTGCGGAGATGCTTGGGGACGCGCCCCTCCTCGTCTATGAGTTCGCGCGCCTCTTCGAGTGCGTCCGCAAAGGAGTTGTGCGTGAAGTCGTCGGGGTCGTTCAGGCGAAGCGAGTGCGCGAGAGAGACGTCCTTGTTCTTCGAGTGGATGAACTGGATGACGTCGGGGTGGCTGACGCGCATGACGCCCATCTGGGCACCGCGGCGCGCGCCGCCCTGTGCGATGGTCTCGCACATCTGGTCGTACGTCCGCATGAACGTGATGGGACCGGAGGCGATGCCACCGGTCGAACCGACGGCGTCGCCGTACGGGCGAAGTTTCCAGAAGGCGTACCCCATCCCGCCGCCGGACTGGAACACCTCGGCGGCTTCCTTCGCCGTCTGGTGGATGTCGGTGATGTCGTCGCCGGGCGAATCGACGAAACAGGCAGAGAGTTGCTGCAGTTCGTCGCCCGCGTTCATGAGCGTCGGCGAGTTCGGCATGAAAGAGAGCGACTCCATCATCTCTTGGAACTCCTCGCGCTTTGCTTCGACTTCGGTGCGAATCTCGTCGGGGAGTTCGGGGACGATGGTGTCGTACGCGAACTTGTTGACGTTGTAGACAGAAAGCGTCGTCTCCGCGTCGTCTTCTGCGGTAGTCCCCGTCCCGAACACCTCCGCGGCGAGTTCGTCGCGCCGCGGGTGTCCCGGCTTCAGTTGGTCGGGCGTGACGGTGACGTCGGTGTCGCGCCGGTCCGCCTCGTAGACGGCTTCCGCGAGTGCGATGTTCTTCGCGACGCGAGCGAACAGTTCCTCTTGGGACTCGACGAGTTCGCCGTCGGCGTCCTTTCGGAGATAGCGCGCCGGCAGAATGTTGTGGTAGGCGTTGGCGGTCAGGCGGTCCTCGAGCGTCTCCCCCTCGGTGCGCTTTATCGGCAACTGCAGCTCGTCCGCCGAGATATCCGAGCGACTCATCTACTGTACCCCCGTCCCAGCACCCCGGTGCCGGGTGATTTCGAATCCGATGGCTAACTCAGTTCCGTTCATTGTAACGATGGCTTGTGAATGGAGGCGCGTCCGTTAAGGCTTCGGTATCAGGCACTGGCGGACAGAAAGCCTCACAAATCTGTCACGCGTTCCGAACCCCGCTCGCCCGCATCCACAGTACGGTACGTCCGTACGGCCCGGCCGGACATAACAGTATTCAGACCGGGGTGAAAGTAGTCTCGTGGAGAACGAAATCGGGAGACGGGACCGCCGCGTCCAGAAGAACAGATGGGGGGTTCGGTGCCCGGTTTCGACTCCGACGACCGGCGAGCACGCGACGCGAGTTCGTATATGTACCCCCGTCGAAGAACCAGAGGTCGAACAGCTGATAGGTTCCGGAGAGTTCTCCGGCGGCGGCCGCGAAACCGTCCGTTCGCCGGTCAGTCGGGACGCGTATACATACTCCCACAGACTTATTCTCTCTCACGTCGAAATGTTCGATATGTCTCTCCCGTTCGCGTCGGTCCTCGGTCAGATGCTCGCCGCGTGGGCGACGCTCCCCCTCCAACTGGGCGGACTGTTAGAGACCCAACTCGGTCAGTTGCTCGTGGCCGTCGTCGCCATCGGCGTCGTCGTCCTCGTCGGACGCATCGTCCTCAAGGTGGCGTGGCGACTCGTGACGATAGCCGTCGTGATCATCGCCCTCCTGTTTCTCCTCTCGACGCTGGGCATCAACGTCCTCTGAACCCGAAGCCCGTCACGCGGCGAATTCGGCCGCTTCGCTGTTCCGACTCGACCGGACGTTCCGACCACGCCTGGCCGTTCCGGTCGCGACAGTTCCGAACCGAGTCGTCGTGAACGTACACGCACGTACCAGTCGATAGCGGGTGCCGTTCTCGCCGCAGACGTTACCACAGTTTTACGCGGTCCGACGGCGTCGAACGCGCCGAGCGAACCCAGCGAGAGGGTAGCCCACCCGCACCGACGCCGCGGTATCGGACGAATCACCGAGCCTCGTGCCCGGACCACCGACCCTCACGTTCGGGTCGCCGAGCGAGTGTCGTCGTGGTCGGCCTGCCACCAGAGGGCGGCCGCGAACGCCAGTCCGCCCAGGAACAGCCCCCAGTTGGCGACGGGGCTGTTGTACCAGATCACGTCGATTCCGAGCGATTGCCGGTAGAGGGGCCAGAACGGCTCGATGGAGTCGGCGATGTCGGGCGCCGAGAGGATGTCGGCCGAAAGATGGGCGAGACCGGCGACGAACACCGCGCCGATGCCGTAGGCGTAGCGGTTCCCGACGCCGGTCGCCGAGATATAGTTGTCTTCGAGCCACGGAACGACCCACTTACCGAGGACCGCGCCGATGGCGACGGCGGCGACGCTCACGAAAAGCACCGTGTGAACGACGCCGTGGTGTTTGACTCCCGCAAACGCCTGTGACAGCCAGAGATCGACGTCCGGTAAGAGCGAGAACGGAACGCCGAGCGCCACGAATCCGAGCGCGGTTCGGTCGTCGTACACGAGCCAGCCGACGACGACGAGCCATATCAGCCCCATTCCGATGTGACCGATGATGTCCACCATGCAGTCCCGATAGGACGCGGAAGCAGGATGTAGTTGGTGGCAGGTTCGCGGGGTCGGCTCCCGCGGCGGCGACGCTCGGGACGGCAAAGCCACCACCTACAAGGACGTCTCAGCCATACCGTGACCGAGATGAGTCAGACTGGAGTCGTCGGACAGGAGATCGGCCACACTATCCGTCAGCTGATTCCGTCGGAGCTACTACCCGTTTTCTTCGTTATCACGTTCTTCGGCGGCGTCGGCTTCCTGCTCGTGGCGTTTACCCTCGATTACTGGTTCCTCGACGCGAAACGCGGCGCGCACTCGCTCGGAGTGGCCGTCGCCGGTGCCGGGTTGGTCGTCGCTCTGAAGGCGTTCTTCGGCGAACCGCGGCCGTCGGTGGACGTCGCGGCCATCCCCGCGTCCGGGTTCGCGTTCCCGAGCGGACACGCGACGATGTCGACTGTCGCCTACGGCCTGCTGGCGTACGACCTGCGGAAGAGCACGTGGCGCGTGCGGTTCGCCGCCGCCGCAGTGGTCGTCTCTCTCATCTCGCTCTCTCGGGTCGTTTTGGGCGTTCACTACGTGAGAGACGTCGTCGCGGGCGTCCTGTTCGGGTCGCTGTTCCTGCTCGGCGGGCTATCGCTGACGAAACACGTCCCGCGCAAGGCGTTCTGGTTGGCCGCCGCAGTCGGCACCGTCGCCCTCGCCGTCAGCGGAGGCAGCGGAGACGGACTGGCCGTCTTCGGCGCGTCGGTCGGCGGGGCCCTGACGTGGGAACTTCTCGATGGCTACCCGTCTGTCGGGTCGCGCCGCGGTCGCGCCGTCCTCGTCGTCGGCGTCCTCCCCCTCCTCGCAGTCGTCGGGTACGTGGCGACGCGACTCAGTCCCCCGCCCGTCGCGGTGGTTATCCTCGCGGGCGTCGTGACGTCGGCGATACTCTCGGCTCCGAAACTCGTCAAACGCGTCGCGTAGTGCCGGGCGACCGCTCTGTCGGATTTCAGGCGACGACCCGGTTTGCGACGACGGTTCGCAGGAAGTTGGCGACGACGTCGTGACCGACGGCGGTCAGAACGCTCTCGGGGTGAAACTGCACGCACTCTATCGGGTACTCGCGGTGGCGGATACCCATCACCAAGTCGACTCCCTCGTGGTCCGTCGTCGCGGACACCTCGAAGCAGTCGGGCACCTCGGTGGCGACCAGCGAGTGATATCGTCCCGCCTGAAAGCCCTGTTCGAGACCCGCGAAGACGCCGCGTCCGTCGTGGTCGACGGGGTACGCCTTGCCGTGGATGGGTTCCGGCGCGTGGCCGACGGTGCCGCCGTAGGCGTACACCGCGGCTTCGAGTCCGAGACAGACGCCGAGCGTCGGAACCTCCGTCGAGAGCGTCGTCAACACCTCCGTCGTCACGCCCACGTCGCGGTCGTTCTTCGGGTGGCCCGGCCCCGGACTGATGACTATCGCGTCCGGGTCGAGGCTCCGAATCTCCTCGATAGAGGCGGTGTTCTTCCGGACGACCACCTCGACGGGGTCGCCATCGATTCTGCGCTCGGAGAAGTACTCGACGAGGTTGTACGTGAACGAATCGTAGTTGTCCACGACGAGAAGTCGCAGCGTCATCGGGGGACCCCCCCGGCCGCCGCGGACTCGTCGGGTTCGCGTTCGATTCGCTCGACTGCGGCGAGGACGCCCCGCATCTTCTGTTCTGTCTCCTCGTACTCGGAGGTGGGGTCGCTGTCGGCGACGATGCCCGCCCCCGCCCTGACCGTGATGGTGTCCTCGTCGGCCCCTCGTCGGACCGTCGCGGTGCGGATGACGATCGCGAAGTCGGCGTCGCCGGACCACGAGTAGTAGCCGACGCCGCCGCCGTAGACGCCGCGGGGCGTCAGTTCGAGCTCGTCGATTATCTCCATGGCGCGCACCTTCGGCGCGCCCGTGAGCGTCCCCGCGGGGAACGTCGCCCGGGTGGCGTCGAAGGCGTCGTTCTCGGCCGCCAACCGCCCGGTGACGGTCGATTCGATGTGTTGAACGTGGCTGTACTTCAGGACGTTCATGAACTCCTCGACGCGGACGCTTCCGGGTTCCGAGACGCGGCGCACGTCGTTGCGCGCGAGGTCCACGAGCATCGTGTGCTCGGAGCGTTCCTTCGCGTCCGCGAGCATCTCGCCGGCGAGGCGGCGGTCCTCGACCGGACTCGTCCCCCGGGCGCACGTCCCCGCGATGGGGTTCGAGACGACGCGCCGACCCCGCACGGAGACGAGCGTCTCCGGACTCGCACCGACGACGACTCGGTCGTCGTGGCGGAGCAGATACATGTACGGCGAGGGGTTGACCTCCCGAAGCGCCTCGTACAGTCCCATCGGGTCGACGGAACCGCGGAGTTCGCGCACGCGGGAGACGACGCCCTGATAGATGTCGCCGTCGAGGACGTGCTGTTTCGTCCGCCGGACGGCGTCTTCGTACTCCGCTTGCGGGCCGGCCGTCTCGCCCGACCGGACGAACCCGCCCGTCTCGGGCTCTTCGGCCGCCGCGAGCGTTTCGGCGACGGCGCGCGCCTCAGACAGCAGTTCGTCGTACACCGCGTCGGCGTCGTCGTCGGGACCGACAACGGGCGTAAACACCAGTCTGACCGTCCCCTCGGCGTGGTCGAACGAGACAGTCCGCGTCGTCAGGACGAACTCTGCGTCGGGGACCGGCGAGTCCGGGCGTTCGACGCCCACTTCTTCGAGCCAGAGGTCGTACACCGCCTCGTACGCGAGGAATCCGACGAGTCCGCCTCGGAGCCGTTGCCGTTCGTCCTCGGGAAAGCCAGCGCGCGGGAGGTTCGGGAGCGCGGTTCGCAGGTGGTCGAGGACGTCGTCGCTCGCCTCGTCCTCGCGCCGAGCGTCCGAACAGGCCTCTTCGACGACTTCGGCGGCGCGCCCGCCGAGGGTCTCTACGTCGGTTCCGTCCGGGCCGACGGTGACGACGGCTTCGGGGTCGTAGCCGACGAAGGAGTACCGCGCGTGTCTGTCGGTGTCCGCGCCCCCGTCGGCCGCGAACGCGCCGTCGGGGTCCGAGGAGGGCGTCTTCTCGGCGCTCTCCAGGAGGAAGCCGTAGTCGCTTCGGTCAGAGAGGGCGGCGTAGGCCGCAAGCGGCGACGCGGTCGGCAGGTCCGCGGTCAGGTGCGCGACGACTCGGTCGTCCCGGTCATCGAGGAGCGTCGCGAACTCCTCGCGCGACCGAGAGAGCGAGACGGTCGAAGGAGGGTCGTCGCTCACGACGTGGCCTCCTCTCTCTCGTCTCGCCCGTCGCGTCGTTCGAGGGCGTCGCCCGCCGCCGTCGCGTTTCGGACGAACGCTCGGACCGCGTCGTGGGCCTTCACGCCGCCCTCGGCTTCGACACCGCTGGCCACGTCGACGGCGTAGGGTCGGACCGTCCGGACCGCTTCGGCGACGTTGTCTGGCGTCAACCCGCCCGCGAGCGTCACGGGCGCGTTGAGCGTCTCGACCACCTCGGCCGTCGCCGCCCAGTCGTGGGTCTCGCCCGTCCCGCCCGCGCCGTCGTCGGAGACGGAATCGACGAGGACGCCGTCGACGACGTGCGCGATGGCGCGGGCGCGGGCGGACGAGTCCGGGTCGACGACTGCGACGACGCGGGCGTCCGTCTGCGCGCTGATTCGCTGGAACTCGTCCGCCTCGAAATCGCCGTGCAACTGTAGGACGTCGGGCGAGGCGGCCGCCGCGAGTTCGACCGCTCGGGTCGCGGACGACGGCATCGAGACGAGCGTCGTCGTGAGGAACGGCGGTGCGGCGTCGAACAGCGTCGAGGCGCGCGAGAGCGACACCTCGCGCGGCGTGTCCACGGTCACCTCGGAGATGACGCCGACGGCGTCCGCACCGGCGTCGTCGACGGCGCGGAGGTCAGATTCGGTCGTGACGCCGCAGACTTTCACCCGCACCACGGGTTACGCCTCCACCTCGGATTCGGCGTCGGCGTCGTCCGCGTCCGCACGGAGGTCTTCGAGTTTTGCCGCCGCCGCGTCGGAGTCGATGGCCTCGGCGGCGACGTCGACGCCCTCCGCGATGGAGTCTGCGAGTCCGGCGACGTACACCGCCGCGCCCGCGTTCGCGAGGATGATGTCCCGCTTTGGACCCGTCACGTCGCCGCGGACGATGCCGCGCAGGTCCGCCGCGTTCTCTTGGGGGGTGCCGCCGCCGACCGCTTCGACGGGCGCGGAGTCCAGCCCGATATCGACGGGCGAGAGCGTGTACTCCTCGATGGTGTCGCCGTCGACTTCGGCGACCACCGTCTCGTCGTGGAGGGCGATCTCGTCCATGCCGGATCCGTGGACGACGAGGGCGCGTTCGACGTCCATGTGCGAGAGTGCGCGCGCCAGAAGGGGGACGAGGTCGGGGTCGTAGACGCCGACAACCTGCGCTTGCGCGCCCGCGGGGTTCGTCAGGGGGCCGAGGACGTTGAACAGAGTGCGCATGCCGAGTTCCTTTCGCGGGCCGATGACGGCCTTCATCGCGGGGTGAAACACCGGTGCGAGCATGAAGCCGATGCCGTCGCGTTCGATGGCCTCCTCGACGGACGGCGGTTCGGCCTCGACGTTCACGCCCGCGACGTCGAGAACGTCCGCGCTCCCCGACGAGGAGGAGACGGAGTAGTTGCCGTGCTTTGCGACGGCCGCGCCCGCCCCGGAGGCGACTATCGCGCTGGTCGTCGAGACGTTGATGGTGTTGTAGTCGTCGCCGCCGGTGCCGCAGGTGTCGACCAGCGGTTTCCGGTCGGGTTCGATGGTCCGCGCGGCGTCGCGCATCCCCTGTGCGAATCCGGCAATCTCGCTCTCGGTCTCGCCTTTCGATCTGAGCGCCGTCAGAAGCGCACCGATCTGCGCCTCCGTCGCGTCCTCGAAGACGAGGCGTGCGGCCTCGCGAGACTGTTCGAGCGTCAGGTCCTCGCCCTCCGTCGCGCGTTCGATGTAATCCTGAAGCGTCATGTGGTGACCACCGATGTACTGGTTCGGTATACAATGTACAAATTCGTTCATCGGCTTAAGCGTGTCGGAGGTGAAGGGAGGCGGCGAGGAGACGCCAAATTCGTGCGGAACGGTGACGAATCTCGGTGTGAGTTCGAAGCACGGAATCGCCGTCTCGGTCCACCGTGCGGTTCTCGATCGGCGAAATCGGGAGACGGACATCCAATCCGAAACCTTCAATTACGTCCCCGGGATACGAACTAATGCGCTCAGACAGGGCGCGTCAGCACGCACGAACCGGACGGGTTGGTGGTCTAGTCTGGTTATGACACCTCCTTGACATGGAGGAGGCCGGCAGTTCAAATCTGCCCCAACCCATTTTCTGATTCCTCGCAACGACGAGCGAAGCGAGGAGTCCGTGGAATTGAAGACGGTACGGGAGATTTTGAACTCGGGAGCGACGCGAGCAGAGCGACCAAAGTTCAAATCTGCCCCAACCCACTCTCTTATACGTGATATCGGCTGTTTAGTCAATTCTCTTTCAACTAACCACTTCGAGAGTAGGGGGTGGTCGGCGTGAGCCGGACCGTCGAACTGGAGCCCCCCATCTGCGACTTCTGCGGGTGCTACATTACCGACCCGGACCAGCAGTGTCCGGCTCTCGACCACAGGCTCTCCTCGAACACGAGGGGACCTTGAAGAGTGAAATCGTGGTCCGAGCCAACATCCCCGGGCGCGTCTCGCCGCAGTAACGCTCCGCGTCTCTCCTCTCACTCGGACCCACACGCACTCTCCCGAAGCACCCCCACTCCTTCATCGACGTACACATTCGCGTCGGCGAAGGGGTGCGCTTCGACCCAAAACGTCTCCACCTTACCACAGAACCGGTATCGATGCCCGAGAAAGTGCTGGTCACCCATCTGCTCGCGCGGCGGGCCCACTCCCTCGGAGACGTGCCGGACACCCCGAATCTCGCGAATCGACACCTCGTCGTCGGCGCGGAAGTCCCCCCACCGCGTGTCGGCGGCGACGCCTCCGCCGGGGATTTTGAGCTGGTACTCCAGGGGGCCGTTGGCGGCAATCGTCACCGAATACGGCGTGGTGTCGCCGCAGACGGCCGTCACGTTCTCGTCGCCGGTGCGCTCGCCATTCACGTAGACGTGGACGTCGATATCGATATCTGAATCGGCATGCCCGCCCGCGCCACTCGCCGCCTCGGGGTCGGGCTGGACGTCGAGACACATCGGCGCGCCGCCACACCCGACCAAAAACCGGTCGCCCACGTAGATGGGCCCGCCCGCCGTCTCGGGGGTGAGTGTCTCGGTAACCCACTCGCCGACCGCTGTGTCCGCGACTCGGGCGGCCGTCTCATCGTCAGCGCGGAAGTCCCCGCCCGTCCGGTCGGCTTCGAGCGCGCCCGCGACGCTCAACGCGTAGTCGGTAGGCCCGTTCGCGGTAATCGTGAGCGTATGCAGGTCGCCCTCGTCCGTCGTCGCCGACGCAGTCGCCGGGGTAGGCGTCCCCAGACTCCCGAGGACGCCCACACCGACGACACCCTGCCCGAATCGCCGTCGGGTGGGTGTGTGTGTTTGTGGCATGGCCGTAGTGACACGTCAGAGACACATAACGCTCTGGCCATGTAGCGGCGACTGTCGGCTGTGCTGTCTCGTATGCCTTCTGACGGTCAGTTTCTAATCTACTCATAGAACGATGCTAGCAACCACAATCCCCGCGATCACGAGAAGAACGAAGAAAGCTGGGGCCATCACTTTCTCGAAACATCTTAGCCCCATGGGAGCGCCGATATCGCGAAATACCCATCCTCCAGTTTCACTTATCGCGGTACACGAAGGCGGCCTACACCTGCCCTCGGTCACGCAGTCCTCGAGGGAACGGGGAGTCTGTGGTGCCGCGTCACCGACTCGGCCGGGGACTTGCGCTAGGAGACGAACACTCGCGGAGACTCACTCGTCGTCGGCGACGTCCTGCGTCACAGAGCGCTGGGACCGCCGGTCGAAGACGAGACTGGCGACGATGAACCCCAGACTGAAGAGGAGAAGCCCGACGAGGTGCCACATATCCGACGCGGCGACGCCGAGGAGTCCCCCGAGCAGTATCCCGAGACCGATTCCCGCGGCGTACGCGCCCCACAGCGTTTCGTTCACCATCGGTACGCACCACGTCGCACGCGTGTGTTATCGGTCGCTCTCGCGGCGTCGAGCGGTCCCGCCACCGCGTCACCGACGGTTCTCATCGTAGGTCCTCCGGACGTTCGCGAACGTCCGCCGCGGCAGTCCGGCGTTTTCCGGAGGCGACGCCGCCGCGTACGTCACTGCGGTTCAACGTCCGGATTCTGATACGTTCGATGGCTGGTTCAGAGAGCACGGTCACACCTCGCCTTCAGGAGTGTTGTTTTCATCGGTTCGCCAGGGCCCACGTCTCCTAATTCAACTGAGATATTCTGGAGGGGAAGCTCCGGAAAGTCGTCCTCGGCGCTCCCCTTCGGTCCGGGCCGGGCGATTATCACGGCTCTACGGAGGAGAGTAGATACCCGCCGCGACGCCACACCGAGTCACAACAGGACCGAGCACGCGGCGGTCGAACCGCAACATTCTGACAAAGACGGGTGAACGTCTCGATCGCGCGTCGAGACGACAGATCGAACCCGTGTATCATCTCGTGCCGGGCGACGTCGTCCGAAAAGACACGGCATCTGACACAATACACACCATACGTCGTAATATTCTGCCGACAGATTAGAGACGAGGAGAGAAACGAAGGAATACTAGGAACTACGTCACCTGATTAGGGGAATATTTATTTCTGTGACATGACAGCCCGAAAACGCGATGAGAGGAAACGAAGGAGACGGAAGTTCGAAGAAAGACGGAGATACCGGTAGTTTCATGCCGAAAAGGCGAACGTTTCTCAAGCTGACCGGCGCGGTCGGCGGGGGTGGACTGCTGGCGGATTCGAGCGTCGCGAAAACCACCGAGGAGGTTCTCAGCCGGACGGAGACGCCGAGCGTAGAGGAGCAACCGGAGGTGAGAGTGATCGGCACCGGCGGTACCATCGCGAGCACGGAAGGTGCGGCCGACGACGGCGGTTACGACCTCTCGGAACGGGCCGAAGCGATCGTCGGATCGGTTCCGGTTCTGGACGAGTTCGTCGACATCTCCTACGAGCAGGTCGCACAGAAAGGGAGTTCGAGCCTCCTCGTCGAGGACTACGTCAACGTCGCCAAAGCGGCCAGACAGGCCGAACGCGACGGGGCCGACGGCGTGGTCGTCACCCACGGGACCGACGCGATAGAGGAGGACGCCTACTTCAACGACCTCGTTTTGGATCTCGACATCCCGGTCGCGTTCGTCGGGGCACAGCGCGCCGCCGACGCCGTGAGCGCCGATGGTCCGTCGAACCTCGTCACCGCGGCGCGGTTGATAACGCGCCGAGAGTTCCACTTGAAGGACGAGCCAAGCGGCGTGTACGTGGTGTTGAACGAGACAGTCCACGCGGCGCGCGACGTGACGAAGACCCACACGACGAAGCTTGAGACGTTCGACTCTGGACCGGCGGGACCGATTGCGGTCTTCACCGACAACCAACTCGTTCTCTACCGGGACCCCGGAAGCTACTCGGCTGACCTCTCAGACAGCGACCTGGACGCGATGTCGGACCTAACCGTTCCCATCGCCACCACCGGTGCCGGGGCGGACGCCTACCTGATCGAACAGGCCGTCGCGGGGAAGTACGACGTCGACGGAATCGTCATCCAGGCCACGGGCTGGTGGGGTGGAATCGCACCGGAGATGGACGACGCGACGGAGGCGGCGCTCGAGAAGGGCATTCCGGTCGCTCGGAGCACGCGCGTTCACTGGGGGCCGATGAACCCGGGGTACGACCCCGAACCGGATTCGATCGTCGTCATGGCAGACCTGCCGGCGTGGAAAGCCCGCCTCCACGTGATTGCGGCCCTCCCGACGACCGACGGCTTGGGAGATACGGAGACCCAAGAGGCGATTCGAGACACGATAAAAGAGGGCGGCCAGTACGGGAAAGGTACCGTCGCGCCGTCGACGCTCTGACGGTCGTGCGGAATCGGGTCGAAAGAAGCGTCGCGGGGTGACTCCACCGGACGCCGCCCGCGGCGTCTCCCGGAGCGCGAACCCCGCCTCGTCGAGAGGGAGACGGCGGACGGAGCGACTGTCCGCCTCAGTTCTCCGAATCGCTCGGGGCGTCCGCCTCCTCGAGGCGTATTCGTCCGTCGCCGTAGACGACGATGTCACACCCGAGATAGCGGAAGCGAAGTTCCGAGTCCGCACCCACCGCACCGGCGTCCGCGAACGCGTCCAGTACGTCGGGGTCGATAACGTTCGAGAGAGGTTCGATATTCAAGGGGTCCGCGTCCAGACAGTCCGCCACTCGCTCGACCACGGTAACAGAAGTACGGTGATAATAGTTGTCTGTCGGGGAGTTCATCCAAAGTATATCCTCGGTTTCAGGGAGGGTCACCCGGTATACATATCTTTTGGCGGACGTTATCCGATATCTGAGATACTTCGATCGAAACACTAGTTTAAGTTTTCCGACAACAGTTCGGCAAATTGTAAACCCAGGTGCGCTCTTACCTCTCACGAGGTGGGGACTACGGTTCCTCGAGACTATCGTCGGCCGAGGCGGACGCGCCCCTCTCGTGGACGGACGCCTAGTAGAGAGACGAACAACGGTCACGGACGAACCGGATTCGGCCAGAAGGTTAATATATCATGAGTTAAGAGTAAGATATCATGATAGTAATGAATACGAATATGTCTGGGATGCGTGACTCGGAGTGAGGACGGAGCACGATGGTATCGAAGGCTGAGATTACAGAGTCCCTGACCGAGTTGGGTCTCACCGAGTACGAGGCTCGGTGCTACGTGGCCCTGACTCAACTCTCCCGCGGGACCGCAAAGGAAGTAAGCCAGATATCGGACGTCCCCCAGTCTCGGGTGTACGACGTGACCGAACGGTTGCACAAACAGGGACTCATCGATATCCAAGAGTCCGAACCGAGAGCGTTCATCGCGATGCCGCCTTCGGTCGCACTGAAGCGACTCCGACAGGAGTACGACGAACACATCGAGAAGGCGGGCCAAAAGCTGGCGGAACTCCAGTCCAGAGAGACGGACGACGAGGGCGTCTGGAAGATAGCGACCGAAGCGGACGTCGCCCTCCGCGCGCAGATGCTGATCGAAGAGGCCGCAGAGGAGGTGTATCTGTCCGTCGGGGACGGAACTCTCCTCGGCGACGAACTCCTCGACGAACTCGCGGACGCCTGTGGCCGCGGCGTCTCCGTGTTCGTGGAAGTCCCCTCCGAATCCGCCGCCGACCGAGTCGAAACGAGAGTCTCTGACGCGCGGGTTGTCGACTCCCGGGCGCCGTTCCCCGCGGATCAGTCCGACGGTTCGGGGCCCGGTCGGTTGCTGTTGGTCGACCGAGAGGCGGTCCTGTTGAGCGAACTGAGAGAGGGACTGGTTCCCGAAGCCAGAGCGGAGTCCGGCATGTGGGGACGGAGCGTCGGCCACGGACTCGTCGCGTGGTTGCGACCGTTCCTCGTCTCTCGCATCGAAACCCTCGGGTTCGACGACGAGGACGCGTCATAACCCGACGTAGACGGAGTGACGGCGTACGACGTTCTCGACGCCCCGCCGCAGTCTCGTTCGTGACGCTCTCTGACCTGCCTCGATAGCTGATTCACCCGATTTCGTTCGATTTCGCCCGCTCTCGGGGGCGAACCGCCCGATATCCGGCGACGGTCGCTCTCTCGCATCCGTGACAATATATCTCATTTTCAGTATCTAGGGTATTGAGAATGAGACAAAGTTTCAAGACTGAGCGCGGAGTATCCGAAGGTGGAGGACTCGTTATGGATATTACTAATATCGCCACTCCCGATTTCGTGGAAGTCGACGCCGGAAAACGGCTCGGCAAGATTCGTTCGATCTTCGACCGCGAGAAACCGCGGGGTATCATCGTGACGGAAGACGGAGCGTACGCGGGGGTCATCGGCGAGAAGCAACTCGTTCGCTCGCGGATGGAAGACGACACGAAGGCGTCGGCGGTGATGACGTCCGCACCGCGTCTCGACCGCCACGAGGACGTCCGCGAAGCGGCGCGGATGCTCGTCGAGGGCGACACGAAGATTGCCCCGGTGTACGAGGGTGAGAAACTGTACGGAATCGTCACCGGCGACGACATCCTCGAAGCCGTCTTAGAGAGTCTCGACGCCATCACCGTCGAGGACATCTACACCGAAGACGTGGTGAGCGTCGGCGAGAAAGCCCACGTCGGACAGGCCATAAACCGCCTCCGAGAACACGGCGTCTCTCGGCTTCCGGTCGTCGACGAACGCGGTGACCTCGAAGGCATCCTGACGACGCACGACATCATCGACTTCGTCGTACGCGACGACAGGCGACAGGGGCGCGGTGACCGACGGGGCGACTTAGACCGGATGCTCGACCTGCCGGTGTACGACCTGATGAGCGCACCCGTCATCACCGCGCAACCGGGCGAACTGGTCCGCGACGTGGTCTCCCGGATGTTCGAAAGCGAGATCTCGGGACTCGTCGTGACGCCGACGGACACCGAGAACGAAGTCTCGGGCATCGTCACGAAGACGGACGTGCTCAGAGCGCTCACCTTCACCGAGGAACAACAGATGGACGTTCAGATAACGAACATCGACCTCTTGGAGGCTCTGACGCGCGAGGACATCGTCGCGGACATCACGAGCGTCGTGGACAAATACCAGAAGATGCAGGTCCACCACGCTCACGTCCGCTTCCACGAACACAAAGAGAAACTCCGCGGTACGCCCCTCATCCAGTGCCAGATTCGCCTCCGCACGAGTCACGGCCAACTGGCGGGGAGTGGCGAAGGATACGGCTCCGAACACGCCTTCCACGTCGCACTCGACAAACTCGAACGGAACGTCCTCGAGAAGAAAGGCGTCAACGCCGACGAGAAATACCGCGGCCAACTCGTCCGCAAACTCGGCGACCTCTGAGAGAGGCGACCGTCGCGCCCGAACAGGTCTTTTTTCAGTCCGACGATGCGAGCGTCGGTTTCGCCGCCGACCGAACGGTTCGGACCGTCGGTGCGTCGTCGCCGGTCGTCCACGAGACGTCGAACGAGGCGTCTATCTCGACGATGCGGTCACAGGGAACGCACTGGTAGACGGCGAACTCGCCGCCCATCCGCGGTCCGTCGGAGACGGACGCGCCCGCGGGCGCGCCGCACGTCGGACAGACCGGTCGCTCTCCGCCTACTTCTCTCCGGGTCATCGAAGACATACTAGACGGACGCGTTCCGAGGAGATAACCGTATCTCGCCGGGGCCGGAGCGCTCTCAGACCTCCGCCATCTCCAGTCCGGCGTCGGTGATTCTGAACGTGACGGTCTCTCCGGCGGGTTTCGCGCGGTGTTTCTCCAAGGTGGCGCGCCGGTTCCCGCCGCGGAAGCGGTCGAGGCGGACGACGGCCCCCGTCCAGTGTTCGAGGGTGTGGCCGCCGAGCGCTTTCGCTCGGTCGGTGTCGGGGTCGGTGAACACCTGATTCGTGACGACCACCGCGAGGTCGTGTTTCCGCGCGAGAGAGAGCAGATGCGTCACCTGTCGGGCGACTCGACGAAGCGACTCGCCGCCGTCGCCCTCGGCGGTGCGTTCGAGGCGGTAGAAGCCGGTCGCACTGTCGAGGACGACCAAGTCCGCCTGCTCTGCGAACTCGGCGGTGTCGCGGACGGCCTCCTCTTGTTCTTCGAAGTCGTGCGCCTCGGAGATGATGAGTCGGGAGGTGACCTCCTCTACGGACTGGTCGTCTCCGGCGGCGTGTTCCGCGAGTTGACGGAAGCGGTCTATCGACAGGCCCTCGGTGTCGATGTAGACGACGGTCCCCCCCGCGGCCGCCGCGCGCACGGCCGCCGAGAGCGCGACGTTCGTCTTCCCCGCGGCAGGCGCCCCGTACACCTGCGTGACGGTGCCGCGTTCGAACCCGCCCCCGAGCAGGTCGTCCAGTTCGCGACACCCGGTGGTGAGTGCTTCGGACACGGGATGACGTGAGAGTCGTCTGCCGAAAAAGCCCCCGGTCCGGCGTTCTCCCGCCCCGCGTCGGCGGGGCGCGACACGTTTTACACCTCCGACGGCGAATCAGACGCCGTGATAGTCGTCGCTACCGCAGATTTCGAACTCTACCACGACGTGGTCGGGGAACTCCGCGACCGAGGAGTCTCGTTCACCACCGTCGAACCGGACGGGGAGTTGCCCGATGGCACGGAGGTGGTCATCGTCTCGCCGACGGACGATATTTCGGTTCCGGCGGACGCGGAGACGGTCGTCGCCGCGTCCGACGAGGCCCGAACGGCGGTCGAAGAGGCCGTCGCGGTGCTTCGCGGCGACGGCGGGCGGACCGTCGTCGGCGTCGACCCCGGCACCCGGCCGGGCGTCGCGGTTCTCGTCGGTGAGACGGTGGTCTCTGCGTTTCACGTCCCACTCGCGGACGCGGTTGAGACGGTTCGCCGCGAAGTCGAAGACGCTCCGGACGCCGTCGTCAGAGTCGGCGACGGCGCGCGCATCCAAGGGGCGACCATCGTCAACGAACTCGAAGACGTGACTGTCGAACTCGTCGACGAGACGGGGACGACGCCGTATCTCGGCACCGGCGCACGGGGGATGGGCGACGTCCTCGCGGCGGTCAACATCGCCCGGCGGACGGGCTCTGTCGTCGATTCCCGCGACGTCGAACCGACGGCGGGCGAACTCCAGCGAATCAAAGACCGCTCTCGACACGAGTCCGACGACAACCGCACCATAGACGAGGGACTCGCCCGCCGGGTGGCCGCGGGCGAACTGACCGTCCAAGAGGCACTCGACGAGCATCGGGTCCGCAGAGATTCGTCCGAGAAGTGAGAAGAGACGCGCGGCGGAGCGACTGAAACCCGGGGCAGAACGCCCGCTAGTCGCGGACGGCGGACTCGGCGCGGCGCATGACCTCTCGGACCGGGAGGCCAGTCTCGCGGGCGACTGCGAGGGCGTCGTCGTACTCGGGGCTGTAATCGTACGCTTCGCCCGTCTCGTCGGAGGCGACTTTCACCGCCACGTCGTGCGCGTCGCCGTCGATATCGAGCGTCGCCGTCCGGAACTCGCGGGCGGCGACCCACCGGTGTCCGGCCCCGTGTTCGCGGATTCCCAACGTCCCCGTCTCGACGGCGAGTCGGTGCGCGACGCGTTCTGCGTCCTCCGGTCGGACGACGACTTTCACGAGGTGGCCGGGACGGGACTTTTTCATCGTCGCGGGCAGGACGGTCACGTCCCGCGCGCCCGCCTCCGTCAGCGACTCCTGCAGACCGCCGAGGAGTTCCGGCGTCGCGTCGTCGACGTTGGTCTCTAAGACGGTTATCTCGTCGCGCGCGAGGCGTCCGGAACCGTCGCCGACGAGGGCCCGGAGGACGTTCGGGTGGTCCGGGAACTCCCACCCGCCCGCGCCGTACCCCGAGGAATCGACGGTGAGGGGCGGCAACGAATCGACGCTCTCGGCGAAGTGCGCGAGGATGGCCGCGCCCGTCGGCGTGAGCAGTTCCGCCTCCACGGGGCCGCCTTTCATCGCCCAGTCGGCGCGTTCGGCGACTTCGACCACCGCGGGCGCGGGCACGGGGTACGTTCCGTGACTCATCGTCGTCTCGCCGCCTCCGGCCGCGACGGGCGTCGTCACCACGCGTTCGACGCCGAGGTCGGAGACGAGAAGGCACGCGCCGACCACGTCGGCGATGGCGTCGTCCGCGCCGACTTCGTGAAAGTGCGTCTCGTCTATCTCCGTGCCGTGGACCGACGCCTCCGCCTCGCCCAAGATTCGGAACACCGCCTTCGCGTCCGACTCGACGCCCGAAGGCAGGTCCATCGACTCGACGAGTTCGACGACGTCGGCGTAGGAACGGTGCGGGCCGTGCCCCTCCGCGGGCGTCTCTTCGCCGTGGTCGTGGTCGTGGGAGTCGTCGCCGTGACGGTGGTGACCGTGAGCGTCGCTATCGTCGTGAGTGTGATCGTGGGAGTCGTCGCCGTGATGGTGGTGATCGTGGGCGTCATCACCGTCGTGAGTGTGACCGTGAGCGTCCCCGTCGTTGTGGGTGTGGTCGTCTCCCTCCTCGCTACCGTCGACGAGGACGCGGACGTTCGTGGCGGCGATGCCGTTCTTCTCGGCGACGCCGACGTTGTACCGAACGTCGAGTGCCTCCTCGACCACAGAGAGGACGGACCGGTCGGCACCGGCGGCGAGCAGAGAGCCAAGAATCATGTCACCGCTCGCACCCATCCGCCCGTCGAACGCGAGTGTACGCATGTCCGAACGGAGGCGTCGAGTCGTGAAAACCGTGCGGTATTCGGTGTCGGAGTCGGTAGGGATTAGTAGCCCCGCGGCGTACTGTGCCAGTAAGTGTCACGAGAGAGTTTTGCGGCGCTACCAGCGGTCAGGGAAGCACTTAACACTCGTCGTGACCGAACCCGAGGCATCCCCGCGAGACAATCATGAACGAAGTTCAACTAGAAGTGGCGAAGGCGTACCCGAACGACTCGGGCCGCGGTATCGCCCGTCTTGACCCAGACACGCTGCTCCATCTGAAGCTCTCACCGGGCGACATCATCGAGATAGAAGGCGGTGAGACCACCGCGGCGAAGGTGTGGCGCGCAGACCGGCAAGACTGGAACACCGATACGGTTCGCATCGACGGATTCACCCGTCAGAACGCCGACGTCGGCATCGGCGAACGGGTAACCATCCGAAAGGCCGAAGCGAAGAAAGCGGAGAAACTCGTGTTGGCCCCGCCCGAGGAGGCGAGCGTCCAGTTCGGTTCCGACGCCGCCGGGATGGTCAAGCGACAGATTCTGAAACGACCCGTCGTCGAACGCGACATCGTCCCGGTGATGTCCTCGACGAACCACCCGTTCATGCGGTCGCCCGGACAGGCGATTCCGCTCATCGCCGTCGAAACCGACCCCGAGGGCGTCTGTCTCGTCACCGAGGACACCGAGGTGGAACTCCGCGAGGAACCCATCTCCGGATTCGAGAAGACGGGCGGCGGAATCACCTACGAGGACATCGGCGGCCTGCAAAACGAGATTCAGCGCGTCCGGGAGATGGTCGAACTCCCGATGAAGCACCCCCAGATATTCAAGAAACTCGGCATCGAACCGCCGCAGGGTGTGCTTCTCCACGGCCCGCCGGGGACGGGGAAGACGCTTCTGGCGAAGGCCGTCGCGAACGAAACCTCTGCGAGTTTCTTCTCTATCGCGGGTCCCGAGATCATCTCGAAGTACTACGGCGAGTCCGAACAGCAGCTCCGCGAGATATTCGAGGACGCAAAAGAGGAGTCTCCCTCTATCATCTTCATCGACGAACTGGACTCCATCGCGCCCAAGCGCGAAGACGTGACCGGCGAGGTGGAACGCCGCGTCGTCGCCCAACTCCTGACGATGATGGACGGGTTGGAGACGCGCGGGCAGGTCATCGTCATCGCGGCGACGAACCGCGTCGACTCCGTCGACCCGGCGCTTCGCCGCCCCGGCCGGTTCGACCGCGAAATCGAAATCGGCGTCCCCGACGAGACGGGGCGCAAAGAGGTCCTGCAGATTCACACCCGCGGGATGCCCCTCTCCGACGACGTCTCTCTGGACCACCTCGCCGACGAGACGCACGGCTTCGTCGGCGCGGACATCGAAGCCCTGACGAAAGAGGCCGCGATGAAGGCGCTCCGGCGCTACCTCCCCGAGATAGACTTAGACGAAGAGGACATCCCGCCGAGCCTCATCGACCGGATGATAGTGAAGCGACAGGACTTCGAGGGCGCACTCAACGAGGTGGAACCCTCGGCGATGCGCGAAGTCCTCGTCGAACTCCCGAAGATAACGTGGGACGACGTCGGCGGACTCGAAGACCCGAAACAGAAGGTCAAAGAGAGCGTCGAGTGGCCTCTCACGTCTCGCGGTAAGTTCGAGCGTATGGGCATCGACCCGCCGAAAGGCGTCCTGTTGTACGGGCCGCCCGGGACGGGGAAGACGCTCATCGCGAAAGCCGTCGCCAACGAGACGAACGCGAACTTCATCTCGGTGCGCGGCCCGCAACTGCTGTCGAAGTGGGTCGGCGAGTCCGAGAAGGCCATCCGCCAGACGTTCCGGAAGGCCCGGCAGGTGTCGCCGACGATAATCTTCTTCGACGAACTCGACAGCCTCGCGCCCAGTCGGGGCAACGACATGGGCAACAACGTCTCCGAACGCGTCGTCAACCAACTCCTGACCGAACTCGACGGACTCGAAGAGAACGGCGACGTGATGGTCATCGGCGCGACGAACCGACCGGACATGATAGACCCCGCGCTCATCCGCTCGGGTCGCTTCGACCGGTTGGTGCTCATCGGCGAACCCGAAGAGGAGGGCCGCGAGCAGATTCTCAAGATTCACACCCGAGAGAGTCCGCTCGCGCCCGACGTGAGCCTGCGCGAGATAGCCGAGATAACCGACGGCTACGTCGGGTCGGACCTCGAATCCATCGCCCGGGAGGCGGCCATAGAGGCCCTCCGCGAGGACGACGACGCGGTGGAGATAGAGATGCGGCACTTCCGGAAGGCGATGGAGTCCGTGCGCCCGACCATCACCGAGGACCTGATGAACTACTACGAGCAGATGCAAGACCAGTTCAAAGGCGGCGGCAGCGACCAACTCGGCGAACGCCGGGACGGTCGTATCGGCTTCCAATAACCCACTTTTTTCGAGGGGGTACGAAGCACCCCCTCGAAAAACCTGGAGGAAAAAAGGCCGCACCTCACTCACTTCGTTCGCTCGGTGCGGTACAGTTTCGTCGTTTTACGCATTGTCCGTCGGCGCAGAGACGACATGCATATTCACACGCTGTGCCAACCGATTCGGACCGGACGGTTTCAACCAATCTCCCTAAAGAGGACACGAGAGTCGGCCTGTAGGATGAGCTACGGGAAGTCAAATCTGTTGAATAATTGGGTGTGTAGTAGATACTGTCAAATATATTTTGAGCTAGATCTGTTGACTAGGAGGAAGAGTATAGACACGAGAGAACAGAAAAAAGTCGCAGAGATAAGATACGCTCTCAGAAAGGAACCGGATAGCTCGAAGCGTGGGAACATGCCGATCTGGTTCCCGATGAAGAGGACCGTAAATGTGCCCGGAATCATGACTAGGAAAAGCATTAAAATTGACTCGACTTCATTGCGTGTGACTCTCATATCGTCTGCCCTTGAAGATGCCACGCAGAGAGTTATTTGTTGTCTCATACTGGTTACTGTTTTAGTTAGTTGAGTAAGTAGCGCTGTCGTAAGTCCGATCAATTTGACGCTTTTAATAACGGGTTGTCAGTAAGTCGAAGGACTTTGTTTACCGGCTCACCGCATCAGTCACAGAGCGGTCAAGAGAGACCAAATAGAACCCTCTACGCCGGCGAGAGGTTGTTGCGGTCGGACACCGGACTGTACCGCGAGACGATGCCATCGGCCGAGTCTCGCGGAACTTTTTGGTCCAGATTTTTGGAGGGGGTTCGAGCGCGCCGGAGGCGCGCGAGGACCCTCTCGAAAAAGGTGGGGGTCTAGTACAAGAGTTCGTCGTCGTCTTCGATCATGTACAGAGACCGCGCGGCGATGTTGACCGCGTGGTCGCCGACCCGTTCGAGGTCGCGGATAGTGAGGAGGAGTCTGGAGACGTCCTCCATGTAGTCCTCGGAGTCGAGGTTGTCGTCGGAGAAGGGGTCCGACTCGATGAGGTCACGGACGACGATTTCGCTCGCGACCTCGCACATCGAGTCCAACTCGTCGTCGCGTTCGGCCACCTCGTAGCAGAGTTCGGTCTCCTCGTCGGCGTACGCCTCCATCGCGGCGTCCAACATCTCCATCGTCACCTCACCCAACTGCTGGACGTTGACCTCGGGGAACAGGTCGCGGTCCGCAGAGAGCGTGTAGTCCGCGAGGTTGACCGCGAGGTCGCCGATGCGTTCGAGGTCGGTGATGATCTTGAACGACGCGGCGATAAACCGGAGGTCGGAGGCGACCGGTTGCTGGAGTGCGATGAGGTCGATGCAGTCCTGTTCGAGGTCGAGATACAGACGGTTCACCTCGTCGTCGCCGTCTATGACCTCTTGTGCCAACTCGTTGTCCTTCTGTTCTAACGCGCGGAGTCCCATCCGGAGGCGGTCCGCGACGATTTCGCTCAAGTAGAGAACGTCGTCGCGGAGAGACTGGAGGGACGCCTGATATCCTTGTCGCGGCATATCGGTGAGAAGACGAGGGAAAGGAATAAGGGTGTCGCATATAGACGTATTTAGAACTATATATCCGTGTCTGTCCGAGCCCCCGGGTACGTATTCGACGGGCGCGATAGGGTCCTTCGGCGGGCAGAAAGAAGCCAGAAGAAGACGGATTCTCGTGCGTCGGTCCGGTGCGAAACGGCGTCGGATTACCCGAACTTGCCGGTGATGTAGTCTTCGACGCGTTGGCTCTCGGGGTTCTCGAATATCTTCTGCGTGTCGTCGAACTCCACGAGTTCGCCGCCGGTCAGGAAGACGGCCGTCTGGTCGGAGATTCGCGCGGCCTGTTGCATGTTGTGGGTGACGATGATGACGGTGTAGTCCTCTGCGAGTTCCTCGATGAGGTCCTCTATCTGGGAGGTCGCGACGGGGTCGAGCGCGGAGGCGGGTTCGTCCATCAGGAGGACTTCCGGGTCCGGGGCGATGGCGCGCGCGATGCAGAGACGCTGTTGTTGCCCGCCCGAGAGTTCGAGACCCGACTCGTCTAAGCGGCCGTTCACCTCGTCCCAAAGCGCCGCGCGCTTCAGCGATTCCTCGACGATCTGGTCGTAGTCGCCGCCTTTGTCCTGTATTTCGAGGCCGTAGACGACGTTGTCGTAGATGGATTTCGGGAACGGGTTCGGCTTCTGGAACACCATCCCGACCCGGCGGCGAAGCGCCACCGGATCGACATCGGCGTCGTAGACGTTCTTCCCGCGGAGAGAGAGCGTCCCTTCGACGCGAGCGCTGTCTATGAGGTCGTTCATCCGGTTGATACACCGGAGGAACGTCGATTTCCCACAGCCCGACGGACCGACCATCGCGGTGACGCTGTTTTCGGGAATCTCCATCGTGATATCGTTCAGCGCCTGATCGTTGTCGTACCAGACGTTGATATCCTCCGCGCGGACGATGGTGTCTCGACGCGTCGTCGATTGGCTCGAACCGACGCTGTCGCTTATGTCGGTCTCGACGAGCATGTCGTCGTTCGTCGGGTCGTCTTCACCCCTCGAACCGAAGTCCGTCTCTGTGTCTTCCTGGCTCATGGTTTGAAATTAGGTTTCGCTCTCATACTTGTTCCGGAGGACGATCGCGACGGAGTTCATCGCGAGCAGCACGGCGAGCAACACGACGACGCCCGCCGGAACCGCCTTCGTGTAGAAGTCTTCGCTGGCGAACAGGCTCGACCACGCGTACACCTGAAGCGGCATCGCACTCACCTTCGAGGTGAGGTCGGTCGGCAGATTGAACAGGACGTTCGGCGCGCCGATCATGATGAGCGGTGCCGTCTCGCCTATCGCGCGCCCGAGTGCGAGGATGGTTCCGGTGAGGATACCGGGGAACGCCTCCGGCAAGACGACGTTTTTGACCGTCTGCCACCGCGTCGCACCCATCCCGTAGGACGCCTGCCGCATGTCCGAGGGGACCGACCGGATGGCCTCCCGCGAGGAGATGATGACGATGGGAAGGATGAGCAACGCGAGCGTCGCGCCGCCGATGAGGACCGTCCCGGTCGGCCGATTGAAGTAGGTGACGAACACCCCGAGTCCGAGCAGTCCGTAGACGACCGAGGGGACGCCCGCGAGGTTCGAGATGTTGACGTCGATGAACCGAGTGAACGCGTTGTTCGGCGCGTACTCTTCGAGATACACCGCCGCGCCCACGCCGAGCGGGAACGACAGCGCGGCGACCGTACACATAAGCAGTATCGAGCCGCCGATGGCCGGGTAGAGGCCAGCGTTCTCGGCGTTTCCGCTGTGGGAACTCGTGAGGAACTGCCAGTCGACCCACGACTGCGGCCCCGCAAAGCCGAGTGCGTTGACGGCCGCGGCACCCGCGAGTGTCCCGACGACGACGACGGCGGCGAACAACAGTCCGAGCCTGTCCTCGTCTCGGGTGAGCGCTGCCCCGCCGGCGTACGTCGCGGTCGGAACCAACGCGACGCCGGCGACGATGACGGTGGAGATTGGGTCTACACCCACCAACGGACCGACCGCACCTCCCGCCGCCGTCGCGGCGAGGGCGGCGATACCCGCGAGCGCACCCGTTCTCGCGTCACGGATGCCAGCGACGTACCGGCCGACGACGACGGCTAACACCGACCCGAGGACGAGTGCGACCATCACCCAACCGAGCGGGACGAACGGCGCCGACTGGACGAGTTCGGCGACGCTCGGGAGGAGGGACGGAACTCCGAGCGCGGACCCGACGGGGCCCGGAAGGCCGAAAAGCGAGAGGTAAAACAGCGCGGCAGTCAGGACGAGCCGGGACGTAAAGGAGACGTGTCGGTCCTGACTCGTGAGAGCGACGACGAGCACGGCGGGGAGAAACAGCGCGACGGCAAAGGAGAAGCCGACCAACGGCGGGATGATGTCCACGAAGATGATGGCGACGCCGCCGCTGAACATCAGCGTGACGACGAGCATACCGACGACCATCGCGCCGAGTTTGAACGCCGATAGTCGGCGGGAGGCGAGATAGCCCCCGACGACCGTCGCCGGAAGCACGAGCGTCGCGAAGAAGACGAGATACCAGCCGGGGTCGGCGGTGAGCGGTTGTATCGCGTCGTTTGCGACGTAGACGAGGAGGACGCCGAGCGTGACGATGCCGAACATCGTCGCGGCCATCAGGAGGTACCGGAAGACGGTGCCGACCGTCCGGCTCACTTGCCCGAAGCTCTCTACCTGCCCGGATTCGCTTTCGGTTGCCATCTCAGTACTCCTCCCGGTAGCGTTGTGCGACGATGTCGCTTATGAGGTTCATGACAAGCGTGATAACGAAGAGGACGAGGCCGATGGCGAACAGACTGCGGTAGGCGAGTCCGCCGCCCGTGATGTCGCCCGTGAGCAACTGGACCATCGCGGCCGTCATCGGAAGCGCGCCTTCGAGGAACGACGCGGGGTTGAGCGGGTTGAGGAACTTCGCTTGCGACCCCGCGGCGACGGTGACGGCCATCGTCTCGCCGATGGCCCGCGAGAGCGCGAGGATGAAAGAAGAAAAGATGCCAGAGAGGGCGGCGGGGACGACGACTCCCGTCGAGACGTCGAACTTCGTCGCACCCATCCCGTAGCCCGCCTGCCGGAGTTCGTCCGGGACCGCGGACATCGCGTCCTCGCTGATGGACGCGACCATCGGGATGATCATGATTCCGACGACGATACTCGCAGACAGGAGGTTGAACGTCCCGATACTGGGCAGTACGACCTCCAGTGCGGGCGTGATGTAGATGAGCGCAAAGAAGCCGTAGACGACCGTCGGGACGCCAGCGAGGATTTCGAGCGCGGGCTTGAGTACCGACCGCGCCTGCTTGCTCGCGTACTCGCTGAGGTAGATCGCGGTCGCCACACCCAGCGGAAGGGCGATAATCGCCGAGCCGATGGTTATCAGGAGCGTCGCCGAGACGAGCGCCAACACGCCGAACTCCTGGCTGTTTATCTGCCACGTCGTGCCCGTCAGGAACTCGACTATCGACGCGGTTTGGCCCTCGATTCCCATAAGCGGCGCCGTGATGGTGAAGAACTTCGCCGCCTCGGTGACGAGGAGAGCGACGATACTGACGGTCGTCACGACGGAAAGCGCCGCACAGAGGAAGAAGAACGACCGTGTCAGCAACTCGCGCGGCGAGTTTTCGGTCTGCCGCGTGAGGTCCGATTCTAAGTCATCCGTGCTCATTGTGTGGTATGTCTCGTGGGTTATGAAAAAACGCTTCGTTACCTGATTTTCCCTCGTGAGCCCTTAGTTCGCCTCTTCGATGGCGGATTCGAGCTTGTCCATCATCTCGGTTTGCTCGTCCTCCGAGAGGGGAACGTAGCCGACTTCGTTCGCGACGATCTCTCTGCTCGTGGCGTTCTCGATCCAGAACTTCGCGAACTCGGCGATGTGGTTCTCCGCGAGAGCGGACTTTGCGGCGTAGGTAAAGAGCGGACGCGACAGGGGCGTGTACTTCCCTTCGAGTGCGTTATCGAGCGACGGTTCGACGTACTCGCCGTCGCCGTCGGAGATTGGGACGGCCTGCACGGAGTCTTGGTTCTCGCTGTAGTAGGCGAAGCCGAGATATCCGATGGCGTACTCCGACCCCTGGACGCCCTGCACGATGGTGCGGTCCTGTTCTGTCGCGGAGTAATCCTGGCGGTGACCCGGCCCCTCCTCGCCGAGGATTGCCTCTATGAAGTAGTCGTACGTCCCCGACGCGTCAGAGGGGCCGTACAGTTCGAGGGGTTCGTCGGGCCACTCGGAGTTGATGTCGGCCCACGTCTCGGGCGGACTCTCGGCGGACCAGATCTGATTTAGCTGTTCGACGGTGAGACCGTCCCCAATCCAGTCGTTGTCGTTGTTGACGATGACAGTCAGCGCGTCCGTCGCGACTTTCACTTCGACGGGTTCGACGTCGTTCGAGGAACACTGCTGTTCCTCCTCGCCCTTGATGGGGCGCGACGCGTTGTTGAACTGCGTCTGTCCGGTACAGAAGTAGTTCGCGAACCCGCCACCGGACCCGGTGGACTGGATGTTGACGCTGACCTCGGAGTGTTGACTCTGGAACCGTTCCGCCATCGCCGTCGCAAGCGGGAACACGGTGGACGAACCCGCGATGTCCACGTCGCCCGAGAGCGTCTGGCTCTCGGTCGAATCGCCGCCGGAGCCGGTGGACCCGCCGCCGGAGTCGGTAGACCCGCCGGAGTCGGTGTTTTCGGTACAGCCAGCCAACCCGGCGACGCCCGCCGCACCGGCACCGACGATAAACTTTCGACGTGAGAGGCTCGCTCCCGTTCGCTCGCTTTGGCGCGTCATCACCTCTGAATATCGCGAGACAGACTAAAACCCCTGCTAATATAACTATATAGACCACATATCTCTTCATAGCCGTCTCTCCGACATCTCGGGACTGACAGAAGTACGTTAGTTCTAAACTGCTGGTTCCTTCATATACCCAATATCGGCGGTTTTGAGGTCCTTCAGTCAAACTCAGATTTAGTAAGGATGAAATAGTTCATATTATAATACATATCCGGGGTCGGGTTGTGCGAAGAGTTACCGAGCCGTTCGATTTGTCGGGGTGATTGTATATAGGACTACGGTGAGGAGGCGCCAGAGCCGGTGTACTCGCTCGAATCTGTGGCTATGGAGGATCCACCTCGTCGGCGCATCGGCGGCGTAGCGTCCATAGAAGCCGTACTTGGGACCGTGTCACGTCCACACGGAACGTCACAAGAGGAACGTATGCAAGTATATAGATGAACGACCAGGTTTATGTTCCATTCCGTCACACACTCTCGTATGGTCGAAACCCGGAAGGTGCAGGTGACTGGCGGGTCGACGTTTACGGTATCCATCCCGAAAGACTGGGCGACGGCGAACGGCATCTCCGCGGGGAGCGAAGTGGAGTTCTACCCCGAGCAGGATTCGCTGTTTCTCACCCCGCGAACCGAGGAAGAACGGACGGAGGGGACGCTCGACATCACGAACTTAGAGAGCGACGAACTCATGCGCGCGGTGATGACGATGTACGTCAGCGGGTTCGACATCATCGGGTTAGAGAGCGGTCGCATCACCACCGACCAACGGCGGACCATCCGCGAGGCGACGCAGAGTCTCGTCGGACTGGAGGTTCTCGAAGAGACGCGCGACAGAGTGGTCATCCGCGACCTGTTGGACTCGTCGGAACTGTCCATCCACAACGCGGTGACCCGGATGCGCCTCATCGCACTGTCGATGCTCGAAGACGCCATCGAAGCCCTCACCGAACTCGACGAGGACATGGCGCTCGACGTCATCCAACGGGACGACGACGTGGACCGCCTCTGGATGGTCGTCTCGCGAATCTTCCGCACGACGCTCCGGACGCCGAAGGCGGCGGAGGAACTCGGCCTTCCGCGGGAGGTGTGTTTCGACTACCAGTCGGCGGCCCGGCAACTCGAACGCGTCGCGGACCACGCGACGAAGATAGCCCACCTCACGCTGAAAATCGAAGAGCCCGTCCCAGATGACGTCGCAGAGGCGTTACGGGAACTGTACACCGAGGCCACCAAAGTCGTCGACGACGGGATGGACGCGCTCTTCACCGAGGAGAGTTCCGAAGCGACCCGACTCGCCAACGAGGCGCGCGAGTCGGTCCAAGCCATCGACGAACGCGCCCGCGCCATCGACGAACTCCTCCGAGAACTGGACCCCGCGCGCGCGCAACTGCTCGGACTCATCGTCGACTCCGTCTCTCGGAGCGCCGACTACGGCGGCAACATCGCGGAGACGGCGCTTCAGAAGGCCGCACCGACGCCCTGACCGCGCGGCGCGCCTCGGCGAAATCGACGCCGACGGAATCGACGGCCGCGGCGCTTTCGGACGCGAACGTCGGAAAACGGTGAGTCGCTCGAACGCGGTTACTCGTCGACGAGGACGGCGTTGACCTGACCGTCCTGACCGGGACGGGAGGTCACTCGGGCGCGACCGGCGCTGGTTTCGAGGATGGCGCCTTTCGTGATGATGTTCCGCCGGATGTAGTTGATGTTCGCCGGGTTGTCGACGACGTTCTCGATTTCGGCTTCCGTGACCTCGTCGCCGTCTGCGACCTGTGCGACGTTGGTCGAGAGCGCGCGAATCTTCTTTTGGTTGCCGCGGGAGTCGACGACGCGGAACCGGGGTTCGCCGACGGTCGTCTCCGTCGGTTCGCGACCGAGTTGGTGGCGCTTCTTGTTGCTCGAGCGCCGAAGTCGGCCCCCGGTGCGCTTTCGCTTCGAGCGTCCTTGGTCCTTCATACGCGGTGAAAAGTCCCGGTACCTACTTGAATCGCTCGAATCGAGTCCGGTCGCTTCCGTTCTCGCCCGTCCGCGTATCAGATGAGATATCGCACGAGAATTTTTAAATTACGTGAACGTCTACGTACGATCATGGCTTCAAACGCCGGCTCGGACCCGGACAGCCGGTTCCGTCGGGTCGAGGTGACGCGCAGTTCGGACGAACACCTCGCGACGACGGTAGTGTACGCGCTCTCGGAAGCGCTCGACCGCAACCCGAACGACCTGCCGGTCGAACTGAATCAGGTCGTCGACCCGGACGCTCTCGAACGAGTCTTCGAAGAGCGCGGCGAGACGCCACGGGGGCCCGGCCGCCTCGTCTTCGAAATCGCCGACTGTGAGGTCACGGTCACCTCCTCCGGTCGCGTCACCGTCGTCCCCATCCCGCCGACTGCGGGCGTCGCGAACGCGGAGACGGACCAAAGCGACGAGACGACAGTCGACTGAGTCGCCCGAACCGAGAACTCCTTGTCGGTCGCTTTCGCACAGGGAACCATGAGCCTCGAGGTGGCCGTCGCGGTGCCGTTCAAGCAGCGAGGGACAGACCGGTTGGGCGAAGGCGAGTTCGTGGTCGCGCTCTCTCTGGACAGAGACTGGTTCTCGCCCGACCAAGCGAAGCGACTCATCGACGTCGCCGCCGGCCGGGGACTCCTCGCGCGCGAGGACGGAGACGTCGTCGCCTCCTTCGACCCCGCGACGGTGACCGTCCCCGAGGAGTACGAACCCGACGAGTCGATTCTGCGCGAACAGTCGGCGTTCGAACGCATCCTCGACTCCCTGGTCGCCGCCGGACACGACAAACAGGAGGTCGTCGCCGCGGTGAACGAACTCCAGCGAGAACTCGCCGTCAGCGTCGAAGCCGCCGCCGCGGTGTACGCAAAGCGTCGCGGCGTGGACGTGAGCGACGCCGCGTCGAAGGCGACGCGCGAACTGGGCGACTGAGAGCGTCGCCTCGATGAACCGCGCGGCCTAAACCTCGCCGCCGCGAACGTCGGCCATGGTCGAGGACAGACTGACGGACGGGAAGCGAATCGCGCAGTTCGTCGCGTCGGAAGTCGAGGGACACGCAGACCTGCGGCTCTGCGTCGCGGACGCGGACCCCGACGTCGAACCGACGGCGGACGGCGCGTTCGCCTACCGAATCGCCTCCGAGGACGAAGAGACGGTGGCCGAGGTGTACGTCCAGTCGGACCGCGCGCGCGTCGAGTTCGTCGATGCGGTCGAAGCGGCCGCCGAGGCGGCCGACGCCGAGGGTCTCCGCGTTCGCCCGAAGGCCGTCCGACCGCCGCGGACGCTCGTGTTCGTCGAGGACGGCGCGCAGGTGAAGTGGTTGCTCGCGGCGCTTCGCGCCGTGTCCGAGGAGTCGGCGTAACTACAGCTCTTCTAACAGGTCCGGGAGTCGCGTCGTGAGTTCCTCGCGTTCGACGTGCGCGGCGGCCCTCGGGTCCGGGTCCGGTCCGCCCTCGAAGACGACCTGCACCGGGACGAGTCCGGCCGTGTCCGCCCCGCCGATGTCGGCGTCCACGTCGTCACCGACGTAGACGGTCTCTTCCGGCGCGGTTCCGAGCGCGTCGAGGAGCGCCTCGAACGCTATCGGGTCGGGTTTCCCGGCGTCGAGTTCGCCGGTGACGAGCGCGACGTCGAACGCGTCGGTCCACCCGAGCGTCTCCAGTTTGTCCCGCTGGGCGACGCGCGGGCCGTTCGTCAAGAGCCCGACGGTGTACGTCTCGCGGAGCGACGAGAGGAAGTCGCGCGCGCCGTCGATGGGGACGAGCGCCGCCGCGATGCGTTCGCGGTACTCCGTCGCGAGTGCCGCCGGGTCGACGTCGGAGCCGCGTTGCGCGAGGAGGTGCTCGAAAATCGGCGTTCTCGTCTCGCTCGTCAGGTTGCGGCTGTGGGCCTCGAGGTAGGCGCTGCGCGAGAGCGTCGGCGCGCCCGTCGCCACCGAGGCGTTTCGGAGAATCGTCGTCCGGTCGCTCGTCGGAACCGCGAGCGTGTAGTCGAGGTCGAACGCGACCGCCCGTATAGTCACGAGGGACCGTTCGGGCGGGACGAGCATGACACTTGTCATTCCTTGTCGATCGAGCCGGGACAGCGGGGTTTTTCCACTCCCGTCGCAACACGACGGACGATGACGCTCGACCCCGTCCACGTCGACGGTATCGCGAGCATCGCGAACCTCCTCGCGACGCGCGTGGACGACCGCGAACACACGGACCTCGCCCGAGACGTCTGGGAGGAGTATCTCGAACCGCTGTACGGCCCCGACGGGGACGTGGTCCTCGACGTACTCGGCGAAAAGCGCCTGCAGGCGGTCGAGATAGACGACGTCGCGCTGGCGGACGCGCCGTTCGAGACGGTCCACGGCTTGGACTCCGGGACCATCAACCCGACGACGTTCAAGAACGGACTCGTCCTCGACTTGGCGCAGGCGGCGATGGCAGCCGTCCCGTCCGACCTCGAACTCCACCGGTGCCGCAGCATCGTCGCCACGGCCCACTCCAACGATACGACGGCCGCCCTCGACGAACCGTGGCGGAAACTCGACGACGGCTACTGTCGGTGGCGCGTCCTCCAGTCGCCGCGAGTGAGCCGATTCGCCGAGGGCGTCGTCCACGCGCTCTCTCTGTACCTCGCAGAGAGCACGCACGCGCTCGAACACGCGGACGAGGTGGAGGACCTCCTCGTCCTCGACGGGCCGTTGTACCCGAAGGAACTGTTGAACTGGCGCGACAGAAGCGAGGAACTCGGCGACTTGGCGCGGGAGGCGAAACCGCGGAGCGTCGTCGAGAACTACGTCCGACTGGTCGAGTCGTTCGTCCGGCGCGACGTCCCCCTCGTGGGGTTCGTGAAGAACCCGAGCGCGAAACACGTCGTCCAGACCGTCAGGTCTCGGGGGATGGAGGCTCCGTGGACCGACGACACGGCGTTTTTCGCGCGCCTGTTGGAACGACGGGACAGTCCCGGCCACGGCAACGAGGGCCGCCGGACGCGGGACCTGACGTTCACGAACTGGTTTCTCTCTCGCGGCGGGTCCGACCGGGCGCTTTCGTCGGACGGCGACGCCTACGGAATCGACCGGGAACTCGACGCCGACCTCTACGAGGTGACGTTCTTCGTCGTCTACGACCCGCGGACGGACGTGCTCTACCGCGCGGAGGCCCCGTACGCGTTCACTCGGAGAGCGGAGACGCGACGGAGGCTCACGACGCAGATTCTCCGCGACGTGGCCGCCCAACGCGGCCCGCCCGAGGCGGTCGAGAAAGCCGACGAACTGGCGCGCATCAGCGCACACGAGAAGACGGCCCTCCGACGGAAGCTAGAAGAGGAGTTCGACTCCGACGCGGTTCGGCGGTACGACGACGTCCGGTGGGGCGGCGACGAGTGAGGCCTCAGGCGGCGTCCGGTTCCGTCTTGACGACTTCGATTTTCACGTCGCTCTCCGCGACGCCGACGCGGGCGAACTGCGTCCGCACGTGATCTTTCGCCGCGTCCAGCGCCTGTTCTCGCGTATCGAATCCGCGCGGCATCGGCGTGTCGAACGCGACGTTCAGCGTCCGACCGGCGATTTCGGTCTCGGTTCCCCCGCTCTCGACTTCGTAGAACTCGTCGCAGACCCAGACGTACGGCGCGTCCTCGTCGGGCGCGCCTTTGAACGAGGGTGCCCGCTCACCCCGTTCGTACACCGTCCCCGTCAGCGTCGTGTCACCGCCGTATCCGCGCACCAACAACATAGCCGACGGTACGTACCCGAGCGTGAAAAGACGCGTGGAGGCCGACGCAGAGGGTCCCCGGGGGCGTCGGACGCGGGGAAAACCGGCGGACACGTCGAGAGCGGCGATGGGTGGTGTTTTAGTCGGGGGACCTCCTGTCGTGGAACGTCATGGTGGACCTCGGCGACTTCGAGGAGGAAACGAACGTGGGGGAGAGGTCGTCTACCGGGGACGACGCGAACGGGTCGGCGTCCGAGGAACCGGCCGCGCCGGCCCCGACCGGTTCGAACGGCGAGTCCTCCGCCGCGGACGCCTCCGAGACGAGAGACGGGTCGAGCGAGGACGGACTGACGTTCGACGAGATGGACGTCGAACCCGCGGGGTCGGACCGCGGTATCGGTGCTATCGCCGTCTCGAAGGGACTCCGCGTGGCCGAAGACGGCGACGACACCTCGCTTCGCGCGTTCGTCACGACGGGGAACCGAGAGAACGTCCGCCTCGGCAAATACCTCCTCGTCCCGTACCCGGACGACGAACTGCTTTTCTGTCGCATCTCCGCTCTCGAGTACGCCCAGGAGTTCCAAGCCGACGACGCCACCGAGATACACGCCCGCCGCGCGATGCGGCGCGACGACTTCGACGAACGCGACTACAAGTTCGTCGCGGCACTCGACCCGGTCGCCGTCCTCTTCGAGGACGGCCCGGACCTGAAACGGCGGATGGTCGACCGGGTTCCGAAACCGCAAGCCGTCGTCGCGGAAGCCAGCGACGCAGAACAGATAAAGACGGGGCTGAACATCCCGCCCGAGGGCGTCTTCCTCGGACATCTCTCCGTCGGCGGCGAGAAGGTGCGCACCGCCGCGGAACCGCCGACGATAGACTACCGACTGAAAGACGACTACGCCGACGGCGACCCACTCGTCTTCCGGCACACCCTCGTCGCGGGCGGTACCGGGTCGGGCAAGACGCACGCCTCGAAGAACCTGCTTCGACAACTCCTCGATTCAGACCGGACCTACGAGATGGACGACGGGCGCGACGCGCGGATGGCCGTCGTCCAGTTCGACCCGCAAGACGAGTACGCGCAGATGCACGACGACAACCCGGCGATGGACGCGGGCGTCTCTCGCCGGTACGAACGCGAGGGCATCGCCCACGGCGGCCACGACGACACCCTCGCACTCGTGCCCAAAGAGGACGGCATACCCTACGGCGGAGACGGCCACGGCGCGGAGCAACTCGAATTCACGATACCGTTCTCGATGGCCAGAGACAGACCGTGGCTGGTCGCGGGCAGTAGTCTGAACGAAAACCAGTACCCCGCGTTGCGCGAACTCCTCCGGCGCTTTTTCCGCGACTACGGCGACGCCGGGACGTACGAGGAGTTCCTGACGTTCTTGGACGACCCGACGTTGAAAGAGGAACTGCACGAGGCGGGGCGCGTCCACGAGGCGACGTACGACGCCGTCAAGCGCCGCGTCCGGGGCGTCCCGAACGGCGTGTTCGACCAGTCCGCCCGTCCCATCACGGAACTGGACCACGAACTCGTCCGGCCGGGGGGACTGACCGTGATTCCGACGTACCACCTCTCTACGAGTCGCGCAAAGGAGATGTTCGTCCTCGCCGTCTCGGCGCTTCTCATCGACGACAAACTGTCGAACGCGCCCGACTCACAGCGAATCAAGGAGACGCCCCTCGTCCTCGGGATGGACGAGGCGCACAACTTCCTCTCCGACGCCGACACCGTTCAGGCGCGCAAAGTCGTCTCGAAGTTCACCGAGGCGGCCAAACAGGGTCGAAAGGAGAGACTCGGCCTCTTTCTCATCACCCAAGACCCCCAAGACGTCGCCGAACCGGTGTTCAAGCAGGTGAACACGAAACTCGTGTTGAACCTCGGTGACGACGACGCGATACAGAGCGTCAACATCCCGCCGAACCTCGAAGGGAAGGTTCCGTACATGGAGAAAGGCCAGATGGTCGTCTACTCGCCGGACAACTCCGAACCGGTCGAACTCGTCGGCCTCTCGACGTGCGTGACGCGACACGGCGACTGACCGCGCGGCGGCGCCTCCGCCGCCAGACAGCCACAGGGTGTTTTACTCTCTCGGGGCGTACGTTCTCGCATGGGGAAGCATCTACTCGTACCCGTCGACGGGTCGCCGCAGTCCGTCGACGCACGTCAGTTCGCGTCCACGGAGTGGGACGATGCCGAGGTGACACTCCTCCACGTCATAGACCCGGTCACCGCGACTCCGCGTCCGAGTGCCATCCCGGGCGGGTCAGAAGAGTGGTACGAGAAGATGCGCGAGAGCGCAGAGCGACTGCTGGAGAACGCGCGGGCGGAGTTCGACGAGGAGACCGAGGTTCGGACGCGAATCGAGGTGGGCCGCCCCGCAGAGAGCATCGTCACCGTCGCGGGCGAAGACGGAATCGACCACGTCGTCATGGGGAGTCACGGCCGGGAGGGCATCTCTCGCGTCATCCTCGGGAGCACCGCCGAGTACGTCGTCCGCCGGTCGCCCGTTCCGGTCACCATCGTGAGGTGACCGCTCGGTATCACCGACGTAACCGGGTTACACGGTAGGTACGAGCCGTGAGACCACGATATAGAATCGGCCATCGACGCCGGTGCCCACCGATACTTGTAGGCGTCAGCCCTACCTCGACGTGATGGAATTCGACGAAGTCGTGACGAGTAGACGTTCAGTTCACCAGTACGCAGACGAGGAGTTAGAGACGGAGACGATAGAGAACATCTTCGAACGCGTCCGCCACGCGCCGTCCAGTTACAACCTGCAACCGTGGGAGTTTCTCGTCCTCACCGAAGACGAGAACCGAGAGCGTCTCCGAGACGCCGCGTACGGCCAAGAACACGTCACCGAAGCGCCCGTCGCCGTCGTCGTTCTCGGCAACAAGGACCCCTCGGCGCACGCCGACGCCGTCCTCGACGACTGGGTGAACAAAGACTACCTCCCGAACGAAGAGGCCCGAGACGCCGTCATGGAAAACGTCGAGGGGATGGCCGGACTGCCCGAATCCGAACGGCGGGTGTGGACGGTTCGCTCGACGACGCTGGCCGCCTCGGCGTTGATGAACGCGGCGTGGGACGAAGGCGTCGCCACCTGCCCGATGGGCGGATTCGACGCCGACGGCGTCGTCGATGCGTTCGGTATCGACGCCGACCGGTACGAACCCGTGATGCTCGTCACGATGGGCTACCCCGCAGAGGACGCCGCCGACGCGGAGAACGACCGGAAGTTCCGCCGACCGGTCGACGAAATCGTCCACTTCGACGAGTTCGACCCGGTCGAATCGACGCGACTCCCCGACTCGGAAATCCCCAAACCCGCCGACGACTGACCCCTCCGTCGTTATCTCCCTCTCGCCGGGTTTCGACCGGCATTGTGCTTTTCACCCACGTTAGCCGTTACACGGATAGTCAATTATATCTAACTCACAATGGATAAGTAGTGTCTCCATTTCGAAGTAGAGTTCGTTAGGGAGTCGCCTTCGTCCGGTAGTTTTCTATACTATAAGTGGGAAATAAAGTCAAAACGAACGGTTCTGATGCCAAATGAACTATACACGGGCGGGGTGTACAGCGGGTACCATGTCCGACAAGACGCTGCAGGACTGCGAAGAGACCACACAGACGTCCGCGGAGGGAGACTCGCGTGAGAGACTCGGCCGACGGGAGTTCGTCGCCGCGGGAGGCACCGCACTCACGTTGGCTATCGCCGGATGTTCCGGCGGCGGCGGCGAAGACGAAGAACCCGCCGAAGAGACCACCGCGGACGGCGGCGACGGCGAGGAGACGACCGAAGAGGGAGGCGACGAGGACGAAGAGGAGACGATGACAGAAGAGGGCGGGTCTCTCGAAACCGAGACCACAGAAGACGGCACGAACGTCACCACGACGACCGAAGCGCCGACGGGGTAAGTCGGCGCTCGGGGTCGAACGCAGCATCCGGAAGTGATTTTCCACCGGGCGGTCCGTCGGCGGCCGACGCGACTTCTCAGAAGATGTTGGCGCGCCCGTAGACGCTGATACCCTCGTCGGTGAGTTCGTACGGCTTCGTCTCCCGAGAGTGGTTCGCGTCGCGTATCTTCTGAATCTCGATGGCGAGGCGCGTCTCGCGGAAGTCGTTCGGGCGGACGTACTGCAGGACGAAGACGGCGTCCGCGAGATACTCGACGATACCGTGTCGGGAGACGTACGGGTTGTTGTCGCTGGCCTCCGAGGTGAGCATCGTCGTCACGCCCGCCTCCTTGAGCGAGCGAGCGAAGTTGAACACGCGGGTGCGTCGCTTCGAGGGGCGGTCGTACATCATCTCCAAAAGCGAGACCGAATCGAGGACGAGTCGGTCCGCGCCGAACTCCTCGACGAGTCTCGGGAGGTCGTTTTGGATGCTTTCGAGGCTGTTTGCCATCTCCACCGGGTCTAAGTCCACGACGGCGAGTCGCCCCTCGGACTCGTGTTCTCGGAACGACCAGCCTTTCTCCGCCGCCGTATCGAGGATGCGCGTCCGACTCTCTTCGAGCGTGATGAACACCGCGCTGTCCCCGTCTTCGAGCGCGCGGTTCAGAAACTGGAGCCCGAGGGTGGTCTTCCCGGTGCCCGCAGAGCCGATTGCGACCATTAGCGACCGGGTGGGGACGCCGCCGAGAATCATCTCGTCGAGCCCGTCGATGCCGATATCGAGGCGGTCTATCTCGGACTCGAAGTTCTCCTCGTCGAACTCCTCGGGCCCGCTCTGGGGGGGTCCGGCGGCGTCGAAGTCGCCCGTACCCATGCCGAACTCTCCGCCGCCCGCTCCGAACTCCCCGCTTTCGCCTCCGAACCCCTCGTCCATCCCGAATCCGCCGGCGTCTCCCCCGAACGGGTTCGAGTCGCCGCTTCGGCCCTCACCGCCCGGGCCGGGCGCGTCGTCCAGCGCCGACCCGAAGTCGTTCCAGTCGTCGCCGGTACCGCCGTCGCCGGGGTCCGAATCGGAGCCCGGGTCCTCGAACGGGGGTCGCTCCGCCGCGTCTCCGGCCGTCTGTTCGGACGGTTCGTCGCGGACGCCCCCGAACGGGTCCGAGTCGTTCGCGTCGCCCGCGTCGTCTGGGTCCTCCGGGCTGTCCGGGACGCGTTCGGAGCGTTCGCCCGCGGACGGCGCGGACTCAGCCTCCGCGGACGGAGCGTCGTCGTCTCCGGCGGCGTCGGCTCTCTCGGCGTCCGGCGAGTCAGTCTCGGTGTCGGCGTCCGAGGCGGGTCCGTCGGACGGTTCGCCGTCGTCGTCTCGGAAGGCACGCTCGAACCAGTCGTCGTCGTCGTCACCCACGTTGACCACTCCTCGGCGGGCGAGTGCGGCCGCGCGGCGTACGGGTCACGTCCATCGCAGTCGTCGGAAGGAGGAAGTCGGAGTGCATGAATGTTACCCGTCCGCGGGCGGCGGGCCGAACCGTCGTACGGTGGGCTTTTGCCGGGGGGACGCAAAGCCGCCGAACATGAACGTCGGTATCCTCGCACAGCGTGGGAACAGCCGAGCAGCGTATCTCGCGGACGAACTCCGGGGGCGACTGCGCGAGGGGGACGTCGCGGTGCACGTAGACACCGAGACGGCGGCGACGCTCGACATCGCGGGGACGCCGGTCGAAGAGTTCGACGCGACGGACCTCGTCGTCAGCATCGGCGGCGACGGGACGTTCCTCTACGCCGCCCGCGGCGCCGGGCGGACGCCCATCCTCGGCGTGAACCTCGGCGAAGTCGGCTTTCTGAACGCCGTCGGCCCGGATGACGCCGTCGAAGCGGTGATGGACGAGGTTGCGGCGTTCAGAGAGGACGGCGACGTCGTCGCCCGCGAGGTGCCGCGCATCGCCGCCTCGGGCGACGGGTGGACGGAAGACCCCGCGATGAACGAAGTCACCGTCACGGGGTCGCGCCGCGGCCACGGCGGCGGCGTCGGCGTCGAAGTCCGGGTGGACGGGTCGCTCTACACCGGCGGGCACGCCGACGGCGTCCTCGTCGCGACGCCCACCGGAAGCACCGCGTACAACCTCAGCGAGGGCGGACCGCTCGTCCACCCCAGCGTCGGCGGACTCGTGGTCAACGAGATGGTCCCCGAAAGCGGGATGCCTCCGCTCGTCGTCGCGCCCGACGTGGAAGTCACGGTGAGTCTCACGGGCGAAGCGGAGGCGGTAGTCGTCAGCGACGGTCGAACGCGCCGGTTCGTCGACCCGCCGACCGAAGTGACCGTCGCCGCCGCCGACGAACCGGTCCGTCTCGCCGGACCGACCTCCGACTTCTTCGAGGCGCTCGGAAAACTCGACTGAAAAAGCGGAAACACAGAGAGACGACGCGGCGTCTCGCGGCGTCGGGTTACCGCTCGCCCCAGCGCGCGGTGCGCTTCGGGCGGTCCGAGATGGCCTCTACGTCGAGGGGTGCCTCCTTGGCGTCGAGCGCTTCGAGCGCGGCCTTCGCGGAGGCGTGCGTCGAGAAGTACGTGATGTCTTCCTCGACGCAGAGTTCGAGCGCGTCGCGGTTGCGCGAGACGACGAGGTCTATCTTCCCCTCGCGGACGGCCTGTTTGAGGTCGTCGCCCGTCACGTCCAAGAGGTCGAAGTGGTCGCCGAACGCCACGCGGAGCGACTGTCCGGCCTCGCTGTCGGGGTCGGGGAACTCGTCGGCTTCGAGGTCCACGACGGCCGTCCCCTCGGTGGGGATGGACTTGCTCGTCGCGTCTTGGGCCTTCTCGTACGCCTTCGCGAAGGTGCGGGCGGTGCCCATCACCTCGCCGGTGGACTTCATCTCCGGGCCGAGACGCGGGTCCGAACCCGGCAGGCGGTCGAACGGCAAGACGACCTCTTTGACGCTGAAGTCCTCGGGTATCTGCTCTTCTGTCGCGAGGTCTGCGAGCGTCTCGCCCGCCATCACCTTCGCGGCGAGTTTGGCGATGGGGACGCCCGTCGCCTTCGAGACGAACGGTACCGTCCGCGAGGAGCGCGGGTTCGCTTCGAGGACGTAGACGTCGCTTCCGCCGTCGTCGCGTTTCTTCACGGCGAGTTGGACGTTCATCAGGCCGACCGTATCCAGCGCCGCGGCGATGTTCTCCGTGACCTCGCGGACGCGGGCCATCGTCTCGTCGTCGAGCGACCGGGGCGGAATCATGCACGCGGAGTCACCGGAGTGGACGCCCGCGCTCTCTACGTGTTCCATCACGCCGCCGATGAGCACGTCGTCGCCGTCCGCGACCGCGTCGACGTCGAGTTCCACCGCGTCGGCGAGGAACTCGTCGATGAGGATGGGTTTGTCGGGGGAGACGCGAACGGCCTCCTCGATGTACTCTTTGAGGTCTTCGTCGGAGTGGACGACGTCCATCGCGCGGCCGCCGAGGACGTAACTCGGGCGGACGAGAACCGGGTAGCCGATGTCGTTCGCGAGTTCGAGCGCTTCGGACTCGCTCGTCGCAGACCCACCCTCCGGTTGGAGGATGCCCAGGTCGTCCATCAGGCGGTTGAACCGGTCGCGGTCCTCCGCGAGGTCCATCGCGTCCACCGTGGTGCCGAGAATCTCGCAGTCGAGGCCGCGGCGTTCGATTTCGGACTGAAGCGGATGGCCGATGTTGACGGACGTCTGGCCGCCGAACTGGACCATCACGCCGTCGGCGTCCGTCGCCTCCACCACGTCTGCCACCTCTTCGGCCGTAATCGGCTCGAAGAACAGGCCGTCCGAGGTGTCGTAGTCGGTCGAGACCGTCTCGGGGTTGTTGTTGACGACGTGCGCGTCGATACCCATCTCGCGGAGCGCGCGGATGGCGTGGACCGAACAGTAGTCGAACTCGACGCCCTGTCCGATGCGGATGGGGCCGCCCCCGACGACGACGACGCTCTCTACGTCGCGGTCGACGCGGAGTTCGCCCGCGGCGGCGTCGCCCTCGTACGGTCCGGTGTAGAACTCGGGCTTGCGCGAGGAGTAGTAGTACGGCGTCTGCGCCGCGAACTCGCCCGCGCAGGTGTCGACCTGCTTGTAGGTGCGGCCGGGTACTTCCGTCTCGACGGTTCCGACGTCCGTTCCGGTCGCGGCGGCGATTTGAGCGTTCGTGTGGCCCGCCGTGGCCGCGGCGGTGAAGTCACCGTCTTGGGCGGCGACGACGGAGTCGGTGACGCGCTTGTAGCGCTCTACGTACCACTCTTTCATGCCGGTCATCTCGACGACTTCGTCGACGGAGTAACCGCGCTCGAACGCCTCGAAGACGGCGTACGTGCGGTCCGGCGTCGGACGTTCGAGGTACTGCGCTTCGAGTTCCTCGTCCGTCACCTCGTCCCAGTCCGCGGCGGGTTCGTACTCCGTCGAACGGAGCGCTTTCATCATCGACTCCTCGAACGTCCGCCCGATGGCCATCGCCTCGCCCGTGGACTTCATCGCAGTCGAGAGTTCGAAGTCCACGTCGCTGAACTTGTCTTGGGGCCAGCGCGGAATCTTCGTGACGACGTAGTCGATGGCCGGTTCGAAGGCCGCCGTCGTCTCGCCGGTGATCTCGTTTTCTATCTCGTGGAGGCGCTTTCCGAGGGCGACTTTCGCCGTCACGCGGGCGATGGGGTAGCCCGTCGCCTTCGATGCGAGCGCCGAGGACCGAGAGACGCGGGGGTTCACCTCGACGACGCGGTACTCGCCGCCGGGCGTCCCGTCGTCGTGCCACGCGAACTGGATGTTACAGCCGCCCTGAATGCCGAGGTCGCGGATGACTTCGAGGGCCGCGTCGCGCATCTCTTGGTGGCCCTCGTCGGGAATTACCTGCGACGGCGTGACGACGATGGACTCGCCGGTGTGGATGCCCATCGGGTCGATGTTCTCCATGTTGCAGATGATGATACAGGAGTCGTCGGCGTCGCGCATCACCTCGTACTCCAGTTCGACCCACCCCGAGATGGACTCGGTGATGAGCACCTCGCTGTTGCGCGAGAGGCGCAGGCCCTTGCGGACGCGCTCTTTGAGTTCGTCCATCTCGTGGACGACGCCGGACCCCGACCCGCCGAGCGTGTACGTCGTTCGGGCGATGACCGGGAGGCCGCCGACTTTGTCGACGGCCGCTTCCACGCGGTCCGAGAGGTCGTCGTCCGTGATGTTCGACACAGACTCGTCCTCTTCGAGCGAGATGGTCGTCGAACTGGGGACGGGTTGCCCGATGTTCTCCATGCGCTGGCGGAACAGGTCGCGGTCCTCCGTGGCGTAGATGGTGTCCAACGGGGTCCCCATGATGTCCACGTCGTACTCCTCTAAGACGCCCTCCTCTGCGAGTTCCGCGGTGACGTTCAGCCCGGTCTGGCCGCCGAGTCCCGCGATGACCCCGTCGGGGTCCTCTTTGCGGATTATCTCGGAGATGGCCTCGGTCGTAATCGGCTCTATGTACACCCGGTCGGCCATCTCGGGGTCCGTCATGATAGTCGCCGGGTTCGAGTTGACGAGGACGACTCGCGCACCCTCCTCCCGAAGTGCTCGGCACGCCTGCGCGCCGGAGTAGTCGAACTCGGCCGCCTGTCCGATCTGGATCGGCCCGCTGCCGATGAGCAGTATCGTCCTGTCCTCGGACGCTGTCCGAGAGTCGGTCGGAATGTCCTCGTCGGTCATCACTCCACACCAATCCTCACATCGTAATAAGCCCGGCGAAAAACTACGAGATGCGAAATCGAGTTACGAATATCGTAAGACTTGCCGCGCGAGGGCCGCAGTTCGGCCGTTCCGGCGTCTCGTGGCCTGTGTACGCCCCTCAGTGGAGACGCGGAGAGTCGCGGCAGCAGGGCATTCTCCGGCTGTGACGTGTCGAGAGCGCGTCTCCCCGAAACAAAACGAGGGGGTATCGGTCCTCGGGAACGCTCGGTGTCCGGCGGGAAGGCGAGACGCGAACGCTCGGTCGGGCCGTCGGCCGGAGGGACGACGGCTACGTCGGCGAGAAACGAGTCGAATCGGCGTACCGGAGGCGATTAGACGTACAGGTCGTCTTCGGAGATGTCGCGTTGGGCGCGGTACTCAGCGACGAACGCCGCGACGTCGAAGTCCATCATCTGCGCTTCGAACTCCGAAATCGCGCTGTCGTCGTCGGCGTGCGAGACGGCGTGTTCCATCAGTTCGACGACGAGTTCGACGATTATCTCGTGGAGCCTCCGGGAGTCGAAGTCGGTCACCCAGACGATTCCGGCGCCGATGTCGCCGTCGTCGCTCACGTCCTCGGAGACGACTCGGTCCGGAAACTCCTCGAGGACGATGCCGAGCAGATGCGGCGTGTCGAACTCGGGCATCTCCTCGCTCGTCGTCTCGACGGCCTCGCGCAGGACGTCGACGAGAAACTCCGGGAGGAATCGGTCGGGCGGGTGAACGTCCATCACGACGGCGTGGTCCTCCCCGCACGAACAGCCGAACTCTCGCATCCCGAGGTCGAGGCTGTGGAGCGACTTCGTCTCCCCGCACGGAAGTTCGAGTGCCTCCCCTCCGCCACCGGGGACGCGCGGTTGTGCCATACCCGCCGTTGTCGCCCTCGCCGTTTAAACGTCGCGCTCCGGGGAGCGACGGACGGAAAACAGGATGCGGCGACGGTCGCCTTCGCAGTTACCGGTTCGCGGTCGTGAGCAGCATCGGGCCGACCACGAGAAGCGCGATACCGAGATACATGTAGTGCGGCGGAACCAACGACTGCGGCGTCAGAAGGAAGATGACGCCGAAGAGGGTGGCGTTGAGAGCGACGATTTTCTGCGATTTCAGCGGGAGCGTGCCCACTGTCGCGAGTACGAAGACGAGCAACAGCGCCTGCCCGACGTTGTATTCGAGCAGGAAACTGTCTATGAGCTGTAGGGGAAGCATCCTTGGTCGGAGTTTCGGCGCGAATCGAGTATTAAAGTTCCGTTCTTTCCGGCGCAGTATTTACGTGGCGGAGCGAGAGGTCACCGCTCGGTGGGGCCGGTGATGTCGAGCGGCCGTATCCACCCGTACCAGAGTGCGATTATCATCCCCACGTAGCCGAGGATGAACACGACGCGTCCGACCTCGTTGTAGCCGAGTTCACCGAGGACGCGCCGCGCGATGCCCGACCCGGCGATACCGAGGAACAGAATCGTGATCAAGAGGAGTTTGTCGCGCGTCAACGCGAAGATGCGCGATTCCTCCTCCGCGTCGGACGAACGCCTCCCGCTTTCGTCGTCGCTCATACTCGCGTGTCGGAACCGAACCGCCCTGAAAGCCCCGGTTCGGTCCGCCCGGTGGCGGGCCCCGCCAGCTAGCCGATGCTTCCAACATCGAGCAACGTTACTGTCCATTTAGATGACGCCGATAGAACTGGGGGGCCGTCTCTTCGCCGGCGTCCTCCTCATCCTCGCGAACGGCTTTTTCGTCGCAATCGAGTTCGCCCTCACGCGCGTCCGCCAGTACCCGGCCTCGGAGTTCGACACGTCGGGACTCCGCCGCGCGTGGGAGATGACCGACGAACTGGAGATATATCTCACCAGCTGTCAGGTGGGGATAACCGCGTCGAGCATCGCCGTCGGTATCGTGGCCGAACCCGCGCTCGCGGCGATGTTCGAGCCGTTCTTCGAGAACACCGCCTTCGCCAGCATCGGGGCCGGCGGACTGCTCGCGTTCGGTCTCATTAACCTCGTCCACCTCACCCACGGCGAGCAGACGCCGACGTATCTGGGCGTCGAGCGAACCAAGATGGTGTGTCGGTACGGCGCGACGCCGCTGTACTGGTTCGCGTGGGTCATCCGGCCCGTCATGACCGTCGGCGACACCGTCGCGAAGTGGACGCTCGGCCTGTTCGGTATCGAGATGACGGGAGCGTGGCTCGAAACCGAAGAGGAGGTCATCGAGACGAGAGCGCAGTTGCACAACCGCCTCGACAACGTCCTCGAACGCGGCGAACTCTCGGAGGAACGCCACGAGGAGGTTCTCGGCGCGTTGGCCGCGGGCACGCAACGCGTCGATAGGGAGATGGTCGACGCCGAGGACGTAGTCTACCTCTCGACGGAAGCGTCCGTCGAGGAGAACCTTCATCGACTGTCGGAGTCGCCGCACACGAGGTATCCGCTCGTCGGGAGCGAACCCGAGGATTTCCGCGGTATCGTCTACGTCCCATCCGTCATCGAGAGGATATCCGACCTCGAACGCGGCGAGGCGACGTTCGAGGACCTCGCCGCCCCGCCGATGACGCTCTCGCCGGACGTGACGGTCAGCGAGGCGATAGACAGGTTCCAAGACGAACACCAAGAGCTTGCGCTCGTCGTCTCGGAGGGAGAGGTGGTCGGACTGCTGACGGCGACGGACACCTTCGAGGCGGTGATGGGGGAACTCGAAGACCCCCTCGACGAGGGCGACGGAAACGACCCGAGAAGGCGCTGAGCCGTCTCGTCGGGCGTCGGTGCCGCGGAACGCACGGACGAGTCGAATAGGCGGAGTTTTTGCTCTCCCGGGGGAGAGACGGGGGTATGCACTTTCGTAGGCTCCCCGACGCGCACCTCGACGCCTTCGACGAACGCGTCAACTACGCGTTCAACCCGACGGAGGGTCCCGACTGGGACTCCGACGACGACGGCCACCCCCACCTGTTCACGCCGTTCGGGTTCTACGAGACGCCGCCGGACGAAGAGCCCGAGAAATCCGCCCTCGCGGCCGTGTGCGGGGTCTACGACTTCACCGTTCGCGTCCGCGGCGACTGGCACCGGATGCCGGGGCTGGCGGCGGTGGCCTCCCCGCCGGAGACGCGCAGGCGGGGCATCGTCGGGCGTATGCTCTGTGCGCTTCTCGAACGCCACCGCGAGGAGGGAGTCGCCCTCTCGACGCTTTGGCCCTTCGAGTACGCGTTCTACCGCCGGTTCGGGTGGGCGACGGCGAGCAACCACGCGCGACTCGCCGTGCCGCCCGAGCAACTGTCCGCCGTCGCGCCCGACCCGGCGGGGTCGTTCAGACGACTCCGCGCAGACGAAGATATCGACGCGATGCGCGCCGTCCACGAGGCGTGGGCGACGGAGGCTCTCGCGGTGAAGCGAACCGAGGGGTGGTGGTTCGACGACGTCTTCGGCGGGGAGACGCCGGAGTCGTTCGTCTACGGCTGGGAAGACGACGACGACACCCTCCGCGGGTACGTCGTCTACTCGTTCGAAGAACGCGACGACGGGAGACAGCGACTGCACGTCCACGAACTCGCGGCGGCCGACGAGGAAGCGGACGGACACCTCAAGCGGTTCTGTCGCGACCACGACTCGCAGGTAGCGGAGGTGTACTTCGCCCGCCTCCCCGAGTGGTCCCGGCCCATCGACGACTACCCCGACCCCCGGGCGGCGACGCTCACGATTCGACCCGGCCCGATGGTCCGAATCGTGGACGTGGCGTCGGCGTTGACCGAGATATCGTACGACGCCGAAGGGACGGTCACACTCGACGTGAGAGACGACCGGTGCGAGTGGAACGACGACATATTCAGACTCGACGTCGCGTCCGACGGCGCGGCCTGTCGGCGCGTCGGAGGCGGAACCGCGCCCGACTGCGAGATAGAAATCGGCGCGTTGTCGCAACTGCTCGTCGGCGCGCGCACCGTCGAGGAGGCGGTTCGCGCGGGTGACGCGTCGGTCGAAGACGAGGCGGCGCGTACGCTCGAACGCCTCTTTCCGCGGGAACGGACGTTCCTGCGCGAACGGTTCTGATCGTCAAAAAAGCGGCCCGGACGTTCGCACCACCCGGTTCGAGTTCAGTCGGTCGTCGTCTGGTAGCCCATCTCGTGCAGGATGTCGTGCACGCGGTCTGTGTGGTCGCCTTGCAGTTCTATCTCGTCGTCCTCAACGGTCCCGCCGCAGGCGAGTTTTCGCTTCAACGCCGACGCGACCTCCTTCATCTCGTCTCGGGAGAGATCGAACCCCGAAACGACGGTCATCGCCTTCCCGTACCGGCGGGTGTCGCGCCGAACCGTCAACTCCTGTTGGGACTTCTGCAGGTCGGTATCGATGCCCAGTTCCTCCGGGAGACCGGAGACCGAACCGAGGTCGTCGTTATCTGCCACGTCCTCTCTTGGGGACGAAGACGTATACCCGTTCTCCCCGCAGAGGGCAGTCTCGATGCCTCTCGTGGGTTATTTTCACGTTCGAGCGAACGTCGCGAGAATCCGTCGCAGTCCGCTCACGCGCGACCCGAGGTCGGTGAGAGAGTCGCTCACGATGCCGACGAGAGCGCCCCCGTCGTAGACGAAGTGTCAGTGGTCGTCGGTTCCGGAGTTGCCGTCGCCGTCGGTTCCGGACTCGCTGTCGCCGTCGGTTCCGGAGTTGCCGTCACCGTCGGTTCCGGACTCGCTGTCGCCGTCGGTTCCAGAGTTGCCGTCACCGTCGGTTCCGGACTCGCTGTCGCCGTCGGTTCCGGACTCGCTGTCGCCGTCGGTTCTGCTGTTTCGGTAGCCGTTGGTTCTGGGCTCTCTGTCGCCGTCGGCTCTACTGTCTCAGTGGCCGTTGGTTCCGGAGTTGCCGTCGCCGCCTGCTCTGGGCTCTCTGTCGCCGCCGATGTCGAAGGCTCCGCGGCCGTCGGTGTCAGAGACTCTGTGACCGTCGAGGTTGGAGTCTGAGTGGCCGTCGATGCCAGCGTCCGCGTCGCCGTCGAGGTCAGAGTTTCGGTGACCGTCGATGTTACGGTTTCTGTGACTGTCGACGTCGGTGTATCGGTGGCCACCGACGTGAGAGTCTCCGTCGCCGTCGGTTCCGGGGTTTCGGTGGCCGTGGACGTCACGGTCTCGGTGACCGTCGGGGTTATAACCTCAGTAGCGGTCGGTTCCGGGGTCGCCGTCGCCGTCGGTTCCGGGGTCGCCGTCGGTTCCGGAGTCGCTGTCGCCGTCGGTTCCGGAGTCGCCGTCGCCGTCGGTTCCGGAGTCGCCGTCGCCGTCGGTTCCGGAGTCGCCGTCGCCGTCGGGTCTAGGCTCTCCGTTTCTGTCGGCGTCGCAGTTTCTGGATCTGTCGCCGTCTCAGTCGGCGTTCTCGTCGATGCCTCGGATTCGGTCGCATTCTCGTCTGCACCCTCTTCCTCTCCGTCCGCATCGTTTCCGTCGTTCGCGTCGTCGTCCTCGCTCGCGGAGGACGCGGGCGAATCGGAACCGTTCGTCGTCGGAGCCTCCGTCGGCGTGGCCGTGTCCGTCGGTGTCTGCGTCTCGGGAACGGTCGTCACCTCGTCCGGGTCGTCCTCATCGCGGTCATCATCGTCGTCGTCGTTCGCTCCGGACGACGAGGACGACGAAGACGAAGACGACGAGGACGAACTGGAATCGTCTGCCGTCGGAGTTTCCGTGGCCGTCGGCGTAGACGTCGGCGTCGAAGTCTCGGGGGCCGTCGTCTCGGTCGAGTCGGTTCGCTCCGTCGTGGGCGATGCGGACGAATCGAATCCGTCTGCCGTCGGTTCCGGAGTCTCGATCACGTCGTCGGGCGCGGTCTCGGTCTCTCCACCGCCGCCGGTACACCCTGCGAGAAGAACTGCGAGGGCGACGGCGAGTGCTACTCCGGGACGCGTGCCTGCCATACTATACTCCCCATTCCTCTCGCCGATGAACGTCACCCTGATCGTCAAACTCGGCGTCTCACCTGCAACATCTGACAGATGTTTTACAACGCGAAATAATCTCTGAAAGTGTAGTTCAGATGTTAGATCTGCGAGATAGCACCACGAGAAGGGACTCGACTAACGAGTTTGTCAGGTGACCGAAAACGGGGGTGACCGCGGGAGGGGTAGCGCCAACCTCAGTCGCCCGGCGTGTTGCCGCGACTGTAGCGACCGACCATCTTCCACATCGTCTCGTCTAAGTCCTCGTCCTCGGACGCGGCGACGAGTTGGCGGTACAGGGGTTCCGAGACGTTGATTTCTGGCATCAGAGAGTCATATATCGTGCTAACAGATAACACTACTGTAATACGGAATCGAGTAAATTGGAGAGAGGTCACAGGTGAGACGACGCAGAACGAAGGGCGGTCGAACGGCCGTTCGCTCCCGCGTTCGGGCGGCGTTCACTCGGTGTCCGAGTCGGCATCCTCGGCGGGCAATCGCCGCGAGAGGCGGTCGAAGCGGGACTGCGCCCGGTCGCCGCGAGAGGCGGTTCGCTCCGGGTCGTAACGGAACTCGGTCGACTCCTCGTCCGTGAGATAGACGCCGAAGACGGCGTCTTGGTGTCTTCCCGCCGCCGGTATCATCGACTCGGGGACGACCACCTCGTCGACGAGTTCGTCCCCTCGTTCGAGGAGGAGTACCGCTCGTTCCTCCTCGAAGCGGTCCAGTACGGCGGTGTAGATTCTGTCGGTCATGCGTACGTCTCTTCGATGACGACGGCCCCCGAGTCGTCGGTTACGGTGACGGTGTCGCCGCCGTTGTTCCAGACGGCGCGTCCGGACCCCCAGTAGAGGTCGGAGTCCGTGTCGTCGCCGGTCCCGGTGTGGAGTGTGACGCTCGCGCCCGGACCGAGCGTGAACCCATCCGGGAACGCGTAGGTGTGGTCTGCGTCGTCTTCGACTGTCCACCCCGCGAGGTCCACCGCCGACTCGCCCGTGTTCGTGAACACGAGGTACTCGTCGTCGAGGTTGTCGTGGTCGTTTCCGTCCGCGTCGGCGTTGATGTCGGTGAGAGAAATCGCCTTCGGTGCCGAAGACGTCGGCGTCGGGGTGGCGGTAGGCGTCGGCGTAGCGGTCGCAGTCGGCCGTTCCGCGTGCGTCGCGGTCGGACTGCGGGCATCGGCGACCGTCTCCTCGGAACCGCTCGCGTTCGCGACGAGGAGACGACTCCGTTCGGTGACCGCCGGTCCCGTTCCCGGTTCTATCGGGGGTTCCGAGCGCAGTTCGAGGGGGTTCGTCGTCGCGTTCCGTTGCGTCTCGACGACGAGTTCGTCTCCCGACTCCACGAAGACGACGTCCCCGTGGACGCCCGTCCAGTAGGTCGGAACCGACCGCGACGAGAGTCTCTCGAGAGTCTCGTTGTGCGGGTGACCGTACTGGGAGTCGTACGCGCTAGAGACGACGGCGACCCGTGGCGAACTCTCGTCCAGGAGGGCCTCGCTCGTGCTCGAACGACTCCCGTGGTGCCCGACCTGCAGTACGGTCGCGTTCAGGTTCGGCCCGTCGTCGCGCGTGAGGTAGTCTTCCCCCTCGCTCTCTGCGTCGCCGGGGAGGAGGAATCCGGGCGACTGCGAGTCGTTCCTGACCGAGAGGACGACGCTGTTCTCGTTTCGGTCTCCGTTCGCAAGCGGCGTTTCGGGCGGTGCGAGGACCGTCGCGTTCGCGCCCGCGAAGGGTATCGTGTCGTTTGCGGCGACTTCGTACAACGGAACGTCGTGCCGTTCGACGGCGTCGAGATACCGCTCGTACGTCTTCGACGACGACGCGATTCCGGGGTCGTACACCGCGCCGACGCCGCCTTTCTCGGTCTCGTAGCGGTCGATGACGGCCGCGTGACCGCCGATGTGGTCGGCGTCGGCGTGAGAGGTGACGAGGTGGTCGATACGAGAGACGTTCTGTCGGTCGAGGTACTGTAGCACGTCCTCGCCGTCGTCGCGCCAGTCGCCGGTGTCTATCAGCATCGTTTCGCCCGACGGAGAGACGACTAGGATGCTCGAACCCTGTCCGACGTTGATGAAGTGGACTTCGAGGCTGCCGTTGCCGTCCGCCCCGGAGGACGCCGACACCGATGCAGGCGAACCGTCCGCCGCCGCCGACGGCGTCTCTATCACGTCGTCGGGTGTGGCCGCGACTCCCCCCTGACCGGCGCACCCCGCGAGAATCACGGAGAGCACGGCGACGAGCATCACCGCGGAACGCGGAACTGTCATGGAGAATAACAGACGAGTGCCGACGATGAATCCCGTCTCCGTCGTCAAGATTGGAATCTCGGACGCAGAATGTGCGAACGCTGATGAAAGTGTATGTGAGCGAGTATTTTTCACCAGACCCAACGCTTCATACGGCGGGGCGGAGAGTATCTGACGATGAAAGAGTTCGACGTGACGGAAGTCGACGGCCGCGAGAGCGCGCGTCTGATAAAGAGCGCCGTCAGTCCGCGACCGATAGCGTGGATAAGCACCGCCGACGAAGCGGGCAGAGAGAACCTCGCGCCGTTCAGTTCCTACAACTACGTCTCCTCGAAGCAGCCCGTAGTGTCGTTCAACAGTCCGAACGCGGACCACGGCGGCCTGAAAGACACCGCCCGAAACGCGTTGGACACCGGCGAGTTCGCCGTGAACGTCGTCACCGAACCCCTCTTACAGCAGATGGACACCACCTCCGAACGCCTCCCACCGGGGGAAAGCGAGTTCGATCTCGCGGAGATAGACCGCGCGGACTGCCGACGAATCGACGCCTCGCGCGTCGCCGACGCCGCCGTCACGATGGAGTGCACCCTGTACGACTCACACGAGGTTCATGACCGACTGATGGTTCTCGGCGAGGTGCAGTACGTCCACGTCGCAGACCGGGTGTTGACCGACGGGCAGATAGATATGACGAAGGTCGACACCGTCGGGCGACTCGGCGGGCCGTACTACACGATTTCGGAGCCCGTGGAGTTCGAACGGCAGTTCTGAGGCGTCGAGGGTGACGCGCGTCTCTCGGGCGCATTTGTCCCCCCTGCCCGATGGAGAGACGCGAGTAAACGGCCACCGACAAGCGATTCGACGACGCCCGATGACTCACTCTTCGGGGGATGTTCGTATAAAAAGCGCCGGATAATTATAACGAACGTTTATTATATAGTAGGGCGTACTAGTAGCGAGGACCCGAACGCTGTATCGTTCCTTCTCAGGAAACACCATGACTAACTACGACGTATTGCGCGAGTTCGAAGCGGGAATTACAACCGAGCAGTTGGAGCAGGCGGTCGAAAGTTCGGGCGACGCCATCGACGAACTACGAAGCGAGGGAGTTCCGATGTCGTACCTCGGCTCTCAGACGTTCCTCAAGGGGGATGGATCCATCGGCGCGACGATGTGCCGGTACGACGCGGACTCCGAAACGACGCTCCGCGAACACAGCGAACGCGCCGGACTCGCCGTGAGCGATATCTTCGTGGTCGGCCCCCCGCACGCCGGGGTGGCCCCGAAGGTCAGCGTCGCGCCGAAGTCGGCCTGAAACGCCGGTTGCACGCGACGGAACGCTATTCGACAGCGACGGGGTGATAGAACCCCGTTCTGTCCGCCGCGATTTCTTGTTCGAGGCTGCGTCCGGGGGATTACTGGACGATGGACGGTCGCAGTGGTCAGTACTGGACGCTTGAAATTCCGGTTCTTACGTCCCCCACAGAACGCTCATACCAGTTAACTCATATCCTCACACCAATGGGAAATGGGCCATCAGAAGCGGTGATACTGCTGATAGAAGACAACCGTGGGGATATCCGCCTCATAGAAGAAGCCTTCTCCGACGGCAACGTCGCAAACACACTCCACACCGTTACCGACGGCCAAGCGGCACTCGACTTCATCTATCAGCGCGAGGAGTACGAGGACGCTCCCCGACCAGATATCGTATTACTCGACCTGCATCTGCCGAAAGTGGACGGGGAGGAGATTCTCCACGAGATCAAACACCATCCCGAACTGAACGACGTTCCCGTCATCGTGTTGACCGGGATTAACCAGGACCTGATAAAATCGCGTGACTTCGACGACGACGCGGACGAAGATGCGGTCCTCGAAAAGCCCATCGACCTCGGTGAGTTTGTCGAGGTCATTGGGTCGTTCGAACAGTTTCGTTTAGCAGTTATGCGGATGGACTAACGGATACCGCTGTTGTGGTAGCCGACTACCCGCTCAGTTCCTGATCTCGGTTCCGCGAGAACTGCTCGCTCCCGATACCGCACTCGATATGCGCCAGAGTTCGGTCAGGTGGTTCGCTCGCGTCTGTTCGGACGCGACCGGTTCGTCGATTCCGGCCCACGAACAACGCGTGACTGCGGCGACCTGCGCTCGCTCTGCGACTCAAATCACCGAAGACAGATGGTTCTAGTCAGAATAGTTTGGAACGAAGTTAGGTGGCTGGGGAGTTCTCAGCCCCTAACGCGGAACGGTCAAAGACCGTTCGCGCTGTGGATGGGCCAACGCGGATTTGAACCGCGGACCTCCCGGTTATCAGCCGAGCGCTCAACCTGACTGAGCTATTGGCCCAGGTGAGCGCATTCAGTCGTTGTTCGGTTTCGACTTTAAGGGTTTCCTTTCGGGGCGGCCCCGTGCACTGTTACGAATTGTCGTCGTCTCTGCGGCCGTAGTTCTCGGGGTCCAGGTCGACGACGTCGCCGTCGGGGTAGCCGCCGGACCAGACGGTGCCGGAGACGAATCCGTCGGTCTGTTTTTCGAGGTACGGCTTCACCACGTAGCGTTTCACCACCTCGCGGATGGGGTAGCGCGTCACCGGAAGCGCCAGCGAGAACCCGAGCAGGTCCGTGACGATGCCCGGGGTGAGGAGGAACGCCCCCGCGGCGATGAGCAAGCCGCCGTCTAACAGTTCGTCCGTCGGGATGCCGCCGGTGGACACCTTCCGTTGGAGTTTCGAGAGCGTGTGCCGCCCCTCGGCGCGGACGAGGAGCATGCCGACGAGACCCGTGAGGACGACCAGAAGTACCGTCGCGGCGAACCCGATGGCGTTCGCCACGGGGACGAGAAGCAACGTATCGGCGAGCGGTATCGCGAGGAGAATCGCGATGACCCAGCGCGTCTGCATGGGGGTACCTTTTCGGTCACCGTTCAAAGCCCTTGTGACGTTCGCGGGTCGGCACCCTACCTCGAAGGGCTTACCCCACGCGCCCACCGAGAGCGAACATGGCAGACGACCAGACGCGGGTCGAGTGGCGCAGGTGGGGACCCGACGCGTTCGAGGAGGCGCGGGCGGCCGACAAGCCGGTGTTGCTCTCTCTGACCGCGACGTGGTGCGACGGCTGTCACGAGATGGACGTCGAGACGTACGCGGAACCGCGAATCGCCGCGAACGTCAACGACCGGTTCGTCCCCGTCCGCGTGGACGTAGACCGCAACCCGCGAGTTCGAGAGCGGTACAACATGGGCGGGTTCCCCTCGACGGTGTTTCTCACCCCGAGCGGTGACCTCCTGAACGGGGCGACGTATCTCGGTCCCGACGGGATGCGACAGGTACTCGAACGCGTCCGCGACGTCTGGACGGAGAAAGGCGAGGAGGCGGGGCGCGTCCCGCGCGCCCTCGCGGGCAAGCCGACGCCCGCGGGCGAGGTGACGACCAGAATCGAGGAGCATCTCGCGGGACAACTCGACGAGAAGTACGACCACCGCTTCGCCGGGTGGGGCGACGGCGCGAAGTTCCCGATGCCGCGCACCGTCGAGTTCGCGCTGAAACGCGCCCGCGAACAGGGGGTGGAGACGCTCGGTGCGATTCGCGAATCGCTGTTCGACGACGTGGAGGGCGGGTTCTTCCGGTACGCCGACAGACCGGACTGGACCGACCCGCACCACGAGAAACTGCTCGACGCCAACGCGGCGCTGTGCCGCGCCTTCGCGAACGGCTACCTGTACACCGGCGACGAGGGGTTCGCCGAACCGGTCCGCGAGACGCTCGATTTCCTCGTCGAGAGCCTCTGGAACGGCGCGGCCTTCGGGGGCAGTCTCGGCCCCGCCGAGGAGTCAGACTACTACGACGGCGGTGCCGAAGAACGCGCGGGCGAGACCGGACCGCGGCGCGATTTGACCGCGTACGCCGGAGCCAACGCCCTCGCCGCGGACGCGTTGCTGACGTTCGCCGCGTACACCGACGACGAGAGAGCGACCGAGTACGCCCGCCGCGCGTTGGAGTACGTCGATTCGTCGCTGCTCGAAGATGGCGTCGTCACCCACTACCGGACGAAAGACGAGTCGGGCGAGTCGCTCCTCCTCGAAGACCACGCCCGCGTCGTCTCCGCGTTCGTCCGCGCCCGACAGGTCGTCGGCGACGAGGACGCCGTCGAAACCGCCCGTCCGGTCGCCGACGCGGCCATCGACGAACTCCAAGAGCCGGGAGGTGCGTTCCGTGACGGCCCCGAGACGGACGTCGGACTCCTCGACAAGACGCTTCGACCCCTCGACGGGAACGTCGAGATGGCGGACGCGCTACTCGACCTCGCGGCGGTGACGGGCGAGGACCGCTACGAGGAGGCCGCCCACGACGCGGTAGCGGCGTTCGGCGGCGCGTGGGACCGCATCGGCGTCCAAGTCGCGGGCTACGGCGGCGTCGCGGCGCGACTGACGCACCCGACGCTCGTCGTCGACGTCGGGTCCCCCGCGGGGTCCGACCTCCACCGGGCGGCGATGCGCGTCGCGGACCACGAGAAGGTGGTGGTCCCCGACGCGGACGTCCCGGCAGGGAACGCCGTCGTCCGACTCGGCGACGAGGAGGCGACGGCGACGACGCCGGACGAACTGATGGCCGCCGTCTCCGCTCTCGACGCGGGCGTCTGAGCGTCGATTCGGCGCGCCGAGACGAGCGGATGCGACGAAACGTCGGTCAACGGTGAGCGGGTGTAAACACCCGATGCGTTTTTAGTGCTGGATAGTGAGACGAAGGTATGGCTAGTCTTCGGGACCTGGGGTTGTCCGAGTACGAGGCTCGGGCGTATCGGTCTCTCCTCCGAACGGGCGCGACAACCGCAAAAGAGTTGTCTCGCGCCAGCGACGTGCCGATGGGTCGGATATACGACGTGTTGAACAGCCTCGAACAGCACAGCCTCGTGCGGAGTCAGGCCGCGAGTCGGCCGAAAAAGTACGTCGCCGTCGAGCCCGATATGGCGCTCGACCGTCTGTTAGAGAGCAAGCGGCGCGAACTCGACGAGAAGGCAGAACAGTACGAGGCGGTCGTCGACGACCTTTCGGACGAACTGGAGACGGCCGAACCCGTGCAGGGACAGTTCTGGACCGCCGCCGTCGGCACCGACGAGTCCGTCGATCTGCTGTTGGAACGACTCGCGGCCGCCGACGACTCTTTGGTCATGGTCGTCGGGACGCCCTCGGCGCAGTTCGACCTCGGAGAGGTCGGCGACCTGGTGACGGAGGAGTTAGCGACGGCGCTCGACCGCGGCGTGGAGGTGTCCGTCCTGATGTCGCCGGACCTCGTCACCTCGCTCCCCGAGAGCGTGGGCGAACGCTACCTCGACAGTCTGGCGGACCACCCGCAGTTCACCGTACGCACGTCGCCGAAACTCTCGGGGACGTTCAACCTCATCGACGACGTGGAAGTGTGCATCGAGGTGCCGAATCCGCTCGACCCCGGCGAGGCGTTCGCGATGATAGACCTGAAGGACCCCGAGTTCAGCGCCGATATCCGATCGATGTTCGACCCGCGGTGGGAGGCGGCGGAACCGCTCTCGCTTTCGTCGTCCGCGTCCGGCGAGTAGTCGGCGAGCGCTCTCTGGCGGCGAAAACTAAGAGACCGGCGACGCGTCCGTTCTACTGGTCCATCTCGCTTTCGAGCCGTTCGAACGTCACTTCTCGCTCGGCGTGGGCGTTGTGCTGGTGGATGGACTCGTCGTTCGACTGCTTCATGTAGACGACGGCGTCGTCGTCGAGGTGGTCGAGTTCATCGCGGACCTGATCGGCCATCGACCGAACGCAGTCCTCGACGAACTTCGCGTTCGCGTGTGCCTCGTACGTCATGTGGTCTTCGTCCGGACGCTTCGCGAGGTTGTAGATGCGCGCCGACATCGAGTCGCGGGCGATGTCGATGAGGTCCATCAGGTCCACGTCGGGAGAGCCCTCCGTCGTGACGGTGAGCGTCGCGTGTCCGCGCTGGGAGTGGCCCGGTTGCGGCACCTTTTGGAGGAACTCCTCTATCGTGTCGTCGTCCACCGCTAAATCCTGCAGGACGTCACGCGCCCGGGAGGCGGACATGCCCTGCGAACAGGGACAGACCGTCATCCCGGTCACTTCCGCGCCTATCTCCTCGCGCGTTCCCTCGTCGGTCGCGACGGCGCTCGCGATGATGGTCGCCGTCCCCTGCGTCGCGAGTCCGCTCGCGGGCGTGTCCTCGCGGAGGACGAGTTCGGCCGTCATGCGGACTTCGGCGGTCGAAGTGTACTCGTGTTTCGCGAGGAGTCGCTCGGCGGCGTCGCCGCACATGTCCTCGACGCGGTAGGCGGGTTCGGAGACGGCGGATTCGAGCGTCTCGTCTATGACCTGCATGTTTCGGCTCATGTCGATTCCCTTCCGACCGCTCGGGAGGTCGACGAACACCTCGAACTCGGCCATCAAAACGAGCGGCCGCTTGTCGTCGCGGGCGATTTTGACGAGTTTGTCCACGCCCGTGACGCCGACCTGACTCAGCCCCACGGTGACGTCGGGGCGACTTGCCTGTACGTCAGGCAACTGGTGACTCATTGAGTAGAGGGACGGACGCGCGGCGATTAGTGCTTTCGCTTCGGAAATCGAGAGAACCGAGAAAACGGCGTCGAGGCGGGTGATATCTCCGATATCGGTGACGGTCGGAGCGAGTCAGGGCCAGTCGTCGCGCCCCTCGGACTCGAAGGGGTCTTCTTCGGGCGATTCGCCCGCGAGCGCCCAGTTTGCGGCCTCGGCGGCCTGTGAGAGCGGGAGGTACTCCCACGATGCGTCCTCCGCGACGGCCCGGTCCTCCTCGGAGGTGCCGACGAAGACGTGCCGGTCGGTGTCGAACTGCTGTTTGACGTTGTCCAGACTCTCTTCGACGCCGCGGGGGCCGGAGAAGAAGTCCTGTCGGATGCGGTGCTTTCGCGTGAAGTTGGTCACCACGTACGTGGGCTTTTCGCTCACGACGCCGACGTACTCCGTCCACTGACGGGCGTCGTTGAACACGGCGTTTGGGTCCGCGAGCGATTTCAACGCCTCCAACTCGAACGCGAGCGTCATGTCCGTACTGCCGCCACCATCCATACGTACCTCTCCTCGCGTCTGGCGCAAAACGCCTTCGGTTGAGACGGCGCGCCGCCGCCGATTCCGAGAGAACGGTCGCTCTCAGCGGACGCGGTAGTAGTCGGTGAATCGGACCACGTCGCCGGGGTCGAGGTCGGCTGCCGTCGCGGGGTTCGTCTCCTCCTCGGAGACGAACAGTCGCTGTGCGGACGCCGACAGTTGGTCGAAGTCCCGCACCCGCGCGTCGGGGTCTATCCGCTCCGGTGAAACGACGACCACGGACGACCCGTCCGCCAGTCCGTCGAGACTCTGGTCGCTCGCCGTTCGTGACATATGTTACCACTAGCCACTCGCAGCTGATAAACGTTTGGTGGACACGCAGAGTCGAGACGCTGGGCGACGAGAGCGAGACGGCTACGCGAGAGAGAAAAATCGAGGAGTCGAGGGGGAGCGATTACTCCGCCGGGGCTTCTTCGAGTTCCAGGTCGTCGATGTCGAACTGCTCTCGCATCAGGACGTCCTTTTGGTCCGCGACGACGCGTTCCTCGCGCATGAGCTTCTTGTACTTGCTCTGCGGCGAGAGGTCGCCGATGAGGACGCCGCCGACGATTTTGCCGTCCTTGAACGCGAGACGCCGCCACTCGTCTTCGGAGTGTTTCGCTTCGACTTCGTCGTCGCCGAGCGTCGGGTGGCCAAAGGAGAGGAACGGGAAGTCGAAGTGAGTGATGGAGTACGAAGAGACCCACCGGAACTCCTCGGACTGAGGGTTCACCATGTTCTTTGCGGCGATGGTCCCCTGTTCTTTCGCGGACCCCCACGCGCCGTTCTGCGCGCGTTCGCCGAGGATGACGTCGTGGAACTGGGTAATGTCGCCCGCGGCGTAGATGTCCTCGTCGCTCGTCTGCATGTACTCGTCGACGACGACGCCGTTGTCGCACTCCACGTCGGTGTCCTGCAGAATCTCGGTGTTGA